>CAYRZQ010000005.1:0-111114 GCA_964428835.1 uncultured Comamonadaceae bacterium | reverse complement strand
CAAAAAAAGTCGCTTCGTCCCTCCGTCGCTTAGTCGCTAGTCCCACAGGGGCAGTCACTAGTCACTAGTATCTAGTCGTTAGTCACTAATCCAGCCTTTTCTTTTTTTCAATAAATACATTACGCTGACGCGCGTTTCAGGAACATAAAGATTAAAATTCAGATATAGCTCTCGGTCGTTTACCGTTACAAGAATAATCTTTTTATGATAAAAGTCCAAATTTATTTTATCTAGTCTCTGGTATTCAGTAACTAAAAAAGCCGCTTCAATGAAGCGGCTTTTTCTTTTATAAAAATTCGTTCTCTTATTCTTTTATCACGTTCTGCGTCATGGTGGAGGCGGTGGTGAAGAGATTGAAATTGTAAACGCCGCTCGCCCAAGCTGCCATCGGGATGAACAACTGTCCTTCTGCGTTTGATACATTCTGCTTCTCAAATATCACCTGTCCGTTGATACTCACCACACGTAGTGTCGCATTGTTCATTCCACTTGGAATATTCACGAGCGCGCCACCGTCGCGTAGTACAACGTTAAAGGCTTCTTCTTTTTCTTCCTCCAATCCAATGGTGATAAAGGTGGTGCCCACTACGGTAACATCCACTGTTGATTCACATCCTTCATTCGATGCTACTGCAGTAAAGACATAAGTACCAGCTTCTGTCAAGGTATATTCAATTGAATGTCCCTCGCCTACCACTACTCCATCCAACAACCACAATACTTGTGTTGCATTGTATGCTTCAACAGCAAGAGTAATCACTTGCTCTGTGCCTTGCTCCCAGCTAAACTCCGTCTGTGGCAATGCTGCATTCGCAAAAATAGTGTTCGCATCTATTGTACTAAATGTGTGTTCTACCGTGCTGCATGAATTGACAATAGTCAATAGATACTCATTCGCAGGCAGTTCAGAAAGTACTAAGATGTTTTGAGATCCTTGTCCTGTTGTTACCACTTCTTCGGTAATGGCATTTGTCAACCAATAAGTATATCCAGTTGGGTTATTGATATTCACTAAAACTTCTCCAGTAGATGCATTGCATGTTCCAATTGACGATTCGAATGAATATTCGGTTGGCGCTGGTTCTGTTATCACTACCTCTTGCTCAAGAGTAGCGCATGCACCATCGACATTATTGAGAGTTACCAAATAGAACCCAGTACCTACGTTCTCTAAAGTTGTCGATCCTTCACCAGAAAATACTGTTGTGCCCAGCTCGTTAGTCACTGTCCAGTTCCAAGCACCACCAGGTGTTTCAATAGAGATCTCACCATTCTCTGCACCGTTACATGTCACATTTGAGAAGCTCAAGTCAACACTTGGGCTCACCCGAATGATGATTCGGTTTCCTTGATATGGAGCGCTTGTGCTCACAACAAAACTAAGCCCAGCTTCGAGTGCCCAGCTTTCTCCTGCCACCACGTCTTCCACCACGAGGCAAGAGCCAAATGGAATGTTCTGTGTTTCGGGGAATGCTATGGTATAACTACCTGCGGCTGGTAGATCCAAATAAACTGGAATCTCCATGATTTCCGAAGGCATTGGGCGAGCGTCAATAGTGAGTAAGACGTTGTCCGCGCTTACAAATGCCAACTCGGGGGCAGTTGTAACAGGACTCTCGAGCTTTTCTGCATCAAAAGCAACATCATAATTATTGGTAGCATCAACGTGGAAAGCCAAAACAGCTTCATCACTTTGACCGTTTCGCGAGATTGATATTCTTGCGAAACTTGCTTCCTCTGTGCTTCTTTCGAAAGCACTATTCGTAGATGATTTTACTGTCTCAACAAAATTCAAAAACTGATTCGCGGGTGTAGAGCCTCTTCTTACAAAAAATGCTTGGCTATGTGCTATATAGCGTGATGCACTTCCCACTCCCAGATTTGCCGAGAATGAGCGATAACCTGGCAAATTATCATCGTAAACAAAATAATTATTTACATCATTACTGTTAGACTCTAAAGCCAACCAATCTATCTCGCTTGGGTAAATATTAGCTACTAAGTTCCATCCATCACCTGAGCTCGATGTATTAGTCCATGAAAGCGGTATAGAGATATTTCCTTTTCTAACAGCGCCTACTACATCCACATTCCATGTTCCAGGTCCAACATATAAGCTGTATCCTCTATTGCCATCGAGGACGTTAGATGTATTTGTCATTGGTGTCCATCCATTGTTTCTTCCACCTGGTGCAGTTTCGTTGTAAGAATAAATATTTACAAAATTGTAGGGTGGAGGAAAATCTGAACCTGCAACACCTGTTGTCACAAGGTCGTCATCCCAAACGGCTTCAATTGTATTTGGTGTTTGCGTTGCCACAACACCTAAATAAATATAACCAGCCCCAGCATTTGGAACAAAGCGTTGCACAATAACATCCCCGGAGATATCAGCTCCAGTAGCTGGTATTGGTGCGATTCCCGCAGTACGTGTAGCCGTGCTTAACAATATCAATCTGCCGCCTGTTTGAAGCGTTCCTTCTTCTAAAACAAGTTGATTCTGAACACGAACAGTATCCACCAAAGAAACAGTTCCAAAATCATTATCAATTGTCAAATTATAGAAAGACGGTTCGCCTGTTCCCGCGATAAGTTGCGCAGCGGTTCCTTTCATAATCACCGTGCTGGTGCCAGCATTAAAGTTTGCACCTGTGCCGGTAAGAACGCTTTCAAAAATTCTCAATGTTTGAGAGCCCGCGTTGAGTACCGCGTTTGCTGCAATATTCAGCGCACCACATGCGGTATTAGAAGTCAAGGTGACAGGAGCATTCTCTTGAATTGTCAAACGAGTGAATCTTCCGCTGTTGATAGAAACAGGAGTACCTACAGGTTGGTCAGACCAAATTGCAGCGTTGAAGTTTCCACCAGGCACCTGACTGAAATACTCTTGTTTGCAGCCTTTCTGTGTAATCAATACATCATCTATTGATAATCTGCCAACATTGATGCTGCTATACACATAGCGAATACCAAAGAAGCCCATGACATCGTGTGTAGTTTCAGTTACAGTCGCTTCAGTAACTAAATTGTCAAAGTCACCAGAAGCATCTATTCGAATGTTCCACACACCTGTTTCGCTCCTTATAATCTCGAAACCAATTTCATTAATTAATGTGGTAATATCAAGGCTTGTAGTAGCCAAACTAGTCAACACACCATTATCAACTCTGTAAAAGTTAACAATGTCTGGATCCCCTGAGAGCACTGGGTCTACACCTATAGCGTATCCATTAAAGCTGCCGAAAAAGTTGGTATTACTTGCAGCTAGAATTGCAAGAAACTTATCATTTGGCGCAGGGTCACGGTTGAAGTGTCTTACGTTAAATCTCCAAGTGGTATTCACACCTGATAATGTGGTGGCCTCGGTATTAAATGCTGCGTGACTTGATCCAGAACCTGTGGCGCTATGGCGCAAGCTAAACGTTCCAGACGCAGGGCTAATGTTGCTGGCAATCCAGCTTCCATTACCGAAAGAAGTCCATCCAATTGCATTTCCATCTTCTAAATTATCTTCCAAAACGGTAGCGTAACCGGTATCGTCGTCGATGATTGTAAGCGTAAAATTGCTTGGCTCTGCCACTGTTGCATTCAACCCTCCTGTAGGATTTTGCAACTGGAAGTTAAGTGTTGCTATATCATCGCAAATTGTGTTTGCCGCTATGTTGAAAATCGCTGTTTGCGCTGAAGTAATTCCAGGCCCCCACGTCAATGTCTGCGGAGCATACCCCGCCAGGCGTGTTCCATCACCAGATGTGAGTACTACCTGAACAGAAGTAGCAGTGGTGAGGCTCGCGCTGTTGATAGATACAGAAATAGATGTTGCTACGATTGACGCTGCTTCGGTAACAGTGTTTGCCACAGAAGTAAAGAACAATTTCGTGTTTGCTGGCTGTGCTATAAATCTAAAATTATCAAACTCTACACTTTGGTTTCCAACGGAAGGAACACTTGCCACAAGGCCGAAATAACCACCGCTAGCCGGTATGTGCGTATTATCCAATACGGTTCCGTGAACAACGGTGGAAGAGTTTTCAGGACAGCTCCTAGCTGTCGCTGACGCTTGCGCCTGCGTAGAGTTTTGTGGTAATGGGGATGTGCGAATAGTCCACACACCCGTTTCGGAACGGCTGATATGGAAGGACACACCGAAATCAAATAGCCCATCAAATATGGAAGTTGAAGAACTGAAAAGTGAAACTGGAGTCCCTCCACCTGTTACACGATACAATTCAATGATATCATTTCCTCCTTGTCCTATTTGCAGGAAATAGCCATTAAGCCCCGCTCCTGATTCCAGATTCTGTTGAGTAGAATAGAGCCAAACCCGTATAAAGTTGGAGCCTGTAAGTCCTTGATTTCTTCTACCAACCCAGAAATACCAGTTCTGCTGTTGGTCCCAGTTGGTGATTTGAGTGCTGATATAATTAGAACCCGTAGTAAGTGAGTTGAGACGCAACGTATGAGTGCGTATTAATTCTGTTCCCAACAAGCCAGAGGCGTCACTATTATTGACCACTTGCCATGCTCCTGTTTCGCCTGTCCAGACTGGATCAGCACTTGAATTTCCATCCGTGAATGACTCGACGTCACCTAATGTGAAGTACGCAAAGTAATTTGCTCCTCCATTGCTAGCGTACTTAAAAGTAGCACAAGTGCCGGGGGTTCCTCTCGACTCGAAGAAAAGTTCTATAACGTATTGTCCGGGCAGAGTGAGTCCGCTGATGATGTTGGTACCTGGATTTGCTGCCCATCGTTGATCACCAATATTGGTGGTTCCTAAACAACCGCCACCGTTTTGGCAGCTGAAGGGTAATAAGAGACTTGTAAATGCCGGTGCGGCATCGCAAGTGCGATACACACGATAAAAGAGTCGATTCTCGCTACACACGTCGTCACCGCCATTCTTAAAAGTAAAGACTTCAGCAAAATTTAAAGTAATACTGCCGCCAGCATTAAATCTTCCAAAATTGTAATGCAGGAAGTCATCAGAGGGACTAGTAGGCTGAACATCAAGGTAAATTCCATTGATTTGAACTCCTGTTTTATATATATCCCAGGCTGAAAATGATGAAAAAGAAGTTGCAAAAAAAGCAACAGACAAAAACAAGGATAGAATCTTGTTCATGTTAGAATTTGTTTGGTTAAAATAATAGCTAAAGTGTCAAAAGTACAATTACTCTTTGAGGGGGTGAAGATAGTTAATAAATCGGTTACTTTCAAATGCCACCAATGGCTATTAATGCATTTTTAACTCATTGTTATTGTGAATCTTTCCCGAATTTGAACAGAATTCAAAACTCGTTTTTCCTTACTTATACCAGAAAATAGCATCTTTGTGAACGTAAAAATGAGGTTTTAAAGACTCATTAATTGTTTTTGTCGAAAAAAATCATATCTTTGTCGAGCTTTTATGAACAATCATCTAATCATTGTGGCAGGAGGAACAGGTTCTCGAATGGGTGCCGAACTTCCTAAGCAATTTTTGGAAATTCAGAAAAAGCCGATTTTGTTGCACACATTGGAGCGTTTTCATTCGTTCGATCCACACCTGCAAATAGTCATTGTCCTTCACCCGGATTATGCAGACTACTGGAGAGATTTGGCTCAGACGCTTCAAGTGACCATACCGCATACAATTGTGAAAGGTGGCAAAGAACGTTTTGATTCTGTTCGCAATGGCCTTTTGGCTATTACTTCAGACAGTGGAATTGTTGGGATTCATGATGCTGTGAGGCCCCTTGTTTCACTCAAGACTTTTGAAACCTGTTATAATGCTGCGCGTATACACGGTGCTGCTATTCCTGTTACGCCTGTAAACGATAGCCTTCGCTACGTAGATCAGGATGGAAATAGAATAGCAGATCGCAGTAGGTTTCGGTTGGTGCAAACACCTCAGTGCTTTGAAATTTCACTGCTTCGCAAGGCCTTTGAACAGCCTTACCACCCTAGTTTTACCGACGACGCTTCCGTCGTTGAGTCACTGGGTGTAAGTCTGCACTTGGTCGAGGGAAACAGAGAAAACTTCAAAATCACCACACCAGAAGACCTGCGGTTAGCAGATGTGTTATTGAACTTTTGATTTTTTTATAACCCCCGGTTTTCGGACCTAATTAATTCAGTAATGAAACAATTTATGTTCTCGCTTGCTCTTGCCTTGTGCATAAGCATGCCTCTTTACGCCCTCAAAACTACCTCTCCCGGTGGTGTAGAAGGAACATTAGCTGTGGCTCCTCCTCCTTTGAGTATCTCCTGCAGTAGAGTAATTATTGACCAATTCTCGGACAACAATTTCACTTCAAACCCAGTCTGGTCAGGCAATGTAGGCCAATTCACTATGCAAAGTAGTTCTAGTGGAGGACCAAACTCCGGAAGTGGGGTGCGCGTTGTGCGTGTAGAACCAGGAGGTAATAATCCTGGAACATTCGTGCTTTCCACATCCATTAACACTTGGCATAGTAACCAGGAATGGATCTTTTGGCTTGGCAGAACTAGGGCTACGAGCGGTACCAACAGAGTAAGATTTTGGCTGTATTCAAACACTTCGAATGTTGCAGGTAACACAGCAAGTGGCTACTGCGTTGAGATTGGTGATGCACAAGGCGCACAGGAAATAAGAATTCAAAGAGTCCAAGCGGGTGTTGTCACAAACACTGTGGTAACATCGTCTCAATCAATTCCAACATCAACCACGGATTATGGAATTGGTATTCGCGTAGTAAGAAATGAACTCGGTCAGTGGGCACTCTTCACCTCGACAATGCCATCTGCAGTTCCAAGCGGTATTAATGCGTCTTCCAACATGGTTAGTGAAACTACGGTCCTCCAAGGCAGCGGAACAGATAATACAATAATCCCCGATGGAAATGGATTTATCGCTATGGTTGTTATTAACGGCGGGGGAACGGCCTCACAAGCGCGCGACACTGAATTTGACCACATCTATTTTACGCCTTGTAATCCAAGAACAAACTTGACTTTTGCCACATCAGGAACTACGGTTGAAGAAAATGCAGGAAGCATTAGCATTACTGCACAAATTACTAACCCACATCCTACTGTCGCCACAACAGCGCAATTGGCAATTACAATTGGCGACGCTTCGCTGGTAAATAACTACATCACCCAGACACTCACTTTCCCTGCTGGCTCCTCAACTAGTCAAACAGTAAATATTCAAATTACGAATGATGCTCTTTGTATTGGAGCGGTCAATTCTGTTACTTTCTCATTGACAAACGTTGCCGGTGGCTACGCTGCAACTTCGAGTGGAAACTTTATATTACTAATCAATGATGACGAGCTTGTTTCAGCTGACGTTTTTCTAGATAATTTCGAGGATGGAAATGCAAGTGATTGGTGGTCTCCTGTGAGCGGATCTTTTGCCGCGTCTGCCAATGGACCAATTAATGGTGGCTTTTCTCTAAGACATATCAATCAAGGACAAGGCGTTTCTGGAGTATCTTCCGCCTCTGTAAACATGAATGGTGCTGGCCTCTCTGGTTCTAATAGCACTTGGAGATTCAATGTAAGATACTTCAACCAAGAGCCTAATTCTACGAATTACTTTATCATCTGTCTCACCAACGATCAACAAGATATTGCTTTCCAAACCATCGATGGATATGCTGTTGCAGTCCTTCCTAATATTTTTAATAACCAAGATTTAATAACACTTTATCGCACTGAGGACGATTTCCTATACCCGCTCGTCACTTCTACCGTTGATTGGGACGCTACAAATGATGAAATAGGTTTTGAAATAACAAGAACCGGTGGCGGATTGTGGACATTGAGTCTTGATTTGGATGGCGACTTCAATAACCTCGTACCACAAGGTTCTGCTATTGATACTTATTGGAATCACCTAGGATTTTTTGGACCATATCTAGTTTATAATACTAGTACCATTGGTAATTTTAGCATGGATGATATTTCTTTCCGTCAGGAAAGCTGCCAGCAGACTCTTTACTCTCAAGGAACTGGCTTGAGCAATACAGCATTGTGGTCACAATTACCAGTTGGAACACCTTCTCTGATTAATCCAGGTCCATTCACGAGCATGGTCATTCAAAGTGGTCATAATGTAACCTTTGCAGGTAGTACACTTTGTCGCAATATTGAAATTCAACCATCAGCCACACTCACCGCGGCCGATGCTTCTATTGAATTGAAAGGTAACTTTATCAATAATGGAACCTTTGTTGGTGGCACGAGTTTAATTCGTCTTAACGGCAATACCGAACAAACGCTCGGTGGAACTGGTACTACAACATTTTTCAACCTTGAACTCCAAAATAGCGCTGGAGCAAGCCTTTTAAACCCAATGAATATTCATGGTCAATTAAGAGCAAGACAAGGAATATTCAATACCAATAATCATCTCACCTTGATTTCAAATGCAACTGGAACAGGCTCAATTGGAACAATTCAAACAGGTGCTGACGTAATTGGACAAATCACGCTTCAACGCTATCTTCCGCCTGCCCCACAACATTGGGTGTATCTTTCAAGCCCGCTTCAAAATCAAACCATTGCAAATTGGAACGATGAAATCGTAACATCTGGATTTCCAGGTTCTGACTTTCCAAACTACAATTTCAATAGTATTTATCATTACGATGAATCTCAGCCCGGCGATCGTAATACAGGTTGGGTTGGAGCTACCAATGTTTCCAATGCTCTCGATCCAATGCGCGGATACATCGTTTATATGAATAATCCAGCAAATACAGTAATCACGTCAGGCAACTTTTTGAAAGGGAATATCAATGTGCCGCTAAGCTTCAACGACCTCGAACCTGGATCTGGATACTTCAACCCAGACGGATGGAATCTCGTTTCCAATATTTATCCATCTGCTATCGACTGGGTAGCTCTAAAAGAGGCTAGCACCGCTTGGGGAGCAACCAATGGAACATATTATGTCTATGATGCCGTTGGCTCTAATTATCGCGCCTACAATGCCAATGTTCTCAGCGGAACAGCAAATCGATTTATCGCTTCCTCGCAAGCATTCTTCGTGCAGGCTAGCGCAAGCAATCAATCACTAAATTTCACTGAATCTATAAAATCCACTACGAGCGCAGCATTCCAAAGAGACACAGAAGACGCTTCACTCGTGAGATTCAATCTTGTGAGAGGCACAATGGATGACGAAATCATTCTTACAATAAAAGACAATGCAACCCTCGGATTTGACGAACTCTTTGATGCGATAAAGTGGAATAGCCCTGTTAACAATGCTCCTGAAATTGCTTTTGTAACACCAGATAATTCTAAACTTACAATTCAAGCCATCGCCGACTTGAACGAGAGTATTGAGATTCCAGTTTACACTGAAATGCCACAAACTGGTAACTATACATTCACTATTTCTCAAGTTCAAAACCTACCAACAGGAGTTTGTATCACAGTTGAGGACGTAGTGACTGGAAATATTGTCCCATTATCACAAGGCGAATCAATTACGGTAAATAATGCTGCCGCCTATACTGGAAACAGATTCATCATTCGTATGACTCCTGCGATCGAAGCAGAAGCTATTGCTGCTACCTGTTTTGATGCTGAGGATGGTAAGATTCAATTGAACAGCGCTATCAACTCATGGACAGTAACTGCCGAAGATGTAATGGGTAATATTCATTACGCCGAAAATGGTGTAATCAACAACCTCGCTGCGGGCGACTACACCGTGATGATAGAAAATAGTGATGCTCTTTGTCCAGCTACCTTAGTTGGGATTACCATTCCTCAACCAGAGGTTATCGTTTCAGAAATCAGCAGTTTGCCTGATAGATGCCACAATGGAAACATGGGACGTATAGAGTTAATGGTGCTTAATTCCGACATCTTCAATTATACTATTTCAAACTCTCTCGGTGAAATCGTGATGGAAGAAAGTGTCGCAGATAATTACAAACTGATTTCTGGATTACCGTTTGGTTTGTATTCGGTAAATATTTTCAACGATTGTTATAATGAGATTTATAACGTAGATCTTACCGATCCATTTGCCGTGTCATTAGACCTTGTTCTTAATACGCCATCACTAGTATTACAAACTGGTGAATCCGCGACGATTTCAGCTAATGCAGTCTCTAGCACTGCTATTGAATTCAATTGGTTGGTGAACGGATTTGATGGTGGTGATCAACCATCATTGGATTTCACAGTAAATACACCCGGAACCTATAATATTCAATGCATTGCCTCCACCGAATATTGCCAAGCAATTGCATTCACAGCAGCTTTAGTTGAGGAAGAAGAAGTGGTGTTAAGCACAGACGAGGTTGAAGAAGCATCTGCACTAGCCAGCGTAGTTAGGATGGGCAATGCGGTGGTAGTATCCTTCCAAAATGCATCCACTACTAAAGCTAAGATCGCTATATACAATGCCACTGGTAAATTGGTAATGCAGGTGAATGGATTTGTTTCAGCCCAACAGGGGCGAACAATTGATATTACAGGACTTGCGTCTGGAATGTACGTGGTACACGTAGAGCAGGATCAAAAGATTTTGGCAAAACAGCAAATTATAAAGTAGATTTTTTTCTTGGGTAAAAAAAGAAAACGTCCATCTCGCCTCGGCGAGGGGGCGTTTTTCTTTTTTGTGGCTATATTTCGCCACAAATTCACCTTATGAAGAATTTATTCATTATCGGCGCCGTCGTTCTTGTAGCTTCTGCGTGTAGCTCCAATCAAAAAGATTCTAAAAATCCGGATATGTCAAATTACCCTGTTGCAAAGAAAATTCCCCACTCAATCACTACGCATGGTGATACCCGTGTTGATGATTACTACTGGATGCGTCTGAGTGATGAGCAAAAGAATGCTCCTGACAGCGCTAGAGATCAGCAAACAAAAGATGTGCTCGACTATCTCAATGCAGAAAATGAGTACACTAAAAAAATGCTTGCTCATACCGATGCCCTGAAAGAAAAACTCTTTACCGAAATGAAAGGGCGCATTAAGGAAACGGATGAAAGTGTCCCCGTCAAAGACAATGGCTATTGGTATTATACCCGTTTTGAAGCTGGTCAAGACTATCCATTCTATTGTAGAAAAAAAGAAAGCATGGAGTCTGGGCAAGAACAAATTCTCGTGGATGGTCCAGCTCTCGCGAAAGGCAAAGACTATTGGGCACTCGGAGGCTATGAAGTAAGTGAAGACAACAAGCTACTTTGCTACGGTACTGATATCGTAAGCAGAAGAATTTACACACTCGAATTTGTAAACCTTGAAAATGGACAAAAACTGAATGATGTGATCGAAGGTACCAGCGGTGGTGGTGTCTGGGCAAACGATAACAAGACCGTTTTTTACACTAAAAAAGATCCTCAAACACTCCGTGACTCCCAGATTTGGCGTCATACGCTGGGAACCTCACAAGATCAAGATCAATTGGTGTTTGAGGAAAGTGACGAGGAATTTTCTTGTTTCGTTTATAAAACAAAAAGTAAAAAGTTCATCGTAATCGGAAGTTCACAAACAGTGTCACAAGAGTACAGAGTGCTCGATGCAAACAATCCCAACGGTCAATTCAGACTTATTCAGAAACGTGAAAGAAATCTAGAATATGGTATTGATCATTATGGTGATGACTTTTACATTGTAACCAATCTCAATGCTAAAAACTTCCGTTTGATGAAAACAAACATCAACAAAACGGAAAAGGAAAACTGGGTAGAAGTCATTGCCCACAGACCTGACGTATTGCTTGAAGGTATTACCATTTTCACAAATTATCTTGTGGTTGATGAACGAAAAAATGGTTTGACACAGTTGCGTATTATTCAGTGGAAAGATAAGAGCGAACATTACTTAGAATTTCCCGATCCTGCATACTCTGCTGGCGTAGGCGCAAATCCAGATTTCAATACTGATATTCTCAGATTTGGATATACCTCATTGACTACTCCAAGCAGCACATTTGACTACAACATGGCCACCAAAGAGCGCAAATTGTTGAAGCAACAAGAAGTAGTTGGCGGCTACGATGCAACTCAGTATATTTCTGAGCGCTTGTATGCAACAGCGAATGATGGAACCAAGGTGCCCATAAGCCTCGTTTACAAAAAAGGATTCAATCGCAACGGAAGCGCACCATTGTTGCTCTATGCTTATGGCAGTTATGGCTATTCCATCGACGCAACATTTAGCTCGACAAGACTATCATTGCTCGACAGAGGTTTTGTATTCGCTATCGCACATATCAGAGGTGGTCAAGAAATGGGACGCGAGTGGTATGAGAATGGAAAGCTCTTAAACAAGAAGAATACATTCACCGACTTCATCAATTGTGGTGAGTTTCTCGTAAACGAAAAATACACTTCAAATAGTAAGCTCTTTGCGATGGGCGGTAGTGCCGGTGGACTATTAATGGGTGCGGTTACAAATATGGCTCCCAGCATGTGGCGCGGAATTATTTCAGCAGTGCCGTTTGTTGATGTCGTGACCACCATGCTCGACGAAACCATTCCACTCACAACTTTTGAATTTGATGAATGGGGAAATCCAAAAAACAAAGAGTACTACGACTATATGAAGTCATACTCTCCCTATGATAATATTGAACGCAAAGATTATCCTAACATCCTCGTCACTACCGGTTATTGGGACAGTCAAGTTCAATATTGGGAACCAGCGAAATATGTCGCAAAAATGCGTGATTATAAAACAGATGAAAATCTATTATTGCTTTGGTGCAATATGGATGCGGGCCACGGAGGCAAGAGCGGTCGCTATGAATATTTGAAAGAAATCGCGATGGAATACGCCTTCATGCTGGACTTAGCTGGCATCAAGGAATAAAAAAATCAATAATATCCCTCAATGAATTGCCGGGCTTTAAGTGTGCAACTTGGAGCCCGGCTTTTTTTGCGCCCTCCACATGCTGGATCGAGTCATCGATAAAGAGTGTTTCTCCAGGAATCAGATTATTCCACTCACAAACGGCTAAAAATGTCTCCGGATAAGGCTTCTTTATTCCTATCTCATTTGAATAATATACTTTATCGAAACATGACTTAAAACGAGTTAGCCCCATTTTTTCATCTATCATTCTTTCAAATTCCGCTACATGAATAGCATTCGTGTTGCTCAGCAAAAAGGTCGGATAATTCTTTGACTTCACTTCTCGAGCGATTTCTACCTTCGACTCATCAATGAAAAGAAGGATCGAATTCCAAGCGTCAATTACTTGCTGGCGCGTCGTTTCAGGAGGACAGTATGACTCTATTTTTTTATAAAAATCCTCATTGGAAATTTTTCCAGTTTCCAATAAGTCAAATAAATCTGTTTGTGATGCCTGAGAATATATTTCTTCAAAATTCTCAAATCCCAATTTTTTGAATTCACGAACGGGCGCGTGATAGTCTATTTCGAAGAATACCCCTCCGAAATCAAATATTACATTTTTAACCATAAAATCACTTCTTAATCCAGGCACTGCGGCCTTCAGAACGAACTTTTAATAACACTTCTTTCGCCTCTGCTTCTGAATCAAAGCTTCCGAAAGCTACTAAATGCAAGGGACCTCTTTTGCCTGCAAAATGTGCCTGATAACCTGCAGCAGTTAGCTCAGCAATCATTTTTTCTGCGTTGCTTTCTACTGCGAAGGCACCCGCAATTACTTTGAATCTGCCTGAGGTATTATTTAAGTCAGCCTTTACTTCTGGTTTTGTAAACTTTGTAGAAGTAGTATCTGCCTTAGCCACTGGCTTTTCAATTAAAACATCGATACCAACATCAGTTATTTTGTCTTCTACAAAATCATAAGTAATGATAGAAGCTCCAGGCATTTGCTGAAGCGCTTCTGACCAACCTGTTTCACTCGGAAAAGACTCAACCGAACGTTCATTCGGTGTTAGCATTTTATATTTTCCCTGAACCTCATGTTTCTGAAATGGATTCATGGATGCAAAATCAAAGTTACCTTGGATCTTGGTCGAGCCCAACCAAATCGTAGCTCCAGCGGCAATTGGAATAGCCACCGCAGCAATCCACTTCCAATTTGACTTCGTTTGAGGCGTCATCTTTACCACTTTCTCCTCTTCCTGTTTGGTTTCTATTTCCATAGGAATTATGGTTTTGGCAACTGGTTGAAGTTGAATAGCCGATAAGCCGAAAGAATCCGGCAGAAAGTTGTTTTGCTCTTCAGGAATAAATTGAAGAGTTCCATTGTTGTCATTAAAAAAGACTCCAATCTTTTCCCATGAGGCACGCCCCTGTTTGTGCAGTTGATTTTTGAACTCGTTTACCAAACGATCGAGCTCCTTGGTAGCCTCTACATAAGAAGTACCTGTAATCATCGCAATGTGATTTGCCAACAAGCCATCATTCTGAATCAAATGACGATTGAAGCCAACATGCTTTGAAGGAGGATAAATAACATGCGTTGTTTTGTTGAGTCGAGCCCCACGGTAATTAGCCACCAATCCTCCAAAACCGGGGACGATGACACAATCGTGTGCATACAACAAATCTGTTAGGTAACCTTCTAAACGCATAACGCAAAGATATAAATTCTACCTATTCGAACTGGGATGAATTCTGTTTTAAAAGGACATCCAAATCTTCTGGAGTGTCTATTGCTGGTGTTTCCCAAGGAGTTACATCTAAGTAAATGCTGTAACCCGATTGAAGCCAACGAAGCTGTTCCAAGGACTCTGCTAACTCCAAGCTCGATGGTGAGAGTGTACATATCTGCTTCAAAACAACCGACTTATAAGCATAAAGCCCCAAATGCTTGAAGTAATCGTGGTGCTCCAGCCAAAGAGATGGAGCTATGCCCCGCACAAACGGAATGGCTTGTCTGCTGAAATACAGCGCCTTGCCTCTAGAATCAAGCACTGCTTTGACTTTATTGGGATCTTCAAGCCATGCAGCATCTGAAATTTTAACGCACAACGAAGCTATATCCACTTCATCCTTTTCTATCAAGGCTGCTAAAGCATCTATTTGCTCTGGTTTCACAAAGGGCTCATCCCCTTGAATGTTAATTATCGCATCCGCATCAGGACAAGCGGCCAAATATGCCTCGAGGCATCGATCTGTGCCCGAAATATGTTCAGTCGATGTCATTACCACTCTTTTACCCGCAGCTTCTACTACGTCAAAAATGCGCTCGTCGTCGGTAGCAACAATCACCTCTGAAAGACGCATGCAACGCTCCGCCTGCTCCACCACACGCAGTATCATCTCGCGCCCAAAAACCTTAACAAGCGGTTTCCCTGGAAAACGAGTGCTCCCGTAGCGAGCGGGAATTATTCCTACAATTTTTTTTACCAATTGAATGTATATTGAATTGTTGTTAGCCTCGGTTCCTCAATACTCAAAGGTCGAATTGCATATTCTCTGTTGAGTAAATTATTTACCACAAGTGCAATCCGATGGTGTTGATTTACCTTGTATCCCAAACGTGCATCAATCACGTAGTCGCCATCTTTATTCTCATTTCTCCATTGCACAATACCAGGATTGAACAATGCGGGAAGATTTGTTTCCAAAAATTCAAATGCATTATCAATATTCACCATGTTGCTGTTGTATCGAACACTTGCTCCCAATGAGTATTTGCGGAATGTAGCTTGAAGATCACCGCGTACCAGGTGTATCATTCTATATTTTAAAATATTATCCGTTGAATTTGAACTTGTATTGGCATACGTCAGTGGTGTCTGACTCAAATTCGTAGATCTGGCATATACCAAATCAGGAGTCAAGCTGATTGGCATCGTGTAAGTATATCCAGCTAAAAACTGAAGCAACACAGGGCCTACTTTTCCTTCACCAAGAGCGCTAAGCTCTAGACCTCTCACCCGCGCCTTTCCAGTATTCACTGACTTAAATCCGAAGCCAAGTAAATTATCCAGGCGAGGAGTCGCCCATTGGCCGAAAGTGAATTCTATAAAATTCTCAAACTCTTGTTGGAATAAAGCCACATCCAAAAATCCCTTTAGTTTCCCCAACATATAGCCCTGTTTGATTCCGAATTCTACGTTGTAGGAAGTCTCTGACCTCAACTCTGGATTGGCATAAATCTGCAATGAGCCCAAAGCAGTTACAATGAATTTTTCGGCAATTGAAGGGAAACGATAGCCTTCTCCATAAGATGCTCTTAAATATGTTGCTCTAAATATTCTATAGTTAGTTCCAATGCGAAATACCGGTCTTCCCTCACTTTCTCCATTGATAACAAATCTCTCGTAACGAATTCCGCCAGACATATTCAAGCGCTCCTTGACCTTTAGATCAAGCTGTAAAAAGGCTGCCTGATTTAAAGAGTGATTCACTCCATCGGGATTGCCTCCTGTATATAGCTCTCCACGCGAGGTGGTCGTCATATTCACCAAACCAAAAGTTGTATTCAATCCTTTTACTCCGAGTGTATCCCAATTTTGTTGGTACTGATATTCAGAATAAAATACATCGCTAAAATTTCCTTGATTGTTGTCATTCTCATTATCCAAGGATTGCCATCTCGAACGTAGCGCATGCTTCGCGCCTCGCTTGCCGGTGTAGGTGATGTATGGATCAACTGTACCAAGAAGTTGTTTTGTTCTAGTAGCGCTTCCCGCAAAAGCATCATACAGTCCTTCGTTCGCATTCTGCCAAATAAAAGTTCCCAATGAATTGCTCATACTCCAATTCGTACGTAATCCGACACTCAATCCTTCTACCTTTTTGAAATTATAACCCAGATTCAAATTCATTCGACCTCTGGTATCACTTGCGTATCTATCTGATGTAAATGGATTGTATCCATTGTCTATACTCCCATCGATTGAATCTCTAATAGGGCCAAGATGTCCGTCGTCTCCCAAAAAATAACCGCCCACCACTAGATCCAATTGACCGATTTTTCTTTTATGTAAAAAATTCACTCCACTCCGCATCAAATTGCCACCCCAATACACAGCGCTATCAGTAAGTGGATTGCTAAAGACGCCATGAAACACGGTGACCTGCGTCTCGGGCTTCTCACCAGGAAATGCTGTCTGCATATTTATTACTCCAGAGAGTGCAGAGCTTCCATAAAGTACGCTTGAAGCTCCTTTAATAATTTCTACTTGTGATAAATTCTCTATTGGTAAAAATTCCCATGTTGGTTTTCCAGCGTCACCACTTAGCATGGGTAAGTTGTCCACAAGCACTTGTACTCGACTTCCTGCACCAAAACTATAACCACTACCGCTCCTTATCTGCGGCTCTCCATCTACTATCGACACCCCAGGGGTTTGTTGCAAAATTTCATCAATTGACACTGAATTCTTTTCCTGCAATAGTCTTGGCTTGATCACCTCCATACTCACTGTTACTTCACCAATGTTTTGCTCGAATTTTCCCGCAGAAACAACCACTAAATCCAATTCCTGAGACGCCTCTTTAAAACTAAATTCGACATTAGTAATTCCTTTTACAACGACCCTTTCTTCAATCGGGTTATATCCTGCGAATACACATTTCACCAAGTACTCGCCGTCGGAAAGTTTCAAATTGAAAACACCATTCATGTCTGTTCTCAATTTAAAATCTCCAGGTGTAATCGTAACCTCCACTCCAGGAACAGTGCTCCTTACATCATCAAAAACAACACCGCGCAGCTCTCCATTTTGCGCTTCTAATTTCACAAACAAAATAGAAAAGAGCGCTAACAAACTAGACTTCAAAAAAATGCACCTCATGTTCGGTTTCGGTTGGTTTTTAGCAACATTACATAAAAAAACGACTCGTTAATGAAAAGGTTTAATTCCATTCATACTTCGAATTTTTAACTTCATACCACGCTTTCACTTTTTGATTAAAAATAGTCAAACCCCTAAATCTTACATTGATATTTTGAAAATTGCCTTTCATACCGATTTGATAACCTAACGTTAATAAAACCAATGATTTAATGAGTGAGAAAAACTAACATTCCTAGGTTTGGAGTGGTAAAAAATGCTGCAAAACATTTTATTTAAAATCAAATGCTATGAGAACTTTTTTACTCCGCCTCACTATCTCTTTTCTCCTGCTTTGCGGCATTCATTTCACAGGCTCTGCTGCTGACGTAGGCAAGGCTCCGGTGTTCGTGAAAAATTTAGGTCAAGTAAAACACAGCTTACCCGGTGCCCCGCAGCACGTCTTGTACTATGCGCATTTCGATCAAATCACCGTTTTCATTACACCACACTCTATTGGATATCAGTTTTATGATGGAAAATTTTTGAGTATCGAAAAGCTAGAAAGTCAGCTTACTGAAATGTTTCTGCTTGGCTCAAAAATTCCAACAGACATTATTGGTGAGAATAAAACCAAATATACCGAAACGCATTTTAGCCCAGAAACAGGGAAAACCCTCGTCTGTGAGACATTCGAAAAAGTTATTATAAAAAATATTTATCCGTCCATTGATTGGGTTATCTACATTCAGGAAGATCATATCAAATATGATTTCATTGTGCATCCAGGCGCCAATGAAAATGTGATTCGATTTTACTATTCCAATGCCACATCCGCGGAATTAAACGAATCGGGAGGAATTGACGTGGTTACTCCTTTCGGATTGATAAAAGAACAGAAGCCCGTTTCCTTTTTAAATCAATCAGGAAAAATCGCTTCAGCATTTAAAAAAGTCAATGGTGCGTTTTCATTCGAGATTGATGAATACTCTAAAACAGAAACGCTGACTATAGATCCAGATGTTGTTTGGACATCGTATCTCGGAGGCTCGGGATTTGACGAGGTAAGACATAGCGTAATTGATGAAGAAGGTAACATTTACACCACTGGAATGACAAGTGCAACTCAAGGAATCGCTTTAGCTGGTGCACAAATGAATTATGGTGGTGGCAACTACGATGCTTTTATAGCCAAATACGATAGAGATGGAGCACTCTTGTGGTGTTCTTACTTTGGTGGTGCTCAAAGTGACTTTGGTAATGCAATCGCATTGGATGATATCGGAAACATCTATTTAGGTGGTAGTACCTCCTCGACCACAGGAATTGGCTTTAATGGCGCTGACAACTCCTACAATGGAGGGTTATACGATGGATTCATTGCTAAATTTTCAGCAACAGGTGTGCTCGTTTGGGCTTCCTATACAGGTGGCGCCAATGAAGACATTATCAATTCTATCGATGTTGATCAAAATGATAAATTGGTTATTCTCGGCACCACCGGTTCACAAAACTTTTTGAGTAATCCATCTCATCAAAGTGTTTATGGTGGTGGTGTTTCAGATATATTCATTCAATGTTTTGATCTCAATGGTGTAAATCAATGGAGCACATATTTTGGAGGAAGTGGTGATGAATTTGGTGCGTCTATTCTCTTTACAGAAGATCACCGAATTTGTTTTGCTGGAAATACCAGCTCATCCAACAATATCGCTCTTAATGCATATCAAATGCAATATGGTGGCGGACAGTCAGACGGTGCACTTGCACAATTGGATGAAGAAGGATTTATTATTTGGAGCACATACATCGGTGGTTCTCAAACAGACGAGCTGCATCAAATCTCCCTCAACAGATTCAATCATCTTTATGTGAGCGGAAGTTCTTCGAGTACAAATGCAATTAGCACTTCTGGTGCAATGCAAAGCGCGAATGCTGGAGGCTCATTTGATGGTGTCATTGCGCGATTCAACCTACAAGGTGATCGTGTATGGATGAGCTATTTCGGTGGTGAAGGACAAGATAAGGCTCTTGGTGTAGCTTGTGATGAATTAGGAAACGTCTATTTGGCAGGTATTACATCATCCCTAAACAACATTGCTTACAACCCTTTTCAACAAGATATTGGTGGTGGCAACGATTTATTCTTCGCATTCTTCGACTCTACTGGAACAAGGGCATGGTCTTCGTACCTCGGTGGCAGCGGAGATGAATTTCTTCGATCTATTTCTCCTGATGAAAACTCAAAGTTGATTTTTGCAGGCAATAGCGCTTCGGTCGCTGGTGCTCTCAATGGTTGGGACACTTCATACGGCGGCGCTACTGATGGTTTCTTCGGAAAAGTTCAAGATTGCAATAATCCTTATGTTACCGTTGATCCACTAGGAGAAACAACTTTCTGCTATGGTGAAAGTGTAGGCCTTAGTGTGGGTGGTGCCGATACATTCCTCTGGAGCACCGATGAAGATGCAACAGTGATCACTGTTGATACTACAAAAACAGTATATGCTATCGGAACAATGAATGGTACCGGTTGCAGAGCTCTTTCAAATGTAATTGAGATAGAAGCACTCTATACTCCTACTGTGATCGCTTTTACACCTGACAACACGACTCTTTGCGGAGGCGGAAGTATTACAATCTACGCCGAATCTGAAGACGAATTTGAATTCTTCTTGTGGAGCAATGAAATGACTGGTGATTCCATTGTGGTCACTGAAGAGGGAACGTATAACGTAGGAGCCGTCGCAGAAAATGGCTGCATCGGCAGAAGCGATAATATCTCAGTTACTATTGTACCTCCTCCCACTGTGCAAGCAGCCGTCGCTTTTGATGTGGTTTGTATTTCTGTTCCCACAGTCAATTTCATTGGGCTTCCATTTGGCGGTAACTTCATCGGAAATGGTATGAATGGAAATCAATTCATTCCTGAAATCGCAGGTGGTGGTGAGCATGAAATCTACTACGAATGGATAGATCCAGAAACCGGATGTATGGGAGTATCAGATGTCATGAGCATTGAAGTCCTGTTTTCCGATGTAATGCTATTCGTGGACAATACCGAGTTCTGTGTCTTCGACTCACCTATGGATCTTTTCGGATATCCCGAAGGTGGTTTTTACGTAGGGCCAGGTGTTTCTGAATCTACATTTTACCCAGAAATGGCTGGGCCTGGACAACACGAAATCGCCTATGTCATTCTGGATGAAAATGGTTGTTACAACAGAAGCGAATCAATCATTACAGTCGATGCATGCACCGCAGTTGAAGAGTCGGCTTTTGCAAAATCTATTCTTCTGTATCCAAATCCAGCCAACGAGTTTATAACACTCGATAGTGATTTAATTAAGAATTCTCATCTTAGAATTTTCGATATCACTGGTAAAGAAGTTTACAATGCCCAGAGCATTAACGAAAAAACAACCATTGATATAAACGCATTCCAAAGCGGTGTATATACAATCATCATTTCCAATGAATCCGATACAGCACATTTAAAGTTTATAAAGTCATAGTCGTAGCTCATACGATTTGGTTTTGGTTAGACCGGATACTCCAAAAGGTATCCGGCTTTTTTTATACCTAAAAAATACCATTCATTCTCAACTTAAAACCATCAAAGCACTTGACCATACTTTTTTTTATTCCCAGATAGATGCATTTCATTCTTTTTTAAACGCAATTCATGATATCAAAAACGCACTATATGCCTTGATTTCATTGGTGTTTCAGAACTTATAATTAGTAACACTATATGCTTAATAAAAGTAAAAAAAGTAACATACATCCTCCTCTTATGAAAGCATATTTATCCACCATATTTTTTCTTTTTTCTCTTATCTTTTTCAATTCCTGTCAAAAGGAATTCATTCTCCCTGAAAAAGAAGAAGGGGAAATAACTCCAGAGGTTGTTGAAGTTGCACCTGACTCAGCTGTAATCAATTTCATTTGGATTAAAACACATACACCACAAATGGGAGCGCGTCTTCAAATCAAAAACGATACCGGTGCAGTCGTACTTAACGCACTGGATATTCTTCAAAATGCTGACACTGTATTTCAATTTTCTACGAATTGTGGAATGAACAAGAACCAATATCTATTTACAGTTAAATCTCCTTCCGGAACTGTTTTAGACACTATGAATATCCAATTTGAATATGAGAAAAATCTAGATGAACTCATCATCGATCGCTCCAACTTAAAATATTATATACAGCTCTCATGGCTACATAGCAACCAACCTAACAACTAAACCTAACCACTCTTCCACCATGTTGAACAACTACTTAAAAATACAATCCGCCAAGGAAATACTTGGAATGCCTCAATGGAAAGTTCCATTTTGTATTCATATTGTTGATAGCTCCGAAAAAGCAATCAAACTAGAACAAGAAAATCAAGAACTAAGACAAACCATCTCAAAGCTTCAAGAAATTATACAAGTTAAATCTGATCATTTATCAAGCCTGGCACATGAGGTTAGAACCCCCCTCAATGCCATTAATGGTCTGATAGAATTATTCTCACATTCGAATCTTTCCAGCGCCCAACTCACGCAAGTGGAGGTCATTAAAAACGCATCCGATACTATGATCTCAATGATCAATGACGTGCTCGACTATGCGAAGTTGGAAGCTGGAAAGGTCGTATTGCATCAGAATAATTTTAATCTTAAAGAAACGATTCAGTCGGCCGTTCGCCTATTCGAACAACAGGCAGAAAAGAAAGCTCTGTTTATCACTGCTACATGCGATGATAAACTTGACAGCCTATATTTTGGTGATAAGCAGCGCATCAATCAAATTCTTTACAATCTCGTTTCCAATGCAATCAAGTTTACCGAGATAGGCGGTGTGGACGTAGTATGTCAGCTATACACTCGCAGAAATAAAATAGATATGATACGCATCGCGGTGCGCGACTCAGGCATTGGAATGAGCGAAGAATTTCTACAAAAAATTGGCAGCCAATTCGAACAAGAGACTAAAAAACAAAATAATCGAGTAGGTTCTGGATTGGGTCTTCACATCACAAAAAGTCTCGTCTCACTCATGAATGGAAATATGAAAATAGAATCCCATGAAGGCCGAGGCACCTATGTAGAAGTAATTCTGCCATTAGAAAAAGCTTTACCAGTAAGCGAACCTTCGCTTGTTTGTTCGGAACATGATGTTGCCATTTTAAAAGAAACCAGAGTGCTAGTAGTTGAAGACTACGAATGGAACCGCGTGCTATTGGAAGGAGCCATCGGACCGATTGTAAAACAACTTGACGAGGCCGAAAATGGACATGAAGCCATTCGAAAACTACTGTCTCAAGATTACGACATCATCCTTATGGATGCTCATATGCCGATGATGAATGGTGTAGAAGCCACACGATATATCCGCAATATTCTAAATATTCAAACACCAATTATTGCCCTCACTGCTACAGCCGTTGATTCAGAAATACAAAACTGTCTTAAAGCAGGTATGAATGATTTTCTAATCAAACCATACTCTCTTCAAAATTTGATAGCTACTATAACAAAATGCATTTCTAGATAAACATCGGTATGACAACACAACTTAATCTAAATATACTAAGCTCTTTTGTTGGCAATGATCCTGATCTTATGAGACAAATGCTCGCTGCATATCTCCGATTTCTTCCCAAATCAATAGAGGGAATTAGAAATGCACTGGCAATTCACTCTGCTCCGGTCCTTCTGACAGAACTCCATCAGCTGAAACCCAATTTAGAAAATATAAAGGTTTCATTGTCTAATGGCTCATTTGATGATTTGTACAACGACATTAAAATAAATGGAATCACAAGTTCAAATCAGCAGATAGTGCTTGAGATTATTTATAAAACTGAATACATCATCAATCTTATAAAGGATGAACTACGTAAATAACCTAACTGCCCTCGAAGATGAATACCCCTGGAAAACGCTTTGTGCTACTCGTCGATGATGATGCCATAACCCTTAAAGTGCTAACGCACCACGTCAATTCTTTTCTCAATGGTGATATTGAAGTGCTCGCCATTCGAAACGGTGAACTTGCTATTCAAGAGGTGAAGAAAATCATAAACAACGGCCATCACCTTATCTGCGCCGTTGTTGACTACTACATGAATCCAATGATGGGAAGTGATGTACTATTTGAAATAGATAACATTGCTCCCCGCTCAAAAAAAATATTACTCACTGGCGCTGCAGATTTGAGGGCAGTGACAGGTGTTATAGAAAATATACAACTCTTTCGTTACATCACTAAACCTTGGCAACTTCACGACTTAGAGCTTACTATAAAAGAAGCTATTCGCATGTACTTATATGAAGTTGAAATCATTGAAAGAAATCTAGAACTTGAAAAGATTAAAGAATCTCTAGAAATGACAGTGCGTGAACGCACCGAAGAACTTCGCAGAAAAAATGCTGAACTCGAAGAGGGGCTTCAATACGCGCGCACCATTCAAGAGTGCTTTCTTCCCGACGCTTCGGATGCTCCAGAATATCTTAAAAATCTGACCATTTTCAACGCTCCTGCAAATGGAATCTCAGGAGATTTTATTTGGTACAGAAAAGTCAACCAAAAAATTCTTATGGCCCTAGGAGACAGCACCGGCCACGGACTCGCAGGCGCACTTATCACTGTGCTCGCTACTGATATTCTATCCACCAAAACAAACATGGCTGAAGAACAAAACGGGCTCTATAGAATGGTAGCGCAATCAATAAGTGAATTGAGAGGAAGACTTACCAAAGAACTAAATACCAATAATGGTTGCATTGGTGTTGACTTAGCGCTCCTTTATATCGACCCAGAAGAAGGTAACATGGAATGGGCTAGCCTCAACGGAAATATCGTTTTAGTTGATTCAGACAATAAAGTGGAAGTTCTAAGCAAAGCCCGCGGTTTCGTGCATCTCCCAAACTACCAGGAGAGAATACATCACGGACGTGCTAACGTCAAAAATAAATTTGTTGCAATGTTCTCTGATGGAATATATGACCAGATCAATCCAACATTAGGAAAGCGGATGAAATTCAACGGACTCATCAATAACATCGAACAGGGACTTATCTTCAGCGGTGACTATTGCTTGATTGAAAACTTCTTCCTCAATTGGAAAAAGAAATACGAACAAACTGATGACGCCCTCTGGCTAAGCTTCAAAGTTTGATTAGTGCTTAAAGTGTCGCGTACCGGTCATGTACATGGCAATACCATGAGCATTGCAGTAATCTACGCTCGCCTGATCTTTGATGGAACCTCCTGGTTGCACTACCGCATTAATTCCCGCATTGCCAGCAATCTCTACACAATCCGGAAACGGGAAAAATGCATCGCTAGCCATAACAGCACCCTGCAAGTCAAATCCAAAGGAGTTTGCTTTGTCGATAGCTTGACGCAGAGCATCCACACGAGAAGTTTGTCCGGTGCCGCTTGCGCAGAGCTGTCCATTCTTAGCTAATACTATAGTGTTGCTCTTTGTGTGCTTCACAATTTTATTCGCAAAAACAAGATCATTCAATTGCGCTTCCGTGGCTTTGCTTTGTGTAGAAAGAGTAAAATCTGTTACGCTTTCCGTTCTCAAATCCTTATCTTGAAAAAGATGCCCATTGAGCAACGTGCGCACTTGTGTCTTCGGAAGGGCAGTATTTTTTCTGTGAAGAATGATTCGATTGACTTTCGTCTTCAGCACTTCAAGACCAGCCTTATCAAAGTCGGGTGCTATTACTACCTCACAAAAAAGATCATGAATCTTGATTGCTGTTGGGTGATCAATCGGAACATTCGATATAAGAACTCCACCAAATGCGCTCACGGGATCGCACGCAAGCGCTGCTTCATAAGCCTCTAAAACCGTAGGTCTAGTGGCAATTCCGCATGCGTTGTTGTGTTTCAAAATTGCAAATGTTGGCGCATCGTTATTGAATTCATCAATCAACGAAACAGCTGCATCTACATCCAATAAATTATTATATGAAAGTTCCTTTCCATTTAGCTTTGTGAAAAGAGCTTCCATATCACCGTAAAAAACTCCTCTCTGATGAGGGTTTTCGCCGTATCTCAAAACTTCCATTTTCGATTCACTTACCTTGAGCGCCCCCAGGTCTTCGCCAAGAAAATAGCGATAGATAGCGCTGTCATAATGTGACGAAACTTCAAATGCTGCTTTGGCAAAAACCCTGCGCTCATCCAGTGTCGTTTCACCATCCTTCTCTTTCAAGACATCCAATAAAGCACCATATTCTCTTTGAGAAGGCACTATGACCACATCATTATAATTCTTCGCTGTGCCTCGAATCAGTGCAATTCCACCAATATCAATTTTCTCAATAATATCATCATGAGACGCTCCTGAAGAAACTGTTTTTTCGAATGGATACAAATCCACAATCACACAGTCTATTGCAGGAATTTCATATTGAGCTATTGCTGCCAAATCACTTGCCTCTTCCCTTCTGTGCAGAATTCCTCCAAAAATCTTTGGATGAAGCGTTTTTACTCTACCCCCTAATATGCTGGGATAACCCGTCAATTGCTCTACAGCAACTACAGGAATTCCTAATTTCTCAATAAAATCTTGTGTACCTCCAGTACTGTAAATGGTCACACCGAGACGATGCATCTCGCGCACTATGGGCTCTAAACCATCTTTATGAAATACTGAAATAAGGGCTGAGGAAATTTTTCGCAAACTCACGGGACTAAAATTTGAATTTGCGCGCAAATGTACTACATCACTTGTCCTTTTTCTTTAAAACAAATTTATGCCCCAATAAAATAACACAATCCCGATTGTCCCGACCTGTTCTGAACTCATTTTGTACAAGGTAGCCAAGACTCACATTATGACCACCTCCCAATTTATACTCACCTTCTAAAACCCAACGCCAATCCGTCCACTTCAAACGATTGACCTTCATCAGGGCAGTGTAGTGATGAAATACCTCATAGCTTCTCAGAACCGTCTTCTTCCTCTTTTGTTTTATTCTTCTTGAAGATGACTTTGTAACTCACCAAACCCACGAAATCTAGCTCTGGAACTCGAGAAACAAGATTCTTTTGAATCAAATATCCAAATGAAATAAAGTTTCTCTTATTGATTTTGTATTCGGCTCCGCAAGTAAATCTCCAATCGGTTAGATCCAGCGAACGCCATTCACTGCGAGAGTTAAAGAATTCGAAACCTGTTCCCAACTCCCACTTTTTAAGACCTGAATATTTTACTGTAAATTTATTTCTCCAAGTAGAAATAAAATCTGGGTCGCCATCATCTGCTATAAGTCGAAGCGCTGCCTGATATCGACTTGCAAATCCAAATGTCCAATCGTTATGCTCTACTTTGTAGCCGAACCCCATTTGTAGTCTTTGCCTGAGCTCTGGTTCCAGAAGTGGGTTGCGATAACCCAAGCGATAAACCGCTTGAAAATTCAAATTGCCAGGAAGTTTATATTGAAGGCCAAAATCAGAAAACCAGCTATTGACTTGAGTAAGATTTTCACTCAAACGAATCTCTGGAGCTACTGAAAGCTCCGTCTTCTTATTGAGCTTGTACTCCGCGGCGAATGAACTCCACATTCCAGCATCACGAAATTGTGCCGTCGAAGCAAACGGAATCAGCAATAAGAGTATTTGAACCCAGGATTTACGGAACATCGTAAATGATTATCGTTCCCAAGTTTACCTCGTCCTTTCTCTCCTCGATTTTAAATTCCTTTACAATAGGCATCCTATCTGCATTCACTTGCGCTGATCCAGTAGTATCTCTACTGTACACATAAATTTTGTAGTCACCTGGTCGAAGATTTCTGAACTCAAATTCGCCTTTGTAATTTGTCCAAACCCGATCGTCGGGACCAACATTATCGCCATAAATGATGTAGACCTCTTCGTCAACTCCCGCCCGCGAATATTGAAAAGTTACAGGATTGGAAGGCACGAGTCGGATATCGGTTTGAATGGAACCCCTGACCGAAGCGAGTCCTCCCTCGCCCTCTTCTTTTTTACAAGCACTTAAAATAGTTATTGTAAAAAATACAAAAAGTAATCTCTTCATTATTTCAAATTGTGATAAACCGCTTGCACATCATCGTCTTCCTCAATGCGCTCCACGAGTTCGAGTATTTCGTCCATTTGCTCCTCAGTCAATTCGGCGTAGGAATTGGGAATTCTCTCCAAGCCAGCCTTCGTCACGGTAATATTGCGCTCTTCTAAAGCTTTTTGCATACTTCCGAAATCTGAGAATACGGTGTAAATGATTACTTCGTTTTCATCTACCTCAATGCTTTCGAGGCCATGGTCAATCAGCTCCAACTCCATCTCTTCATAGTTTGGCAAGTTGGCCTTCTCAATTCTAAAGACGCCCTTTCTTTCAAATATGAAGCTCAACGAACCGCTATTTCCCAACTGACCGCCGCCTCTATTGAAATACATGCGAACATTTGCCACTGTCCTTGTCGGATTATCCGTAGCCGTCTCCACGAGGATAGGCACACCGTAGGGGCCGTAGCCCTCATATACCACTTCCTCATAGCTACTGGTATCCTTGCTAACAGCACGCTTTATTGCAGCCTCCACTCGATCCTTTGGCATGTTCACACCTTTTGCGTTGGCAACCGCCTGACGCAAACGAGGGTTGTAATCCGGCTCAGGTCCTCCCGCCTTTACTGCCATCGCAATCTCCTTACCGATGCGGGTAAAGGCCTTGGCCATCTTATCATATCGCGCAAACATCTTGTGTTTGCGCTTTTCAAAAATACGTCCCATAATCTTGATTATTAAGGTCCGGCAAACTTAACACTTCGGCCTTGTCCACACAATAGCCATTTTCAACGCCATATTATGTTCCTATGCTATACATTTGCGATATATGTTCCTGGAGAATACCATCAACAGAGGAAGAAAGCACGGATGGATTGAAGTCATCTGCGGCTCTATGTTTTCTGGCAAAACAGAAGAACTCATTCGCCGAATGAAACGCGCTGAGTTTGCCAAAATGAAGGTCGAAATTTTCAAACCGAAAATTGACGTTCGATACAGTGAAGAAAACGTTGTAAGCCACGATCAAACGTCCATTCGCTCGACTGCTATTGAGCATAGCTCTCAGTTGTTAATCCTTGCTTCAGATGTCGAAGTGGTTGGTATTGATGAAGCACAGTTTTTCGATGAAGGATTGCCTGAGGTTTGCAATCAACTTGCAAACATGGGGGTTCGAGTAATTATCGCCGGACTGGATATGGACTATCTCGGTAGGCCATTTGGACCAATGCCACATCTCTTGGCAATCGCTGAATTTGTGACAAAGGTCCATGCCATTTGTGTTCAAACCGGAAACCTTGCACATCACTCTTACCGCATCAGCGAAGGCGACAACCTCGTCATGCTCGGTGAAAAAGAAAGCTATATCCCACTATCGAGAGAGGCTTTCAACGAAGCTATGAAAAATAAAAAACACGAATGAGCCTTACCATTCAAGAAATAGGACTCATTCTCTATGCTTCGTCATCCGCGCTTCCTTCGGATAGAATCATCACTGAGCTCGTCACCGACAGCAGGAGATTGAACTTTCCCGAAAATACAGTTTACTTCGCAATCAAGGGAAAAAATCACGATGGCCACTCCTACATTGATGAATGTTACCGAAAAGGAGTGCGCTGCTTCGTCTGTGAAGAAAATTATTCAGAAGAAAAATATAAGGATGCCTATTTCTTTATCGTTGAAAATTCTGTAGTTGCTCTTCAAAAAATTGCAGAGGCTCACCGTAATAAATTTAGCCTACCTGTGATTGGAATTACAGGCAGCAATGGTAAAACCATTGTAAAAGAATGGCTCAATCAAGTCCTGTCACCCATCTTCCAAATCATTCGAAGCCCTAAGAGTTACAATTCGCAAATAGGAGTTTCATTCAGTGTCTGGAATATCGAAACCGAACACTCACTCGGTATTTTCGAAGCAGGAATTAGCGAACCTGGTGAAATGACTGCACTTGCCAATATTATTAAACCAAACATCGGAATATTCACAACCCTTGGTGAAGCCCACCTTGAAAACTTCGCCTCCAAACAAGAGTTGGCAAGAGAAAAGGCGAAGCTATTTAGAAATTCAGAGGTCGTTATTTATCCAAAAAAACAAGATATTATAACCGACGCACTTCATGCAATAGCCCCGAATGTAAGGCACTTTACCTGGTCTTTCGATGGTGATGGTGATGTCAACTTTTCCGATATCCGCTTCTTCGATAAAAAAATATTCTTCGATTTTAAATCAGCTACGTTTGCCGGCAATATTGAAATTCCTTTTGGCGACATTGCTTCGCTCGAAAATGTTGCGAGCGTCCTGACCACGTGCGTTTTCCTTCAGCTTGATCCAAGTCAATTTGTGAATGCCTTCAAAAAGCTTCATCCCGTGGAGCTTCGAATGCAAATTGTAAATGGCTTTAATAACAATGTCATCATCAACGACGCGTATAGTTCAGACATTCACAGTCTGGAAATAGCTCTTGATTATATGGAGAGACATTCCAAGGGAAAGCCGACTTTGGTTATTTTATCCGATATTATTCAGAGCGGTTGGAGCCCCGAAAAATTACATGAAAAAATAAATCAACTACTCATTAATAAAAAAACCGAACGAATATTCGGTGTTGGTCCATCATTCATTGAATTCAAAAACAAATACTCGCTACCGGGAAGCTTCTATATATCAACAGAAGAACTTCTAAACGAGCTTAAACCGAGTGATTATTCGGGACGAATGATACTAGTAAAGGGTGCTCGGGACTTTCGCTTCGAAAGAGTTGTAAATGTCTTCAGAGAAAAAAGTCACGAAACGGTCCTCGAAGTGGATCTGGCTGCCATTGCGCATAATATGCACTTCTTTAAAAGAAAAATTGGCACTGCCACCAAATTAATGGTAATGGTGAAAGCTGGAGGATATGGAACCGGTTCGGCAGAGATAGCGAAAACCCTTGAGTTCAATAAAGCCGACTATCTCGCGGTAGCCTATATAGACGAGGGAATAGCTTTGAGAGAAGCAGGAGTTTCACTGCCAATAATGGTTCTGAACTCGGAGCTATCAGGTATGACCGCCATGATTCAAAACAAACTCGAACCAGAAATTTTTTCATTCGATAGTCTCCACGCCGTCATTCAAACCCTCGAAGACCTTAATTACAAAGGGCTATATCCTGTGCATATCAAATTGGATACGGGAATGCACCGCTTGGGATTCGAAACAGGCCATATAGAAAAGCTTTGTCTTGAACTTCAAAAACAGCGTCGATTGCACATAGTGAGCATATTTACTCACCTCGCGGCGGCAGATGCACCTCAGCATGATTCATTTACCGAATCACAGATTTCACAATTCGAAAGAATGTCGGCCCAAATTGAGAAAGTGCTCGGATATAAGCCACTATTGCATGCCGCTAACACGGGAGCTATTCAGAGGCATCCCCACGCAAGATTTGACATGGTGAGGCTCGGAATTGGCCTCTACGGTATTAGTGCAGTAGAAGAGGAACAATCCTCTTTAAGAACCGTAGCAACGTTAAAAACAACAATTTCTCAAATAAAAAAGATAAAAAAAGGCGAAAGTATCGGTTACAACAGAGCCTATATCGCATCAAAAGATATGACCATTGCCACTATTCCTGTTGGTTATGCTGATGGATTAAGACGCAGTCTCAGCAATGAAAAGGGCTCTGTATGGATCAATGGTACCGTATGCAAAATCGTAGGCAACGTCTGTATGGATATGACAATGATAGATATCTCCGAAACCGCGGCAAATGAGCACGATGAAGTGATCATTTTCGGCGCCCAGCATGATATAAGCATCATTGCCAAAGATGCTGGCACCATCCCTTACGAGATACTCACCTCTATTTCGCACCGTGTAAATAGGAATTATATCGAAGAATAATTATATGCATAACGCATAAAAACGTTTTGGTAGTGATTTTTTACTTTTGTTTGTACTCCGTATAATATGATTATGAAACTTATTTCCTCAGTTATTGCAACGCTTATTTTGTTCAGCGTGGCATCAGCCCAAAATTTACCTTATGTCCAAGGCGAAATCATCGTGATGACGCAGGAAAAAGGTGATATAAATAAGCTCGCTCAAGACCTCAATCGAGAACACGGCGTTTTCGCCAAGGTCGAGGTCAAAGAGCTTCTCAGCGCTCCCATGCGCAGCTGGCTCATTGGATTTGACGAGTCAGCGGTCTCTATGAGAGAAATGCTCTATTCCGCTAAGAAAAACCCACAAGTAAAGCTCGCTCAAACCAATAAAATTTTGGAAGAGCGTGTAATTCCGAATGATCCGTTTTTTAGCCAACAATGGCACCATGCCAATGGCAATGATCGTGACATCGATTCGCCCGAGGCTTGGGATATCACCACAGGAGGTCTAACAGCACTCGGTGACGAAATTGTCGTATGCGTTATCGAATCTAGTGGTGCCAACTGGCAACAAGCTGATATCGTAGAAAACCATTGGGTCAACAACAACGAAATTCCAAATAACGGTATTGATGATGACGAAAATGGATACATCGATGATTATGATGGCTGGCATGTTGTAAATCTTGATGATAACCTAGGTACAGGCAATCACGGAACACAGGTAAGTAGTATGATTGGTGCAAAAGGTGACAACTCAACGGGTATTACCGGGGTCAACTGGGATGTGAAAATCATGCAAGTACAAATGGGAAGTGTTGTAGAATCAAGAGTAGTAGCCTCCTATTCCTATGCACTGGCAATGAGAAAATTATACAACCAGACCAATGGCGAAAAAGGTGCTTTCGTTGTAGCTACAAATAGTTCATGGGGAATTGACGGTGGCCAACCATCAGATGCACCTATTTGGTGCGCGATGTATGATTCTCTGGGCACGTATGGCGTCATCAGCTGCGGCGCCACTGCTAACAATAATGTTAATATTGATGTGGTAGGAGATCTTCCCACTGCATGTCCAAGTGAATATCTTATTTCAGTGACTGCAACGGACAACAACGATGTGCGCACTTTTAGCGGCTATGGCACTACACATGTAGACTTAGGTGCACCCGGGGAAGATGTATTCTTGGCTGGAAACTCTAACTATAACACCACCAGCGGCACTTCTTTCGCTACTCCATGCGTTGCCGGAGCAATAGCACTGCTTTACAGCGCACCTTGTACAAGTTTTATTGCTCAAGCGTATGTGGACCCAGCTTTGGCAGCTCAAATGATGATTGGATATATTCTCGAAGGCGTTGATCCAGTGAGCAACTTGGCCGAAGAAACAGTAACCGGCGGGCGCTTAAATGTAAAATCAAGTCTTGACCTCATTCTCGGTTCTTGCTCAAACAGCGCATGTCTCGCACCATTTAGCGCTGCTGTTGACCATGAAGAAGGAACACTCAACTATGAATTTTCATGGAATGCTGTGCCTGACAATCAAAGCTTCAATTTTAGATACCGAGCACTCGGCGAAATAGAGTGGATTGAAATATCCGGCCTAGAAAACCCAACAATTACAATCACAGGGCTTTCATCATGTACTGAATACGAATATCAGGTGCAATCGAACTGTATCGACACCTCAAGTGACTGGACACCGGTGGCTTCTTTCATCAGTGACGGCTGTTGTATCAACCCAGAACTAGTCAATATCACCAACGTGAGTTCTAATTCTGGAACTATAACGTGGGCAAGTGTTACCGCAGCAACAGCATATACAATTGCGCTTACCGCCAACGGAAATACTCAGTTTTTCGAAGGACTCACTGGAAACGAACTTACACTAATTGACCTTGAGCCATGTACTAATTATCTCGTACAAGTTTTTTCTGTATGCGCAGGAATCGGACAGACCCCACCTACAAGTTATGAAATGAATACCTCTGGTTGTGGATCTTGCACCGACTTCGAATATTGTGATGCCAGTGCCGACAGCGAATTCGAATGGATTGAGTCGGTTGTTTTAGGTAACATTTCCAACACTTCTGGAAATAATCAAGGCTATGCTTTCTTCGAAGGAATTACAACCGATTTGAACTTGGGTGAAACATATACCGCAACATTCACCCCTGGTTTTGATGATAGTGAATACGATGAGTACTTTATCGCATGGATTGACTACGATAGCAATGGACTATTTGAAGACAGTGAGATAGTTGTAGAATCACCAGATGGATCTCCAGCCCCCTTGGTAGCCGACTTCGTGGTGCCCGCTGATGCAACCCTAGGCACTACCCGTTTACGTATTGCAATGTCCTATTATGGATTCTTTGGTGGTGGTGTTCCCACTCAGTGTGGAAACATGGACTATGGTGAATTTGAAGATTACTGCGTCACAATTGTCAACAGTTCGAATGTAACTGAAAACGGTGAGCAATTCCTTCAAATTTCTCCAAACCCTGCTAATGATGTGATTCGATGGAATCAACCGCTCAATCGCCTCTCCGTTTACAATACTTCAGGACAAAAAGTATTGGATCAAACAAACATGATGAAGCGCGAAATTTCTATTACGGATTTACCAGCAGGAATCTACTTTATAAGAGCAACCGACGATAGAAATGTAAATTACTACAACAAATTCGTTGTTGCCCGTTAAACAGAACGACCCGAAATAAGGTTTTTTTGTATATTTAGCTTTCTCTCGTAAGAGATTAGCTCTACATTTACATTCCTCATGCATAATCTGTTAAGATACGCTCTAATAACTTTATGTCTGCTAATAACTCATCTCGAGCTCCTAGCTACACATAACAGGGCCGGTGAAATTAAATATCGCCGTATCTCTGGATTTACCTATGAGGTTACAATTATTACCTACACTAAAGAATCTGTACTCGCTGACAGACCATATTTAAAAATACGCTGGGGTGATGAGGCTCCCAACACACCAGATTCCGAATTGGATAGCCTTCAGCGCAGTTTTGTGGATCCAACAGCTGGGCCTGATATACAAAGAAATGAGTATGTCGGTACACACACCTATAGCGGTGCAGGATCTTTCACTATCGTAGTAGAAGATCCAAATCGAAACGCTGGGGTAAACAATATCCTAGCTTCCGTTGACCAAATTTTTTGTATTTCTTCCACTATCTTCATCAACCCTCTTACTGGTTTAAATAATAGTGTTGAACTTTTAAATCTGCCAGTACAAGATGCATGTATCAATCAAATTTGGAGTCATAGCCCTGGGGCTTACGATCCCGATGGAGATCAACTTGTTTTTAGTTTAGTGCCCTGCATGGGCGAAAACTGCGAACCCTTGCTCGGGTGGGACCTACCTTCCGATTGGACCAATGAAACCACAGACACTTTTGTTATCGATTCTGAAACTGGAGAAATAACATGGAGCGTTCCCCTCTACAGCGGGGAGTACAATATCGCAATCCAGGTGGATGAATTTCGAAATGGAATACAAGTCGGACGAGTCATTCGGGATATGCAAATTACTGTTGTAAACTGCAGCAATCAACCTCCCAATATCAATCCAATCGCTGATTACTGCATAGGAGCTGGCGAGTTCTTAGAGTTCTTCGTTACTGCCACAGATCCTAACAATGACGCTATCGTTCTTTCGGCAATAGGTGGACCCATTTCTGGTGTCGAACATCCCGCGTCCTTCCAACCAAACATTGGAAGATTTACATGGACTCCTCAATGCGAAGAAATCAGAAATCAGCCATACGCAGTTCTTTTTAGAGCTACTGATACTGGCTTCATTCCACTCACTGACGTCGAAACAGCTACAATAAAAGTAGTAGCCCCCCGTGTTGAAAATCCAACTGCAACAGCCCAAGGAAACTCAATGAATCTTACTTGGGAAGTAAATCCTTGTATCAACGTACTTTCTTCGTTTCAGCAAAATCTCGTTAGATACAAAATTTACAGAAGAATCAATGAATTTGGCTTCAACCCCTCTGACTGTGAAATCGGTGTACCTGAATACACTGGTTACATATACATGGGTGAAACAATTGGAGCCAACTCTACCTCATACGTTGATAATACGGTGAATTTTGGTGGCGTTTATTGCTATATGGTTGTCACATGCTGGCCAGATGGTGCAGAGAGCTATGCAAGTGAAGAATTTTGCGATACCATTAGAAAAGACAGCCCCGTTATCACCAATGTAACCGTTGATTTTACTGAGCTTTCTACCGGGCAAAATACCATTTGCTGGTCTCCACCTACTGAGCTGGATACACTGGCGTTTCCGGGTCCCTACCAATACAAACTACTCTACTCATTCGATAACACCGCGCCAGATCAATTGGTCTATTCTAGCAGTGTTTCCCCATTTCTTGTTTGGGGAGATACTTGTTTTGTCCACCAAAACATCAATACACTCAATTTTCAAAGCCGCTACATTGTTGAACTTTACGCACAAGACGAACTGGTCGTCTCCAGCAGGGATGCTTCTTCTGTATATCTTCAGCTAGCACCAGGCGATAATAGCATGACACTCAATATGCAGTATGATGTTCCTTGGATCAATACTTCTTTCGAAATATACCGCAAAGACCCTGATGCCAATGACTTCGTATTTATTGGAACTTCCAATTCACCCACCTATGTGGATCAAGGGCTTCTAAACAATCAAGTTTACTGCTACCGCGTTCGCAGCATTGGAAGCTATTTCGCTGAAGGTGTCATTGATCCTATTTTCAATTGGAGCCAAGATATTTGTGGTCAACCCTACGATCAGACTCCGCCTTGCCCTCCCAATCTTTCCATTAACGACGATTGTGAACAATTCCTTGCTGAGCTCATTTGGAACAATCCCAATGAGTCTTGCGCCGATGACGTTGTAGCATACAATGTTTACTACGCGCCTACCTCAAACGATTCTCTTGTTAAAATAGCTTCGATAGATGGGGAAGGAAATACAACGTATACTTTCCCTTATCAAGACTTTGATTTTAGTATAGCTGGCTGCTATGCAGTCACAGCCTTAGATTCTCTTAATCTTTGGCCCGATGGTAATAGGTACCAAAATGAGTCAGCGCTTTCTAACATCGTTTGCATTGACAACTGTCCTATCTATTTCCTTCCCAACATTTTTTCGCCAAATGGAGATGGTAAAAATGACACCTTTGTTCCTTTCCCCTATCGATATGTCAAAGACGTGGACTTTAAAGTGTTCAATCGCTACGGTGTTGAAGTGTTCCAAACTAAAAATGCCAATATCGACTGGACCGGCGTTGGAAGTCAAACCGGGGAAATACTGTCCGACGGTACTTATTACTACGTAATCACTGTCAATACAATCCGATTATCCGGTATAGCCCCTGTTTCATTCAGCGGCAACATTCAATTAATAGCTGGTAAACAACCATCAAATAACTAATCATGTTTTCTGGAATCATCGAGGCAGTAGGGCGTGTAGAAGGAATAGAAAAAGAAGGCACCAATGTGCACTTCAAAGTTTCCAGCCCATTTACGGCAGAACTAAAAATAGATCAAAGCGTTGCGCACAATGGTGCCTGTTTGACTGTAGTCAAAATAGAAGGTGATTCTTATACTGTCACCGCAATCGATGAAACACTCAAAAAAACAAACTTAGGAATGCTCGCTACAGGTTCAAAAATCAACCTGGAAAGGTGCATTCAACTTGGTGACCGAATTGACGGTCACATGGTACAAGGCCATGTGGATACCACAGCTGTATGTGTTGAACGCAAAGACCATGATGGCAGTTGGGAATTTACCTTTGAATATGATTCTAACCCGGAGCACGTCACAGTGCCCAAAGGGAGCGTCACAGTCAACGGAGTAAGTCTTACAGTGGTGCGCTCTGAACGCAACATTTTTAGCGTAGCCATCATTCCATATACCTACGAGCACACCAATTTTCACGAGCTAAAACCAGGTGACCGTGTGAATATCGAATTTGATATTATTGGTAAATATGTGGCGCGCTATATGGCGCTAAACAACGCTTAATTCATTTCAATTACCTTTGTCCTAATATTTCAAATCAATGATTCTTGCACTTCAACTCTTACTGAGTCTTTCAATACTAATCATCCTTCACGAGGCAGGTCACTTTATTCCTGCCAAACTCTTCAAAACAAGAGTAGAAAAATTCTACCTCTTTTTTGATCCCTATTTTTCACTATTAAAAAAGAAAATAGGAGATACTGAATATGGTATTGGCTGGCTTCCACTCGGAGGTTATGTCAAAATCTCTGGAATGATAGATGAAAGCATGGACAAGGAACAAATGGCGCAACCCGCCAAGCCTTGGGAATTCCGATCTAAACCCGCATGGCAACGCTTGATCATCATGGTAGGTGGTGTGACGGTAAATGTGATTGTTGGTATTTTCATCTATGCAATGGTGCTCGGTGTTTGGGGAAAGCAAGTTTTGCCTCCAAGTCACCTAACCTACGGTGTGCATTGCGATAGCTTGATGTACAACTATGGCTTTCGCGATGGAGACAAAATCATCGCGCTAAATGGTGAAACTCCAAATAGCTTTAATGAAGTAAATAAGCGCCTTCTACTCGACGACATTAGCACTGTTACAGTCGAACGATTTGGAAAACAAATTGATCTATCCCTCCCTCAAGAGTTCGGTCAAATGCTCTTGGACAATGGAGTGCGTGCAGCTTTCAGTGAACGAATTCCTTGCGTGGTGGACTCAGTAGTGGTTGGAAGTAATGCCGAACTCGCTGGTCTGCAAAAAGGAGATTCTATTGTAGGTGTTAATCAAAAATTCTCTCCTTATTTCCAAGATATCCAACGCCAAATTGCAATGAATCCTGGGAAGACGGTTTCGCTTCACATCGTTCGCAATGACAGCACAATGCGCATCCCCGTAGCAGTAAGCGAAAAGAGAACTATCGGCTTTCAACCTCAATCAATTGCTAACTTCCTCGATGTAGACACCCTCCAATACACTTGGGCAGAGGCTATTCCCGGAGGATTTAAAGAAGCTTGGGGAACAGTGACTGACTACAGCAGTCAATTGAAATTCTTATTCTCTGCGTCCGGAGCCAAACAAATCGGAGGCTTCGCGACGTTTGCTAAATTATTTCCTAGCGAATGGGACTGGTGGGCTTTTTGGTCACGCACTGCTCTTATTTCACTCATATTGGCGTTCATGAACATTCTCCCAATTCCCGCGCTTGACGGCGGTCATGTAGTGTTCTTAATTTGGGAAATGATAACTGGAAAAGCCGCCAACCAAAAAGTAATCGAGTATTCACAGATGGTCGGAATGGTATTATTATTGGGTTTGATGCTTTACGGAAATGGTATGGACATTTTCCGGGCAATCACCGGCCAATAACGAATAGCTCCCGAATATGAAGCGTGCTTTATTATTTATAAGCGCTTTTCTTGTCTTATTCTCGCCCCAATCGCGAGCTCAAGACTCCATATTCTATTCCTCAAGCTTTCGCTTTAGCAAAAACATGGCTATCGCCAGTTGCATTCAGCCAAATGATAATGGTTTCATCTTGGTTGAAGCCACACAGGATAAAATTCCAAAAATTCATGTCATTCAATATGATGCGAAGGGAAATCTCCTTAATGAATATCAACACTCCTTAAATATCGACTCAGAAGAGAATATTCAAGTGGAAAAAATCACCCCACTTAACTCCATGTCTATTCTTTTTTTAAGCGCTTTCGATAGAAAAACAAAGACGAGCAGAGCTTATGCCGCTACGATTTTGGACCAAGGCAAGATCATTTCAACTCCAAAAATGATTCACGCGTCTCCAGCAGAGCAGCCCGGTACTTTACAAGTAAATATTTCCCCTGATAAATCAAGGCTATTGTTTCATTTTCAAGCCGAGACATTTCGAAAAGCTGAAACGCCGATTCACTTTACCATAACAGATGAGCAGTTCAATGTCATTCAGAATAAAGAACTCTACCTACCTTATGGTTCTGAAGTAGCACAAGTACAGCAGTGCCTAGTGGATGATTCCTCCAATGTTTTTTTAATGAGTGGCAAAAACCCAGTAAAAAATAATGTTCGCGTGGTGAGATCTCAAGGTGGAAGATACCTCGTGTTCTATTATAATTTCAAAGAAAATAAACTCAAAGAATACGACATCAGCCTTAAAGATAAACAGGTTGTTGCAGCATTGGGCGCGCTCAATTCTAAAAATGAAATGATTGTTGGTGGTTATTACTCCAACGACTTCTCCTTCGCCGTAGCAGGATCATTTGTCTTTCGAATTTCCTCCGGTGGCACCTCATTAAAAAACGCCTCCTACATGGCTTTTCCAAAGGATTTTTTAAGTCAATTCATAAGTGGAAGAGAACTTAATAAATTCCCTGAACTTGCTGATTTCTTCTTAGATCATATGGTGATTCAAGATAATGGATCTATTCTCCTAATTGGTGAAAAATATACCTTGTCTGAACGCGTAAATATGGACCCTGTAACAGGTAGAACTATTATTGAAAACCTCCATCACTATGAAGATATCATCATTCATAACCTTCAAGATAATGGAAAGATAAATTGGTTAGGATACATTCCGAAAGCGCAGCACTCAAGTCTCGAACGAGATAAATGTGGATATAATTACTTCACATCACAAGACGAGATTCGATTTTATTTTAATGATCACCCCGACAATTTCAAAATGCTTCAAAACAATCCCAAAGCTCGCATAGATAGTTGGAATGGATCTAAGTCTGCCGTCATTTCTGAGGTTGTATTCAGTGCCACTGGTTCGGCGACTAGAAAAAATTTAGTAAGTCACAAAGCGGCAGGAGGCGTGCTTATTCCAGGTCTAAGCAATGAGCAAACCCAAGGAGACATCGTGCTCGGAATCGCACAAAACAAAGATTACAAATTCTGTATACTACGATAACATTTCCACTTTACATTCGCTGTAATGGATATTATTCTTGTATCACTGGTCGCTCTCATTGCGGCAATACTTACCTTCTTCACGGGATTTGGCTTGGGCACTTTGCTCACTCCAGCATTTATGGTCTTCTTTCCTGTCGATATAGCGATAGGACTAACAGCGGTTGTACACCTACTCAATAATCTATTCAAATTATTTTTAGTCGGAAAAAATGCCGACAAATCCATACTTCTAAAGTTTGGTATTCCCGCCATTATCTTCTCGTTTGCTGGCGCATATCTCCTCACTTTAATACCTCATAGCGAGCCGCTTTTAGTACACCACTGGTTTGGAGGATACTATCCTGTTTATCCTATCAAATTGCTTATCGCTATTCTACTTCTAATTTTTTCTGTAATGGACATCGCTCCTGCAATGAAAAAGGTAAACATCTCCAATAGATTTATTCCAATTGGCGGAGCCTTGAGTGGGTTTTTTGGTGGGCTTTCTGGTCACCAAGGAGCGTTACGCAGCGCATTCCTAATCAAAAGTGGACTCACAAAAGAAGCATTCATCGGAACCACTGTTATCCTCAGTTGTTTTGTAGATATCACCCGTCTAACCGTATATGGCTCGAATCTTACCACTGAGGTTTTAGGAGAAAATGTAATTTGGATTCTAAGCGCAACTCTCGCAGCCTTTCTTGGTGCCTATATTGGAAACAAAATTTTCAAAAAAGCTCCCATAAAATTCATTGAAAACATTGTAGCTACCGCACTGATTTGCTACGCCATCGCTATGCTCCTTGGTATCGCTTAAGTGATTCGCTACATTTGTAGTACCATGAAGTACACGATTTATACGCTCCTGCTCGTCTCTTTCTTCCTTTTCTCAAACGAAAACACTGTCGCTCAAAGTATCCATTGGAAACAGCGTCCAATTCAAAATATGCCAGCCCTCCAAAGCTATGCTTGGGGTAAAATCAATGATGAGTATATCTTTATCGGAGGCCGTAGAGATGGCTTGCACCCAAAACAACCTTGGGTTTCTTTTCACCCAGATCAGCGTAATGATTCGATCTACGTCGTAAACCCTATTACTAATTCTGTTCAAGCCGCCGGTTTACAATATCTACCAATTGAACTTAAAGAGCAACTAAGCAGCTCCAATATGGAGTTCACACAAGATGGAGATACGCTCATCATCATCGGTGGATATGGATATTCGGCTGCTATTGATGATAAAAAAACTTTCGATGCTCTCATTGCCGTTAACCTTCGTGAACTCATCTCACAGGTAAAAAAGAACAGTGTCGAACCAGGGGCGTTTTTCTATTTTCAAAATGATCAATTCGCAGTTTGCGGCGGACAATTAGAAATGCTTAATGACTGGTACTACCTTATTGGTGGACATCGTTTTGATGGAAGTTACAACCCCAAGGGTAATCCCACCTTCGTTCAAAATTATACCAGTGCAATTCGTAAATTCCGTGTATTTCATTCACCAAAAAAATCAAAACCTGAAATTGTATTCGCCCCTGATGTGAAAGACGAGCGAATGTTTAGAAGACGCGACTATAACCTTGCACCTACACGTTATAAGAATGGCAAGAATGGCTTAATGATTTTCTCTGGAGTGTTTCAGCCAACGATTGATATGCCATACCGAAGCGTTGTGGAACTGAACGGAGATCAATATCTATTGCGAGATAATTTTCATCAGTATTTTAATCATTACCACTGCGCACATCTTGATCTCTACGACACTTCCACCGATGTCATGCATCATTATTTTTTGGGAGGCCTATCCGAATACTATATTGAAAAAGGTCAGTTGAAACAGGATTCAAATATTCCATTCACTTCTTTAGTATCTCATATCTCACGCAATGAGCTCGGGGAACTTCGCGAGTATTATTTGAAAGATGAACTCCCGGCATTTATGGGCACTGGCAGCCATTTTTTACCATCATCCTCAGTAAAAACCTTTGACAACGGGATTATCGACATTGCGTCGTCCCTTGGGCCGGCAGATAGTGTATTGCTCGGTTATGTGGTGGGCGGAATTACAACCAACGAGCGTAACGTGTTTTGGAGCAACATCGAAGGTGAAAAAAGCAGCGCGATAAACGGTTGGCTTGAAATCTATTATTCGAAAAAAGCACAGCAGGAAGTATTGCACTCTTTATCTTCAGGGAAACTCGGACTAGAGTGTTACACGAACAATGATATGGATGAGTTTAATGTCCAATTCACTCTAGAAAAACAGTCTGATGTTGTTTTACAATTGCTTTCTATCAATGAAAAGGGAGAAAAAAACACAATAGGACTGAGCGAGCTTCCGGGTTTACAACCTGGTTTTCAAGAGTTTTTATTTGAGTTTGAAACTAAGCTTCCTTCTGGAGAATATGAGTTTGTGTTTTCACTCAATGGAAAAGAAACACGTATTGCAGTGTTTATTGGTTGATAATTTATTTGGCTTTGGCCGCAGCAATAGCCTCGTCCAACGCTTTTCTTCTTTCCAGAGCGTATTCTTGATCAAAGACCATGGCTTGTTCAGTAGAGTCAAAATGAAGTTTTGCTACTGGTATTTCAGTAATCGCATCGTCAAAATTTTCTGGTTGACGTTCCATCAGTGCAGTCATTTCGATGATAAAGCCACCTTCCCACAAATCGGTAGGTATGTCGGAAGTAGTGATTTCTATTCTTTTGGTAATAAAGCCCTTATTGGCGAAGATTAGCTGGATATCATAACCAGCGCAGGCAATAACGGGAATATCTCGGAAGTCATAAAATTTCAATTTATAATAATCATAGACACCCTTATTCTTGATCCCAATCAATACCTTTTCGTTGTGACTTACCTCCTTATCAAGGGAATCATATTTCATCACTATTGAAATAGCAAGATTATTCACGGTGGTGTCTTGAGCACACTGATCGTAAGTACCCTTCGTTTTGGGCAAATCGATAGAAAGGTTAGCACAGGCGGCTAACAGCATTATTAGTAATAGAAAAGGTCTCATGGCAGCACGAATATAAGAAATGATTTATGCGGTCATGCTATTTGTAGGATAAAGAAAGTGTTGTATATTCGCGCCCCAATCCAAAATGCCTTGGTGGCGGAATTGGTAGACGCGCACGACTCAAAATCGTGTGTCCTAGTGGCATGTGGGTTCGATTCCCACCCGAGGTACTCAAATGAAAAAGCTGCTTCTTTTTGAAGCGGCTTTTTTTTGGTTTCGAAATAAAATATAGTACTTCTTTATTTTTCTCATTTTTAGAGTCAAATAAAGCTTAATAGAGAAATAGACTTCTAAGATATACATCGTAATATATCGGAGTTTCTGTCTGTCCTCGTACATTAGCTGTGAGTAAATTCAAAACATAAAAACTTCGATAATTTTGAATATCAAATAGAATGAAAATGTTATCATCAACAAAGAAAGATAACCCACTCGGGCTTGAATTTGAAGATCGTTCTGACTATCTAAATAGCAAAAACCTCATCGACTGGAATGTTAACAACGAATTTTTCAAATCTATTCAAAAGGAGCTCATTGGAACAGGTACAAAACTGCTAGAAGGACCTAGGGGAACCGGAAAGACTCATCAAATGCGAATCGTGTATCATGAGTGTTTAGGTGAACATGATACAAAACCCTTGGCAATTTTTATTACCCTAAATAAGTACTTCAGATTAGAGCCGCTATTAACTAAAGAAGCCGATGCTTTACGCGTTTTTCATTGTTGGGTTCTAAGTAAAATAATACTTGGTCTTGATAATTTCATAAAGGACTCCCAAAAAGATTACATCTTGCATTTAACCGAGATTAATCCCGACGATTCCCACTTAATCACATTGGAAAAGCTAAAACAATTTGAGAGCATTGTTGAGAGTCCCTATGCGGTTGATCAAAGAAAATATGACTTCGCAATTAATCTAAATATTCACAATGTAATTTCCTTAGTAGAGAGAGTTACGCAAGAACTAGGTCGAAAAAGAGCGATCATCCTACTTGATGACGCCGCACTCACACTAACTCCCGAGTACTTTGTGGAATTCCTAGACATTTTTAGGTCACTAAAAACAAAACAAATTGCACCAAAAGCATCCGTCTATCCGGGCACCACTCAATATTCCCCAAGATTTCATTTAGGGCATGACGGCCAAGTGATTCCGTGTTGGATGAGTGTTGAAAACGAGAAGTATGAAGACTTTATGAATAGTTTACTTGATACTCGTTTTTCTTCCCACATTTCTAGTATAAATCCAGATATTCTTGATTTGATCAAATATGCCTCTTTTGGTGTGCCTAGAACACTAATTGGATTACTAAGAGCCTTTCAAGAGTCTCGTGCTGCTGAAAAAACGAATCAGGCAAGATTTAACAGAGCAATTGAAGAACGCGTCAATCTTATAGAGACTGAATATATCTCCCTTAAAAGGAAAATGCTACAGTATGATGACATCATCGCAGTTGGCTGGACCTTTTTCAAATCTATAATCAGGGATATCAAGGACCATAACAAGAAGCTAACTACTGAAAAGGTAATAGAATTTGGAATCCAACAAGAAGATCAAAAAATGCCCAATCGCATGATTGGATTCCTAAAAGAAGCTGGTCTTTTGTTTGAGCTTCAGAGCACGGTTAAGCATGGAGATCAAAGAGAATATAGAAGATTTATTCCGCATATGCTATTCTTGATTGAAAATAGGACATTTAACAAAGGGCGTGGATTCAGTGCAGCTGAGGCCTTAGGAACAATAAGATCAAAATCAATAAAACATCCTGTTCGAAGAAAAATAAATACAATACTCTCTAAATCAGATTTTCAAAAATTAAAACTAAACTTACCTCCGTGTCAAACTTGTGGAACTAGGCGATTAACAGAAGACCAAAAATTCTGTCACAATTGTGGTAATCAACTAATCAACAAATCCGCATTTGACGAGTGTATGAGCATGTTAGTGAATGATTTACCTTTAACACAGTGGCAGAAAAAGAAGCTGAATGAAATCGGGATCAATACAATTGATGACTTTATTTCTCTTTCAAACCCAGGGGGAGAGTTAAGACGTGCTGATGGAATTGGAAAAGTTAGGTCTCAAAAGATTACACAAAAAATACAAGACTCAGTAACAAAGACATTAGAAAAAACACTAGAAGATTTTTTATCTTAACCAATATGGCTATATATAATTGGCGTATAAACTCGGGCTCGTCACCATCAGGTTCATTTGACTTTTCAAAGGTAGTAGATCAGACCTATGTAGTTTCTACTATTTCTCCAATTGACCAATTTGTAACTAAAAGCAAGGAGCTTAACTCTCTACTAGTTGACCCCAATAACTTTAAATCTAAAATAGACGATTTACATTCTAGAGGTAAAATTTCAAATCGCGGTAAAATCGAACTTGAAACATCACTTTTCAATAAAAGCTCAATTTCCCCTGTTCTTGCCAACTTAATTCTATTAGGGCATATTTCAGCCGTAGAAAGCTACTTCCGCGAGATTTTTAGAAGGCTAATTCTTGTTGATGAGGCAGTTCAAAAAAACTGCCATGAAAAAATGTTGAACTATCGCGCTGTGCTTATTCATGACCGAGAAACATTACCAGACGCATTGATTGAATTTATTTCATTTTCAAGCAAGCAAAACATAGTGGAAACTCTCAAGGATTATTTTGGGGTTAAGGGACAAATGCCAGTTGGGCTTGATCCTATTTTAGTTGAGTTTTCAAAAATATGCCAATTAAGACATAGTATTATACACAAATTCGGAACGTTAGGATCTAACAACATCAAACATGACGTTGCTTCGTATAAAAATTTAGTTCACAAACCAATCAAAACAGATTTCTCATCAATTCAAGAGGTTGCACTAATTTGTTGGAATCTAGTTCATGAAATCAATCAGCTTCTTTGGCAGAATACAATGATGAAAACAATCGCACAATTCGATAAAAATTGGAAGAAAAGGGGGGCAACCGAATGGAAATGGAGCTGGAGTAAAGACCGACAAAAATTTCTTAAATATTACTCCATTTTCTTTTCTCATCTTTCTAGTCCAATCAGCATAGATCCAAAAAGAGCTTATTCCGATCTAGAAAACACATACAAATCAATTTAAATAATGGACTCATTAGGTCGTTACTATACAAGTCATTTATTTTCAGAGCTGTTAATTAAGAATCTTGACTCTGCAAATCCTTCTTTAATTCTTGATTTGGGAGCTGGTGGAGGGTCATTGATCAAAGCAGCAGCAGAAAGATGGAACAGTGCTGAGATAATTGCAGCTGACATCGACCAATCTTCTATTAAAAGATTGAACGACACACTACCTTTAATAAAGGCCTATCACGCTAACGGTCTCAAAGTTAATATTGAAAAAAATATTGGTTTAGTGAAATCTTCAATAGATGTAGCTATATGCAATCCTCCTTACCTCCATATTCGTGATAAAACTAAATTTTATAATCTTCTTGAAGAAGCAAATCTGCATAATTGCTTAAACCTACCTAAACTTACTTCAGACATTATTTTTCTTGCTCAAAATTTGAAGCTTCTAAAAATCGGCGGAGAACTTGGAATTATCGTTCCTGATAGCATATTAACAGGAAAGGAGTTTCAACTAGTTAGACGATCCTTATTATCAAATCATAACGTAAAAGAAATCATCGAACTACCCGAAAGAATATTCCCAAAAACCGAAGCAAAAACGCATATAATAATAATTGAGAAGTCTCAACGCACGAAAGATAAGGTTCCCTTGCTCATCGCTGGAAAGGACGGAATTTGCTTTGATCAAATAAGTGTTTCTTCTTCCTCACTAGAAAAGAGAATGGACTTCTCTTACCACAAGGTCAAAAGGTCTTTTTCAAAATCAAAAAGTAAACCATTAGGAGAATGTAACATAATTCTCAAAAGAGGTAATATTACTAATGCAGAAAGTCGTGCCCAAAAAATCAAATTCCTACACTCTACTTCATTTAAGGCTGGGGCTGAGCTTGACTTTAGTAATTTCAAAAATCATTATCATAAAAATCTGGTTCTTGCAGAAAAGGGCGACATTATCATCACTCGAGTTGGGAAAGGCTGTGTTGGGAAAGCTGCGAAGGTTATCGCAGGTAAGATACCGATTACCGATTGCCTTTATGTAGTTAAAGCGGAACAGTACATAATTTCTGCGTTATGGAACTTCCTTAATTCATCTGATGGGAATACTTGGATTAAAGCTACTTGCCATGGTGTTTGCGCAAAGGTCTTAAATCGCACTGATATTATGGAGATCCCTATTAATGTTAACTACTCTTCGACCTAAAACTATAAAAATATTATCCTTAAAGTCTGTAAGATTATGGAAATAGAATAAAAAGATAAACAACAAAGTCTTATGGGAGCTTAGGACGAATTTACTTCGGTCCCAAGCAATGCAAGCACAAAGAGCCTTTCGAGTGCCTCAAGGTTAATTAGCGGCCTCACATGCTAGTAAATAAATTGCTATCTCGTCGCTCCGTCGCTCGCCCTACACCCTCATATTATCAATCAACCTCACCTCACCTACATAAGCCGCTGCGAGGATGATGGGTTGGAAAGGCTCGCCCCATTCGGGAACGGGGGCAAAGGTGCTTTCATCTACTATTTCTAAGTACTCCAATTCTAATCCCGCCACAAGTTCCAATTGTGTGCGGCCGTAATCTTCTAATTCCGCCGGAGAAAAATCATTCTTCTTTTCACGCATATCATACAGCACACGAGAAATATGCAAGGCCGTTGCACGCTCATCTTCATTAAGTCGCATATTGCGCGAACTCATAGCCAAACCGTCTGACTCTCGGAGCGTAGGACATCCCACGATTTCAATCTGAGGCATCTCTTCCTTGGCAAACCTTCGGATATGAGCCAATTGCTGAAAATCTTTTTCCCCAAAAAATGAAATCTGCGGTGTCACGATTTCAAACAAACGCTTCACCACCGTGAGCACGCCATCAAAATGCCCTGGTCTGAACTTCCCTTCAAGGCTTGAGGATAATATGCCATAATCCCAATGTCCCTTGTCGGGAGAGGGATAGATTTCTTCTACTGACGGGGCAAAAAGCATATTACAGCCCGCAGCTTCCAACATTTGAATGTCATGATCAAGCGTGCGTGGATAGTTTTTTAAATCCCCAGCATTGTTAAATTGAGTAGGATTGACGAAAATAGAAGCCACTACGAACCGATTTTCACCCTTTGCAGCTTCAATTAATGAAATATGTCCAGGGTGGAGCGCACCCATAGTGGGTACAAAAGCAATCGTTTTACCTGCTGCCTTAGCATCTAAGACACAAGACTTTACATCGCTTACAGTGGTGAGAACTGGTAGTGGCACGGCGTGAAATTAGAAAAAGTTGAGGGGTCAAAGCTAATTGTTTGGATTTATCGAAAAGAATTTTTATATACCTTTGCAAAACGATTTGTGAAATCTCTATTATCTCGTATGAGCAAAACAAGAGTTCTTTTCGTATCACAAGAGATACTACCCTTTTCACCAGAAAGCCTAACAGCAGCGTCTAGCCGCCAAATTCCTCAAGTAGCACACGAAAGAGGAAAGGAAACCCGAATCTTCATGCCCCGTTATGGCAAGATCAACGAGCGCAGACACCAATTGCATGAGGTGATTCGCCTTTCTGGAATGAACTTGATTGTGAATGATTCCGATCACCCACTAATCATTAAGGTCGCTAGTATCCCGCAGATACGCCTTCAGGTATACTTTATTGACAATGAGGAGTTTTTCCACAGAAAAGCCACCCTCACTGACGATAGCAACAATCTTTTCGAAGACAACGACATGAGAATGATCTTCTTTACGAAGGGCGTTCTCGAAACAGTAAAGAAGCTTGGTTGGGCTCCGGATATCATCCACTGCCACGGTTGGTTTACTTCACTCATGCCAATGTATGTGAAGAAACTATACAGCCAAGATCCTCACTTCGCTGATACAAAGGTTGTTTTCTCCGCTTACGATGATGCTTTTGAAGGTAGTTTGGATAAAACTATCGCCCAAAAAGTATCTTTTGACCACATCCCAGCGTCTGAGTTGAAAAACTTGTCTGATCCAACTTACAACAACTTGGTGAAGACAGCTATTCAATATTCAGATGGATACATTGCAGGTCACGAAAGCCTTGATCGCAGCATCGAAGAGTATGCTGCCAAATTGGAAGTTCCCGTTCTTCGCTCATTCGAAGAGGGAGACCCTCACACAGCAATTGATGAATTTTTTGACGCCGTTCACGCGGGAAAGTCCGTGCTCGTTGACTAATATGAAATCTAGTTTTTTTTATAAAAATAGCCTCAAGCAATTGGGGCTATTTATATTATTTGCAGTCACCTTAGTCGCCACTTCTTGTAAAAGACCGACAACAGACCTTGGTGGAGACCTCATTCCTGAGGGCGACCTTCTCAGTGTCAATCAAACGGACACCATTACACTATTGGCTAAGACTGTAAAAGAAGACTCTATTCAAACCAGCAATCTTACCACAGTGATGTTGGGTTCATATATGGACCCAAAGTTGGGACGAACCACGGCTTCATTCTATACACAAGTCGAGCTCAGCACGAGCAACCCTTCATTTCCCAGCAATGCTGTAGTAGATTCAGTGATTTTAGCCCTTGTTTTCTCACCTCGATTGTACGGAAAGATAACTGATCAAAGAATTGCTGTGCACCGCCTTACGCAAAGCATGGATAGAGACAGCAATTATTTCAATACAAGAGAAATTGCCTTTCATCCAATGGATGAAATTCGAAGCGGAAGCGAAATATATTCGATGGATCCATTAGCCATTGTGGTGGTTGGAACGGATACCGTAAAGCCTCAATTACGATTGAAACTAAGAAACCAACTTGGTAATGATTTGCTTCAAGCCCCTGCCTCTGCATTATCCTCTAACGCTTCATTTAAAGAGTATTTCAAAGGCTTATATGTAAGGCCAGATGTCTTCGGACCCAATGGTGGTGTATTCAACTTTGACTTAATTGATGCTGCCTCAAAACTGATAGTCTATTATCACTATGAAGAAAATGGTGAGACCGAAGAAGACTTCTATGATTTCCCTATCAATACTGAATCGGCATACTACACACGAATCCAACATCAACGATTCGGGACAGATCTCTCACCTCTTGTATTCGAAGAGTCTATTCCTGGGGATGAATTGTGTTACGTTCAGGCTGGTGGAGGTGTCAAAGTGAAAGTAGAAATTCCTTTCATTGACGATATCAATACATTCGACGGCAGAAGCATCAATCGCGCGCAGTTGATTGTGCCTTTCCAAGATGAAAGCATTTTCTTCCCACAATCAGGCTTATTCCTGGTATATGAGGATGAAGAGGGAGAATTGCGCGTGCTGCCTGATCAAATATTTGGGAATATTGGAGGAACTGCTGATCTGGTCTCTGATCGCTATATTTTCAATATTTCTCTTTACATTCAGCGCGTATTAAATGGTGAAATAAAAAGCCGTGGCTTGTTTATTTTGTCTCAAAATGCTGGTGTGAGTGTCACAAGATCCATATTGCGTGGCCCACAATTCGATCCAGATGACTTGAAACAAAACATGAGGCTCGTGCTGACTTATTCCTACTAAACCAATACGACCATAAAACTTTATAATAAAACGATACTATGTGTGGAATTGTCGGATACCTTGGTAACGGTGATGCTTATCCCATTCTAATCAAAGGATTGAAACGCCTCGAATATCGAGGTTATGACTCCGCAGGAGTTGCCATTTTAGAAAATGGTGATTTGAAATTATTCAAGTGCAAAGGAAAAGTCGTCGATCTTGAAAACATCGTCGATGAGGATTCTAAGACTGGTGGAATTGGTATCGGACACACCAGATGGGCTACGCACGGCGTGCCCAACGATGTGAATGCTCACCCGCATTTGTCTGGAGATGGAAAACTTGCATTGATTCATAACGGGATCATCGAAAACTATGCGTCGATCAAAGAAGAATTGAAAAGTAGAGGTCACGTATTTCACAGCGAAACAGACACGGAAGTTCTCGTACACTTTATCGAAGACGTGCGAAGTAAACTAAACGTTTCGTTGTTTGAGGCGGTTAGAATAGCGTTGTCAGAAGTACATGGTGCCTATGCTATCGTGGTGCTTGACAAAGAAAACCCCAACCAACTTGTAGCGGCCAAAAAATCAAGTCCTCTTGTTATCGGCGTTGGTAAAAATGACGATTTCTACATAGCCTCTGACGCGACGCCGATCATTGAATACACAAAGAATGTTGTTTACCTTGACGATGAAGAGGTAGCCTTGATGGACCGCAAAGAAGGTCTCAAGATTGTCACTATTCAAAATCAAGCGAAGACTCCATATATTCAGGCCCTCGAGCTCAAGCTTGAAGCAATTGAAAAAGGCGGTTATGATTCCTTTATGTTAAAGGAAATCCACGAGCAACCGCGCTCCATTCGCGATTCGTTTAGAGGACGCATCAATATTCAAAATGGTTTTGTGAAGATGAGCGGGATCGATGATCATCGCGATAAGTGGCTCAATGCAAAACGAATCATCATTGTAGCTTGCGGCACTTCCTGGCATGCTGGCTTAGTTGCCGAATATCTCTTTGAAGATTTTGCTCGTGTACCCGTGGAAGTGGAATATGCAAGCGAATTCAGATATCGCAATCCTGTAATATATAAAGATGATATTGTCATTGCCATTTCACAAAGTGGCGAGACAGCAGACACTTTGGCTGCTATTGAATTGGCCAAACAAAAAGGTGCATTCATTTTTGGAGTTTGCAATGTCGTTGGAAGCACAATCTCTCGCTCCACTCATTCGGGAGCATATACTCATGCGGGACCGGAAATTGGAGTCGCATCTACTAAAGCTTTTACCGCTCAAGTAACTGTTTTGTACCAACTCGCGCTTGGAGTAGCTCAGGTAAGAGGGACAATCGAACAAAAAGATGTGATCAAATTAATGGCCGAGTTGAATGCGGTGCCTGATCAAGTGGAAGTGGCGCTCAAAAGCAATGATCACGTAAAGGAAATAGCTTCGATTTATAAAAATTCAAGAAACGCCCTTTACTTGGGAAGAGGTTATTCCTTTCCTGTTGCCCTTGAAGGTGCTTTAAAACTTAAAGAAATATCTTACATACACGCTGAAGGTTATCCCGCCGCCGAAATGAAGCATGGACCTATTGCCCTAATTGATGAGGAAATGCCCGTATTCGTAATCGCTACACAAGGACCATCTTATGAAAAAGTCGTTTCGAATATTCAGGAAGTAAAGGCAAGAAAGGGAAAAATCATTGCGATAGTGACCGCTGGAGACAAGACAGTAACGGAGTTGGCGGATCACGTAATTGAAATTCCAAAGACAGATGATACCCTCGTGCCTATCGTATCTGTGATACCTTTCCAACTTTTGGCTTACCATGTGGCAGTAATGCGAGGTTGCAATGTGGATCAGCCACGAAACTTAGCGAAGAGCGTGACTGTGGAGTAAGAAGTTGAAAACGAGCCCCTAAACGACAAGTCGTAAATTTTATTTCAAATAGAGGGTTCGTTTTAACAATTCTTGGTTCAGAGTTTGAGAAGCGGTGTCGCGGAAAAAAAGCACTCCAACGTGACGAATGTTGGTTTCATCGAAGAAAAATTCTTTTACATTTGGCCCGCAATCAAACGTTCTTTTTGAACGAATTAACAATTGGTAGTTAGAAAACAAGTATAAACCCGTAACAATCAAACAAAAGAATTGCACAATCTTGCAATATCATAACCCAAAAACTCAACATTTATGAAAAAGAAAATTTTCTTTCTTGCATTAGCTTTAACTGCGACTACAGGTTTGTTCGCTCAGAAGCAAACAGGTGGCGAAAAAAACATCGAGGTTCAGTTCTCACCTCTTTCTGGTAATCCACTTTCTACAAACGGTATCCGTTTCCGTATGTTCAACAGCGAGTCTTCTGCTATCCGCATCGGATTTGGCTTAGGTGGTGACCGCGTTACTACAGTAAGAGCTCAAGCGACTGAAGCTATCGGTTCTACTGGTCAAACAGTAGCAGTAGATGCTCTTTATGACTATGAGAGCAGCTTCAATTTCTCTATCCGTCCAGGATATGAAATGCACTTTGATGGAACTGACCGTCTTTCTCCATACGTGGGTGCTGAATTGTTATTCGGTATCGGTCGCAACTCTTTCGAGCGTGAATTCTGGGGCGGTAACGCTGCTGACGCTCGTGTAGAAAACTACTCTGTATTCTCTTTGACTCGTACAGAAGGAACAACAACTGTAGGTTTGAATGCTATCGCTGGTGTTGATTACTACATCGCTGATAACCTTTACCTAGGTGTTGAACTTGGTTTTGGTCTTAGCAGAACTACATTGAGAGACGTTGAAGTTGAAATCGGTGACGAAACTTCATTCCTCTACACTGATGCAGCTAGCGCAGACGACAACTTCTCTGATGTTGTTTTCGTTGAAATCGCTGATAACGGTAGCCGTTCAGTTGGTACAAGAGAAATCGTAGGTGATGGTTCTGGTGACTGGAGAAACTTTAACTGGGGTACAGTTATGCAGTCAACTATCCGTCTCGGTTGGTTATTTAACTAAAAAAAACATTTTTTGGGTTACGGAAATTGTATTTTCGTAACCCAAAACTTTTTTTATCACTTAATAAATAATGATAAAATGAAAATTAAACTAATCGCGGCTGCAGTTTCAATAGGAGCTGCTTTTGTATTTACAGGCTGTTCAAAGGAAGAAGAAGTTCACAGCAATAAGCCAATGGCGCCAAGAACTTCTGTAACTCTCGACAATAGCCAGGTTCGTACCGTTGCTGAGGCTGTACAGAGAATCCCAAAACTTCGCTTCTACAATCCAAACACTAACAAGTTTATTGACTTGGATTTTGGAACGCGTGAATTCGAATTTGCAGATCCAGCTGACGGTTTCAACTTTGCTGACCCAGACAATGATGGTACAATGTACTATACTGACAACGACGGTAGCTACCTCGTATTCAGCGTAGGTGGTGGTTCATCTACATCTGGCGGAAGTGGTGTTGTGGTTGCTGGGGAGACTACACTTAACATGGATTATGTTATTTGTTTGTCTGCTGAACAAATCGAAGCAGATGGAGAATCTCCAGATATCTTTGATACTGGTTACGAATGGGATCAATTCGGTCTTGTAGTAGGATTCTCTGGAGACTTTGAAGCTCTTGCAGATGCTGACACAGAAAGTGAAGATTTCGACCCTTTCGAATACTTTAATGGATATGCTGCTTACTACGTTCTTTCAGACGAGTTAGACGGTTCATATGAAATTTTTGATTGGTTCGAGTATGATGAAGGTGACGGATCTGCTAGTGATTTCGCATTCTCATTCGTAATGGACTTCTCTAACCTCAACCTCTATTTTGCTAGCGGTGGAGAATTGACTGTGAACAGCAGCTCTATGAGCTTTGACGGTACTTACCTAGTTCTTTCTGACTTCTTTGATGCCTTCCTCGATGGCGAAGAAGCTGAAGATCCAACTTTCGATGAAGTTGACGGGTTCGGCCAAATGGGCTGTAACTAAGACATACAAAGCATTTACAAAAGAGCCGCTTAGAATTCTAAGCGGCTTTTTTATTTCTATAATAAGCGTCGATAAACAAAGTCGATAAAATCAAAACGGAGCCCAGATAGAATTGAGGACTCATATATTCCTTTTCCCCATACATCAACAAGGCAAAAACTATTGTGTACAATGGCTCTAGGTTGATTGTCAATGCACATGTAAAAGGAGACAATACCTTCATTACATCGATACTGACGATATACGCAAAGGCAGTGGCTAAGATGCCCAAAACTAAGATCAGTGCAAAGTCCCGGGCTTCCAAAGAAAACATTTCAGCTTCCATCCGCCCTGAAAACAACAAGTAAATTGTAACAGCAAGCATTCCAAACAACATCTCATAAAATGCAATGCGCGTTGGAGGATATGATTTTACCAAAACAGAATTGATGCTTGAAAATGTGGCCGCCAACAAGGCAGCACATAAAGAAAGAATAATACCCCAGGTTTTGTCCGGCTCAAAGTTGAAAATAATCGTCAAACCAACCACTACAATTACTCCCAATAGCAACTCTATCCATTCAAACTTAGCTTTTCTTATAAAAGGTGCTACCAGAGCCACAAAGAAACTCGTAGTGCTCACCACGGCCAATGCCGTGCTCACATTACTGACTTTGATGCTTCCAAAAAAACATATCCAATGAGCTGCTGTGAGCACTCCTACTCCAGCATAAGCCATTAATTCTTTGGTTGATGCTATCAAAGACTTCTTTGCTAAAAAAGCCCAAGCGCCCATCGCTATGGCCGCAACAAAGGTGCGCCACCACACCAATCTATCAGCATCTAAAGAAATTTCATTACCCAGAATACCTGTGAATCCCCAAATAAAAACAGTGAGGTGTAAAATAGCCAGCGCTCTAGTTCTTGTCATCGCTGGCATTATCAAGATCAACTATTCCACCGCTAACGATATACTTCATTACATCAACGGAGTTTCTATCAACGACTTTGACATTCTTTTTGGGCACGATTACCAAATGACCAGAGAAGCTGAAACTCATCGGTAAATAGACGCCAATCTTTCCTTCTATATCATCGGCCAATTCATTGAGGTCTTCATCTGTAATAAATCCAATCACTTCTATATCTTGCTCCTGATTGAGCTTTACCAATACTGGTTTATTGAACCTTTTTTTACTCCCAACAAGTGCGTTGATGATATCGGTTATACTTTTATAAAGAGGTATTTTTTCTACATATTGACTAATTCGTTTCTTGATCGGCTCGTTGATGAGTTTTGTTCCGATGTACCCAAGAACGAGAATAAAAAGCAGCAGAGATAAAATAGCAAGAGGAGAAATTTTCTGGCCGGTCACCGCAAGCTCTCTTTCATTATACATCAACGTTAGGAAGGGCGTGCTCAATAGCTCCAGCACTTTGTAGATGATGTACACGACCGCAGCAATGGGGACGATTATTAGGACTCCGTTTAAAAAGTAGCCTCCCAGTTTTCTTAAAACATTCTTTTCCATGCATTGGTAGATTAGGATGGTGCAAAGCTAACACATAAAAAAAGCCACGTGCCCTTGCGGGCCGTGGCTTTTATATTTTAACCTAAAAATTATCTTGATACTACAAAACTCTTCACTACCGCAGCATCTGAAGAAATCACTTGCAATACGTAATTACCAACGCTCAAAGCGCTTGTATTCACATCTACACGGTGAGAATTCATATTTTGAATGGCAATGACAACACGACCTGTGATGTCGATAACTTGAACCATTTCGACAAGTTCAGCAGCTTCTATCGTGAGATTATTGTTGGCAGGCACTGGATACACATTCAATTCGAACGCATCTACTTCTTCAACGCTTGAATAAACCAGATCCACTGTCTGAGTAGATGTAGCAGTGCAAGCATCACCTGAGGCGGTCAAAGAAACAGTAATTTCAGCCAGCGGAGCCAACGCTTCGTAGGTATAAGTATGTTCTTCTACTTCACCCTCAAAGGTATTTCCATCGCCAAAATCCCATTCAAGAATATTTGCACCTAAAGAGTTATTTACGATTGCAATGGTGACACCATTGTCTCCGAAAACAATTGGACTCGGAATGCTGAAATCAGCAACAACTTGGTCATCTATATCCGCAATATAACGTGGTAAAATAACATAGTTATTGTCAAAAGGAGAAGCGTTGTCCATTTGCTCCACAATTCCTGTTAGAGTAAAACTACCTTCCAGTACCCCGCCGCTAAACAACTCTGTATCCCCATCGATCCACACTTCAAAAGAGTTGGTTCCGTCTGTCACATCAACAATAAACCCAGTACCAGAAGCAATCCACTGACCTGGATTTTCGAGGCTCACACATGAAATAGTGACTAAGCTACTTTCATTTTCCTCTGTCAATCCGTTTACTACTGTTGGCGTTTGAAGCGGGTGATTTGCATCAATTAGTGTAATGTAGTCCGGACGAATCTCTGCTTGTCCCATAAACTGCTCAATAAAACCGCCTACGTGAACGCTATCACCTTCTGTCACAGTATATCCCAAGTCTTCTAACGCTTGAAAAACTTTGATACCTCCAGTCTCATCTAAAATATGGAAATGTGTTCCGTCACTATTGAAATTGATTCCGTGAACAATGCCACGCAACTCGCAGAAGACACCAATGCTATCCATCACTCCAAACTCATTTTCCACTCTTACTTCAGCAATAGTGTAGAGAGGATAAGATTGATCATTAGACTCAATCGTAATTGTAACTTGAGGTATAATGAAATCTACCTCTACAGCAGAAGAAAGCGTTGCAGTAAAGAACTCGGCTAAGTCTTCTTCAATGTCCTCATCAATAATGTTAATGAAAACGCTCTGAGACGAATTTCCAGCAGCGAATGAAAGATTATAGTTGTTGTCGTTTACAAAGTCCTCACCTGCTATAGCTGTTCCATCGGCCAATGTCACCTGTACATCAACAGCAGCTGGAATGTTGTATGCGTTTACGATCAGCTCTACTTGTCCTACGCTCTCCTCAACTGAAATAGCTGAAATCTCAAAGCCCATTTGCGGGATATTGCTACACTGCAAAAAGTCATGATTTCCTAGAGTTTCAAAGCTGGAAATAGGTGAAGAGAAATACTGATTTTGTGTTACCGCCCAATCAGTATTTGGTGCCGACACATAATTGAATCGGATCAAAGAATTGTCTTGAGTATTGCCCGCAGGTGTAGTCCAGAACATTCCTGGGTCTTCGCCTACTTGACCGAATACATCAATATTAACGAGGTTTTCCTGAAGCACAATTGCATCATCACCATTGAAGTTTACTACGTTGCTCGTTGTATCGGCGATTGCCAACAAAGCAGGGTCTGCTTGTGGGTGAACAATCAAAAATGTTTCACCACCGGGGAGGATACCAAGTGGAGCGAAAGCATTGGTGACATCTGTGCTTCCATTTGCATATAAAAACAACTCGTAATCGTCTAGATCAATTGGGAAATTAGAAGTATTGTACAACTCGATAGCCTTGTTAAAAGCTGTTCCTTCAAAGTATTGAGAAATGATAAGCGTCTGGCAACCGTTTTCGAATTCGCAATTGACAATGTTTATAGCAATAAAATTTGTTGAGAGTTGCGTGCAGAATTCAAACGGCAATATAAACAGCGCATCATCTCCAGGTTCGATTGTAGTAGGATCTAAATCTCCGAAGTAAGACAATCCCCAAATTCTATAAGTTCCAATTTCAAGATTGTCTGTGTTGAATGACGTTTCATTAAACAGCTGGATGACGAGGTTATTTTCATCAGTTAGGACGAATGTATATTCCCCATTAACCTGATTTCCGGACACATTAAAAGTTACGTTCGCGTTCGTTGCATCAGAGCAAAAAGTGGTATTAGAAGTAGCTTCAAGTGTGCCTCCATTGCAAATAGGAACGGTGCAATCAATTACTTGAATTGTGACAAAGCTTGATGAAACATTAATACACTCTGATGCAGCTATTCCGTTCACAGGAAAACCTGCTTGCAGGCTTGATAGGTCCACTTCGCCTATAAAAGAGAAGCTATAAACTTGATAATTCCCCAATTCATATTCATCGAAGTTAAAGATACCATCTTCGTTGTATGTAACAATGTCACCACTTGTATTTGTGACTACAAACCAGACACCGTCGCCAGGCTGCGTAGAGTTAGAGGAGAAATTGATAATTCCATATTCCTGATCATTGCAAAGTTGAGCTGGATTATCCAAACCTTCGACACTAACCATGCCTGCATTACATACGGGGCCCACTGGAGCATTGAAAGCGCCAGGTGTTGGTGCTTGCAGCACGAAAACTGAAGTATTAAAAGGAGCTCCCCCGTCGGGCACCCGAGAGATTGAGTTGAATACTCCATTCATATCGCCATTCTCATCAATTTGAGGTTGGCCAGGAGTAAGAAGATCAATTAAAACAGTGTCATCTGCATCTTGTGTGTCATAAACGACAGCATCTACGAGATTGGCATTAGTGGGTACAGCTCCCGCTGGCCAATCCACGGCATTACCCAAATAAATGGCAACGGCGTCTTGTCCATTTTGAAGCGTATTGTCTGGAAATATGAGCTGGGCTGCAGCTACTCCCACGTTCCCTAACACAAAAAGGCCGTTAGCATCAGTGCTATAACCATCAAGGTCATAGGCTGCATAGGCTTGATCATTATTTCCATTAATAAAGACTACCACAAGTCCATCGAGCGAAGTGTTCGGTTCACCGATGAGTTCAATAAACTCCGCAGCATCAGTTTGAGGCTGGTCTGCGTCCAATTCGTTAATTACCACTTGTGCTTGCGCAGCAAAGAAGTTTAACATTAATAATAAACTTGAAAGTAAAATTTTCTTCATTCCATTTATTTTTTGAGTCGTCAAAAATAGACATCCAAAAGGAATTAATACCTAAACAATCCACACAAATGCATAATTTCTTATCATTGCCTTAACCTTTGATCTTAGCAACTGATGAAGTACTTCGCCATTTGTTTATTTTTCCTGCAAACAATTACCATTTTTGGTCAATGTCCCAGCTGCGATCCCGACTTATCTTGTGTGAGCGCTGATGGTCAGCCAACCCTATGTCCAGAAACTCTACCCGTTGGATTTACTGGAGAATACTACGAGCAAGTACTCACTTTCTTCTTGCCATCGACCATTCTTGAACCTGAGCTTAATGTCACTGTCACGCTAAATCAGATCACGATTACGTCTGTGACAGGATTGCCATTTGGTTTTTCATACACTACCAACAACCCCAACGGTGTTTATTTTCCTGCACAGGGTGAAAATTATGGATGTGCAACACTATGCGGCACACCTTTGCTTCCGGGAATTTATGATGTTTTGATAAATGTTGCGGTAGTGGCAACCGTAGCAGGCTTTGAGGTCAATCAAAACCAAAGTTTTACATACACCTTGGTCATTGAACAAGGCAGCACCACCACCTCAAGCTTTACAATAGACAACACCGCCAGTTGCGGCAGTTTGACGGCGAATCTTGAGGCAACACTGAATGGAGCTAATCATCAAATCACAACCTACAACTGGAACCTCGGCAATGGAGAAACATCAACAAATCCCAGCGTTACCGCCCTATACGAGACAGAAGGCGATTATGAAGTATCGCTAAATACTATTATTTCTGAATATATACTGGATGAGATAAACCTTGGTAATATCAATGGTAGCGGTAATGGTGATATTGATGAATTCTTTTCGGGAACTGCAGATCCTTACTTTACTCTATCCGATGGAGAAGGCAATGTAGTGTTTACCTCCACCACCACTGATAACTCCACCACCGTTGTCTGGAGTAATTTGAACATCGTGCTTTCCAATCCCGAATATTCCATTTCTTTTTGGGATGAAGATGATTTAACTGCTGACGATTTATTGGGCACTTTTAATATCGACTTAACTTCAGGACAAGCGGTATTCAATTCAGGAGATGGAACTATTGGTACGTGGACCATTTTGTTGCAAGAGACCTTAAATATTACGGATGAAGTGACCGTTTCGGTTCTTCCCTCACCAACTGTTACCATTAGCTCCTCGACAAATACTCTTACGGCTACTATTGCTGGAGGCAATACGTTTCAATGGTTTTTGAATGGTATTCCAATCACTGGAGCTACCGATGATACCTTGATAGCTAACGAAGGTGGCGTATATAGCTGCGCCGTTTCCAATGAGTTTGGTTGTGAGACCATTTCAAGCGACTTCGTGCTTTGCTTGCCTGTGAATATCGTTTTCGATGAATTGAACAATGAATTATCTGTCGAAGATATTTACACTAGCTACCAATGGACATTCAATGGCTTGCCAATTGAAGGTGCCAATGATTCTTTCATTCTTGATCCCGCTAGCGGTAATTATGGAATTACTGTAACTACCAACTATGGCTGTGAGATTGAAGGAGAAGTTCTGACCGTAGTGAATTCCACTAATGATTTGGAGTTTGCCAACTCATTAAAGGTCTTTCCGAATCCAAGCCAAGGAATTTACTGGCTTGATCTGACAGAATCGAAATCTTCTCTGGTTAATATTGAAATTCTTAATCTCGAAGGACGTTTGATATCAAAAATTGAACGCGTATCCACGAGTGAACCAATACAATTAGACCTTCGCGAAAACTCAAGCGGCATCTACGTTTTAAGAGTAACCAATGATACGTATTCTGCGTATCTGAAGGTCATCAAAAATTAGGATTACAGATAATTAGAGTAAAATCAATGCATTGCACGTTCGCTTGTTGAAATCTTTCGACGAGGTTAAAATAACGTGCGCTTGATGTTGTGAATTTTACGACGGCTAATAATTATTTATTGGTCCTAAACTTCTTAACTCAAATAAAGCGAGAACCCGTTCACCCATGGTAGGAAAATATATATCCCGTTTGTTGACCAAGATCATTATTGTGCTTCTTGGTTTAGTTTTTTCTCAAAGCGTAACCGCCCAGTTTGATACAGAATTTTGGATGCCTCCAATTTGGGATGTTTCAAATACCGATCGAAACAGTCCATCGAATCTGGTAATCAGCACGCCGTTCGGTTTTCCAGTTACGGTAAACGTATCCACTCTTGATGGAACAACGTTCAATTTTACGGGCACAGTTACATCTGGAACCCCATTATTCGTGCCTTTGACACCAGTCTTAGGGCAAACAAATGTTGAGGGTGTTCCAAGTCGACAGTTTGGATTAAGAATTACATCTTCAGCCCCAATTCAATGTGTACACCGCGTTGCAGGAGGCACCAACCAAACGCTAGTTACCTTGAAGGGGAGAAATGCCCTAGGAAGGGAGTTTTATTGTGGTTCTCAGGTTAGAAATTTCAATGGAAGTTATGGGCCCGAAGAGTATCACTTCATTACGGTAATGGCATTAGAAAATAATACACAGGTTAGCTTTCGCACACCTTTCACGATGTATGGAACCACTGCGTTATCTAACCCACACACGGTAATATTACAAGCTGGAGAAAGCTACCTGATTAGAGGAAATAGTCCCATAGAGCACGTGTGTGGTTCTCGGGTCACATCTAATAGAGATATCGTAGTGATCAGTGGTTCTACCCACACGCGCATATCTGGAGCTGGTGCCAACGCTGCGGACGGGGGAACGGACCAGCTGGTTCCTACTGGACTCGCAGGTAATGAATGGGTGTGTATTAAGGGTAATAATAACTTCCCATGGGATTATTCGATTATTGTAGCAACCCAGAACAATACAAACATCTTTATCGATGGCTCAGCTACGCCTGCTGCTACCATCAACGCTGGTGAATTCTTTGATTGGACAATGACCGGCGCTTTTGGAGCTCCGCATTACTTTAGAACAGACCGCCCAGCATTTTGCTACCACGTCAGTGGTTGTTCTCTAGATGAAGAAGTAGATATGAGTGCCATGCCCGAAATATCGTGTACTGGTTCGAGGTATATAGAGTTTTCTAGGTTTAACATTCCCGGGCTACAAGAAATCATGCAGATTTTGATTCAGCCCACGGCAGCAGCTACTTTAACCATAAATGGAACGCCGTTTACTGCATTTCCAGGAATAATCATTCAAAACGTCCCTGGTTTACCCGGATGGAGAGCGGCGACTATTCCCAATGCCAACTTGCCTCTTAATGTTGTTGTGCAATCGCAAGGATTCTTTCATGCGGGCTGGCTCACAGGTAATGGAGCCACAGGAGCGTATGGATATTTATCGGGCTTTGATGACGCGTTTGAGTTTCAGGATCCAAGCGCTGCAGAGCCCATTCCAACTACTATTTACAACGTCGCCACTTTATGTCAAGGCCAAAGTGTTGACCACTGCTTGCGTGTATTTAGCTGCGGTAACAATAACTTTATTGATAGCTTTAGTGGTAATGAAGGTAATATTATCATCGCGCCTCCTTCCGCACCGCATGATACGTGCTTCCGATACACTGCACCTTTCAACTTTGTAGGGCGAGACACTGTGACATTCGTTGTTGAAAATGAATTCGGATTTCAAGGAAGTTTGGATCTGATTTTCACTGTCGTCAATCCTAATACTCCTATCAACGCTGGCGCAGATCAGTTTGTCTGTGGCCCTAGTCAAGCATCGCTATCTGCCATTAACCCCGACCCCCTTGCCGTTGGTTTCTGGACTGTTGCTAGCGGTACAGGTATTTTGGCAAACCCAAACTCTCCTAATACAACAGTTTCCAATTTATCATTAGGTCAAAACTCATTTATCTGGACACAAAGCTATCCGTGGTGTTCGGTGAATAGGGTTGACCTCGTTCAAATCACCCGATTCCAAGGCACGCCTCCTGCCGCTAATGCTGGCCCCGATGCCAACTTATGTTCTACTACCACATACACGATGCAGGCCAATGACCCAGGAACAGCAGCAATAGGTACATGGTCGATCACCTCGGGAACAGCAACCATTCAAAACATCAATAGTGCAACAACACAGATTACAAACTTGGCAGTTGGGATAAATACATTCGTCTGGAACATCTCGAATGGCCCCTGCCCTGGCGGAGATACTAATGATGAAATGGTGATTCGCGTATTTAACAATAGTCACCCGCCTGCAAATGCAGGACCTGACCAAACCGTTTGTCAAGGCGCATTCACATTCCTCAACCTCACAGCAAACACTCCTATTGTACCCGCAACAGGAGCTTGGACAGTAGTTCAAGGATCGGGTACCTTCGCTAATGCAAGCGCCCCAAATACCACCGTTACTGGTTTGAGCATTGGTGTGAACCGCTTCCGATGGACCATCAATAATGGACCTTGTGGTACACTTACGGATGAGATTGTAATTACTGTATTCAATCCATCATCTCCTGCAGCTAATGCAGGGGCAGATCAAACGGTATGCTTACCAAACAATACCACTACTCTTGCCGCAAACTCACCTATAGCACCAGCGACAGGAACCTGGAGTGTTGTCAGTGGAACTGGCTCTTTCTCGAATGTCAATGATCCCAGCGCTACCGTATCTGGTCTATCAGTTGGTCAAAATAGATTCCGCTGGACTATGAACAACGGTCCTTGCGCCGGAGCGATTACTGTTGATGATGTCATCATTACCGTATTCCCCGAATCTCAACCCGCTGCCAATGCCGGGCCTGATCAAACATTCTGTTTCACAAATACTCCTATCACTGCGAGCATCAATGGTAATGCCCCCACTGCCCCTGGAACAGGACAATGGACGCTCGTGTCAGGAACAGGTACTATCGCTCCAACTGGACCCACCTCTGCAACTGTTAGCGGCTTGAGTCTTGGAAACAATGTTTTCCAATGGACACTTTCTAATGGTTCGTGCGACCCGGTGGTGAGCGACCAAATGACCATTACCGTATTCAATGGAAATATTTCTACTACGAATGCTGGTCCAGATGCTACGATTTGTTTGCCGACAAATACCTTCACTATGGCCGCAACAGCCCCTGCTGCTCCTGCCACTGGACTGTGGACACAAGTAAGCGGACCTGGCGGTGCTTCTATCAATACGCCAACATCTCCTACCACAACTATTTCAAACCTCAGTACTGGAACGTTTGTATTCAGATGGACCATTCAAAACGGAGCGTGCGGAAATACTGTGTTTGACGAAATGACCATTAATGTATTTAATGCGAATGCTCAAGTTGCAAATGCAGGTCCCGACCAACTTCTTTGCTTCACTGGTGTGGCGCCTGTTAGTGCTACAATGGCAGCCAATGCAGCCATTGCACCATCCATCGGAACGTGGACACTCGTAGCAGGATCTGGTGTTATTGTATCGCCAAATAGTCCAACCACCGCAATAAATAATTTAGCTGTAGGTATAAATATTTTCCGATGGACCATTAATAATGGAACCTGCGGAAGCACCAATGATCTTGTAGCCATCTTCGTATTTAGCTCATCACAAACACAAGCAAATGCCGGTCCCGATCAGCAAATTTGCTCGAACGCAGCTAGCGCTAATCTGTCCGGTAATAACCTCATAAGCCCCGCAACAGGTGCTTGGTCTCAAGTTAGTGGGCCCAACACTTTGACCATTGCTAATCCAACTAGCCCATCCACCAGTGTCTCTGGATTTGTTCCTGGCATTTACACACTGCAATGGACAGTAAATAACGGTCCGTGTGCTACCCCGATTTTGACGAGTGATCAAATGACTATTACTGTGTTTCCTGCGGCACAATCGCCAGCAAATGCTGGCGCTGATCAAAGCATTTGTAACACTACATCTAGCATTACGCTGACGGGAAATAGTCCGATTTTCCCAGCAACAGGCCAATGGACTGTTGTTTCAGGAAGCGGTACTTTCAGTAATCCAACCTCTCCAATTACCAGCGTAACCGGACTTGGAGTAGGGGTGAATTGTTTTAGATGGACAATCAATACTGGCGTTTGCGGTGCTCCAACTTTTGATGAAGTATGTGTAACTGTATTTGACAACAATGCACCAGTCGCCAACGCTGGGCCCGACTTATCATTCTGTCTTCCTATTACTTCTGCAACGATGGCAGCCAACAATGCTACCTTCCCTGCAGTTGGTTTGTGGACCTTAGTAAGTGGCACTGGTAATATAGTGTCTCCAAACAGTCCGACTACACAAATCACAGGACTCAGTCTTGGCTCAAATACATTTAGATGGACCATCAATAATGGTTCTTGTGGAACAATCACTTTCGATGAAATAACAATTGTAATTTTCAATAACAATCAAGGTCCGCCCAATGCAGGCCCAGACGCGCAGCTCTGTACTCCTACCAGCACCTACACGATGCAAGGTAGTTCGGTATCTTCTCCTGCCACTGGACAATGGACGCTTATAAGCGGCACAGGAACAATTGGAAATGCCGGATCGCCGAACGCCAGCATTTCGGGACTTGGAATCGGATCTAATGTATTCAGATGGACCATTCTCAATGGCCCTTGCCCTGCTGGTCAGAACTTCGATGATATGACCATTTTTGTGTTCGATGAAAATCAACAAAGTGCAAATGCAGGCCCTGATCAACAATTATGCTTCACAGGGGTAGCTCCTGCAAATGCAGTAATGAGCGCTTCGCCTGTCATCGCTCCAGGAACAGGTCAATGGTCCATTATTCAAGGTTCTGGTACTATTGTGAACCCGACGTCTCCAACAACTTCAATTAATAACCTCGGTGTTGGACTAAACATTTTCCGTTGGACTGTAAACAATGGACCTTGCGCCAATGGCGTGACCTTCGACGAAGTCTCAATTTTTGTATTCTCTGGCGCTCAAGCAGCAGCAAACGCTGGTCCTGACCAAGAGCTTTGTTCAACAAATCCTTCAACTACCCTTGCTGGTAACAACGTTATTTTCCCAGGCACAGGTGCTTGGACAATCGTGCAGGGAACTGCTGTGTTTGCCAATGCAACTAATCCAACTACAACTGTAAGCGGTTTGTCTATTGGTACGAATATCCTGAGATGGACTATCAATAATGGCCCATGTAATCCATCTACCACATTTGATGACGTCACTATAGTGGTGTTCAATAATGCCCAAGCACCAGCAAATGCAGGAGCTGATTTTAGCGCTTGTACTTCGCAAGGAGCATTAACGCTAACCGGAACGCCATTCACCTTCCCCGCAACTGGACTATGGGCCTTGGTGAGCGGATCAGGAACGATTGCTACGCCAAATAACTCTACAACTCTTGTAAGCAACCTTGGAGTCGGTACAAATACTTTTAGTTATACAATTTTCAACGGACCATGCGCCGCGCCTTCTGTTGATCAAATTGTCATTACCGAATTTTCCGAAAATCAAACTGCGGCCAACGCAGGAGCGGATCAGAATTTATGTCTGCCAACTGCATCAACGACTCTTACTGGAAATTCCCTAATATCTCCAGCTACAGGACAATGGACCTTGATTCAAGGTTCTGGAAATATAGTTTCGCCCAATAGCCCCACCACTGCAATCACGGGACTTGCAGTAGGCGAAAACATATTTAGATGGACTATTAGCAATGGTCCGTGTGATCCATCAACCACTTTTGATCAGGTTTCTATTTTCGTATTTAGTAATGCCCAACCCGCAGCAAATGCTGGTGCCGATCAAAGTTTCTGTGAACCTGTGAGCTCTACAACACTCACTGCAAACAATGTCATCTTCCCTGCAACGGGCCAGTGGACATGGGTTTCAGGACCTGTCGCGCCAACCATAGTTAGCCCAACAAATTCATCAACTCTTGTAACTGGACTAGGCGTTGGAGCGAATGTATTCCGTTGGACAATTACTAATGGACCTTGCGTTCCGAACCAGACATTTGACGAAATAACAATTTTGATTTTTGATAGAAATCAACCAACGGCAAATGCAGGACCCGATCAAAGCTTATGTTCGCCAACATTTACAACTCAGCTCCAAGGTAATAATGCTCTGTTCCCAGCTTCAGGTCAATGGACACTCATCAGCGGAACGGGAACTATAACAAACCCTACATCACCGACGTCAACTGTAACTGGTCTTTCAATTGGAGAAAATATATTTAGATGGACTATCAGCAATGGTCCTTGTACTAACAGCGTCACTTTTGATGAAGTAAGCATTTTCGTATTCAATTCTAACGCTCCAGTCGCCAACGCTGGTCCAGATCAAAGCATCTGTACACCTGCCTCGTCTGTTGTGATGGCTGCAAACAGCGCCATATTCCCAGGCACAGGACAATGGTCTCTAGTATCTGGAAGTGGAACTATAATAAGCATCAGCAACTCTGCAACTACTATTGCTAACCTTCCAGTTGGTGTACACGTATTCCGCTGGACAATCAATAATGGTCTTTGCGGATCGCAGACGACTTTTGATGATGTGGTAATTACTGTCTTCTCAGCATCTAGCCCTTCTGCTAACGCTGGACCTGATCAAGATTTATGTACTCCAATAACCTCTACTACACTTAGTGGTAGCGCTCCTATTTTCCCAGCTACCGGAATCTGGACACTCGTTAGTGGAACAGGAACAATCATTGACCCGACCAACCCATCGTCAGGTGTCACTGGCTTGTCCATCGGACCAAATGTGTTTAGATGGACTGTTCAAAATGGACCTTGTGCAAATGGAGTCACTTTCGACGAAGTCACTATTACTATATTCAATGGAGGAGCCGCACAACCAAATGCTGGTATAGATCAGGAGCTTTGCTCACCAACATCTACAACAGTGCTCGCAGCTGATGCGGCGGTGTTCCCCGGAGTAGGAACGTGGTCTGTTGTTCAGGGTACCGGAACATTCTCTAATGTCAATAACCCGAACGCAACTGTTAGTGGCTTGTCTATTGGCATTAATATTTTCAGATGGACAGTAAATTATTCAACTTGTGGTTCGCCTTCTGATGATGTAAGCATCATCGTGTACAACAGTGCACAAGGCGCATCCAACGCAGGACCGGATCAGACTATCTGTACTCCACAAAATTCTGTCTCAATGGCCGCGGCTGCAGTGCTTAGCCCTGGTTTCGGAACTTGGTCTATCGTTCAAGGAAGTGGGTCATTCGCAGATGTGAACGATCCAAACACCGTTGTCACTAACCTTTCAGTTGGACAAAACATCTTTGTGTGGACAGTGTACAACGGTCCATGTCTTGCTGCTCCGCTTACAACTGATACGGTAAGTATATGGGTATTTGATCAAAACAATCCTGTCGCAAATGCTGGTGCAGATCAAGAGTTCTGTACCCCTACCGCAAGCACGACGGTACAAGGAAGCAGCATTATTTTCCCAGCTAACGGCGTGTGGTCAGTTGTTCAAGGAACCGCAAATATTTTTGACCCAACCAACCCCACTACCAGCGTAACTGGTCTAACGGTTGGCGAAACTATTCTCCGATGGACCGTATTCAACGGAAACTGCTTGAGCCCTGTGACACAAGATGATATTAGTATATTCATCTATGATCAAAATCAAGCAAACGCGAATGCTGGTCCCGACCAAGAATTATGCTTCACGGGAGTAACTCCTGTAAATACTACCATGTCTGGAAACGCTCTTACTTTCCCTGCTTCGGGATCGTGGAGCCTCGTTTCTGGCGGTGGAATTATCGCAGACCCAAGCAGCCCAACAACAGCTATAACCAACCTACCAGTCGGTGAAAACATATTTAGTTGGACAGTTCAAAACGGTCCTTGTCCTAATGGAACAACAACCGACTTCGTTTCAATCTTTGTATTTAGCAACGTCAATCCTATCGCGAATGCGGGGCCAGATCAAGAAATTTGCTTGCCCAATACATCTGTTGTAATGCAGGGTAGTTCTTACATTTTCCCTGCCACTGGCACATGGTCGTTCATTCAGGGTTCTGGAACTTTTGCAAATGTGAACGACCCGAATACGACTGTATCAAATCTTGCAGTAGGAATCAATATCATTAGATGGACAGTTGATAACGGCCCATGCGCATCGGGAATAACAACTGATCAGGTTGAAATCAGAGTCTTTGACAACAATGCTCCTGCAGCGAATGCCGGCGCTGACATTCATGTTTGTGAACCTACAACCAGCGTAATCATGAACGCCACAGTGCCTGCTGTGCCTGGTGTTGGTGTATGGACTGTCATTGCTGGTGGTTCTGGTGTGACCATCTCCGATATCAATAATCCTAACGCTACCGTGTCAGGATTCGTAGTCGGAGAAACAATTCTTTCATGGTCTGTCTATAATGGACCTTGTCCTGTTACAAATACATCTGACCTCGTTTCTATCTTCTTGTATGAAGAATCGCAGCCAGAAGCAAACGCAGGTGCAGATCAAGATATTTGTACTCCTCAGACTACTACCACGATATCTGCAAACAATGCTATATTCCCAGCAACAGGTACTTGGACATTGCTAAGTGGTTCTGGTACCATCGTCAATCCAAATAGCCCAACCACTGAAGTTACCAATTTAGGTGTAGGAGCGAATGTATTTTGTTGGAATATTCTGAATGGCCCTTGCGATCCGCCTTTCACTACCGATTGCGTCACCATCAACGTATTTGATAGCAATCAGGCTGCTGCCAGCGCCGGAGATGATCAAGAGTTCTGTTTACCAACTACATCTACAACACTTGTAGGCTCCGCTGTGATAGGATCTTCTATTGGACAATGGACAATTGTACAAGGTGGTGGATTGATCAACAATATTTCTTCATCTACCACCTCGGTAACGAATATGCCGCAAGGTGAAAATATCTTTAGATGGACAGTTGATAATGGAAGCTGCGGAACCACGTTTGACGAAGTGTCTGTGTTTATTTACAATAACGATGCACCAGAAGCAGCTGCTGGTCCTGATGCAGCCTTCTGCACACCTATAAGTACATACACAATGCAGGCCAACACACCTGAAATCCCAGGTCTCGGAACATGGGCAATAGAAGTTGGACCTGGATTGACAGGGACAGGTACAATTGATGATCTGAATAATCCTAATGCCAATATTAGTGGACTTGTGGTAGGTGAAAATCGTTTCTCGTGGACTATATACAATGGACCATGCGAAGTGCCAACCATCGATTACATTTCCATTTTCATCTATGACGAAAACCAGCCTGATGCTGACGCTGGTCTAGATCAAGAAATATGCTTGCCCTTGAATAGTGTTGATATGGCTGCTAATGCGCCTATCTTCCCAGCTTCTGGCCAATGGACACTTATCTCTGGTGGTGGCACTATCACTGATCCATCAAGCCCGACAACTTCAATCACGAATCTTCCTCAAGGAGTAAACGTCTTCCAATGGACTATTGACAACGGACCTTGCGATCCTTCAATCACAAGCGATCAAGTTACAATATTCGTTTTTGATCCTAACGCTCCTGAAGCTTCTGCAGGACCTGATCAAGAATTCTGCGAGCCTGTTAGTTCAACCAACTTGGCTGCATTAGCACCTGCAACTCCTGGGGTTGGAACATGGACTCTTGTAGCAGGAACTGGAACCATCGCAGACATCAATGATCCAAATACTGCAATCACAGATTTGACAGTTGGTGAGAACTGTTTCCTTTGGACCGTTTACAATGGACCATGCGAACCTGTGACTGAAGATCAAGTTTGCATATACATTTTCCCAGATGATCAACTCCCAGCAAATGCAGGAGAGGATCAAGAACTCTGTACACCGCTCACTTCAACCCAGATGTCGGCTAATGAAGTAACATTCCCTGCTGTAGGTCAGTGGTCAATCATCCAAGGAAGTGCAGACATCGATAATATTTTTGATCCAAATACCGTCCTCACAAACATTGCAGAAGGTGTAAATATTTTACAATGGACCATTCAAAACGGTCCTTGTGATAACTCACTTACAAGCGACATCGTTGAGGTTCGAGTTTACAACGATCAAAATCCTTTGGCTGATGCTGGCCCAGACCAAGAGCTCTGTTTACCAATAAACAGCACCACAGTAAACGGTAGTGCTCTTACTGCTGCAGCTACAGGTCTTTGGACCAATATCGATGGTGGTGGAACAATTGTAAACCCAACATCTTCTACTACTGAAATCACAGACATGCCTATCGGATTCAACACCTTCGTATGGTCTGTGGATAATGGCGCATGCGGCTCATCATCAGATACAATTACGATCGCTGTATTTAACCCAGGTGAAGTAATAGCAAACGCTGGTGAAGACGCCTCTTATTGTACTCCAGTAAGCACACACTGCATGAGTGCCAGCGCGCCTTCTGAACCAGCGGTAGGTACATGGGTGCTCATTACTGGTACTGGTGAAGTAGAAAATCCAAACGATCCAAATACTTGTATCAATGGACTCACCGTGGGTGAAAATATCTTCATGTGGCAAATTGACAATGGTCCTTGCGGACTTACGATCGATGTAATGTCTATTTTCATCTACAATGAAAATACACCCGATGCTAATGCTGGTCCTGATATCGAATTGTGTTACCCTGATACCATCGTCAACATGGCAGCATCATCCGCTGAATTCCCTGCTATCGGTACATGGAGCATCATTGATGGACCAGGGGTTATTGATGACTTGAACAGTCCAACTTCACTAATTACTGGCCTTGAAATCGGAACCACAACTTTGGTATGGACCGTAAACAACGGGGTTTGTCCAAATGGAATTACTTCAGATACGATAGTAGTAAGGGTATTTGACCCAGAAGCAACAGCTCCGCTTGCTGGCCCCGATCAATTCATTTGTACTCCACAAAGTGAAGTCACCATGTTTGGTAATCCAGCCGATACTCCAAGCTTTGGAACATGGAACCTCACCCAAGGTAGCGCAACCATTACTGACATCAACAACCCATTCACAACAGTAACGGATCTTGCTGTAGGTATCAATATTTTCACTTGGTCATTCTACATTAGTTCATGCGGATCAAATCCAGTTGATGACGTAGCCATTTATGTTTACGATCAAAATCAACCACCTGCAGACGCAGGTCCTGATCAGGAGCTTTGCTTCCCTAACACCAGCACCGTTATGGCTGGAAACGATGTAATCGTTCCTGCAATCGGAACTTGGTCGCTTGTGTCAGGTACTGCAACTATTGAGGAACCGAATAATCCTAACACTGCTATTTCTAATTTAGGAAATGGAACGAATGTGTTTGTATGGACCATAGACAATGGTCCTTGTATCGATGCAATCACCACCGATACCATGGAGATTCGCGTATTCTCTCCAGATGCTCCGACAGCATTCGCTGGACAAGACTTATTCACCTGCACTCCGATCAACTGTATCGCAATGAATGCAGAGGAACCAGAAGATCCGCAAACAGGTACTTGGACTGTAGTGTCTTCTGTTAATGGAAATGGTGCTACTGCTCCTCCAAGCTTCGTAGACCCAACAGATCCAAACAGCGATCTATGCAACCTGGTGGTTGGCGTGCATACACTAAATTGGGAAATCTACAATGGTCCATGTAATAACGACTCGAATGATGATGTGCAAGTATTTGTCTATGATAATACTGCACCAGCAGCAGACGCAGGAGAAGATATCTTCTTGTGCTCACCTGAAAGCAGCACAATTCTAAATGCCAATGCAGCTGTATTCCCAGGTGTTGGCTTCTGGTCGATTGAAAACGCAATCGGACCGAATGGTGCGATTAGCGGAGGTACATTCTCAGATCTCAACGATCCGAATGCAACAATCTCTGACTTACAGATCGGTATCTACACGCTCGTTTGGACTATCGATAATGGAGCTTGTGGAGCGCCTACATCAGATACTGTGATTGTTCAAATCAACAATCCTCTTTCACCAAACGCTGATGCAGGCCCAGACCAAGAATTCTGTATCGACCTCACCGATGCAGTGATGAATGGTAATGAACCGCTATTCCCTGCCTTCGGTACTTGGACCGCCATTAGTTTCGATCCAACGGGAACAATAGTAGATCCAAGTGATCCAAATACTTCGATAACTGACATTCCTCTCAACGAACACTTATTCGTATGGTGTATTGATAATGGAGCATGTCCAAACGCTTCGACTTGCGATACCGTTTCCGTTTATGTCAATGACATTACGATTGCAGCGGCAAATGCTGGAGACGACCTCTTCTTCTGTGGAGCACCAGACTCACTCATCATGCAAGCCAGCATCGCAGTGGGTCTTGCTGAAGGTGTGTGGACTTTCAATGACAACATCTACACATTCACCGACGATACATTCCATGAAAGTGTTGTGTATGGTTTCCAAAATGGAATCAATACATTCACATGGACTGTGGATAACGGCGCTTGTGGAATTTCCTCTGATGATATCACCATCACAGTTTATGATCCAACTTTACCTCCAGCTTATGCAGGAGAAAGCAATGCAATCTGTGAAAATAGATTCCAATCATTCAACCTCAACGCTACTGACCCTCCACTGCCTGCCAATGGATGGTGGTCTATCGCCGAAGGTCCTATTGTAATCAGTGACAGCACAGATGCTAACGCAGAAGTACTTTCACTTGGTGAAATCATCGAGCAACTAGTAGATGTTCCGAGCTCCATCGTTTGGGTGGTTGATAATGGTGTTTGTGGAATCACAACAGACACTGTGGTCTACATTCTCGAAGACTGTTTGACAGTTGAAATCCCTGATGCATTCTCTCCAAATGGTGACGGAGTGAACGATACATTCGTTATTCCAAACTTAGAAAGCTACCCAAATCACTCGTTGAAAATTTTCAATCGATGGGGAGCTCAAGTATTTGAAGCCGCTCCGTACCTGAGCGATTGGGATGGCCGCTCTTCGCATCCAGCCACGCTTGGTGAAAATCTACCTGTATCTACTTATTACTACATACTCGACCTCGGCAATGGAGAAGATGCATTCCGTGGATTTGTTTACTTAAAACGATAATCACATGCTGAACAGAAATTTTTATTCCATACTTCTCGTAGCCGCAGCGTGTATTCACACGCTTTCAGGTCGCGCTCAGCAAGACCCCATGTTCTCGCAATATATGTTCAATATACTCAGCATCAATCCCGCATACGCTGGAAGTGCCGACAGATTGAGCATGGTCGGTATCCATCGATCTCAATGGGTCAACTTCGAAGGAGCTCCAATCACACAAACGGTGACCGTTCACTCTCCTTTGCGCAACGAAAACATCAGCATTGGTGGCACCGTGATAAATGATCAACACGGGCCTGTAAGACAAACATCTGTGTTCGCCGATATAAGCTATCGCATATTCTTCAAAGAATCTAAGCTGGCCTTCGGACTGAAAACAGGCGTCAATCTCTTCAGCGCAAACCTCCTAGATCTTAATCCATTTCTCGAAGATGATCAAGCCTTCGCTGCAAATATCTCTACTAAACCATTGCCGAACTTTGGCTTTGGCGCAATGTGGTATAGCAAAAGATGGTATGTAGGATTGAGTACTCCACGACTATTGCAAAACAAACTTCTTGAAGGCGAGCTTCCAAACTTCACCGACAACCAAGAAAGAATTCACGGCTTCCTTATAGCAGGCTATGTATGGGATATAAACTACTATGTCAAGTTTAAGCCTACAATTCTTCTAAAGGCCGTAAATGGCGCTCCTCCAGGAATGGACCTTACCGCAAACTTTATGTTCTATGATCGCTTCTGGATTGGTGCAATGTACCGTTGGCAAGACGCCGTAGGCGCATTAATTCAATATGAAATAAACAACAAACTCAAATTCGGTTATGCGTATGACTACATCACCAGTGATATCGGAAGATATACAACTGGAAGTCATGAGCTCATGATTGGTTATGACTTTGGAAAAGGAAATAAAGGTGATGTATCACCACGATTCTTCTAACCCACCCAAAAGAAGACATGAAAAATATAGTTCGACTCATCATTACAACGATCATACTGACTGGCAGTTTAAATGAAGCCTATGCTCAAAACATCAAGCTTCAGGTTGCGCAGTCTTACTACGATCAATTCGATTTTAAAAACGCATCCGCTATCTATCATGATATCTTGAGCAATCCGAAGTATGCACAAGATACTACTACACTCAGATTGGCAGCCGACTGCGAAATGAAACTGTATAACTATGATGAGGCTGAAAAACTCCTCACCACATTGTGTACGCTTCCTAAAGTTAAAAAAGCTGATCTGCACAGTCTCGCGCGCGTTCAAACAATACGAGGAAAATATATAGAAGCGCTTGATACCTATAAAAAAATTCTCGAGATTGATCCTGCTGATGACCTTGCCGTCGAATACGCCGCTACCCCAAACTTTGACAATCGTTTGATGAAGGACTCTTCACTTTTTGAAGTAAAAAACTCTGGAGTAAATTCTGAAAAAAGTGATTTCGCCCCCGCATTCTACTCCAATGGTAAACTCATCTTTGCCTCGGCGCGCGGAGAAGGTCCAGGGTCTTCCAGAAGCTATGTTTGGAACGAACAACCGTATCTAAACAATTACATCGCAAAAATCGGCGCCGATAGCTCTTTGAGCAACGTGAGCGTAATGGGAGCTGATATCAATTCCCGATATCACGAAGGTACTGTCGCTTTCTCGCCAAGCGATAAAATGCTCTATTTCACTAGAAATAATTACTTAAAGGGTAATTTACAAAAAGCAAAATCAGGTAGACTTTACCTCGGCATCTATAGCGGTAGCGCTATCTCTGGCGACCTTGACGAACTCACCCCTTTCCCTTTCAACAACCGAGAATACTCGCTTCAGCATCCAACACTTTCTACCGATGGCACGAAAATTTACTTCTCCAGCAACATGCCCGGTGGACGTGGAGGAATGGATTTATACTACTGCGAAAAAAAGGACGGAGCATGGTCTGATCCAAAAAACCTCGGTAAAATCAATAGCGCCGGTGACGAGGTTTTCCCATACCTCAGCAACGATAGCACGCTCTACTTTAGCAGCAACGGTCGCCTCGGTCTCGGCGGTCTCGATATTTACTTTGTTAAACTCAACGGTGACTCACTTGTACAAAATATGGGCTACCCCGCTAACACCAAAAGCGACGACTTTGGCCTCATTCTTTTCCCTGATGAAAATCGCGGTTTCTTCTGCTCCAATCGCCCAGGAGGTAAAGGTGACGATGATATTTATGAATTGAGAATGACACCGCCAGACTCTGTTAAAATCAGTGGCCGAGTTGTCGATATCGTAACCTTAAAACCAATAAAGAATGCCCTCGTAACCATTACAAATACCGATGGTAGTGTCGTTCAGGTCATGACAGATAACGAAGGCGACTATACCTTGATGGCCCCTTACAATAAGGTAATCCAACTCGAGGGTGAGAAAAAAGACTACGAAAAAGGAACTGCAGAACTCCAAACCAATCCACGTATCACCTCCTACTTCGCGCCAGAAATCAAACTTAAAAAGATTGACTTCCTCGCTATGGGTAAAGTTCTCTACGATGCTGATGGATCACCAGCAGCAGGAGCAACACTTCGCCTCAAAGATGAAGCAGGAAATGTCTTAGACTCCCTTACAACAGCCCTAGATGGAACATATCGCTTCTCTCTCGATGACAATAAAAAATACACTATTGAAGCATATAAAAAAGAGTACGTACTTCTTGCAAAGGACTTCAACACGGGCGACTATCCAAACCGTTCTGTAAACAATGACTTCCGTCTTTTCAAACTCGAAAAGGGAACCGTTGTTCGACTTGATAACATCTACTACGACTATGGAAAGTCTGACATTCGTAAAGATGCTGCCCTTGAATTGAATAAACTAGTGCGTATTCTTCAAGATAACCCAACAATGAAAATCGAGTTGAGTTCGCACACGGATGCTCGAGGTGGTGATGCATACAACCTCAAACTCTCCGACGCACGCGCCAACAGTGCTGTGAAGTATATCATTTCTCAAGGAATTGACGGTAGCCGTCTTGTAGCAAAAGGATATGGTGAGACCAAACTCCTCAACCAATGCGGAAACGATGTAAAATGTTCAGATGAAGAACACCAATTCAACAGAAGAACAGAATTCAAGATTCTAGAAATCTAATGCGCCACTCTTTGGGATAATAATTGTTGACACGATTAGACAATACTTTCACAAAGCCCAAAAGACGCCCCTGATATGAAACCAACGCCCACCCTTGTGTGGGCGTTGTTATTTTCAAATCACCTCGATTCAAAAATAACAGGGCACTCTCTAATTCCAACTCTATTTCAGGATAAACCGAACGAACATTCGGTATAGCTATCATCGAATGCGCTGGATTCAACTGTCCTCGAATCAACTCTCCAACCTTCACTCCAGCAGCAATAACAAACAAATGCTTTAATAGAAAATCCAATTCCTCCAATTCCACAGGACATGAAATCACTTCATTATTGCCATTCATCAACGCATGCTTCAAGTCCAAATGCGCTACCGCTTGCTGTTCCTGCTTACTCAACTCTCGATACCACTTGCCGAAAGGTTTGCCCTTGTGACGGCGACTACCTGCATTTTTTCTTTTAAAAATATTGCAATAAAAACCTTCACCTTTCACTCTATGAGGCAAGAATTTATATCCATTATCAATCACAATCTCTTCTTTCCAAGCATCGGGAATTTCAAAATGAACCTCTTCTAAGCCATCTACATTTCTCAGAAATGAGGTCTGATCTTCATTTTCCAATTCCGCAAACGTGCAGGTACTGTAAATGAGATGTCCATCTTCAGCAAGCAGCTCTGGCAAATACTGCAATATCTCTCTTTGCCTTGTGCTGCACATGGCCACATTCTGCTCGCTCCACTCTTCCCTTGCTACCTCATCTTTTCGAAACATTCCCTCCCCACTACATGGCGCATCTACGAGAATTAAATCAAAATAATTTTGAAAATGCTTGAAATCCTTCGCCTCATTATTGGTTACAATCGCATTGGTACTGCCCCATTTTATCAAATTTTCTTCTAAAATCCTTACTCGCGTTTTATTGATTTCATTCGATATCAACACGCCATCATCACCAATGATCGTTGAAAGCAGTATACTCTTCCCTCCCGGTGCGGCGCACAAATCGAGTACACGTACATTCTTTTTTTCTGATAAAATTTTCTTTGCTAAAAAGCCAATAAACATTGAACTCGATTCCTGCGGATAATATGCGCCTGCATGAAACAATGGGTCGCTCGTAAATCGCGGTCGCTCCTTTAGAAAGACTCCCTCTGGCCACCATGGCACACGTCCGTCATTATCCGAAAATACTTCTTTCCCTTTTTCTAAATGAAGATGAACACTTGTAATGACCGGCCGTTCCAGAGATTCAAGAAATACCGAATGTTCGTTCGGGTACTGTCTTTTTATTCTTTCAATAAATGATGCGGGCAGCGGTTTCATGCACCAAATATCTCAATATTATCAATGCCCTCCTAATCTTTCTCCTGAAGCCACTTAGGCACTTTCTTTCCATCCTTCGGTTTGGTGTCGCTCGCGTCCTTTAGCTTCGATTTTGGCGCTTCTTCTTGACTTGGCGCTTCTTTCTTCTCACCGTCAAACTCTTCCCACTCTATAGTTGTCGTAGTCTCCTTCTTTTGAGGCTGCTCCTGATACGTACCCACGTTAGCATCATTCTTAAACAAACCCAACTCCTGCTTCAACAATGCTTTAACACTCTCTTTTTCACGCGCTATCTCTTCCTGTCGATCCTGTCGTGCAGCATCTTTATCCATTCCAAACTTAGGGTTTTCAGTAGTGCCTTTCATGTAGATAAACATCTGCTTGCCCAATCCATCATCCATCTCATTCGCGGCAGACCTGCGCACCAACACATCCCGTAAACGGAAACCTATCGTATAATCGATGGTATTATCAAATCCATGAATACCACTCGCCGAGATGTCCAAAACACTCGACTTCACCGCCATGGTTGGAATAATAATCTTCTGATTCTTGATTTCAATTACATTCTCCAGATTAGAAAAACGAATGTCCTTCATCTTTTCGGCAAAGGCATCTTCGTCCACGAAAGGAGCAATGAGTTTGTTGCTCTTGATATACTTCGCCACTTCCTGAAGCGACTCCAGTCCTGTCAACTGACCATTCGCAATACCAATATCCATCAACATGTGCAATCGCTCTTTATCCATCTTCAACGCTGCTGACAGCGGCACTTCCATTTGAACAGTAGCCTTTGCTTTGCCCTTCAGATGTTTTTCTGTGATAAAGCTTTGACCGAAATTATTGAATGAATAAAACAGCTTCTGAATATTGATGTCCTTAAAATTCGCCGAACACACCAGATCATAGCCTCCCTTCGAGGCCTTTGTCAATCGCATCTGCGATAAAAATGTTCCTTCGGCCGTTGCAAACGATACCGGATCGATATCGAGTTTGTTTCCATCATATACCACCACTCCACTCACATTGGTGGCTTCAAATCGCTCAAAGGTGAATTTCTTTACTTTACTATTCAGCCTAAATCGCAAGTAAGATGGCAGATTGAATTCATAATCCTTCTGTGCCGCGCTGCCCTCGCTCGTTTCCACCAATTTAGAAAAATCTATTTGATTGGAATTCAAATTCGCTTGCACATCCAGTACTTCATTTTCTTTTAGTAAAAATGGAATCAGATTATTCAATGTTCCATTCACCTCAAAATCACTGTCATTCACTTTGCCCACAAATCGCTGCACCGATGCGTTCACATCGTTGAAAAGGACGGTGCTCGCAAGGTCGGTAAATAGTCTGTTAGAACCTTTGAGCTGCAAGCGTCCTTCACTAAGCTGTGCCTTGCCGCTGGATTGTATGTTATTCAGCATACCATTGCCCAAAGGCCCCTTGAACTGCGCCTCTGCCACCAACCGCCCTTCGCAAATTTGTAAGGTATCCAACGCTAAAAACTGCTGCAAGGCTTGTAATGAAATATCTGCGCGCAATTGAAAATCACCAACGGGATTGCTCATGTTCATGATGCTTCCCTTGCCTACTATACTGCCCGCTTCAAGGTTGGCTGAGAATTCTTCAACATCCAATCGGTCTTGCTTGCTGCCTTTCACATACTTTCCACTCATCGCAATGCCGCTCATCTTCACTCCGCTTCCCTTGTGCACCAAGGCTCCCGAATTGATGCGAAACTTCGCGTTCACATCTGGTTGCGACTTTCCTTTTGTACTGCCTTTCACTTGTGCATCAAAAGTCACCACGCCATCAGCATCGTACTCTGCGATCTTGTCTTTATAAGCTGCCGGCAACACATTCAACACATCTTTCATCGTGAGCTCATTGCCTCTAAAATTCATGTCCACGAATGGCGTTGCGCCTGTCTTCAATCTTCCATTCACCAAAAATGGAATCGCATCTATACTCACCTTTCCATCTTCAAACGCATACGACTCCCCTACTAAATCTACATCCAAACCCATGTCTATCAACACTTCCCGATTGGCCAAAAAAGAATCATCCCCTGAAATCAAATCCATCATAACGCCCTCTATATCTGCGTCCATTCTGAATCGCTCATCGCTGAACGCTCCCGATAATTTTGCATTTTCAATATTGTAATCTACAAAAAATAACGACTTGCGATCTTCATAAACGAAACGCGTCGAATTCAATTTCACCTCCTCCAAATTCAAATTCAACTTGGAATCCCCGCCTTCTGTGGGTTTCAGAAAATGCCAATTGTCTTCTCCCTTCGCATTCAATTTCAAATGCGCATGCACACCGCTGCCTGTTATTTCTTCCAACGTGTAGTTCCCGCGAAAGAGATTCAAAAGGCTAAACTCGAGATATAATTCATCCGCAGAGAGCAGCGTATCCTTCTCGGGAAAAGTCTCTTGGATATATACATTGGTAAACTTGAGCGATGCGTTTGGAAAGGTCTCCCAATAGGTGAGATCAACAGCCTCTACATTGGCCTTAGTGACGAGACGTTCATTCAATTTATCGAGCACAAGACGTACGACATCGTCTTCATAGAATCGAAGTATGACGAATATTCCACCAAAAAAAAGCACCAAAACGGCGACAATACCGATCAATACTCGCTTTAATATGCGCTTCGTGCGTGTCATTTTCTCGTTTGTGAAAGTATAACATGATATGTGTCACAAAATTTTGATTCTGTGCAAAAACCCACACCCCAATGTTCAAACGAATGCTTACCTTAGCTTTATGAAAAAGCGTGAATTCCTCAAGACAGCAGGCATCCTTTCTACCGGATTGGTATTGTCTCCCCTCATCAGTTGTGCTGCAAAAACGGGCGTTGTTGCTCCCGTTGTTGCACCAACTTCTTTCGAACTGCCCCCTTTAGGATATGCATTCAACGCACTCGAGCCGCACATCGACGCGCTCACAATGGAAATTCACCACGACAAGCACCACGGCGCTTATGTGACCAACCTCAACAAGGCCATTGCAGATAAAGAAATATTCAATGGAAAGAGCCTGGAACAAATTTGTGAAATGGTAACAGCCGACATGGCTGCCGTTCGCAACAATGGCGGTGGACATTACAATCACTCGAAATTTTGGAAGTGGATCGCTCCAGGCGGCGCTAAAGCTCCCTCGGGCGAACTCGCCACTGCCATCAATAGTGCTTTTGGTTCTTTTGATGAAATGAAAAAGCAGTTTTCAGAAGCCGCCAAAACACGCTTCGGCAGCGGTTGGGCTTGGCTTTCAGTTGGCCCTGACAAAAAACTATTCATCTCTTCGACGCCCAATCAAGACAACCCATTGATGAAAAATTTGGTAGAAAAAGTGGGCACCCCCATCCTCGGCATCGACGTCTGGGAACACGCCTACTACCTCAACTATCAAAACAAGCGACCCGATTACATCACCGCTTTCTTCAATATCATCAACTGGGACACCGTCGCCACAGATTTTAGCGGAGTGAAGTAGGAGTGGAAAAGATAATTTATTATATTTGAGTATGACGAAGACACAGATTCAATCGGAAATACAAAAGGCATTGAACAGTGTGCCTGAAAGTGTTTTGATGGAAGTACTTACTTTTTTAAAAGAGTTACAAGATCAGCCTGAGGAAAAGATTAGACTCACCAGTCACTTACGTAAAATTCTTTCCGAGGATAAAGATCTCCTTGAAAAACTAGCTCAATGATAGAGTTAAGAGATGCTCTAAATATACATGATATACTTATCGATAAATTTGGGGGAAGCAGAGGAGTTCGTGATGTAGGCTTATTAGAGTCCGCGTTGCATCGCCCTTTTGCAACTTTTGAGAATCAAGAGCTATACCCTTCGCCAATTGACAAGGCCGCCGCCGTGCTCGAGAGTATTTTAATCAATCATCCATTTATCGATGGTAACAAGAGAACTGCTTATGTCCTCATGAGACTTATGCTTCTGGAAGGAGGATATGATATAAATGCAAAGCAGGATGAAAAGTATTACATGGTCACTACAGCAAGTACAGGTGAAATTCGATTCGAAGAAATTAGAAACTGGATTCACACGCACGTAATTCAAAAGAACGACGCTGAAAAATAGCTTGGTATCAGGGAGCACGCCACGCAAACCGATTCATCAGTCGTCCGACGAGGCCAAAAGAGAAGATGGCCCCTACAATTACCACGGTCAAAAAGATGCCGACAACGTCCACCCAATTGATCAAGATGGGATAATAATCTACCATTGCGCCTTCCATCGATACCAATCCAAACTGCTGTTGCGCCCAACACAAGGCCAACCCCGCACTCACGCCCACAACAGCACCCACCACATTGATAAAGATTCCTTCAAGCACAAATACACGTCGTATCATGGTCCGCGTCGCGCCCATACTCTCAAGAATATAAATGTCCTTCTTCTTTTCAATGATCAACATCGTCAACGAGGCGATGATGTTGAAACACGCAATCAATAAGACAAAGAATAAAATCAAAAACGTAAACCACTTCTCACTGGCATTGGTCTTATATACCAAAGCGTTTCTATCAAAGCGCGTTTCTACTTTCAAATCTGCCGGCAATATCGCTTGCAGCGCGGCCTTCACAGATTCTTCATCTTTTTCGTCATTCAAAAAAATCTCAATCGAAGACACGCTTTCTTCCATATTAAAAAGCGATCGCGCAAATTCCAACGACACAATCGCATACTTCACATCCAATTCCGCATTCACAGAAAACGCTCCGCTCGCCATCACCGGCACGCGGTTGAATGCATTCTCTTTAAATCGTGAAAGCTTGCGCCCGCGAATCGGCGCATTCATCGTTATTATCGGCGGCGTCACATCAGGCCGCGGCATGCGCAATTCACTGTACAATCCCAATCCCAAAACAGCATAATTCAAACTGTCTTCACGCAGTCTGAAACTGCCCAAATACATCATGCTATCGAGTGATGAATGTGTCGCGTACGTAGGGCTAACACCTTTCACCGTAGCCACACTATTGTAATCCGCATATTGCAACCAAGCGTCTTCTTCAATCACGCGGCTCCAACCTTTGATGCCTTCTATTCCTTGTATTTGCACATCCGTAAGAAGACTGTCCGCAAAACTCTTTCCTTCCGCAGGAACGATAGTTAGCGGCGCATCGAAATTCGAAAACAACTCTTTTACTAAATCTTCAATGCCATTGAATGCACTCATCACGGTGATCATCGCGGCAGCCACAAAGGCTACCACAGTCATCGATATCATCGAAATGATATTGATAATGTTTCGCGATTTTTTTGCAAATAAATATCGACGCGCTATGTAGAAAGAGATATTCATCCCTTTGTTATTTCCAAGCAAGCACTATCAGACCAGTGCCCGTGCGATGTGCAGTATGACTATCTATAAAATTCAATATCATCGATATCGGCATCACCACCAAATAATAGATGGGCAATACCACAAAAAACGCTTGTGAAATATTGAGCAAGCGCATCGGTATACTCATCGAAAGTCTCCACGACAATTGTCCTGGCTTACCATAACTGTAATGCGCTTTCACTTTAGTAAATCCGGCCAACTTGAGCTTGTCTTTCATCTCTTGCATGCCGTAACCATTGCGCACGTGTTCTTCGATAAAACTCTCATCCTCTTCGCCATGAGCGTCGCTGCCGCCTTGGTCACTCGGCGTCGATATCAACAACATACCGCCTTCCTTCATGCTCGCATTAAAATTCTTCAACACGTCCACATCTTCCAAGATGTGCTCCATCACGTCCACACACAACACCAAATCAAAACTGTTGTCCTTCTTAAACTTGGTCAAATCCTCCACCTTAAACAACACATTGTGCTTGCCTATTGCACGAAAAAATTCATTGCACTCCGTCACCTGATCACACTTCACATCCACTCCAAGCAAACAGTTCTTATCCGAAAATTTGCTCATGTGATAACTGTACTGTCCAAAGCCAGATCCCGCGTCCAGAATATGCGCTTTCACAGGCGCGGTCTTCTTCCATTTGCGCAATTCGCGATGGATATGCCATGTGCGCAGCAACAGTATATCTAAAAGCTTATAAAATAAAATTCTTGTATATGGTGAGCGGTTGAATACCTTGCCCAATGACTTTTTTATCGGATCGTAATGCATGTGGCGTGTTGTCGCAGTGACTTACTTCTTTTTTAATAAACGATCTATTTCTTCAAAATAATCCAACGAATCGTCGATGAAGAAACTCAAACTCGGAATCTTCCTCAACTGCTTGCCCGTGCTGCTCCCCAGCAATCCACGAATTACTGAAAGCTTATCATTGACAATGGCAATCCCTTCTTCCTTTTTTTCTGTTGGAAAAAAACTGAGATAAATCTTCGCTGTGCTAAGGTCTGGCGACACGCGCGCGCTGGTCACGGTGATCATCAATCCTTGAAAATGCGAATGCATGTTTTGCTGAAAAATGATACTCAACTCTTTCTTAATGAGGGTACCTATTTTTTCCAATCGAATACTTGACATGATGCAAAGGTAATCAATCCGCTCCTTACTTACTTTTGTGCCATGTCGTCTTCCATTGTCATTAGAAAAGGAAAACCTGCGGATATCCCCTCAGTTTTTGCCCTCATCAAAGAATTAGCCCTCTACGAAAAGGCGCCTCACGAGGTGGTCGTTTCGCCTGAAGAGCTAGAGCAATGGGCTTTTGGTGAAAAAGCCTATTACGACTTTCTCGTGGCCGAAGACGATTCTGGCATCCTCGGTATTTCCCTTTATTACACGCGTTTTTCTACCTGGAAAGGCCCCCTTTTATACCTCGAAGACCTTATCGTCACCGAATCTGCCCGCGGGCGCGGATTGGGCAAAATGCTCTTCGAGGCCACCATGCGCCAATCCCTCGCCGATGGCCGCAATGGTATGAATTGGCAAGTCCTCGATTGGAATGAGCCTGCAATTCGCTTCTACGATTCATTCGGCGCATCCTATGTCTCCGAGTGGCTCAATGGCAAGCTTTCAAAACAACAAATAGAAGATTATTTAGGAAAAATATGAAGGTATTCAAATTCGGCGGTGCTTCTGTGAAGGATGCCGCGGCAGTAAAAAACGTATCCAACATTCTTCGCTCTTTTCAAAATGAAAAAATAGCCGTTGTCATCTCCGCCATGGGCAAGGTGACGAACGCGCTCGAAGACCTTCACCGCGCGCGCATGGCCAAAGGAAATACAGCCGAGGTCATCAACGCTCTCAAAGCATATCATGAAAATATCGGTCAAGAGCTTTTTGGCAATGAATACGAATCCCGCATGGCACCCGTCTTTGCGTATTTCAAAGATTTGGAAGAAGTCATCGCCCTGCCGCGCAATTCCAACGACGATCGCGACTACGACGCCATCGTGAGCTACGGCGAACTCTTCAGCACCGCTTTGGTTCATGCTTACCTTTTATCTCAAAATTTCAATGCAGCATTCGTCGATGCGCGGAGCATCATCAAAACGGACGACCGCCACCGCGACGCTCGTGTGGACTGGAACAAAAGCACTTTAGGATGCAATCTCATCCGCCAAAAATTAGAGGTACATGACTTGGTGATTGTGCAAGGTTTCATCGGTAGTGGCAGCGAACAACAGCCCACCACCCTCGGTCGCGAAGGTTCCGATTTCACGGCGGCCATTCTTGCATTTATATTGGATGCACAAAATGTCACCATCTGGAAAGACGTACCTGGTATGCTCAACGCTGATCCCAAACTTTTTCCTAATACCGTAAAACTTGATAAGATTTCATTCCGCGAAGCCATAGAATTGGCCTATTACGGCGCGAGCGTGATTCACCCGAAAACAGTGAAGCCACTGCAAAACAAGAATATTCCACTGCATATCAAATCATTCATCGATCCGAATGCAGAAGGCTCGGTGATTCAAGAAAACACTGAATTCGACCACATCACTCCTTCGTTTATATCAAAGGCCAACCAAGTGCTCATCAGCATCACCCCGCGTGATTTTTCTTTTGTGGTAGAAGATAATTTGAAAGAAATATTCGATTTGCTTTCGCAATTTGGCATTCGCATTCACCTCATGGAAAACAGCGCATTGAGCTTTTCTATTTGCATTGATAAAGACGAAGCAAAACAAACGAAGCTCTTTGACGCACTAAAGAGCAAATACACCATACGCTATAATGAAGGAATGACGCTACTTACAGCGCGTCATTATTCTGATGAAAATATTGCCATGCTTACAAAAGGCAAGGAAATATTACTCGAACAACGAAACAGACAGACAATCCGTTTCGTTGCTCGAGCTTTATAAAAAGTAAAATCTTAGCTTAAAATCAACATCGCGTCTCCGTAGCAGAAGAAGCGGTATTTTTCTTTGATGGCTTGCTGATATGCATCCATGATAAGATCATATCCTCCGAATGCTGTGGTCATCATCAACAACACACTCTCTGGCTCGTGGAAGTTGGTGATCAAGCTATCAGCGATTTGGAAATCGTATGGAGGGAAAATGAACTTGCTGCTCCAACCGTCGAATGGTTTGAGCAAATTATTAGTGCTCACACTGCTTTCAAAAGCACGCGCCACGGTCGTTCCCACTGCACACACTCTTCTTCCGTTGGCCTTCGCTTCGTTCACCATATCCGCTGTTTCAGCAGGAATGATAAGCTGTTCGCTATCTGTCTTGTGCTTGGTCAAATCTTCTACCTCAACGGTGCGGAATGTACCAAGACCAATGTGCAAGGTCAACTCAGCCATGTTGATGCCCTTGATTTCAAGGCGCTTTGAAAGTTCGCGGCTAAAGTGCAAACCCGCTGTTGGAGCTGCCACTGCACCTTCGTGCTTAGCATAGATCGTCTGATAGCGGAACTCATCTTCTGGCTCCACCGGACGTGTGATGTACTTTGGAAGCGGAGTCTCACCCAATTCGTACACTAACTTCTTAAACTCCTCGTGTGTACCATCGAACAAGAAACGAAGCGTACGACCACGTGACGTGGTGTTGTCAATGACTTCCGCCACCAACTCATCGTTCTTTCCGAAATATAACTTATTACCTATTCTGATTTTGCGGGCTGGATCTACCACCGTATCCCACAACAAGCTTGTAGAATTCAACTCACGAAGCATGAAAACCTCGATGATAGAACCTGTCTTTTCTTTATTGCCATACATACGTGCAGGAAACACGCGTGTATTGTTGTTGACCATGACATCGCCTTCGTCGAAGTAGTCAAGTATATCCTTGAACATGCGGTGTTCAATCTTTCCGGTCTTCTTGTGTACCACCATCAAACGCGACTCGTCGCGGTGCTTGGCTGGGTACTGAGCGATTAACTCCTGAGGCAGTTTATATCTAAACTGGCCTAATTTCATGGTTGAAATCAACGTCTTAGGGTTTTAAATTTGGGGGCGCGAAGATAATACATTCGCGAGGCGTTGTCAAGTCCGTGGATTCCAAGGCTTTTCAGACGCACCCAAATCTTGCGTCAACTTCCTCGAAAGGACGAATAAATAGTCGCTCAGACGATTTAGATAATGCATAATTACTTGAGGCACAGGCTCATGCTCATTGAGCGCCGCCACCAAACGTTCGGCCCTCCGACATATTGTGCGTGCCACGTGGCAATGAGAAACCACCGGATGACCACCCGGAAGGACGAAATTGCGCATGGGAGGCAAGACCTCATCCATGGCATCCATACGTTGCTCCAAGAAAGTAACATCGCGCTCGTCGATTTGAGGCAGATTCATCTTTCCCACGTGAGATGGATCGAGCGCTAGATGGCTTCCAAGTGTAAATAGACGGTCTTGAATCTCCAACACCTCGCTTTCAAGCACGGGATGCAAATCGCGCAAAAGCCCTAGGTAAGAGTTGAGCTCATCCACTGTTCCGTATGATTCGATGCGCAAATGATGTTTCGATACGCGGGTGCCGCCGAGCAAACCCGTAGTACCGTCGTCTCCTTTTTTGGTGTAGATCTTCATAATGTTTAGTAAACCGCCGCAAGATGCATAAGTTTTCGCAATTACGGGAAATACCTTAGAACGGTCTCCTCACCAATCCCTTCATTTGTTCTGTTCAAACAAGCTCTTGAAACACTTAGAATCATCTATACATGTTTGGAAGGGAGACCGATCGCTTTGAGGTTAAATCCGTCTCCCCCCAAATCCTAAATCAGGCCTCCCACGCGAGGTCTGGTTTTTTTAATCTCACTCCCAATCTCACTCTCACCCTCAATCTCCATTCATTCTCATTCTGTTTCTGATTCTCATTCTAAAAAGGGAACAAGGGGGATTTTTGGGAACAAGGGAACATGGGAACATGGGGAGCAAGGGAACAGGGGAACAAGGGGAACAGGGGATTCAGAATTCTGAATTCCAAATTGCGAATTGCGAATTAGTAATTGCGAATTAGTGCTTGCGAATTCGCCAACCCCACGGCCACACCGTCTCTTTCAGAATCAGAATCACAATCAGAATGAGAATGAATAGAGAAGCGAGAACAAGAACGAGAACACACTACCACACTATCACACTATCATACTAGCCTACTCTCTTACTAGCATACTCTCTTACTAGCATACTAGCATACTATCTTATTATCTTATTATCTTATTAACTCTCCCCTCCCCATTCAAAGAAGACGCTTTGATGAAATACACACCTGGAAGGCAAGACGACAAATCCATGGGAGTGATATTACCAGCGTTTGTTGGGCGCATGGATTGAACTAACCTGCCGGCACTATCGAAGATTTCAATAAGATGAAAAGAAGGGTCCAAATCAACATACAAGATATCTTGACAAGGATTGGGATAAACGTGCATGGCGGGTTGAGCATCCAGTTCGTTTGTTGAAACGATGAATTCGCAAGGCGGAGCGCTGGGATATTGATAGAGTGGAAAATCATCATTGGAGTAACATCGAAATGGACCGGCTAGATGACCGTCTATCATGCCGATAAAATTGTCAAAGTGTGTGAGGTATCCGTTGATAGAACCAATGCCCAGCACAATAGTGTCCTGTTCCAAACTTGATCCTGCTTCTTCACCAAAGTCAACGACTTTGTAAGGTCGCTCCTCGCCGTTGATAACCTTGGTACCCTCCGCCACCACAGTGGTTTTGACAAGATCTGCCCATTGAGATGGTGCCGATATAAACCACCAATCGCCGATAGCTGCATTGAAATTATATAAAGTGTCCCACGCGTTGTTGAATCGAATATAGACCACACCATTATCCTCGTAAGTGAATTCATATCCGAGATCTTCGGACAGAAAATCACTCGTCAAATAATTATAGAGAAATCTGTCTCGTTTAAGTTTTTGCGCCAATTGATTTTCAATCAAAGTATCTCCTGAGTATTGCAGCACCGCATAGCCACCTCCAGTCATGCCAACATGAGAATAGTGCCACTGCGACCCCGCAGGACACCACGACTGTCCCACCCCATTTATTGCTGCAAAAAGAAAAATTAATAGTGAATATTTTTTCATTTTTTCCAATTTAATTCAATACAACATCCCCCCTCAAACCACTACCACACTATCATACTACCATACTACCATACTATCATACTAGCCTACTATCTTACTAGCCTACTCGCCTACTCTCTTACTATCTTCTCCGTCTTCGTAACTCCACCCACAGTAATCGAAAGGAGGTAGGTGCCGGAGGGGAGCGATGAGGCATCAAGGGTGATGGTGCCTTCATTCATTTGAATCTGATGTTGCATCACTGAGCGGCCTTGAAGATCATACACGTTGATGAGCACTTCTTCGTTGCCCATATTGTGCGCGAGTGCAATGTTCAAATCGTTTTGGACGGGATTGGGATAGACAGAAAATGCGATGGGATTTTTTTCATCCACTGAATATACCAAATTTTCACAATCGGGCACCAAACAACCATCTTCATCGAGGGCCAATAACCACGCCTCTTTCGCTGTGACGGGATCACCATTGTTCGCAATTAAAAATGTATAACCAGTCGCTAACCAACCACCATTGGGTAATGGGTCTAAATCGAAAAGTAAATTATCACCATACGCCGCGTGATAGTGCCTTCGGTGCCAAATCAAATTACCATTCGTATCCATTTTAGATATTATTCCCAAAGAATAGGGCACAGCCCCGCCATGCCAGCCATAGGTTCCTACACAAACTATATTGCCGTCATCAGCTATTTGACTCACCTGAGTGCTTCCGTAGTAAATAGTATTCGCAATACGGCAAGTCCAAATTGTGTCGAGAGTCAAGCCATTAATTCTAACTAGTTGAGGAAAATCACTGAAATTCGTTGCACTATTTTGCTGGTCGCTTTTGTTCGTTCCAATAATTAAATCGCCTCCTTCTATCTCTATTGGAGAAGCAGCACTTTGACTATCTATCAGCCCCCAAAAAGGATATTTTTTTGTTTGAAGAAGATTGCCACTTGATGACAATCTAAAAATAATTCCACATGGATTGTTTTCGGTCCGATCTTCGAAGCCTGAGGCTAAAAACTCGCCATTCGATAGCTCTGTAATCCATGTTCCATTTCTGTATTTATCCCCAACTCCCAAATAGTTCTCCCACTCAACATTGCCAGCAGCATCTGTTTTTACAACATAAAACTTAGGGAAAGAAGGTGTCAATGCTGCACTACCAACCGCAATAATTCCTCCGTCTGAGGTTGGCTTAAGTTGATAGAAATAATAATTATGAATGCTATCTCCAAAAACTTTCTCCCAAATCAATTCACCCTGATGGTTTAAATGATTGATGCGAGCCAATCTTGAATCACCTTGATTTGTAGTTTTTGAACCACAAAAGAAAATTCCTTGTTCATTCGCAAATAAATTATCGGCCCAACCTCCATTCATCGAAAAGTTTTCCTCCCCGATAGAAAAAGTATCCAGCACATTTCCCTCCAAATCCAACTTAAAAATTAACGGAAACCAGCCGATGCCTCGATTTTCCGAAATTAAAGTATATATCGTATCCTCATAAACATCGCTAGCCTTGCAGTTGACAGCATAGCCTAGGCTCTCATGTCTTCCAAACCGAATATTAAATGTCTGAGAAAACAACTGCATCGCTAGAATGAGCAATGCAGTTGTTGTGGTTATTTTTTTAAGAGCGAATTTCATTTTAATATTTCAATACAAGTTTAAGAAAAAAAGAACAAGGAGGAAAAGAACAAGAACAAGAACAAGGAACAAGGGAAACTCCAAATTCCAAGCTCCAAATTCCAAATTCCCAACTCCAACCTCCAATCTCCAATTTCCAAATTCCAACCTCCAACCTCCCCCACGGCCCGCACCGTCTCTTTCAGAAACAGAATCAGAATGACAATGAATAGAGCGGCGAGAACAGGGGACGAGAGAAATGGATTAAGTTTCTCCTCGGCCCGCACCACCCTTCGACTCCAAAAATTATCATCGCTTACGCTCAATAATTTTTTCCGCTCAGGGACCGGTGATCCGAGGGTCAATAAAAGGGCAAAAAAGAGGAGGTATTGGAAAACTACGTTTTCCAATACCTCCTCTTTTTTGCCCAACCTCCTAGTTTTTGCCATGACATGCACCGGTCCCTGAGCGAAGAGAATCAACAAGCGAAAGCGCAGTTGATGAGCGGAGTCGAAGGCATGCCCTGAGCTTGGTCGAAGGGTGGTGCAGACCGTGGAGAAACAATATTTCCTCCTTCAATGCGCCAACCCCACGGCCCGCATCGTCTCTTTCAGAATCAGAATCAGAATGAGAATGAATAGGGAGGGGAGGACGGGGACGAGAGATTCAGAATTCAGAATTCAGAATACCAAAAGGCCGCTCCGTTGAGCAGCCTTCAATGGTAATAAATGAAAACAATTAAACTATCTAATATCTCTACATGAGAACTTACATGGTCTTTAACGCTAGCACTGCACTAAAAGGTTACGCGGGTTCACGCATTTGTTGCGGCTTTCAGGGCTAAGTGTCTCATTCACAAGAGAAAATAATTTTAAATAACATTTTTTAATTCCTGTGCAATCATTCTTTCATCACCTTAGGCGGCAAAACCAGATACATGAAAAAGATTGCATTGTTTTTTGGTGGTCTCTTGCTGATAGCGGCCACCTGGTCATTCACCCTCTCCAATAAAGATGTAAAAGAAAGCATCGCCATCGGTACAGAGGCGCCGCAGGCGAATCTCAAGATGTCACACACCGACGGCAAATCCTATTCGCTCACTGATCTCAAAAAACCAAACGGTCTGCTCGTTATCTTCACTTGCAACACCTGTCCTTTCGTGGTGGGTGCCGAAGGTTATGGCGTAGGCTGGGACGGGCGCTATGCCGCACTCAAGAAGAAAGCAGACGAACTGAATATCGGTTTTGTTTTAGTAAATAGCAATGAGGCAAAACGCGAGAAAGGCGACAACCTCAATGATATGAAAGAGCGCGCCAGCAAAATGGGTTATGGCGATGCAATCTATCTCCTCGACAAAAACTCTGAACTCGCTGATGCCTTTGGCGCACGCACCACTCCGCATGTGTTTATGTTTGACAAAAACATGAAATTGAATTACAAAGGTTCAATCGACGATAGCAATGAAGGTCCAGAAAAAGTGAAAGAACACTGGTTGGAAGATGCGATGAAGAACGCTGCGGCTGGTAAGAAAATTTCACCCAACGAAACCAAGCCTGTGGGCTGTAGCATCAAGCGCGTAGGATAAATTCGGCTACCTTTGCCGCATGATTCCAAAGCCTTTTGAATATCAGTCCGTGGAGGATGTAGTGAATGGAAGCATCATGCTTATTGACAAACCCTACGGGTGGACAAGCTTTGATGTGGTGGGAAAATTGAAGTGGCATTTTCGTCACAATCTCAAGGCTCCCAAGTTCAAAATCGGACATGCAGGCACACTGGATCCCTTGGCTACCGGACTTTTGGTAATTTGTACCGGAAGGTGTACCAAAATGATTGATCAAATCATGATTGGTGAAAAAGAATACACCGGTACGATTTTTCTCGGACAGACCACGCCAAGTTTTGATTTGGAAACAACCCCTGAAGGAAATTTTCCCATAGAACATATTGATGAAGCCGCGGCGCTAAATGCTGCGGCTTCTTTTTTGGGCGAACAAATGCAGACGCCCCCCATCTACAGCGCAAAGCAAATTGATGGCAAGCGCGCTTATGAAGCCGCACGCGCAGGCATTGAAATTAAGATGCGCCAAGCTTTAGTAACGGTGCATGCCTTTGAAATCACTCGTTTCGAATTGCCCCAAGTGGACTTCCGCATCCGCTGTTCAAAGGGCACCTACATCCGCACCATCGCCAACGATTTCGGCGCCCGCCTCGGTTCTGGCTCCTACCTCAAAGCCCTCCGCCGCACCGAAAGCGCCCCATACCGAATCGAAGATGCGAGGGAGGTTAATAAGATAATAGGATAATAAGATAATAGGATAATAGGGTAATAGGATAATAGGGTAATAGGATAGAATTCGGAATTCAGAATTCAGAATTCAGAATCTCTCGTTCTTGTTCTCGTTCCCGTTCCAGTTCTTATCTTCGCTCCATGATCCGCCTTTTCGCCATACTCCTTTTCGTATACTCCTTTTCTGCTGCGGCGGGGCAGGAGCGGCGGGCGGAAGTGGCTGGGTTTGCGGCTTCATTGCTTTTCAAAACAGATGACGATGGCAACATTCAACCGAGGGCTATGACACAAAAGATCTTCCGCTCTGATAATCCCCGACTCATCGCCATCGCTCTCAATGTTTCACTCGGTATGTTCGGTATGCACCGCCTCTACCTTGGCACCGATGTGAAAGTCCCCATTTTTTACACCGTTACAATCGGTGGCGGTATGGCCTTATGGGCGGCCGATCTTATTCTACTCTTAACCGCTGACGACCTCGATAAATTTATCGATAATCCACACGTCTTTATGTGGAATGAAAAGTGACGTTTCAACAAGCCTCAGAATACGTCCAATAGCCCTCTCCCTTATCTGCAACGTGTACAAATCCCTTGTGATCCATCCATCCACAATGGCCCGTGTCATGCCACTGATCGCTGTCTTCCATCACCGCTCCTTTGATCAAAATTCTACCCACTTCTTCACATCCTAACACTACCGAATGATCATTCGGTGATACAATTTTCAAAGCAACTCCCGGCAATGCTTTACCCAAACTATCTTCGTCATAAGCTTCTTGATATAGCGGTTTTCCTACGATATCACGACCAGTATAGTTGTGAAGATTCACCGCAAAAACGGAAGCTGAGGCATTCATCCCTGCGCAGGTCATCACTTGTATGCCTCTGCGAATCAACGTTTGCACACTGTCATTCATTGGATGCACGTCTGCAGTAAACACGTGCGTCAAAAATGGCATATTGCGCTCACTTGCCACAGTACTCAAGGCTTTCAACTGATGCGGTTGCACGAAGATCAATTCAGGTTTAGCTTCACTAATTTTAGCAATTAATGTCGTTGTGTCGCGCTCTATTTCAAGGCTTGCATTCAACCCGTTGTACACTGGCATGATCCACTCCAACACATACCCATAAGCAACACCCAATGGCAGGTCTGACAACATTTGTGTGCCTTTTTTGAAAAAATAAATTTGTCTCATTCCCTCTATCACCGCCTTCACCTGGCTGGCGTACATTGGTATCATCTGCAATTCTCCTCCGCGTTTTTCGGCAAACAATGCGAGCGGCTTTACATTTTCTTTTTTATAAAAAATGCTTCTAAAACTCTTCCCTACCGCGCGCAGATTGCGACATATCGGATGGAGTGCCTTACCGCCTCTAATGCTCTCTTCTAAATCTTCCTGGTATACAACTACCTCAGCCACCGGGGCGTGTACCGTATAGCCAAGGTCTTTGGTGGTAATCAACACATTGGCCCCACTTGCATTCATGATATACAATCGTTCCTCATTACTCCATAGAGGATCAATTGGAACGAGTGTTTTATGGTGAAACATTGCCCAGTAAATAATTCCAGCTAGCATCTCCGACTTGGGCAATTGCACTGCGATCACCGGTTCGTTTGAAGTAAGATATTGCAATTTTTCGTGCAATGATGATACCAAGCGAGGCACTTCATTGAAAGAAGTAGAACCGTTTTTCCAAGTCCAATTACCTGTTTTGGAAGAAGCCATACTTTGCTGTAAACGTTGCTCCAGGCTCGTTTGCTCTTCAAGACGTTGTGCAAAATTTTCCGCTTCCAACTCTTTCACCACTTGGCGCAATGCAAAGGCAGTGGTTGGTCCTTGAATAGGAGCTCCGATTTTTACCCCTACTTTTTTACGAATAGAATGAAGGCGTACACGAATCATATTGCGCATTCCAGCTCTGTATGAAAATGGCGTACCGCTCACATTATCGAAGTGCATTGGAATGATTGGCGCGTCAATAATGCGCGACAGATGTTCCACTCCTTTTTTAAACTCCAATATTTGTCCTGTTCTGGTCACTGTGCCCTCTGCGAAGATGGCCACAAGCTTGCCCGAGCGAATGTGTCCGGCCACGGTTTCATTGAAGGCCTTGTAATCATTAACGCCTTGACGCGGTGATATGGGAATGCAATGCAACGCTTCCAAAAGCGGACGCAACAATGGCTTTCTGAAAATATCTGCATTCATTACAAAATGAACAGGTCGGGGGCTGGAGCAAACCATCAAGATAAAATCCATATAACTGGTGTGGTTCGCTACAATCAAGGCACCGCCTTCACTTGGTATATTCTGACTGCCGCTGATGCGCATGCGGAATAAAATGCGTCCGACCAACTTTACGAGTCCTACTACGAGGCGTGCAAAAAGGTGTTGTGTGATTTGTTTCATGTCGCAAAGAAGGTTCTTCCTCTCTTGATGAGAAAATGACTATATTCGCAAAACGTAGCTTGTATAATTCGCTATAAATAATCTATAATGCTTAATATCAATTATTTATAATTTAAAAACGTAGCTGTGGATTTCCTCGAAAATTGCATACAATTGATGAGTCCGGAGGAAGTAAAGACCTTCAGAATCTTCATTCGGTCTATCAAAGGGGCCGACAAAAAGCTACAACTCTTTGATTTGATATTAAAAAATAAAGCCGATAGCGACCTCGCGACGCTGATCTACAAGCCCGTGAATCGCAACGCATATCACAGCTTGCGCAAAAGCCTCGTGACTTCACTCGAAGAATTTTTCGCCCACCGCAGCATTATTACCGATGAGGACAATCCCTCTCGCACGATAGCAATGGGTTTATTTTTTCTTGAAAATGGCGATGATACTGCCGCCGCCCGCTTCTTCCAACGTGCAGCAACTCTAGCAGAAAAACGCCGCGACTATGCGCTGTTAGACTTGATCTATTCATTGATGATTGAAGAATCGGTGCGATTGGGCACAGACCTCAACGACACCATACTCAAATGGCAACAAAATTCCGAAAAGCGTATGCTCGACCAGCGATTGAAAATCGCCGCTGGTTTAATTAAAAAACGTTTGCACGAGGCGCGCATCAGCGGACTGCCGTTAGATCCTGATATCACAACGAAGGAAATATTCTCCGTTGTCGATCTGCGTGATGAGGCCATCCTCATTCCCGATTTCATGTTGCGTGTAGTCGAAATGATTCGAAGTGCAGTGATCAGTGCAAAAGACTACGCACGCTTTGAGTCATTCATTCTTAGAGTTTATAAGCGTTTAGAAGAAAAAAAAGCGTTCGCAAAAAACGACAAGACCAAACCTGTATTCTACTACATCATCGCACACAGTCTCTATCGAAATCGGAAATTTCAAGAGTCGGAAAAATGGCTCGCCAAACTTGAATCCGAACACGGTCTTTCCATTCGAGCCACGCAACTGCGCGCCGCTACGCTCACTTACCTCGGTCGCAACGAAGAAAGTATCACCATCATCAAATCCACCATCGCCTCCAAGGACAAACGCATCACAACTCAAGACGTGCTCAATATGCACCTCAATCTCGCGGTGTATTACTTCCAATCCGAAGACTACAAACGCGCCAATCAAAGTATATTGAAAATAGGTCAGACAGATAGTTGGTTAGAAAAAAAAATGGGGAAGGAATGGAGATTTAAAAAAAATATGATTGAAGTGATCGTGCATTACGAACTAGGCAACATCGATACTGCTTGGAACCGCATCCTTAGCATGGAGCGCTACTTTGAAGAGTTTTTTAAACATCCCGCATATCAGCGCGCCCGCATCTTTATGAAGTTCATAAAGGTACTGATTGCCAATCCAGAGAGGGCCACCGCTTCAGACTTTGCAAAAGAGGTAACGGAAGCAAACATGGCTTGGCCAGATCACAAAGAGGATACACAAGCGATGACATTCTTCTGTTGGCTCAAATCAAAAATGTTGCGGCGACCTTATTACGAGGTTCTGTTGGAAACAATGAACCCTTCAATTGAGGCAACGTAAGCAAATTTATGCGTCATTTGCATAGAAGATTCCTTATGAAAACCCTTAACCGCCTGATTCTACTGGCATTTGTCATGCTCTCTGTTGCATCCTGTACTCGAAAAGCCGAGCAGGCAGCTCAGTACAATGATATTATTATTCAACGCCAAAAAGATATTATTGCAGCTTTCGACCGCTTTGACTCCACATTTGCCGATTCCATAGCATCCAAAGACGAAATTGAATTTGCATTCGTCAATATGCAAAGCAATATCAAGCATAGCATTCTCTCAATCGATAGCATTGGTCCATTTCAAAACGACCCCCTACTACAGCAATCCGCTCGTGAACTATTCACCGCCTATGATGAAATGGTGGAAGATGATTATCGCATTCTCAAAGACATCAAACTCATGCCGGCGGAGTCTATCACAGCCCCAATGATTGATACCACTATTTCTGTTCAAATTAGAATTCACGATGTATCTAAACTCGCTCAAGAGAAGTTTCTAAAGGCTCAAGAAGAGTTTGGTAAAAAATATAATTTGACCTTCGAATAACCTTTTCGGTCTTGTTGCGTACAAATCAACATGTTACGCAAAACCCTATTATTCATTTTTATCTTATCAGCCACACTCTGCCAAGCGCAGAGAGGTCGTAGAGGTATGTTGGAATATGCCGCCGGTGGCCGAGCTGGTACTGGAACAGGCCTAACTGGCCAATACTTCTATACCGATGCGCATGTAATTGAAATGATTGTGTACGCCCGCTGGCAAGGCTTCAGCACTACTCTGCTTTATGAGCATCACATGCAGATGTTTGACGTGCGAGGCTTAAAATGGTATATCGGCGCAGGTGCACACGCTTCTCTGTACCCCGTAGGTACCAACCGTCCTGATATTGACAATGACGTTGCTGGCCACGTATTTCTTCCTGGCGTTGATGCAATCGTCGGCATTGAATACTTCTTTCACAACGTACCGCTTATGCTCAGCGTTGACCTCAAGCCAGAATACAATTTTGGAATTGTGAATAGACCCGATCTTACCAACGGCGGAATTAGTCTTCGCTACCGCTTTTGATAGCTTTAACTATCCAACCAAGATTTAAAGTCGCTCGTGCGATGACGACTTACTATTACCTCCTCAGCAAATGCTGGATGAAGTGTTAGTGACAAACGATTATTACTATACGGTTCGATTCGATTAATACTCTTACTTCCCACTATCATCTTTCGGTTGATCCTATAAAATTCTCCTGGATCCAATTGCGCCTCAAGCTCTTCTAATGTTTGCTCCAACAAATACCGATCGTTCGCTCGGTTTACTATAAAAGTGGTTCCTTCTTCTGAGAAAAAATAACTCACCTCGTCAGAAGGGATAAAAGTCAATCTGCCAGCAGTTTTTACCAGAAAACGCTTTCTAAATGAATGTTCTCCGCGCACCGCTGAGAGCAATGATTTCAAATCTGCTGCTTCGCCGCTCAACTGTGTATTCTTGTATTTTTCTATCGCTGCCTTTAGCTCCGTCTCGTCCACAGGTTTTAGAAGGTAATCAATGCTATTCACCTTAAAAGCCTTAAGCGCGTAGTGATCATAAGCTGTTGTAAAAATCACAGGAGCAGTGACTTTAGTGCGGTTAAAAATTTCAAAACTCAATCCGTCCGCCAGCTGGATATCCATAAAAATCAAATCTATCTTTGGATTTTCATTGAAATAATCTACGCTATCCTCGACGGTGTCTATCACTCTATCAAGTTCAATAGTCGGCTCAAGAGCCCTTAGAATCCTCTCCAGTCTTGAAGCTGCCGGCGATTCATCTTCGATGATTAATACTTTCATGCTCCTTCAATTTTTACCAGAGGCAGTCGCACACCGAATGAATGCTCGGTTTCTTCTACCACAATTCTTCTCCCGAAGGTGAGACGAAAGCGATTGTCGATATTTCGTAAACCCGTACCAGTGCTCTGTTCTTCTGTAATCTTTCTTTGTAAATTATTAAAAACTGAAACCTCTTCTTCTGTGGTTTGTATTACCACATTCAATGGTTTCTTCTTTGAAATTACATTGTGTTTAATAGCATTTTCCACTAAATTTTGTAAGCACATCGGCACAACAAAACAATTCTTTGACTCTTCGTTCGCCTTAATTTCCACAGAAAGATTCTCTGGAAAGCGCGTCTGCATTAGGAATATATACTTTTCCAAATTTTCCAACTCTTCTTGAAGAGTCACGACTTGCTTCGAATTCAAATCCAAAATACTGCGATAAACAGAACTTAGTTTTTGAACAAATTCTACCGCTTTTTTTGGGTCTTCTGGAATGATACTCGCCAATGTATTTAAGCTATTGAATAAAAAATGAGGATTCACTTGATTCTTCAATGCCTCTAGTTCAGATGAAACGCGCTCCTTTTTCACACGCTCTGTTTCCGCAATAGAATCTTTCCATTTAAAAAAGAAGTAGACTGCCTCATAAATCGTAAGCACAAAGAAGGTTGATGCCAAACTCACCACGAACATTTGCGGCAATCCTTTGTGCTGCCATGTAGTAAGATCAGACTCCGAAAGCTTCATCTCAACAAAACCCAAAAGCATGGATGCAATGAACGTGTACAAAACCACAACTACACTTTGCTTCACCAATCGTTTTCCTAAGTCTCGTTGTTCGGGAAAAAGCTTTCTAAAAAACAGAATGATCGCTCGGTTTCCCAACCAGAAGATGGCAGTAAAGCCAATGGCAAATATCCCATCTTTAAAAAAACATCTCCAAGCTTCAGCCACGGGTTGTTGAAAGAATACCACAGGTATGAAAAACCCCAATAAGATTATACCAATAATCGTCAATGGCCAGTCATTAAAACCCAAGAGCGCCTTGGGAGTCTCATCTTTTTCGTGATATGTCTTACAACGTTTTGAAACCATGGTTTAAAAATACACAGAATAAAGGAAAACAGGAAAAAATCCAGTCTGATATGAGGTCTCTATTTGCCCACTTCTGTTATTGAACGACTGAAGGAAAACATTCTCACGCCCTGTTACATTGCGCACATCGAAAGCGAATGCCTGCGCAAATTTCTTATGGTTAATTCTATAACCAAGCTTAAAATCAAAACGGGCGTATGGATCATATTGCTGACTGAATGCCTCGTTGTCGAAACGAACCTCCTCATTTTGTGCTATGGAAGCCTCCAAATCAATAGGAGTAAACATGCGTCCTCCTGCTATTGTGAAACGTGCATCCACCGTGAAGACGCTATTTTCATTAATCTTAAACTCTTTTCCGCCCAACACATTAAATACATAATTTCCATTAAAGGCTGTATTTCTCCATACATCATCGCTTCCTCGGTATTGGCTCTCAAAAATAGATGTGGTCATTAAGAAGTAAAATCCTTTGCTTAAAAACCGCTCCAGCGTCAATTCCAGTCCATAGTTGAAACCCTCTCCTTCATTCACCAAGTCAGCATTGTTGGGGAATGTGAAATCAGCTCCGGTATTCAACATCGAAAAGGACGATGGTAAGCGATCCACAGCAATATCAAAAAGATACTGATAATAGACCTCCGACTTCATACGCCAAAACTCATTAATCTGAATATCATATCCAATTACGGCATGAGCAGCTTTGTTGAAATCCAGAGTTTTATTGTTGGCAACCACTTGACCATTATCCAATTCTTCACGACTGAAATATGTTGGCAGCGGTTGTAACTGACTATGAAGTCCCGCGCCAAAATTCAAGCTTTGTCCTGGCTTCGTCGCGTAGCGGGCGCCAACGCGCGGCTCCACGATATAACTATCATTAAACACAAAATACTGTCCATGTAAGCCTGTGTTTACAGTCCATCGATCAGTGGGGCGATTTTGCCACAATACGTAGGCCTGCGCCAATCCAGCATCCCCTTCGAAATCTGTTTGCGTAAAAAAGCGATTGCCTTCGTACAACAAACTATCACGCACGTCAATCAAGTAATGATCATACATTACTCCAGCCTTGATAGTGTTACGTGCGCTGCGTTTGCTATTCACATAATAATGAGCGCTCAACTTATTTTGTCTTTGCGTAACACCATAGAAGCGATAAGCATTGCCAGCTACATCAAGGGTATCCGTATAGCCGTCCGTGCCGCCTGTGGATGCCGCAATGATTGCTTTACCTTGAGTTTTTTCATTAAAAAAATAAGTGTGTGAAGCTCCTACAACTCCCGTCGTACTTCTGAACTGTTGGTTTTCGCGATTGCTCGAATATAAATTATCACCATCTTCTTCATCAGCTCCGTTGAAGTCAATAAAACTACTACCGCCAATCCCGAAAATGGAAAACTTACCAGCCTTTTTTGTTGGCAAATCAACCTTGAATGTAATGTCTTGGTACTCCGGAATGGCACTACCGGTGCCGAAATTCACACCAAGCTGATTCATTATTTCTAAAAATGAATAGCGCGCATTGACAATATAGGTAGCGCTTCCCCCTTGCTTGAATGGCCCTTCGGCACCAAGCTCAAAACCATTAAATCCCATTTGCGCCATGTATTCGCGCTTATCACGATTGCCGCTTCTCAATCGCAAATCAAACACTCCAGAAAGCGCGTTGCCATAGTCCGCTGAGAATGCGCTTGTCGCGAAATCACTATTTGCTAAGTTATTTATATTTAATAATGAAATTGGTCCACCTGTGGTGCCTACTGTTGCGAAGTGATTGGGGCTGGGAATATCTATTCCCTCCAAGCGCCACAATACGCCTGTCGGACTATTTCCACGAATAATGATGTCATTTCTATCATCACTCGCGCCGCTCACTCCCGCATAGTTTTGAGCCATGCGCGAAGGATCCTGAAGCGTTCCGCTATATCGCATGGCTTCATCTACACTAAACGAACGAGCCGACACAGAAGACATCTTGTTAACCGACTCAGACTTATTTTCAGTGGCCACAATCTCCACACCAGTCAAGGTGTTCACGCTTTCTATTAGCTGAATATTCAACTCGAGATCTTTCCCAGAATTCAATAGCAGGTTTGAAAACGTTTGAGGTTCATAACCTGTATACTTTACTTCAATATTCACACGACCCACGGGCACATTCGTTATTCTATAATAACCATCTCCATCGGTTACGGCGCCCATCAACGGATTGGTAGAGGTCACCACTACCTGAACACCATAAAGCGGAAATTGGCTTTGCTTGTCTATCACCGATCCTCTTATTGTGCCCGCGTTCTGAGCATTGGCAGCGCTAAAACTGAACAGTGAAATCAAGAGTAGAAAAAGTAAATGTTGTCGCATGATTCAGAAATTTTAAGCAAACATCAGATACGTTCATCCTCCAAAAAAACAACCTCGGATGAACTGCCATATACCACGGCTGAATTATCACCACGCCGTATTCGTTTGTATTGCAATCCGTTCAGCCGCTGTTAAAAGTAGTTAAGCAATGGGCTTGATATGATTTTAACAAATCAAACTCTGCCGTACTTTGCACTCATTATTTAGAAAATGAAATTATTACGGTTGCAAATACTTATCGCCCTCAGCACCTTTTCGGTAGCGGGTTTGATTGCATTGCAGCTCTATTGGGTGAACAATACCTTCCAACTGAGAGAACAAAACTTTGCAACCAATGTGAGTAAGGCGCTTCACCGAGTAGCAGATATTATTGAGCTGGAAGAGGCGAAAAAAATTGCTGATGGCGCTGCAAACCCAGCAAGTGTGCGAGTGTCAGGTAGAGGTAAAAAGAATATCGTTATTAAATCTCGAGATAAATCTTCCAACTATGTAGCCAACGCCAAATTGGACGAAAGTCGAGACTCTGCCTTCTATAATAAACTCGGTGATGGTGGCCTGGATCAAAGCACTATCCTCAAACAATCTGGTCTGTTAGACGATATTATGGGCGGAGCGCTGGATGTAGACATCGTAGCTAAAACAATTTCAGAACGTGTAGACACGACTCGACTCGATAGCCTTATCACAAGCGAGCTTGAAAACTACGGAATTAAAGCCGATTTCAAATTTGCCATCTTCGATAAGATGCGTTCACCCGAAGTGATCAGTGAAGAGAATAAAGAATACATTGAACAGTTTGTGAGCGACGGCTACAAGTGCCAACTATTTCCAAATGACCCTTACAGTGATATAAATTATTTACGTGTTTGGTTCCCTAATCAACGTGGCTATCTCGTGCGATCTATGTGGACCAATCTTGCTCTGTCAGGAGTTCTGTTGATTGTCATTATGTTTCTTTTCTCCTTCTCTATCGGCACCATTTATCGCCAAAAGAAGTTAAGCGACATCAAGAATGATTTCATCAATAATATGACGCATGAACTCAAAACCCCTATTGCGACTATCTCTCTGGCATGCGAAGCAATGAACGACCCCGATATGCAAAAAAGTCAACGCGCAATGCAGACTTATATCGGCATGATTAATGAGGAAAATAAGCGACTCGGAGTGCTGGTAGAAAACGTATTGAGAACGGCCATTTTTGAGCAAGGAGAAATGCAGTTGCGAATCAACAAAGTGAACCTTCACGAGGTAATCGATCAAGTGATTCGCAATATTGAAATTCAAGTGAAGAAGAAAAAAGGTCAAATTATAAAACACCTTGACGCTAGCAACCCAATCATCGAGGGAGACCATTTACACATCACTAACGTGATTTATAACTTGATTGACAACGGCATTAAATACAGTGAAACAGAACCAACGATAGAGATCTTCACTCGTGATGAACTCAATGGAATTGCCGTAGATTTTAAAGATAATGGAATTGGAATTTCTCGAGAAAACCAAAGAAAAATTTTTGATAAACTATATCGTGTTCCAACTGGAAACGTCCACAACGTAAAGGGTTTCGGCCTGGGCTTGAGCTACGTGAAAGGCGTGATTGAAAAGCATAACGGAACCGTAGAAGTTGAAAGTGAAGTAAAAAAAGGAAGCACATTTACGATACATATACCAAGAAAATATGAAAAAGAAAGTTAGAGTTTTACTCTGTGAAGATGATCCCAACCTCGGTACTTTGCTTACCGAATATCTAAACGCAAAAGGCTTTGAAACAGACCTCGCCATTGACGGCGCTGAAGGTAGCAAGCTCTACAAGAAAAACACCTACGACTTTCTGGTGCTCGATGTGATGATGCCTGTAAAGGATGGTTTCACACTCGCCGCTGAAATTCGTGAGGAAGACAAACACACTCCTATTCTTTTCCTCACCGCCAAAAGCATGAAGGAAGATACATTGGAAGGTTTTAAAGCAGGCGCAGACGACTACATGACCAAGCCATTCAGTATGGAAGAGTTGTTAGTACGAATGAATGCTATCCTTCGTCGCACCGCTGCACTTCCTGAAGATGGAGAAGAAGTAAAAGAATTTAAAATCGGAGAATACCACTTCGACTACAATAAGCAGCGACTCCTTCACAACAATCAAGAATTCAAGCTCACCACCAAAGAGAACGAATTGCTCTATCTACTTTGCAAAAACAAAAACGGCATCATGGAACGCAGTTTCGCCCTCAAGGCTATTTGGGGTGACGACAACTACTTTAACGGTCGCTCCATGGACGTTTACATTGCCAAACTTCGCAAACACCTCAAAGAAGACAAGGCCATAGAAATCATTAATATTCACGGTCGAGGCTTCAAGTTAGTGGATGGCTAAGGTTTGTTTATATTTGCCACAAACAACGTTGGTATATGAGCAAAACCTCATCTTTTAGCTTTGCCCTGGGCAAGAAGAATTATTTGGTAATCATCATTGGGTTGGTCGTGGTCACCCTCGGCTATATCCTTATGAGCGGTGGAGGCTCACCCGATCCCAATACTTTCAACGCAGAAGAGCTCTTCAGCACCCGAAGAATAACTCTCGCGCCTATCACCATTCTCATCGGTTATGCCATTGTTGGATACGGCATTATGCTTCGTCCAAAAAACTAAGCGGCCATGACGCTGATTCAAGCGATCATCATCGCCATCGTAGAAGGGCTTACAGAGTTTTTACCCGTGTCAAGTACCGGGCATATGATTATCGCCCAACATCTGCTCGGTGCTCCCGATGATGAATTCACGAAGATTTTCATTATCACTACCCAGTTTGCTGCTATTTTAAGCGTGGTTCTGCTCTACTGGAAGCGCTTCTTTCAATCAATTGATTTCTATTACAAATTATTCGTCGCTTTCATTCCCGCAGTTGTCCTCGGCTTGTTGCTAGAAGATTGGATAGATTCCCTCTTGGAAAGTGTCACCGTGGTCGCGGCAACCCTGCTCATCGGTGGCATCGTATTGATTTTTATCGATAAATATCTCAACCCCAAAAACGAAGCAGAAATCACTTACCCCAAGGCTCTTAAAATCGGATTATTCCAGTGCTTGGCAATGATTCCAGGTGTTTCAAGGTCTGCCGCAACTATCATTGGTGGAATGACCCAAGGCCTTACACGCAAACAAGCCGCTGAATTTTCATTCTTTTTGGCCGTACCCACAATGTTTGGAGCAAGTGTATTAAAGCTTTATAAAGGCCTAAAAGATTCACCCGACGTGTTTAGTTCAGACAATATTATCATTCTCATTATAGGAAATATTGTAGCTTTTATTGTAGCTGTCATCGCTATCAAGGGATTCATTGCAATCCTTACCAAATATGGCTTCAAGGCCTTTGGATACTACCGCATCATTCTTGGCGCTGTATTATTATTGCTTATTTGGCAAGGAGTCAACCTCACCATAACCGACTAATCATTCGGTATGAAAATCTCCGCTACAATTATCACATTCAATGAGGAGAGAAACATTCGACGTTGTCTCGAAAGCCTTGTTTCCGTAGTAGATGAGATTGTTGTAGTCGATTCATTTTCAAAAGACAATACAGAAAATATCTGCAAAGAATTTGGCGTCCGTTTCATTCAAAATCCTTTTGCAGGACATATCGAACAGAAAAATTTCGCCATCGATCAAGCTTCACATCCTTGGATTCTATCTCTGGATGCTGACGAAGCCCTTGACCCAAGTCTCACAAAAAGCATTTTAGAATTAAAAAATAATAATCCGACACACAAAGGATACCGCTTTAATAGACTCACCAACTATTGCGGAACTTGGATTCGACATAGCGGCTGGTATCCAGATACCAAAGTAAGACTGGTACTCAAGTTGGAGGCACGCTGGATGGGCGTAAACCCTCATGATCGTCTCGAAGTAATTGATGGTTCGCCAACGGGTTTTCTTCCTGGAGATTTGCTACATTACAGTTATTACACCCAAGAAGATCATCTCAAACAAATCGAATTTTTCTCAGGTATCGCGAGTAAAGAGCTTTTTAAGAAAAATAAAAAAGTCTCATGGCCGATGATCATCATAAAAGTTATCGTGCAGTATATCAAGAACCTTATTATCAAGGTGGGATTCCTAGATGGCAAAGCGGGCTTTACGATTGCGCGTCTCTCTGCATACGCTACCTACCGCAAGTATTACAAACTTATGTTGCTCCACCGTGAAAATAAATCCTGAACACATACTCATTTCACGACCCGATAGCATTGGCGATGTCATGCTTACACTGCCTATGTGCGGCCTCCTCAAGAAATATTTCCCCAAAGTAAAAATAACTTTCTTAGGTAAATCTTACACTCAAGATATCATCGAGGCCTGTGCGCATGTAGATCATTTTTTGAATTGGGACCTATTGGAAAACATGTCACCAACAGAGCAATTGAATACAGTGCGTTCAATTCATGCTGATGTAGCAATACATGTTTTTCCAAAGAAAGAAATAGTATGGCTAACGAAAAAGGCCGGAATTCGCTATCGTATCGCAACCGCTCGCCGGTGGTACACACTTACCAAATGCAATAGACCTGTATTTTTTTCTAGAAGAAAATCAGATTTGCATGAAAGCCAATTGAACATAAAGCTTCTGAGTCCTCTCGGAATTACAGACATACCAACGCTTTCAGAACTTAATGCACTTTCAGGTTTTCAAACTCCAAACATTTCAATAGAAGATTTTTTTATAAAAAAAACCAATCAGCGCTATGTCATTTTGCATTGCCTTTCTAAAGGGAGCGCTGTAAACTGGAGTTTAAAAAAGTTTGAAGAGCTGGCATCATTACTCTTGCAAAACAATATCACTCCAGTAATAACTGGAACCGCTGCTGAAGGCGAAAAGATTAAGGCCAATTCCAATCTTATAATGGATGGAGTGTTGGATTTGACAGGAAAATTGAATTTAAAACAGCTTATCGCACTCATTGGTCAGTGCGATGGATTAGTAGCGGCAAGCACTGGACCTCTTCACATTGCTTCACAGCTCAACATACGCGTGGTTGGACTCTACTCCCCAATGCGACCCATTCATGCAGGCAGATGGGCGCCAATCGGTAAAAACTCACATGTCATTACAGCACCTGTTCACCCCGCCGAAGGTGACCTGGAAATCAGTGCTACCGAAGTGTTAGATTTCTTTATTTGACTTTAGAAATTTCAAAATGAATGGGTGAAAAAACGCATAGAACGTCACGCCCACTTGAGTTTCCAGTGTATCCTCCGTCAAAAAAGATATTGCACAAATTGCAATCAAAACGATATAATAAGGATTCCTTCGAACTTCATTGTAAAACAAAGGATAAAAGAAGAAAAAGACAAACAGAAGCCCACCAATTAATCCATAGGTGATAAAAAAAGTGAGAAACTGATTGTGAGCACGCAAGCGATTTTTCTCTATAAGCTTTGATTGATCTTGTTCATACTGATCCTTAAACGATTTCTTCAAATCTCCGGTTCCCACGCCAAGGAACGGGTGATTCATAAAAATTCTCACTCCCGTCTTCCAGAATTCAATACGCTGAAAAACCGAATGTCCATTCGGTGTTCCGCCATTTCGATAGTTGTCGTATTCAAAAAAAACTTTATTCAATCTTTTTGAAATCCCTGATTGGCTTGGGAAGAGATAGTTGGGAATGCCCTTCTCTATATTTTCTATATCCTCTAGTGTCAAGGCATTAACACCATCCAAATCTTTTCGCAGTCCTTTTGACGTAAGATAACGAACGAGTGTCCATTTGATTAAATTGCCTTTATTGTCCAGAGAGTCAAATGGTATGTTACTTCTGTTATTCCAAGCGGTAGGCAACTCATCCCAACAGAGATAGTAATAGATTAACTTTCCATTTTCGACCATCGTGCTTTCCTTGTGATGAGTGTAGGCCGCGCCCCGCGGAGATTGCAGTTCGAGATTGTCTTTATCCAATGTTTCTGCTGTGAAATACTCTCTATACTCCGAATAAACAAAAGCACTGCCGGCAACGCTTCCAGTCAACAACAATAATGGTAGCGTCCACTTAAGAAGCTTATTTTCTCTATTTGAAAAGAAAATAAACGCCAAAATGAATCCTACTACCAATAAAAGACTCACGCCTGTGAGAGACTCGATGAGCCAAATGAAATAGAAGTATATGAGTAGTAAAACAATTGCCGGAACTACCCAACGGCCCTTGCGGAGCCATTGAAGTAGCACAATCGCTGCGCCAAATACCAACAGCATACTGAATCGAATGTGCGATATGAAAACCGAAATGTCGCGAATGTTCAATATTGGCTTTTTACCATATCCAAGATAAACTCCGATACATAACAGCGCCGCCACTCCCAGCGCACTGACAAAAACCGCCAATAACCCTTCTACAGCGCGCGCTGACATTGGGCGCAATGTTGATACAAGCAAGGGCATAAATAATAAGGGCAATTTTGTGCGCAAATCCCATGCGGCAAACTTGAAGTCCTCTGTCCACAGCAATCCAATCAAAGGAAGCATGAAGATCAGGGTCGTTGAGTGATAGGCTTTGTTATGAAGAAAATCAACAAAATAGCTCCTTGCCGAACGATCGGTAAAATGTGCGTTCAACAGATTTAATAGCCAAACTCCAACGAGCCAAAAAGAACCAAACGAAATGAAAAAATTAGAGAATGGCAAAGCCACCAATACTATGGCAAAACCCATCCATTGAAGGATGTCGAGAGTTTTAATACGCTGAGAGGCGGTCATAAGGTCTTGGTCACCACTTACTTCTTGCTGCCAACACCTGTCAAAATCGTTTTATAAGTTGAAGCAAATACATCTTTCGCTTTCAGGATACACGGGTCTTGAGGCAAGGAGTGACGGATGCGTCCGTCTTGGTAGTAATAGCGGGAAACGATTTCATTTTCCAAATATTCTTTGATCTGCGATTTAAATTTCAACAAATCTTGACCTTTATTAGGCTCAATCTTGGCAAACAACTGCTCGAATTCCTTTTCAGCACCTTGATAGTATTTCTCTGTTGTGGCCTGTTCCTTCAATT
>CAYRZQ010000004.1:0-116112 GCA_964428835.1 uncultured Comamonadaceae bacterium | reverse complement strand
AGATATCGCGCCAACTGGTGCTGCTTTTTTCGTACAAACATGTTTTGATTTCCCCGGAAGGTGTGAATCGCAGGCGATTGCACGTGCCGCAAAATGTTCTTGAAAATGCGGCAATGATGCCGATGCTTCCTTTGCTGCCCGGAAGAATGAATCGCGACGCAGTGGCATTGGCTTCCTGACTCACAGGAGTGAGTTTGCCAAATGAATTTTCAATATGTTCCAAAATGCGTGGTGCATTCCAAGGCTGTGATTGACGAGCTCCTCCGTTGAAGGGCATTTCTTCAATGAAACGCACTTCAATATCATTTTTAAAAGCGAGTTCGCACAAAGGAATAATATCCTCGATGTTTTTATCCGCCATCACGACCGCATTTACCTTCGTTTTTATTCCACTATCAATGAATGCATGCAGGGCTTGGAGTGTCTCCTGCAATTGATTTTGCCTAGTGATTTCATAAAAACGTTTTTCATCAAGACTATCCAAACTAAAGTTGACGCCGGCTATATTCCAGCTAGCAAGTTCTTTGATGTGAGGTGCAGCAAGGATACCATTTGTAGTGAGATGAATTTGTGGAATCAGTTGACTATCACAAACTTTTTTTAAAAAAGAATGAAAATCTTTTCTTGCAAAAGGCTCTCCTCCCGTGAAGCGAATTTTTTTAAATCCAAGTTCATGCAATACTTCGATGGTCTGAAAAATTTCCTCATAGCTGAGGATGTTTGATTTTTGGAGCCAATCCAAACCATCTGCTGGCATACAATACGTGCAGCGCAGATTGCAGCGATCGGTGATAGCGATGCGCGCATAGTCTACGATTCTTCCGTGATTGTCGATGAGCATGAATTAGTGTTTGGTAGGTAGATCCACTTCAATAAGCACATGAAGTGGTTCTTCAGCGCCATTATCCACGACGCCAGCGTATTGAATGATTTCGTTTGAAGAATTGGTGAATGCGGATTGAGGCACTTGGATGCGAATGAGCTTTTTATCGATAGCGACCGAACAAACATTCGGTAGCCATGGAATGAGTTCGATTTTAAAAATGTCTATAGGTGAAAAAACCGTGGATACTTCCACGGTTTTTCCATTTTGTAATTCGGATGCTTCTCTTTCTGAAATCCGACAGCGGATCTCTGTGGAAGTGAATCTTACTTTCATTTCTTTAAACCAATCTCAGCCAAACGCTCGTCGAGGAATTCACCTGCAGTGATAGGAGGCCATAGTGCTGACTCGCCAGCAGGGATGCAGCTTGGCAAGCAATCCAATTTCATTTCACTTCTTGGATGTAAGAAGAACGGAATGGAATAACGAGGTTGTGACCATTTTTCTCTCGGAGGATTCACTACGCGGTGCGTCGTACTCTTCAACTTGCCATTGGTATGGCGTTGCAACATATCGCCTACGTTCACCACGATGTGATCTGGTAATGCCGTTACAGCCACCCATTCACCTTGCTTGTTCAACACTTCCAATCCGTCGGCGCTGGCACCTATTAATAAAGTAATCAGATTGATATCTTCATGTTGACCAGCACGCACAGCGCTTTGAGGCTCACTGGTGATAGGAGGGTAGTGAATAGGACGAAGGATGCTATTGCCGTGATGAATCTTTGAATCGAAATAATTTTCATCGAGACCAAGATAAATGGCGATGGCGCGGAGCATGTGCTTCCCTGTTTCTTCAAGACGTTGGTAAGCCAATTTACCCACAGTATTAAATGCAGGTAATTCTGCGACATCTACATTTTCAGGATATTCATTTTTAATGGGGTCGTCTCCAGTCACGTATTGACCGAAATGCCAGAATTCCTTTAAATCGCCCGCATTGCTGCCTTTGGCGTGTTCTTTTCCAAAAGAAGTGTAACCGCGCTGACCAGCGAGGCCTTCGATTTCATATTTCTTTTTTACATCTTCAGGAAGATTAAAGAAGGCTTGCACCTCTTTATATAGTTCTTCTGTTGTACCTTCATCCATCAAGTGATTTTTCACAGCGACAAAACCTATGGTTTCGTAAGCTTCACCGAGTTTTTGGACAAACGACTGCTTTCTTTGAGGATCATTGCTCAAGAAGTCGGCAAGATCGACGCTGGGGATTCCCATATCTTGTAAACTCATCTCTTTTCTTTTTTGGTTTTGCCAAATGTAAAAAAGAAGTTGATAAAATGTGAATAATCAATTTTCGATTGTGATTCTTTGGATAATTTCAATTTTGTTTCCGCAAGCGTCTTCGCACGCATAATATCGAGTAATCAGATTGGGGCTTGATTCTTCTTTTACAGTGACAGGAAAGTTTTGACCGCTGTTGTCACGCGAACTTAAGTTAGCAGCAGGGGGGATGGGTTGACCTTTTTTCACCGTAAGGTCTTTTGCTTGTCCGATGAGATCTGGAGGTAAGTTGTCTTTAAGTGAAATGTATTGTTCGGCGCTCGCTGTATTACCGCAATCATCTTTGAATGAATAGGTTCGTACCAAAGTTCCGAGACAGCCTCCAGAGAAAATTTGATCAGAAAATGTTGAAGAAACTGTTCCACAAGTTGAAACAGCTTTTGGTGTTTCAATCTCGCTGATGGCATCAATTTGACACTCGAATTGTTTGGGATAGTTATTTATAGAAATTTGTGCATTGGATAAAGAAACAATGCATAATATTGAAATCCAAATTAGTGCTTGTATCTTGATTACTGTACTCATTTTGTTTATTGTGAAAATATTTCAAAAATAACACCTGTACCGCAATTTTATTGTTTAATGGACGAGGGAATTCGCTGAACAAAATTGTATAGCTAATGTTGTACAACACGAGTTTGATTACAAACTATTCCTAATCACATTATTAATTATTTAAAACAAAATCTAAACATGAGGAAAATCTCTACGTTGCTTTTTGCGGCAGTGATGGCTTTTCAAATGAAAGCTCAAACGGTTTTGGACGTCGTAGTTGACAGTCCTAACCACACGATTCTTGAGGCAGCAGTCATTGAGGCTGATCTTGCCGGAACTTTGTCAGGACCAGGTCCATTTACTGTTTTTGCGCCAACTGATGATGCATTTAACGCATTGCCAGAAGGAACCATTGATGCTTTGTTAGCTGATCCAACGGGTGATCTTACTACAATTTTATTGTACCATGTTCTTTCAACAGCTGTTTTTTCAGGTGATTTGCAGGACGGTGCATCAGTACCTACCATTCAGGGCGAAAACGTGACTGTAACATTAGGTGCTCAAGTTCTAATCAATAATGCGGTGGTGACATTTGCAGATATCGCTGCTGACAATGGCGTTGTACACGTTATTGATGCGGTATTATTGCCACAGGCTGTTTTGTCAAACACAGTCTATGATGTAATAGCTAACCATCCTGATTTGAACACCCTTGAGGCGGCTGTTGATGCAGCAGGTCTTGCAACAACATTAGCCGAAGGCGGTCCTTACACAGTGTTCGCTCCAAACGATGATGCTTTCAACCTCCTTCCAGAAGGCTTGTTGACAGCGCTTCTCGAGGATCCAACAGGATTGCTTACAGAGATCCTATTCTATCACGTAGTTGATGGAACTGTTCTCGCAGGTTCAATTGAGGACAATCAAATTGTAACTACCTTGTATGGTGAAGATATCACTTTCACTTTTGCTGGTAGTGCAGTCTTCGTAAACGACGCTCAAATTATCATTACAGATTTGGAAGCAGACAATGGTGTAGTTCACATCATCGATGCAGTTCTAAACCCATTCCCACCAGCGTTGCCAACTATTTTTGAAATCGTAGAAAATAGCCCAGACCACACAGTTCTCGAGATTGCTTTGCTCGAATCTGGTTTGAACGTTGACCTTACAGAAGGTGTTGATTTGACATTGTTTGCACCAACAGATGCTGCATTCGATGCACTTCCTGCAGGAACAGTAGAAGGTCTTTTGGCTGATCCAAATGGCTTGCTAACTGAAATCTTATTGTATCACGTTACTGGTGGAGTATTTGAATCTTCAATGCTCTCTGATGGTCAAGAACTCGTAACATTAAACGGTGCGTCTGTTCTAGTGACAATTGATAATGGTGTATTCATCAACAATGCGTTGGTAGAATTCGCGGATATTCAGGCTTCTAACGGAGTGGTTCACGTATTAAGTGCTGTATTGCTCCCACAACCAGAGTCAAACACTGTTCTTGATATCATCGCTAACAGTGATGATCACAATACTCTTGAGGCAGCTGTAATCGACGCGGAATTGGCAGATGTTCTTGCTGGTCCTGGTACCTTCACAGTTTTTGCACCAACTGACGAAGCTTTCAATGCACTTCCAGCTGGAACAGTTGAAGCACTCTTGGCTGGTCCAACTTCTGATCTAGCTCAAATTCTTTTGTATCACGTAGCAGGTTCAGTTCTTACAAGCGACATGCTTTCTGACGGTCAGGAAATTGTAACACTTCAAGGTCAAGATGTAGTGGTGTCTATTGAAAATGGCCAAGTGAGAATCAATGATGCATTGGTAACTGTTGCAGATATTGAAGCTGATAATGGTGTTGTTCACGTAATTGACGCTGTTCTTTTGCCACAACCTGCTCTTGAAAATTCAGTTTGGGACATCATCGTAGATAGCCCAACACACACTACTCTAGAAGCTGCTATTGAAGCTTCTGGTCTTAATGTTGACTTGGATTTGGAAGGAAACTACACTGTATTTGCTCCAACCGATGCGGCATTCGAAGCTCTTCCAGAAGGAACAGTTGAAGCTTTATTGGCAGATCCAAATGGTCTTCTTACAGATATCCTACTTTACCACGTTCTCGGTTTCGAAGAGCTCGCTGCTGAGCTTGTAGATGACGAAGTTCTTACTACACTTAGCGGTATCAACGTAACTGTAAACATTGTTACAACTGGTGCTAACCAAGGTGTATTCATCAACAATGCTAAAGTTGTTGTACAAGATCTTATCGGTTCAAACGGTGTAGTTCACGTAATTGATGCGGTATTAATTCCACCAACAATCTTTGATGTTGTTTCTAACAGCGCTGTACACAACACCCTCCAGACTGCTCTCGAAGCAGCTGACTTGGATGGTACACTTGACAGCCCAGGCTCATTCACTTTGTTTGCCCCAACTGATGCAGCGTTCAATGCTCTACCAGCAGGTTTGATTGCAGATCTTTTGGCAGATCCTTCTGGAAACTTGACACAAATCTTGTTGTTCCACGTTATTGAAGGAGAGGCTCTTTCTTCATCACTTGAAGATGGACAAGTTATTCAAACACTTTATGGTGCTGATGTTACTATTTCAATTACTCCTGATGGTGTGTTCGTAGACGACGCTCAAGTAACAATAGCTGACATCCGCACATCAAATGGTGTTGTTCACGTTATTGATGCTGTGTTGGTACCAACTACAGTATGGGGTGTGATAGCAAACAGCGAAGTTCACAACACTCTTGAAGGTGCTCTTGCGGCTACCAACTTGGATCTAACGTTGAACGATATGGCAGGAGAATTCACAGTGTTTGCACCAACGGATGCAGCGTTCAGTGCTCTTCCTGCTGGAACAATCGAAGCATTACTCGCTGACCTTCCTCTTTTGACACAAATTCTTACTTACCACGCTGTAGGTAGCGTTGCATTGTCAACTGATTTGGAAGACGGTCAAGTTATCGAGACTCTTCAAGGTTCAAACGTGGTTGTAAACATTACAGCTGATGGTGTGTTCATCAACGATGCAGAGGTTATTATAGCGGACATCGTTACTGACAACGGAGTTGTACACGTAATTGACGCAGTTCTTTCTATTCCTACTAACGTAGAAGAAGCAGAAGAAACTACTGTTATGACGTTGTTCCCAAATCCAGTTGGTGAAACTTTGAATATTGATCTTTCTGGATATGACAGAGTAATGTATGAAATCGTTAGCATGACTGGCGCACGTGTAATGGAAGGTATTTTCAATGGTGGTTTGAACCAATTGAATGTATCTGGCTTGAATGCTGGTGTTTACAACGTACGCTTGATGAACGAAAGCAGTGTTAAAGTTTCTGCATTCATCAAACAATAATTTTAATCGCACTGAACTAATTCGAACCGTTACGGTTTAATAAAAAGAAGCAACTAGATAATCCAATTGGATTATACGATTTGAATAGTTGTAGAGAGTTAGTAGTGATGAGGAAGTCCCTCGGTGTACTCTAGGAGTCCCGGGGGATTTCTTTTTTTAGGAGGATTTTATTTTTTTGAATAAAAAAAAAAGCCATCGACGTTTCGATGGCTTTTTTACATGAAGACAAGATAACCTTATTAACCAATTAACTAAAACGAATTCCATTTATGCTCTCCAATTGTTCCAGGCTGATGCGCTGGCCACATTGGGTATATAGATACTCCCCATTGTTTTCTCTTTTCAAAAAAGAAATCACAGCCATCAACTCTCTGGTGATGCCATTGTCGTAAAATCGAATGTTTTTTGGTGAGCTCATTTCACTAAATTTTATAGTCCAAAGAAAATTGCTTAGCTTTCCTTAAAAATTGCTTGTATATTAATTCTAGGTTAGCTAGGATTAAGAAATTGATTCATACTTTAGTGCTATGTTATTGAAATCAAAAGAGGCGCTTCAATTGTCGGCCGCGGCTTATGATAAGCTTTTGGCGGCTGGCTGGTTTAGGGGCGCAAGATTTATGAATAAGCCTGAGTATATCTGCGTAAAAGGAGATCTATTCAGTCCTGTGCATGTGCGCTTGCCTCTTGCGAATCATGAGTTTTCAAAATCTCTTCGAAAAGTGAACCGCATAAATGAAGAGCGATTTAGATGGCAAATGTGTCCTTGTGATATTGATCAAGATGCCGAAGAGCTATACAAGAATCAAAAAGATGATTTCCAAGCCTTTATTTACCCCAGTCTCGAAGAGGCTATTTTGAGTGCAAGAGGCGATAATTCATTTAAAACCTTCTCCATTAGGGTTTACGACGGAGATAAACTCGTTGCGGTGAGTTTTTTTGATGTAGGACAAAACTCCATGGCCAGTTTGCTTGGGCTACACGATAAAAGTTATTATAAAGATTCTCTCGGAAATTTTACGATCATCAAGGAAATAGAGGTGGCTAAAAGGATGGGGCTGCAATATTATTACCCTGGTTATGTCTTAGATGATTTGAAGGTCTTTGGCTATAAGCTGAGGTTTGGAAACTTCCAGTTTAAGGATTCTACAAAAAGATGGAAGCCAATAAAAAACTACGAATTTGGAAAAACTGAAAGCGCAGCTTTTAAAACAAACTTTTTCAAATTGGTAGATTGGTTAAATTCAAGTGGTCTTACTGGGCAGACTCGAATATACCCTCTTCATTATGCTTTTAATCCTGGCGTAGAACAATCGCAGTTTTACCGTTATCCCATGTTTTATGAAATAGATGTAAATGGGGTGCGCCATGCTGCGTCTTACGATCCCGAAAAGGGAACTTTTGTTTGGTCCCAAATCGTAAAGTCTCCGCTACACCACCGACTCCTGCTTGGATTAGAGTTGAGCTTGGATTTAAAAAAACAATCCATCTATGAAATGCACCTGCTTGAGGCCATCAAAGAAATTCACATTCCTATTGAGGTACTCAATCAGTTGGAAATATTCAACGTAACGCCTACCGGGCAATGGTCAGAGCCAGAAACTTCATTGAGAATGAAGGCATCATTCAAATAGGGGAGAAGCCCTTTTGTGATCAAACAGTAGTCAATACGCCAGCCCACATTCTTCGCTCTGCTATTGAATCGCGCACTCCACCAGCTGTATTTCACAGTGTCCGGATAGAGGTGTCTGAACGTATCAATCATGCCAGCCTTTAGATAATTGCTCAGACCATCAATTTCTCTTTGAGTGTATCCCGCCGACTTATTATAGTTGGATTTGGGATTCGCGAGATCAATGGGCTGATGAGCCACATTGAGGTCTCCCATTAGCATTACTGGTTTTGTTTTTTCTAAGTTTTGAATGAAGGCAAGCATGTCGGCATCCCATTTTTCTCTGTAGTCGAGGCGAGCCAATTCGCTTCCACTGTTTGGGATGTATGAGTTGATCAAGAAGAATTTTTCAAATTCTAGGGTAATGGTTCGCCCTTCCTTATCATGCTCTTCAATACCCAAGCCCTCTTTGAACGATATTGCTTTGGTTTTTGAAAGAACTGCCGTACCGCTATAACCAGGCCTTTCTGCTGAGGAGACGTATAGGTGGTAACCATCAACGCTTCCAAGGGTTTCTCTCACCTGATCATTATTAGCTTTTGTTTCTTGAAAGCCAATAATATCTGGATTCATTGTTTTTAGGTCCTCAAACAAACTTTTCTTCGCAATGGCTCTTATTCCATTGACGTTAAATGAAATAATTTTCATATTACATATTCCTTCTATATTGTCCGCCAACCGCGAAAAGCGCAGAGGTAAGTTGACCAAGGGAGCAGTATTTTGTTGCTTCCATTAGCTCGACAAACATGTTTTTATTCTGTATTGCAGCTTCCTGGACTTTCCCAATAGCAGCTTTTGAACGCTGCTCATTGCATGTCTGTAAATTTTGAAGCATGCTTATTTGATATTCTTTTTCTTCCGTTGTGGCTCTAATTACTTCTTTGGGAAGAATCGTTGGAGAACCTTTTGAACTCAGGAAGGTGTTGACACCGATAATAGGATAATCGCCGTTGTGTTTCAACGTTTCATAATAAAGAGATTCTTCCTGAATCTTACTTCTCTGATACATGGTCTCCATCGAACCTAAAACGCCACCGCGTTCAGTTATTCTATCGAATTCAGACAATACAGCTTCTTCCACCAAGTCGGTCAATTCATCGATGATAAAGCTACCTTGCAGCGGGTTTTCATTTTTTGCAAGTCCCAATTCTTTGTTAATAATCAGCTGTATTGCCATAGCTCTGCGCACGCTTTCCTCTGTTGGAGTGGTGATTGCCTCGTCATAGGCGTTGGTGTGAAGCGAGTTGCAGTTGTCGTAAATCGCATACAATGCTTGGAGTGTAGTGCGAATATCATTGAAGTCGATTTCTTGTGCGTGCAGTGAGCGACCGCTCGTTTGGATGTGATACTTCAACATCTGCGCGCGTGCATTGCCCTTATACTTTTTTGCAATGGCTTTAGCCCAGATTCGGCGCGCCACGCGACCAATTACAGCATATTCTGGATCTACGCCATTTGAAAAGAAGAAACTCAGGTTAGGACCAAACTCATTGATGTCCATTCCTCTGCTGAGATAGTACTCTACGTAGGTAAATCCATTTGCTAGAGTAAATGCCAACTGTGTGATAGGATTGGCGCCTGCCTCCGCTATGTGATAACCACTGATTGAAACCGAGTAGAAGTTTCTTACTTTATTTTCAATAAAATATTCTTGAACGTCACCCATTAGGCGAAGTGCGAATTCGGTTGAGAAGATACAAGTGTTTTGAGCTTGATCTTCTTTTAAGATATCCGCTTGCACTGTGCCTCTCACCGCGGCAAGCGTTGCCTTTTTTATTTCTCCATATACCTGTGGCTCTAGCACTTCATCTCCTGTTATTCCAAGAAGCATTAGTCCTAAACCATCGTTGCCTTCTGGCAGACTTCCTTGATAACGCGGCCTTTGAAGACCTTTGCTTTCCCACTTGGCGTGAAGTTTTTCTTCAACGAGATTTTCGAGTCCATTTGCTCGAATATACTTCTCACATTGTTGGTCTATGGCAGCATTCATAAAGAAGCCCAATAGCATCGGTGCCGGACCATTGATGGTCATGGATACGCTTGTCTTTGGATCTGCTAAATCAAAACCGCTATAAAGTTTTTTTGCGTCGTCGAGGCAGCAAATGCTCACCCCGGAGTTACCTACCTTTCCATAAATATCCGGACGGTGGTCAGGATCATTGCCATATAATGTGACACTATCAAAGGCGGTGCTGAGGCGCTTTGCAGGCATAGCCAAGCTTACGTAGTGAAAACGACGGTTGGTGCGCTCTGGCCCACCTTCGCCAGCGAACATCCGTGTAGGATCTTCACCCTCGCGTTTGAATGGATAAATACCTGCGGTATAAGGGAATTCTCCCGGCACATTCTCCTGCAATACCCATTTAAGTATATCGCCCCACGAGCTATACTTGGGTGTTGCTACTTTCGGAATGAGACTATGCGACAAACTCTCAGTGTGCGTTTGAATTTTTATCACCTTGTCACGGACTTGGAATTTATATTCCGCGTCCTTATAGGCTTGCATCTTTGAATGCCACGTCTGAATAATCTCCCAGTTATGTGGGTCTAGGTCTAACTTAATTCTATCAAAAGAACCCTTTAGAATATTTAAAGATTCCTCTAAAGAAGCTTTTTCTGTCTCTTTTGCAGAGTGTATTTGTTCTTCAATAAGCGAGATAGATCCATTTAGAAAATATAATTTCTCAGCAGTCTTTGATTGAGAAACTGCCCATTGGTCATAGGCGCGATTATTTTCTGAAATCTCGCTTAGATAGCGCGTTCGATGAGGCGGGATGATATAAATCTTCTCGCTCATTTCTTTAGTTATTGTAAAACTGCTACTAAGTCCAGATGGCTTTTTAGCTTCTATTTTATCGATGAGTTTTTTGTAAAGCTCGTTCGTTCCGGGGTCATTAAATTGTGAAGCGATAGTACCTACTACTGGCAGGCTATCATCTTCCGCATCCCAAAGTTGATGATTGCGTTTGTATTGTTTGCGAACATCTCTTAACGCATCGAGGGCGCCTCTCTTATCGAATTTATTTATGGCGACGACATCTGCGAAGTCGAGCATATCAATTTTCTCGAGTTGAGTCGCAGCGCCAAACTCAGGTGTCATGATATACAAAGCTACATCGCTGTGATCCATGATTTCAGTATCGCTTTGACCGATGCCTGATGTCTCGAGAATGATTAAATCAAATCCAGCGGCCTTTAACACGGCCACGGCTTCTGCAACATACTTACTAAGGGCAAGATTTGATTGCCTTGTTGCAAGAGAGCGCATATAAACCCTTGGATTTTTGATAGAGTTCATGCGAATTCTATCACCCAATAGCGCTCCTCCTGTTTTTCTTTTCGAAGGATCAACGCTAACGATCCCAATATGTTTTTCTGGAAAGTCAAGTAAGAATCTTCTCACGAGCTCATCTACCATAGAAGATTTTCCAGCTCCGCCTGTTCCGGTAATTCCCAATACTGGTGTTTTAGAATTTGCCGCGCGCTCTTTTATTTTATCAAATATACCTTTATTTAAATCAGGAAAGTTTTCTGCTGCACTAATCAAGCGAGCGATAGAAGGATGGTCGTTTACTGAGAGGTGGGTGAGTTCACCGTTGAGATGTTCGCCAATGGTATAATCAGCTTTTTGAACTAAGTCATTGATCATGCCTTGCAGTCCCATTGCTCTTCCATCGTCGGGGTGATAGATTCTGGTGATTCCATATTCATGCAGTTCATGAATTTCTTCTGGCAGAATCGTTCCGCCACCGCCACCGAAGATTCGAATGTGGGGTGCTCCTTTTTGCTGAAGCAAATCCTTCATGTACTTAAAGTACTCTACGTGCCCTCCTTGATAGCTTGTCATTGCTATTGCTTGCGCGTCCTCTTGAATAGCGCAATTCACGACCTCTTCAGCGCTTCTATCATGTCCAAGGTGTATGACCTCGCAGCCAGTAGATTGGATGATACGACGCATAATATTAATTGCTGCATCGTGCCCATCAAATAAGGAGGCAGCAGTGACAACGCGTACTTTATTAGTTGGAGTATAAGGTGATTGATCTTGCATGATTATATATTGAATCAGTTGGTCAAATTTATACAACGATTTATAAACTCAAACCTCAATGTTTAGTTCACAAAGCGGGTCATGGCGAGTGCCGAAAGAACAGCTGGTGAAATATGTAGGACGTTTAAGGAAATCGCGTAGGTAATTGGAATACCGGGGATCATAAATGGATTGATGAAGGAGAGGACCAAAATCAAAAGAACAGTGGTCCAATAAATCCATCTCGGGTTATTCGTAAATCTAAGGAAGACAAGGTAAAGCAATCCGCCGAGAATCATTGGGGTAACACTTGCCCAGATGACTTCATTTATTCCAATGGGCTGTTGAATGTTGCCCTCCGAGGGTATTAGTATATTTTCGGAAATTAGCTCAAAACTTAGGAGTATTTTGAATAAAACTAAATTCAACAATATTGCTAAGACTGCTGATACAGAGAGCGCTAGCATCCATTTCTTTAAACGTTCACTCATGCAGCGATATTAACAAAAAATCCGCCCGAAGGCGGATTTTATTATCAACGATTTTGAAGGTCTTCCAAGGCTTCTTGCATTGCTTCTGGATCCCATAGGGCTTCCCATCCGAATACCATTCCAAACCATACGGTCATCAGGAGTGATATTACGCTTAAAATCAAACCAATGATAGCGCAGATGTTTCCTGCTTTTAAATTTGAATATGATGATTCAGTATAGGCTGCCGGGTTGGATAAGTACAATGCCTTGTCTTTGTTGTACAATACGATTGCAATAATGGCCATGGCCAGGCTGACAACATTAATGCAACAGCACATTGGGATGGAGGCAATTCCGAGCACCAGCACTGCGGTCGCATTCGGTAACTTAATTGGAGGATTTTGGTCGAGTTCCATATTTGATTGATGTTTAGTGAAACAATGTTACATCATTTTTTTAAAATGAAGGGTAAAGATTTCTATCAATGGTTAAAATCGAGGATTAACTGAAAACCTCTCCAGTCATCCATTTTCTTATATAGTTGATGACAGTAATGAAAGTGGAAAAAATAAAGACGATGGTTAGGATCCTCGCTCCATGTTTGAAATCCACTTTTAAATGTATTAATAAGAAAACAATCATGAACAGCATAGGTATTGCCGCTGGGTGCATCTGAACGCTACCCTCCAAATCACCTTCCAACAATTTAATTACGGCGCGCTGCAAACCGCAGCCAGGACAATCAATTCCTGTCGCAGCTTTCATTGGACAGCTGATCATATGATCTTTTAACCAACCTACAAATTCCATTTACGGACTTTTAAAATTATCATGCAATCTTAACAAATGGTTCATATTCACTGAACACTATCCATTTTGATTTGCGGCTCGAAAATAACCAAAACCATTTTGTCAGAAAATTTTGGACATATGGAGCAAGAGCTTGCTCACTTCACAAGAGCTATCGGGCATCCTGCCCGTGTAGCGGTTTTGTTGGCTATTGCCAAACAAAAGAAAGAAGTTGAGGGAGAAGTTATTGACGTTCCACCTCTTTCCAAGTCAACTGTAATTCAACATCTGCGTGAATTAAAAAGAGCGGGTCTTATCAATGGTAGAATCTTTGGAACAAAATCAAAGTATTGGATTGACGAAGAAAAATTCGAGCGATTCAAAACTCTTTTCGCTGAATTTGTTAATTCAGTTGAATCAGAAAAAGAAAAGCAGGCGCGCTCTTAACATTGAGTTAATTAGATTCTAATGTAAGAATAACCTTAGGCTAATAATCTCCTATTCAGGTCGTCTTTTCTTCGCACCGAAATTAATTAACCAGTAAATTATATTTAACATGAAAAAAATCCTACGTAACGTTTTCGCATGGATGTTGGCCGGGTTAGCGCTGCCTGCAATGGCTGCTGATATCACGGTGACAGACAATGGAACAGGTACAGGAACGATCACTTGGACAAGTGACAACGTCTATATCCTAGACGGTTTCGTATTTGTTAACTCAGGACAAACACTAACAATTGAAGCAGGCACAGTCATCAAAGGAATGCCGGGAACAGGCGCTGATGCGTCAGCTTTAATTGTAGCTCGAGGCGGAAGAATAATCGCAAACGGTACTGCTGCAAACCCAATCATTATGACCTTCGAAGGAGATCCATTGGATGGTTCTATTCCTTATAACACATCAGGTCAATGGGGCGGTTTGATCATTTTGGGTAATGCTGGTTTGAACTCAACTCCAGGTGAAACACAAATCGAAGGTATCCCAGAAACAGAACCAAGAGGTATCTATGGTGGAAACAATGATGCTGATGATTCAGGTATCCTTCGCTACGTTTCTGTGCGCCACGGCGGTACAGATATCGGAGCTGGTAATGAAATCAACGGTATCACATTCGGCGGAGTAGGTAGCGGTACAATCGTAGAGCACATTGAAGTTTTCTCTACTTCTGATGATGGATTTGAATTCTTCGGTGGTACAGTAAACGTGAAGTGGGCTAGCGCTGCATTCTGCGGTGACGACTCGTTCGACTACGACGAAGGATGGAGAGGTAAAGGTCAATTCTGGTTTACTGTTCAAGACCCAACAGACTTAGCAACAGGCGACCGTGGTGGCGAGCATGATGGCGGAACAGAGCCAGAGGACGGAACTCCTTATGCTATTCCTACTATCTACAACGCCACTTATATTGGTCAAGGTCTTCCAGCAAATAATAGAGCACTCACAATCCGTGATAATGCTGGTGGAAAATATTACAATGGAATTTTCGCAAACTGGGCTCGCGGTGTTGATATCGAAAACTTGGCTTCTGGTCAGGATTCATACGCAAGATTCGTAGATGGCGACTTCCTTATGTCTGGTAATCTTTTCCAAGACGTAGTGGCAGATGGAAATCTTTGCGACGGTCAAACAGCTACTGCTAGCCAAATCTTCAGAATCACGATGGGTACAGGTTGGGCAAGTGTTGCGGACTCTACGGCAGCTCTTACAGAAAGTTCTGCTGCTTTCGCTGCATCTTTCGCCGCTAACGGAAACATTGCCGCTGATGCTGGATTGGAGTACAACTTCACTCAAGCTGGTGGCTTAAACCCAGTTCCATCTGTAAATTATAGTGGTGTAACTCCTTCAACAGACTCATGGTTTTCACCAGTGTCTTATCGCGGTGCATTCAACCCAGGTGAAGATAACTGGTTGAACGACTGGTCTGCTATTGAAGCTTACGGATTCCTTACTCCAACTTATGCTTGCGGTCAAACAATCGTTGTTTCTGATAACGGAAGCGGCGTTGGTACTACAACCTGGAGAGCTTGTAACACTTACGTATTAGATGGATTTGTATTCGTAAATGCTGGTCAGTGCTTAACAATTGAGCCAGGTACTGTTATCAAAGGTCAGCCAGGTACTGGTGCTGAAGCTTCAGCTTTAGTTGTGGCTCGCGGAGGAAAAATCTACGCTGAAGGAAATCAAAACCGACCAATCATCTTCACATTTGAAGCTGATCCTTTGGATGGTTCTGTGCCATATACTACAGCAGGTCAATGGGGTGGTGTACTTGTCTTAGGTAGTGCAAGTCTCAATTCAACTCCTGGTGAAACACAAATTGAAGGTATTCCAGAAACAGAACCAAGAGGTGTATACGGCGGAAACAATGATACAGACAACTCAGGAATCTTAAAATATATTTCTATTCGCCACGGTGGTACTGACATCGGTGCCGGTAATGAAATCAACGGTCTTACCCTTGGTGGAGTAGGTAGCGGAACTATCGTTGACTTTGTTGAAGTTGTTTCAAATGCAGATGATGGAATTGAATTCTTCGGCGGTACTGTAAATGCTCGTCACTGTGTGACTGCTTATTGCGGTGACGACTCTTTCGACTATGATGAAGGATGGAGAGGTTTTGGTCAGTTCTGGTTTACAATTCAAGATGCTAACTCACCTTCTGAAACAGGTGATAGAGGTGGTGAGCATGATGGTGGTACTGAGCCAGAGGATGGCACGCCTTACGCAACACCAGTGATCTTCAATGCTACTTATATGGGTCAGGGAATTGCAGCAAACAACAGAGCATTAACATTCCGAGATAATGCTGGTGGTCAATATCACAACTCTATTTTCTACAATTGGGGTCGTGGTGTAGATATCGAAAACCTTGCATCTGGAGAAGATAGCTATGCACGTTTTGAATCTGGAGAGTTAGCTCTCGCAGGAAACTGCTTCTATAATGTTCGCGTTGAAGGTTCTGCAGCTACTGCAAGCCAGTTGTTCACCATCACAATGGGTACAGGTTGGGCTTCTGCTGCTGACTCTACTGCCGCACTTACTGCCAGCGCAGCAGCTTTTTCGAATTCATTTACAGCAAATGGAAATGAAACGAACAATCCTGGTGTAGCTTATGACTTCACAGGAGATGTTCCTCAAATCTCACCTGCACCTTTGAATAATACAGTAGCTACTTCAACTATTGAAAATAGCTGGTTTATTCCAACTACATACAAAGGAGCATTTGCTAATGATCCAAACTGTACAGGAAGCACTTGGTTGGACAACTGGTCTTACCTTTCTTCTAACGGTCACATCGCATGTATCGAAACAAGCGTTGAGGAATTGGAAGTAGTTTCTAAAGAATCAATTCGCTTTATGCCGAACCCTACAAATGGTATGATTGCGTTCAATACTTCAGATATGTTGAACAACGCTCGTATCGAAATCTACTCAATCACAGGTATGTTGGTTTATGAACAAGCTTCAATCAGCCAGCCAGCAAACAGCAGAGTAGAATTGAACTTGTCAGAATTGTCTGATGGATTCTACACAGTGCGTGTATTAAACGGTGCTTCTATCACAACTGGAAAAGTTGTAGTAAAACACTAATAATTCAACAAAAATCTTTGAATAGGCACCCGCGAGGGTGCCTATTCTTTTTTTTATCATAAAACTGATTTAACGCAAACCTAACATTAAGCCTCGACTTTCGCACTCAAATTAAAGCAAGTCAAATGCGCCACTATATTACCTGTTTGATTCTATTATTATCAAGTACTTACGGTTTTGCTCAAAGCTCTTTGAGAGGTCAAATTTCTGACGTGGAAACCGGGGAACTTCTATATGGAGTAATTATTACCCTTGAGTCAAACCCTTTAAAAGGCGCTACGTCTGATTTGGACGGAAACTATTCCATTGAAAAACTTGCTGAGGGGAAGCAGAAATTTGTGTTCCGAATGACGTCTTATGAAACGGACACTATTGAAGTAGATATCAAACCGAACCAGGTAACTATATACAACCATATTTTGTCTCCAGTTGGTTTTGGTTTAAAGACAGTTGAGATTGTGGCCAAGGCAAACACTGCTGCTGCCACATATTTGACTGCAATGCAAGCAAAATCTGCGACTGTTTTAGATGGTACTACGAATGAACAAATGCGAAAGTTGGGTGATAGTGACGCATCATCTGCTGTAAAAAGAGTAGTGGGTGTTTCACTTGTAGGAAACTATGTTTTTGTAAGAGGACTTTCAGACCGCTACAGTCAAGTATTGCTCAATGGCGCTGTTATTCCTAGTCTCGATGCCAGAAAAAATTCTATTCAAATGGACGTGTTTCCGACAAACGCGTTGGACAATTTGATGATTAGTAAAACATTTGCACCAAATCTACCTGGATCATTTACAGGTGGTTTGATTGACGTTAGAACAAAAGATTTTCCTGAAAAATTCAATCTTCAGTATTCAGTAAGCGTTGGCTTCAACCCAAATGTAAACTTGAATAATTTCTTAACAAGTGGAAGAAGTTCAACTGATTGGTTGGGTTATGACAATGGATATAGAGATGTGGCAAGCGTCGTGACAGATGAAGAACGCGTTCCACAAATCAATTTTTCGAACTTCTTTGAAGCGCTCGTAGCTGGCGGTTACGCTGATGATTTGGCTGCAATGGGCATCACTCAGGCAAGTCAGATAGGTACGCAACAAGGACAGACATCTATTACACAAATCATCAATCAAAATCCGAATGATGGAATCACGAGTCTTTCTCAGGTAAATACACTCCTAAACAATGATCGCTTGGCAAAGAACGAAGGACTCAGCAATATGGCCAGGTCTTTCGGAAACACTTGGAATCCAGTAAGAGAGAGAGCTCCATTGAATATGAGCCACAATTTAAGTTTCGGAAATCAAGGTAAAATTGCTGAAAAGGTTTTCGGTTATAATGTTGGAATAACCTATTCTCGCCGTTTTGATCACTACGAAAACGGAGTGACAGGACGATATAAACTCACTGGTAATGCCAATGAGGTGACTTCTCTCAATACTGACCAATTGTTTACCGATAGCAGAGGTGACGAAACAAACTTATTGAGCTTGCTCGGTAATGCATCTTTGAAGCTGAACGATAGCAATAAAATTGGTGTAGTGCTGATGCGCACCCAGATTGGCCAAAACTCTGCACGCTACCAAATTGGTATCAACCCAAGTGATCAGGTTGGATTGGGTCAAGAGCAACGCACCATCAACTACAATGAACGTGCTATCAATGTAGCGCAGGTGAAAGGTGAACACATCTTTTTAAATGAAAGAAAGTTGAGAATGTCTTGGATTAACTCATATACCTTCGGTAAACAAGATACTCCTGATTTGCGTGTGTTCTTTAATAGTTTCGAAGAGGTAGGACCTCAAAACATCTATGTTGATGCAAACGGAAACAACATCACAAGCGCAGTTTTAGCTCTTATTGCAGATGGTGAAATTGTTGAGGAATACTATCCTGGATATTCTCAGCAACAAACTCCTGCAACCACTCAATATGCCATTCAGGCCAACCTTTACCCATGGCCAACTCGCTACTACAGACAAATGGATGAAGACTTGATGGATACTCACGTTGACTTTGAACTTCCAATTGGCAATACAACGGAACTCGATAATAAGTTAATGTTCGGTGCTGCAAGAAGCTTTGCAACACGTGATCTAGCAGAGCAGAGATACAGCTTCATTTCTGATGGTTTGAGCTACTCAGGTGATCCAGATGCATTTTTTGATTCATCAAATATGACCGTTTCACCAGGCGGTGACGAGGGATATGTTTATTTGAGAGAAGACACAGAACTTCAAAACAGCTATTCTGCTTCGCAAAGAATCTGGTCAGGATACACAATGGCTGACTGGAATTTCAACAAAAGAATGCGCCTTGTTGCTGGTGTCCGCGCTGAGCACACCAATATGCTTTTAGAAAGTAGAAAATTGGAAGACCCAACATTGACGGAAGAATTGAGAAAAGAATTTATTGGTAAATTGGATAAGTTCAATATTCTTCCTTCAGCAAACTTCAATTGGCAGCTTTCTAACAATAATGGTAAAATTACCAACTTCAGATCTGGCTACAATAGAACACTTGCCAGACCAAGCTTCTTGGAGAAAGCTCCATTTTCGACCTTTGACTTTGAAACCCAAACGCAGCTCACCGGAAATCCTGAGTTGACCATCGTAGAAATTGACAACTTGGATTTAAGATTAGAGCACTTCCCTGCACCAGGCGAAATCTATTCTGTTGGTGTTTTCTATAAGAACTTCACGAATCCAATCGAGCTTGTTACAAATCCAAATGCTCCGAATATTGAGTTGACATGGGAAAACGTAGAACGCTCTGTTGTATATGGGGTTGAACTCGAAGGAAAGAAGACCATTTTAAGAAGAGAGAAAAATGACGGTTCGGTTTTCGTTGGTGCTAATTTCAGCTATATCGTGAGCCGCACTTCTATCGTAGCAGATGAGTTGGCTCAGATTCGCGCCACCGATCCATCACACAAAGAATACAGACCATTGTTTGGTCAAGCTCCTTACATCGCAAACGTATTCTTTTCTTATGCTGACACTGCTGGTTGGAACTTTAACATTGCCTACAATCTACAAGGTCCAAAACTGTTCTTGGTGACAAAAGGAGGAACACCTGATATCTATGATCAACCAGTTGGACTCCTTGATTTTACAGCTTCTTATAAATTATTCGACAACTTCACATTAGGTGTTCAGGCCAGAAACCTTCTTGATGTTGAAATTAGAAAATTCTATGAATTTAGAGGTCAGGAATATGATTGGCAAACGCTCCGCCCAGGACGTTTATTCAATATCAATTTGACCTATAGGATATAAACTTAACACTTTTGTAAAAGAGAAAAGCCCCTAAGCAATGAAGCGAAGGGGCTTTTTTTTAAATGAAATATTTTGAAATAATCTGCTTCAACTGTTGGTGAATTTTTCCATTCGTACAATTCACATCTTCACCAAAAATGGGATTATCGCCATCGTTGAACTCTGTTACCAATCCTCCAGCTTCCTCTACAATCACAGCGCCTGCTGCTACGTCCCACGGGTTGAGGCCATATTCATAAAAACCTTCAAATCGGCCGCACGCCGTCCAGGCCATATCGAGAGCTGCACTGCCAAGTCTGCGCATACCGCGTGTATTGTGCATTAGCTCTTGAAAAAGCCTTAGATATTGTTCCTCTCTTCCAAAATCATCATAAGGAAATCCAGTGGCTAAAAGACTGGCTCCTAATTTATCTATTGTTGATACTTGAATTCTTTCTCCATTGAGATATGCACCATTGCCTGTAGAAGCTGAAAACATCTCGTCACGATTAGGATCATAAATGACACCGACAATTGCTTTGTTTTTATCTGCTAATGCAATACTGGTGCACCATACTGGAACACTGTGTACAAAGTTCGTTGTACCATCCAACGGATCAATCACCCAGTTGAGCCCATTCGGGTTGCGCTCACCTGTTCCTTCCTCAGCAACAAACCCTGCCTCAGGAACAATTAGTTTTAAACCTTCTACAAATCGTCGCTCACTTTCTTTATCTACGTAGGTCACTAGATTGTTTTCAGTCTTGATTTCTGCCGTTAGCTCGGATGTTTTTTGTTCTTTCATCCAATTGCCAATAGATCTGCTCAGGTCAATAACTGCGTTGGTTATTTCTATTAATTGTTGATTTGTCATGCGACGAAATTACTTCTTTTGTTTATTTGATACTCCTAATTCAACAAGACATGGAAAATACTGTTCGACGTGTAGCCATAATTCCCCCAGATGAACTTACAGGTTTGGAGGTTACATCCGTTTCTACGGCAGCGGCTGGTGTCACTGGAGTGACAGTTGCAATGCAGCATATTGCCAAAGAAACAGGCCTCTGGAAGGGATTAAAAGCATTGAGCAAACTGAATCAAAAAGACGGTATTGATTGTCCTGGTTGTGCTTGGCCTGATCCGAAGCATCGATCAAAATTGGCCGAGTATTGCGAAAATGGAGCAAAGGCAATTGCGGAGGAGGCTACCGAAAAGAAATGTGATGTGGGATTTTTTGCTGAACACACTGTGGAGGAGATGAGTCTTTGGAGTGACTATAAAATCGGCAAAAGTGGTCGTGTCACACATCCAATGTATTTACCCAAAGGAAGTTCTTACTACCAACCTATATCATGGGAAAAAGCTTATGACATCATTGCCGCTGAACTTAGGAGCTGCTCTCCGAATGAGGCTGTGTTTTATACCAGTGGCCGCACTAGCAATGAAGCCGCTTTTTTGTACCAGTTATTTGTCAGGCTTTATGGTACCAATAATCTTCCAGACTGTTCCAACATGTGTCATGAAAGTAGCGGTGTCGGATTATCCGAAACCATAGGAATTGGAAAAGGAACAGTGACCCTTGAAGATATTTATGATGCGGAAGTGGTGCTTGTCATCGGGCAAAATCCCGGTACCAACCATCCTAGAATGTTGAGTGCATTGCAAAAGTGTAAGGCCAATGGTGGGAAAGTAGTGCACATCAATCCTCTTCCAGAAACAGGTACCACAAAATTTGTTGATCCACAAAGCCCAATTGATGTCATCAAGGGAGGAACTAAAATAGCAGATCATTTTTTACAGGTAAAAATTGGAGGCGACTTGGCATTACTCAAAGCCTTGATTTACCTGATTCTCCAAGAAGAAAAAAGGCATCCGGGTGTGGTCATCGATAAATCATTTATAGAAAAAAACACGCTTGGTTTCGAAGAGATGCTCCAGCAGTTTGAGAATTTCGATATTCAGGATGCTTCGCAAAAATGCGGCATTAGCGTGTCACAATTATCCGCAGTCGCCGAATTATTAAGCGCCAATAAGAAGATAATCTCATGTTGGGCAATGGGAATCACGCAGCATAAATATGCTGTGGATACCATTCAAGAAATCGTGAATCTTCATTTACTGCGCGGAGCTGTTGGAATTAAAGGGGCAGGGCTATGCCCAGTGCGAGGTCACAGCAATGTACAAGGTGACAGAACGATGGGAATTTATGAAAAGCCTAAACCTTCCTTTATTGATGCACTGAGAAAAAACTATAGCTCAGAGATTCCATACGAACATGGTTATGATGTAGTAGAGGCAATCGAAGCAATGGATAGAGGAGAGGTGAAGGTATTTTTCGCCATGGGAGGTAACTTCATAAGTGCCACTCCCGATAGCCTGCGCACTGGAAAGGCCATGCAAAAATGCAAGCTCACCGTTCAGGTTTCAACAAAATTGAACCGAGCACATCTTGTGACTGGAGATCATGCACTGATTTTACCTTGCTTGGGAAGAACCGAGAAAGATCTGCAAGAGGGAATTCCTCAGTTCGTCACGGTGGAAAATTCTATGGGAATCGTTCATTCTTCGCAAGGAAACCTCGAACCAGCCTCTCATCACTTAAAGTCAGAACCCGCCATTGTTTGTGAATTAGCGAACAAAGTCTTTGGTGAAAAATATGATTTGCCTTGGCTTAAATGGAAAAATAATTATGACTTGATTCGCGATGAAATAGAAGCGACCATTCCAGGATTTTCAAAGTTTAATGAGAAAATTCGAAAGCCAGACGGTTTCTATTTGCCGAATGGACCAAGAACGCAACAGTTCACCACGCCTACAGGGAAAGCACATTTTACGGTAAATGAGGTGCATCCATTGGATGTTCCGTTTGGATATTTTATTATGATGACCATTCGTAGTCACGACCAATACAACACAACAATTTATGGCTTGGATGATCGCTACCGCGGTATTAAAAACGAACGTAGGGTAGTGCTTATGAATCGAAAGGATATAGCAAAAATGAATTTTCGAGATAAAGAGCTGGTGAATTTGATTTCGGATGTAGACGGAACCCGACGTGAGGCGCTACATTTTCACGTTATTCCATTCGACATTCCGGAAGGTTGTGTTGCCACGTATTTTCCCGAAACGAACTGCTTGGTACCGCTCAGTTCCGTGGCTCTCAAAAGCAATACTCCAACGAGCAAATTTATTCCTGTGAAAATAGAGAAGCTCTAATTTCATACCTTTGAAACATGCCGATAAATATAGATAGAAGACAGATTCAGAACCTCAGCCGACTTGAAATGTTGGCGAAGCAAGCAGTGGAAGGATTTATAACGGGCATGCACAAAAGTCCTTTCCATGGCTTTTCCGTAGAATTTGCAGAACACAGACAATATAATAGTGGAGAAAGCACCAGACATTTAGATTGGAAACTACTCGCACGAACGGATAAGCACTTTGTCAAGCGATATGAAGAAGAAACAAATCTTCGATGTCAAATTTTAATTGATGCCTCATCATCGATGTTCTTTCCAGAAGGAGTGAAAGTGGAAAGTGATGCGTTCAATAAATTGAAATTCGCCATTTATGGTACCGCAGCATTAATCGAATTGCTCAAGAATCAAAGAGATGCCGTGGGTTTGAGTATTTTTTCGGATAAAATAGAAGTCAATACCAGAACGGGAAGCAGCGGTGCGCATATTGCATACCTCTACAACGAGCTGGAGAAACTACTCAACACAGTAGAGGGAACATCAAAAAAACAAACCTTTGTAACGGATACGCTTCACGAAATCGCTGAAAGCGTTCATAGAAGATCACTGGTTATTATTTTCAGTGATATGCTCGATAACTCAGAAAAAGCCGAAGAGCTTTTCAGTGCCTTACAGCATTTGAAACACAACAAGCACGAGGTAATTCTATTCCATGTCACCGATAAAAGCAAGGAAGAGTTGTTTGAGTACGAAAATCGACCTTATACTTTCACTGACCTGGAAACAGGGCAAGAAATCAAGGTTAACCCCGCTGATATTCGAGAAACTTATCTCGAAAATATGCGAAAGTTTAAAACCGACTTAAAACTTAAATGTGGAGCGTATCGCATTGACTTCGTGGAGGCCGATATCAATGAAGGATTTAATCAGATTCTTTTACAGTATTTGATAAAAAGGCAAAAAATGAATACGGGAGGTCGATAATCATCAAACGCTAATGATCATTCCTTCATTGGAGGCAATCACATTTTCGAATTCATCTTTAGCTTGACGCACAAAATCTTCTTCGCCATGATAGCGCGAACTGTAATGTCCCAGTACCAATTTTTTCGCATTTGCGAGTCGAGCAATTTTTCCCGCCTGCCTCGCAGTGGTGTGAAAAGTAGCTCTGGCTCTTTCCAGCTCAGAGTCTAGAAAGGTACTTTCATGATAAAGTACATCCGAGTTTTGAATAAATGGAACTAGTGTTTCCCAGTACATCGTATCGCTGCAATAGGCATACGTGCGAGGGTTTGCCGACTCAATACAAGCATTTTCTACATTGAGCACTACATTATTATCCAGCAATACTTCTTTTCTATTCTTGAGTAATAATATTTGTGAGGGCGTTAGTTTGAATTCATCAATGATGTCTTTCCTAATCTTTGGAGGTTTTACTTTTTCTTTAAATAAAAAACCATGACAAGGAATACGATGCTTCAATGGAAAGCTATATACTTCAAGTGTTTTATCTTCAAATTCTAAGTTTAACTCAGATCCTGAGATGGCATGATACACTATAGGAAATTCCAAATAAGTTTGTGATACCTTTAAATTGAGTTTCACCAACTCCTCTAACTCTGGAGGACCATATAAATGAAGAGAATTTTTTCGACCAAGAAGGTGCATGCTGCTGATGAGTCCAACGAGTCCCAAGTAATGATCTCCATGTAGATGAGAAATAAATACATGTTGAATTCGCTGCATTTTAACCTTATGCCTTCGAAGTTGCATTTGCGTTCCTTCACCGCAATCAATCAAGAATAGCTTGTCATGCAGATTGACCAACTGAGAAGTAGGCAAATGCTTTGCTGTTGGAGTGGCTGCGCCACAACCTAATATGAGAATGTCGAAGGTCATAGGCAAAAAAAAACCGTTGCCGAGCGCAACGGTTTCTTTTGTTGATAAATCTTTTAATGTTGTACCATCAATCTTTTGGTGATTTTCTTCTCACCAGACTGGATGCTATATAAATAAACTCCTGATTTCAAGTTTTGTGTTTCAACGGTCAAGGTATTTGCACCTCTCTTTCCGCTTACTGTTCTTCTTTCTACCATTTCACCGAGCATGTTATAAACTACGAACTGCACGCTACCGTTGGCCGTAAGCTCGAAAGGTATAGTGGTCGATAGGTTAGAAGGATTTGGTGAAGGGTTACCCAATGAAACTTCAAGAGTGCTGGTTGTTTCTTTGACATTTACTGATCCTCCCTCTTGAATCACGATTTCATAATTGTCAAAACTAGCAGGTACGGCTTGTGCAGACCCAAAGAAAGTAATGTAAACAGTAGCATTAATTATTACTGGGAATGTACCCGCCGCGGTTGGAGTTCCTGAAATTACACCGCAGTAATTTCCACTTGGAAAAAACATGCATGGGTTTGGAGAAACACCGTTATTGTTGCAAGTTACGCTCAGGCCAAGTGCTGAAATTGGTAATTCAGTACCATTCATTACAAAGCTAATTTCATTGAGCGTTAATGAATCGATTGGAGCGTTTAGGAGGATATCTGGATCAACATCCTGAGCTGTGGCAGGCGTTCTAACAAATATCTCGTCATTGTATGGCTGACCAACGGTACCTATTTCGAATGTTTCGCCTATTGTTGGATCAGGTGACACTCCGAAAGTAGCTCCACCCCAGTCATAACTATTCGGATCGCACTGAGCAATACCGCCATAAACCGATAAAACTACACTTATCGAAAGTAAAATTTTCTTCATACTCTTAGTTTTGTAGATCTCTTTCCACCTCTTCCATGTAAACCAAATCAACTGCTTCATTGAGGGTAGGAGTGATTTTTAATACACTTTCCAATTGAGAAATTGTAATCAATTTTTTTACTGTGTCTTGCAAACCGCAAAGAACAAAGGTTCCGTTGTTGTCTCGACAAGCTCTGTTTGCTACCAAAACAGCTGAAAGACCTGATGAATCGATATATCTCGTTTCTGATAAGTCGAGAATGAGATTCTTGTTGCCAGATTTGCTTTGCATCACAATCTCGCTCTTCAATTCAGGTGCGTGAATAGCATCCAACTTCTCTAGTTTAGATTTAATCACAACAACTTTTTCCTTATTTTCTATTTCAAACTTCATAAGAGAGTGGTTTGCTACAAAGATAAGGATTTATTTTAACAAATAACCAGAAAACCTAGAAAAATCAACCGCAGACTGTTAGTTGATATCGGTCAAATTTCTTCTTCTTTGAGAGAGTAAGAATATCACCGCCATCCGGATTGCGACCCCATTTTCCACCTGATTCAGGATGATACTCTGTTCGCTATCAGCAACTTCGCTTGTGATCTCGACGCCTCGATTGATTGGCCCAGGGTGCATTACGACAATCTTTTTGGGTAATGAGTCGAGTATTTCTTTGGTCAAACCATATTGCATGCTGTATTCGCGAAGAGTGGGGAAGTAGGGCACTCCTACGTCTTGTCTTTCGAGTTGAATACGAAGCATGTTTGCTACATCACACCATTCAAGCGCTGTGCGCAAGTCATGCTCAACCTTTACTCCTAAGTGGCCAATGTGCTTTGGAATCAGCGTGCTCGGACCACAGACCATTACTTCAGCACCTAGTTTTTTCAAACAATAAATATTGCTCAAGGCTACGCGGCTGTGGAGAATATCCCCTACAATGGCTACCTTTTTTCCTTTGAGCCCTCCGAGCTGCTCGCGGATGGAGTATGCATCCAATAAGGCTTGCGTAGGATGCTCATGTGTACCATCGCCTGCATTGACTATGGAAGCGTCGATGTGTTGACTCAAAAATAAACAAGCACCAGGAGAACTGTGTCGCATCACCACCATGTCCACTTTCATTGACAAAATGTTGTTGACGGTATCTACCAATGTCTCTCCTTTTTTAACGCTAGAAGTGCTTGCGCTAAAATTCACAACATCCGCACTCAATCGCTTTTCAGCGAGTTCGAAACTCAATCGGGTTCTTGTACTATTTTCAAAGAAAAGATTAGCAACTGTCACATCTCGCAAGGAAGGAACCTTTTTAATTGGACGATTCAAAACCTCTTTGAATTCATCAGCTTGAGAAAAAATGAGCTCAATATCTTCCTTGGTAAGATCTTTAATTCCAATAAGATGTTTGACGCTCAATGTTTTTTCCATTATTCTGCTTCGGTTAATAAGGTGACTTTACTTCCCTGCACATCGTCCCAAATAACTTTTACTTTTTGATTATCGTAACTATCTACACTCATTCCAATATAGGTTGGCTCAATCGGAAGTTCTCTGCTGAATCTTCGATCGATTAATACCATAAGTTCAATAGTTTTTGGGCGACCATATTCCATCATACCCTCCAGTCCTGCACGAATGGTGCGGCCAGTATATAATACATCGTCAATCAGCACTACATTTTTCCCTTCGAGATTAAAAGGGATATCGGTCGGCTGAGCCAAAAGCGTTTTATCACTTCTACGAAAATCGTCTCGGTAAAAAGTAGGATCAACTTTGCCAAAATTAACGATGGTGTTTGGCGCAATTTGTTTTAAATTTTGCACAATCTTTTCAGCGAAAAATACACCACGTGGCTGCAGTCCGATAATGACTGTATTAGAAAAGATGTCATGGTTTTCAATTAATTGATAACACAATCTGTTTACTATCAGACTTAGATGGTTGCTATCAATCAATGTTACCTTGGCCATAACGGCAACAAATATAAAGTAGAAATGAGCGAAATCAATTATTACCTTATCCCTGGAATGGGCGCAGATCAAAGAATTTATCAAAACTTTAAGCTGCGCCATGGAAAAGTCCACTATTTAAACTGGGTTGACGCTCGTGATTCTAGAGATATGAAAGACTTTGCGAAAATTATCGCAGAGAGAATTACTACCGAAAATAATGTCATCATTGGTTCGTCAATGGGAGGAATGATGTCGGTTGAATTGAGTAGAATTGTAAATCCACTGGCCACCGTATTAATCAGCGCTCCCACAGGAATTCATCAATTTCCTCGAATCTTGAAGGCAGCCAAACAATCGAGAATTCATAAAGTAGTTAGTCCCAAAACGATTCCATACTTCTATAAACTAGCCGACACTTTCATGGGTTTCAAAAATCCTCAACAGAGGCAGATGTTTTACGAAATGATGAACGGTCTGGGACCTAAGTTTATACATTTCAGTGTAAATGCAGTATTGGAGTGGGATAATAAAGAAGAACCTTCTGGCAAATACCTTCAAATAATAGGTTCAAAAGATGTTTTATTTGATTATCGAAAAATGAAAAATCCCGTAGTCCTTGAAAATGGCGGACACTTTAGCGCTTTCGATCGGTCTGAGGAGGTTTCTGAAATCATAAACAACTTTATCGAAAAACAAGTGATTAACAAATGAAACATTAGAATGGTCTTTTCGTAAAATTGGCGCAAAATCCACCCCTATGCGTTTAATTTTCACACTTCTTATTGCGAGCATCTTCAGCTCTGCATTTGCTCAGAAAACTGAACAAATCAACTCAGTAAAACTTCATACAGGAGAGTTCTTTGAAGGAGAATCAGTATTGTATATCAACCCAATTTTGAAAGAACCGTCATGGGAGTTGGATGGTAAAAAGTTTGAAACGAGTATCATTGCCTTTATTCAAAACAATCACGGATACCTTGCGAATCTCAACAAGATACATGGGGATAAGGCAGAACGCTATGCTCTCAGGATTAAAAAAGGAAAGATAAACCTCTACGAGGAGATTGATATTGAATTCTATGGTGCCGAAACTCTCGATGTGGAGGGTGATGAAAAACCAGAAACTCTGGCTAGCGGTGAAATTTTCCAATACTATGCGATGGGTGATGAGGCCGTTAAAAAGGCAACATATCGAAGTCTCAAACAAGACCTCAAAGACAATGAGGCATCAGTTAAACATCTCAACGCATTTAGAAATTTCAAAGTACTTCAGGCCACTTTGATAGCTTTGGGCGCGGGGATTATCGCCTTTGATATTATCAATCAAAGCGATGATGCGGTTCGATTTAGCCCACTAATGGCTGCAGGTATTGTGGTAGGTGGAAGTTCTTATTTCCTCCAATCGAAAAAAGATGATGCTTTGTGGCTGGCAGCGGATGCTTATAACAAAGACTAGAGGCTATTAATCATCTTGCTCACCTGTTTGATATCATTTTTTAGATATCCCTTAGAGTCATATTTTTTAGCTTCTGTAATCATAGACATCGCCTCACGCTTTTTACGCTTGTTGGCGAGGATCACCGCGAGGTTTAAATATACCGCAGCCTTATCATGCTCCATACGAAGTCCGTGACTTAGAGCAGTCCTAAAATATTTTTCGCTTTGAGATAGGCTATTCTTTTGAACATCTACAGAGCCTAAAAGGAAATAATAATAGCCTTTCTGGTTTTTCCACAGATGATTAGGATTGATTCGCTCCAACCATTCTTTGGCCTTTTCCATTTTTTGCTGTCTGATTTGCAAAAAAGCCAAGATGAGGCGTATGCTTCTGAACACGAGCAATATCAAAAGCGCTGTGAGCAGAGTCATGAAAATTCCGCTGATCCAACTTCCTGATACAAAAAGATATATTGAGTAGGCTAAGGCCGCAGCGGCGATAGCAATTTTTACGATTCTTCCGTCAATTGATTTCATTACTTCTAAAAAAGGTGCGCAAATTTAATGCGTTTCCGCGCCCTTTATCAAAAATTCTAAACCCTCTTCAGTCGAGGAATGTCTCGCTGTTGAATTTTTTGCAGCCTGCTGAGTAGTTCTAGGCTTTTAACCTGGGCTGATCGAGAGATTGCTTTGTAGTGTATTTCAAGCTCGGCTTGATTACTCTTTATATTATGATTATCAATGCGACGAATATGATCGTTCAATTCGTCTGTTGCTTCTTTAATGATGGTATTTAATTCGGTATCACTTTGAGGATGATTGATCAAATGATGAAAACCTTGCTCTATCACGTCGTTGAGAAATTCTTGAACTGCATAGCGTAATTGATCCCGATTGGTTGTCATGAGCGTAGGATTTTGGTTAATAAGGTTCGTTAAGGTTGATGCAATATACTATTTAATTTTGATAATCCAAAATTGCCGCGGTTAATTAGATTTGCACAAATTATCAGAGTCCTATGGAGCAAAACGGCAGTGTGAACGTCTCGGTAGCTAATGCAATTGCTACAATTTCATTTTTTCATCCTCAGAGCAATTCCTTACCGGGTGCGTTGCTAAGAAAATTAGCGAGCACTATCGAAGAAACCGGTAAGCGAGATGACATCACTGTCATTATCCTAAAAAGCGAAGGTGAAAAGGCTTTCTGTGCAGGCGCCAGTTTTGACGAGTTGATCGCTATTGAGGATTTTGAAACGGGAAAAACATTTTTCTCCGGATTCGCACTCGTCATCAATGCGATGCGCACATGTCCCAAGTTAATAATTGGTCGCGTGCAAAGCCGAGCTGTCGGCGGCGGAGTAGGTGTGGCTGCTTCTGTTGACTATTGCTTTGCCACTTCCAAGGCTGATGTAAAATTGAGTGAGTTGGCTGTTGGAATTGGTCCCTTTGTAGTAGGGCCGGCTGTTGAACGAAAGATGGGGCTTTCAGCAATGAGCCAACTTGCCATTAACGCCACAGAATGGCAGTCTGCCCAATGGGCGAAAGAAAAAGGCTTGTATACGGAGGTGTTTGATACCGTAGAACAAATGGATGATGCTATTCAGACGCTGGCAAATCGATTGGCCTCAAGCAATCCAGAAGCCATGAGCGAATTGAAAAAGATTTTTTGGAGAGGTACAGAAAACTGGGGTACTCTACTCTTTGAAAGAGCAGAAATCAGTGGCCGCTTAGTTCTCTCTGATTTCACCAAAAATGCTATCAACAAATTCAAAAAGGGTTGATTAACGAGCGGTAAATAAAACGTCAATCACATCTTTATAATCATTAAGCGAAGGTGCGGCTAATGCAGCATCAACGGAAGCTTGGCTTTTGGCAGACGGTAGTCTTTTAGATTCAACCGTAGCAGCACTTAAATTTCCATTATTTGAAAATGTAGATTCAGCACTTGTGCTTTCTGCCTCGACCAATTTTGAATCATCGATATCCACAGGTGCACTCATGTCCGTCTCTGCAAACGCAGAGGTCGGGGCGTCCTGTACACTTTCTTCATTAAGAGACTGTACTTGCACTGCTTTATTCATCGCAAGGACTTCAGGCTTTGGAGGAAGTATGTTTTTTGATGAGGTATCGACACTTACCGTTTGCTGCTCGCTTGCAGCTTTCTCGATGGTTTCGATCTGTGATTCTGTTGTGTCTGTACCATTTTCTTCTTTTCTCACTTCGGCAATGGCCACGGGTGCGTTGACGTTGTTCCACTGCATGATACCCCAAACCCCAATGAGCACCACCCCAATTCCAAACGCCAATTGAACGCCTTGCTGTCTAAACCAAGGAAGATCAGGAGCGGCGAAAAGCGAATTGAGCCAAATACCAAACCTGCCTTTCTTTTCACGATTAAATTCAGCTAATAGGTTTTTCTTGATAGATGCATCCGGCATCAATAAATCGTCTGACTTGCTGATTTCCCTAATCTCGATAAGCATCTTTCTCATTGAATCATATTGCTCCTCACCATCGAGATGGCGCAACACAAACTCCTTTTCTTCTGGATACAACTCTGCGAACTGCTTATTGATAAGCAAACTCTCGATATCCTCTGGATCGTATTTTTCGAATTGTTTCATTTTCTAAATCATTAAATATGTCATCAACCAGATTAAAATGTGCTCGAACGCTTTGAGTTTATCATTGAGTTGCTTAAGCGTATAAAACAATCTGGACTTCACAGTTCCCTCGCTACAATCCATCGCCTCACTGATTTCTTGTATACTCATTTCTTGATAAAACCTCAACTCGAAAGTGGTCCGTTTTACTTCATCCAATTCTGAAAGCGCTTTCTCAAGTTCTTTCTTAAATTCATTTTTGTCTAAATCCACATCGGCCTTTGATTTCTCAATTCCCGGCTGTTGGTATTTTATGTCTGAATGTGCGTCTCTTCTTACTTCATGTTTCGCATATTCATTTTTACACATATTATGAGCAATGCTGTACAGCCAAGTTTTAAATGATCTTTTATCGTCGAAAAGATCATTCTTATGAATGAGTTTCGAGAAAAGATCTTGGGTAAAATCCCTTGATTTTTCTTTATCCTTCCACAGCATTCGGTGGAAGTAATTATACATCAATCGAGAATACCGGTCATAAATCTCCTCAAAGGCCTTACTATCACGCTGTCCAATGAGCCGCATCAATTCCTCGTCTGAGTGCTTGCTATATTTACTCACTGTTTTCAAATCAATCGCGGTATTGGTTGATTTTTTTTGAATCGGATAATGGTGCGTTGAGGAATTCAATCAACTCAGTGTACTGCTTTTTCTCTTGACCATTAGAAGTATTTTTTTCAAGGATGATTAATGGCAAGAGGTAGTTACGATTTATATCCTCATTGTTTTTGATGTACTTCAACTTGAAGAGATTCTTCCAATTATAAATGACGCTGTTTGCGGACTGAATGGGTTGTTCGCTGTACTTAAAGGCCAATCCGGTGCAGTACAGTTTTGAATCAATGTTCTTGAAACAAGCTGGCGCGAGAGTAAGGCCAAGGTAGATGTTCGCTTTTCTACTTTCACAAATCATCTTGACGAGCTCGGATTCGCCTCCCACTTTGCTGAGACCCGGTATAATATTATCAGCATAATTTTTATTCAACAACCATTCAACGCAAACAATCTTCACATCTCGGCGCAGACCATATTCTTCTTGAAGAAGAATTATTGGGTATGTATCGGCACTTCCATAAGTAATGAGTGTTGCGTTTGCTTCCACGCTGCTGAGCACATTCTGATTGTATTCAAGTATTGCTGAGTTGTAAATCCCTGCTGCGTTCAATCGCTTCGCGAATTCCTTTTTCGCGGCATCATTTTTTTCTATGATTGCCTTGCCGAGCATATCATCGAGCAATGCGTCTTCCTGTCTTTTCTGATAAGCTAAAGCTAATGATTGAAGCCCGTCTGTACTTTTTCCTTGAATCAAATAATTGAGATAATGATAGGCATGTGAATCGCTGTCAATTTGTTTTATTTCGTTTAAAAGTCCGTTCAGTTTTTCTTTGCCTGCCTTATTTAAATCTCTCGAACGAGCGGGGAGAAGGGAGTAATAAGTGTTTTCGATATAATGAAACCAAGCTGTTTGATTTGTTCTATCGACCTGCAGGATTGCTTCCCAGGAATTTGCGGCTTTCTTTTCTTGAGAAAGATCTTTATCAAGCAGTTGTGGTACTCTTTCTATTCCTCCGGTCATTACTGGCGCAGCTTGTTCAGGAACTGCCTGAGACATGGCGTGCGAAGTGCAGCAGAAAAACGCAAAAATTATGACGAATCGTAGTAAACTCATGATGCATTGATTTCAAACGCTGTTACATTCGTTTGAGATATTGGTTCAAAAGGTATAAAAATTATTTTTGAATGAGCATTTTGAATTCGGCTACCATCATAGCCGTGGCTCCCCACAAGGTCTTACCAAAGATATCGAAGTAGGGCACTTCTAGATGTAAATCAAACTTTTGGAGATAGATTTTTTTCTTTTGAAGCTCATTTTGTGACAACAATTGTCCCAGCGGATAGTGTATTACTTCGCTCACTTCATCGGCACTGGGGCTTAGGTCTGGCTCATGGTCGCAATAAGCCACAAAGGGTTGTACGATAAAATTGCTCGGTGGAATGTACAACTCAGACAATGCGCCTAAATATTCAAGCTTACTTTTATCAATTCCTATTTCTTCGAATGTTTCGCGGTATGCTGTGTATAAAAGGTCTTCATCAGACTGTTCTTTTTTTCCGCCAGGGAAGCTAATCTGACCGCTGTGAACGCCTTGATTCTCGGGTCTTTGAATGAACAAGGTATGCAGCTTATTATCGCGTGGATGTAAAATCATCATCACGGCGCTTTCTTTCGGTGGTGGGTCAAAACTACGTGCTTCTGAGGCTACAGCGCGATTGTAGCTCATCATTAAGCGATGTGCTTCTTCGCCAGGTTTTTCTGATGAATTTAATTTCTCACGGATCAGATTTAGACTTGAAGTTTCCATTTTCCTCCTACGGTTGGATACTTCAATTCTACGGATAATATTTCAAGGAAATCTTCCCTGGGAATATTTCTCGCTCCAAGCGAACCAAGATGCTCGTTGTATATCTGACAATCAATCATTTTCCAACCCTTAGCCTTCAAATGATTGACTAAATGTATAAGCGCTACTTTACTCGCGTTGCTTTCTTTAGAAAACATAGACTCGCCAAAGAATAATTGCCCGAGCGAAACGCCGTAGAGACCACCCACCAATTGTTGTTCGTTCCAAACTTCAACACTATGCGCAAGTCCAAGTTCATGAAGATGCACGTACGCCTCTACCACTTCATTGTGAATCCAAGTTTTGCCTTCGCGATCGCCACTGCGACAACCTTCCATGACTTCTTTGAATGCTTCATCGATGGTGACTTTGAAAGAATGTCTATTGAGCACATTGCGCATAGACTTCGAGATGTGAAGTTCATTCAAAAACAAAACGCATCTCTCTTTTGGGCTCCACCACAAAATTTCATCAGTATCATCATACCATGGGAAAATCCCATTGGCGTAGGCCGTAATGAGCCTTTCTGTACTAAGATCGCCTCCCACCGCTAAGATGTCGTGCACGGCTTCTTCGTGGGGCGGAAACCATATGTCGTCATCAAGTTGGTAAATCACTGCACTTAGATTTGCCACGAATTTACAAATTGAACTATAAACAAAACAAATTAGAATGCTTCACCTATCGTAAAATAGAACTCATTTGTTTTTCTTCCAAAGGCCGCGTCCAATCGGATGTGTACATGTTTTTCAATATCAAAAACATATCGTAATCCCATTCCGCCAGAGTAGTAAAGTGGTGATTTTGTTAAATCTTTGATTTCATCTCTTACAAGAGCACCGCCAACAAAAACTGTATATCCCCATCGCTTTGCAAAGAATGAACGCCACTCCATCTGCGTCAATGCAGTGTGATGATCGCGAACTCTCCCGTCTACATACCCTCTGAATCTTTTTGGGCCTCCAATGCCAGTCATTTGAAAAAATGGAACATCACCAGTCATAAAATCACCAAATGCCTGAAATGCAAGTACTGATTTTTTTACAGATAAAAAATAACGGTAGTCGATACGATAACGATGAAAATCAAAATCACCACCCCAAACTTCATTGTAATTGTGATAGGAGAGCTCAAGAAATCTGCCTGATTTTGATGCATAAACATTATCTCTATTGTCGTAAAGAACAAACGCTCCAGGACCACTTCCGGCGCCACCTTCACGACCAAGATATGGACCTGTTTCTAATTCACTGTTTTCTGAATAATCATAAATCTCAAATCGGTCGTACCATCCTTTCAATCCAGCGAACCAATGGTTTGATACCTTTCTGGTATATTGAATGCGCAATCTCGGAAGCCGAACATAAAAACTTTCCCTATCTGCAGTAGGAATTGTAGAGGTACCAAAAAAGAAAAACATATAATCATAATAACCAAGCTCTCCAGAGAGTTGATGTTTTCGCTTATTCCAATAAATATCGAAAGGTAAATAGAGTAGGAGTTGCCGATTTTGGGTGTAGGCGGCGCCTAGCTGAATTTGAGATGGTGGAGAGATAGTATCATTTTTATTCACATAGAAATTGAAACTGCCTGCGACTCCAGCGCCAAAGCGTGTTTCAGGTAAATAAAAACCAACGGGATAAGCAATTATACTAGACTTGCGTTGAAGACTATCTGTCTGACACCAAATTTGATGAACGAGACCGAAGGAAAGGATCGTTAATAAGATAGTGAGGTACCAACGTTTCATCAAAGCAAAGGTAAGCATTCGAAGATTTGCACCATATTGCGCCATATTTATCGCAATTATGAGAAGAGTGCTCAATGTATTCCAAGCAATATTAATAGCAGTGTGGATGGGCTTCTGTGGCTTGCTGGGGATAGTTTTGGTATTGCTAACATGGCAGCAAAATCGTGTGATGATTTTTTTAGCACATTATCTATGGAGTCCTGTAATCTGCGCGATTTCGGGTGTGCGTGTAAAGGTCACCGGACTAGAAAATTTGGATGGAAAAACACCGTCCATTTATGTAGCAAATCACTCTTCACTTTATGATATCGTTGCCATTTGTAGAGCCAGTCCTGTACCTCTGTTTTACATTGCGAAAAAAGAGTTGGCAAAGGTGCCTATCGTTGGACAGTTTATGTGGGTCATTGGAATGATTTTCATTGATAGAAAGAACAAGGAGAAGGCGATGAGAAGTATGGAAAAAGCTGGTCAGCGCATTCGCGAAGGCAAGAATGTGATATCCTTTCCAGAGGGAACGCGTTCAAAAGACGGAAAAGTGGGCGTATTCAAAAGAGGCTCTTTTATCATAGCAAAATCACAGAGTATTCCTGTGGTGCCCATCGCTGTGAAGGGTGCTGCAGATATCCTTTCAGCCGGATCACTCGGTTTGCGCTCTGGAGTCATTGCTGTTCATTTTGAAAAACCCTTATCACCGCAATTTTATGAAGGTAAGTCTGAGGAAGAAATAGCGGCTCATGCACGTGATATCATCACCAGTAGAATTGAAAAAATGACTACTTGATGTTGCGTTTTTTCTTAATTCTTTCGTAGGCTTCCTGAACTTTAACAAATTTCTCTGCTGCTGCTTTTTCATGCTGCTCACCCAGACCTCTAACCTTGTCAGGGTGATATTTCATAGCCATTTTACGATAAGCTTTTTTGATCTCTTCATCGGTAGCAGACGATTCGATTTCCAGAATTTTAAAATCACTTTCGGCATCGTGGTAAAACATGGCCCGAATTGATTCATAGTCTTTAGTAGAAATACCAAGATTATGAGCAATCTGATTAATGATGCGCTCCTCGCTTGAATCCACCACGCCATCTGCATTGGCAATGCCAAACAAATAATGCATCATTTGAAGACGCATGGGGTGTTCCATGTAATAGCGAATCTGTTCACAAACCTCACGCACTGGAATGTCCTTTTGAAGAAGTTCTTTAAGCAATGACATTTGATATGCTGCTGAAGATTCTCCAAACTGTCTTGAAAAGAAGCCCCTGATATAGTCGAGCTCACTTTTCATGTGTTTGCCGTCGGCTTTCATTACCGCAGCAGACAACACGAGTAAAGCGCTTGCAAAATCTCCTGGCTGTGTTTGATGACGTTGATTTTGGTAACGGCGATCATAGCGCGGGTCATAATTAGTCCTTCTTTGATTTCCTTTTTCAACGCTTAAGCTTTTATCATCGATGATGGTGCCAAAGGCAAACCCTAAAAGCCCGCCGATGGGACCTCCAACAGCCCATCCGAGTGCACCACCGATCCATTTTCCAAATCCCATTTTTTCTTTTTTTCTAAAAAATAATTACCAGCTTCCGCCTGCGCCACCACCGCCAAAACTGCCACCTCCGAAACCTCCAAAACCGCCGCCTCCGCCGCCTCCGCGACTGCCAAATCCACCACCGTAACCTCCCCAATAACCCCTGCTTCCGTTGTGAGTGCGCTGCATTTGATTCAGCAACATCCAAGCTGTCCAAAAGCTGACATTATTCAAAGCAGCATATTTTTTTGCCTGACGATACTTTATGAAGAATACCAAACCGATAAAAGCAAAGACACCGAAGAAGACAAGAAAAAAAGTTGTGTTTTTCTTTGTTTGATTAGCTTTTTTATAATCAGAAATATTGAATTCTCCTTTCGCCAAAGGCATCAAAATGTCAAGTGCAGCGGTAATTCCACCATAATAGTCGTTTTGTTTGAATCGAGGAATTACTTCCTCGTCAACAATTAAAAACGTATCACCATCTGTGATAACGCCTTCCAATCCGCGACCTATAGCGATAAACACTTCACCACGAGAAGATTGAGTTTTGGGCTTTACCAGAAAAACAATTCCATTGTCTTCTTTGGCCTGTCCTACGCCCCAACGATCACCCAGCTCAATGGCGTAATCAGCCTTGTCATACCCGCACAAATCGGCTACGACGACCACCACTATTTGATTGCTGGTTTCATTACTAAAAGAAACTAACTTGCTCTCAAGATCACTAATCTGTTGCTGACTTAATGCACCAGTATTATCATAAACCAATCGCAACTGTTTTTCTGGAAAACAATTTTCTATTTGGCCAACGCTGACAAAACTCAAAAGCGCTAGGAGAAAGCTTAAAAACAACCTATTCATTTTTTTCATAAAGAATTACTTTGTAGGTTGTCCAAATGTGATTTCATTGGAAAGCTCGTTCGCATCATTCTTTTCAAGAGGAAAATAACGACTCAGTTGCATTCCAATCGAAAGTATGGCCTTACCGATTCCTTGTGCTATATGGTTATTATGCAATTCTTCAATAGCCAGTTTCAAAGTCTCATTCCAATAAGCTGGACCTACTTTTTCATGGATACCCACGTCTCCATAAAGAGCGAATTTGCGATCCACAATACTGATGTAAACTAGAACTGCGTTTCGATCTTTTGTCTCATGCATCTTTAATGAACCAAAGATATATTCGGCTCTTTCAAGCGGATCAAGACCACATTCATCTTCAATGTGCAGTCGAATTTCTCCGGATGTCTTTTTCTCGGCCTCACCAATAATATGGCGGAGATGTGTCTGAACATCAGGAGTAAATATGTCGTATGCTTTCAATGGTTATTTTTTTGAAAAATCAACCTTGGGTGCGTTTTCAGCTCCTTCTTGAGCTTCAAACATATCTCTTTTCTTGAAGTCATCACTTTCGCTTGATACAAAACCAAGTGCTTTGCTTCTCCAAAAGCCGCGGATGTAGGTGTTAAATTCCGTAACGGAAGCGTTGTAGTCAGAGCGCGATTTTTTTATTCTGTTCTCCGTTCCTTCCAATTGGCTTTGCAACATCTGGAAGTTTTCTGTAGATCTAATTTCAGGGTATCTTTCAAATACGAGGGCGATGCTTCTATTTAAAATTGCTCCTTGCTTATCAAGTTCTTCCGGTGTTTTTGCAGCGCTAATTCCAGCTCTGGCTTCTGTGACACGAGTTAGGATTTCTTTTTCATTTTCAGCTGCTCCTTGAACAGTGGCCACGAGATTTGGAATGAGGTCAGCTCGTCTTTGGTAGTCACTCTGAACGTCTGCCCAGTGCTGATTTACAAGTTCCTGTCGCTTTACCGCGCCATCGTAAATACTAGTTCCATAAAAGTAAAATGCACCGAATGCGACTAATACTAAAAGAATAAGAGCGCCAACGGCGAGGGTTACATTTTTCATTCTGATTGATTTATTACTATGCTAATTTAAAAAATTATGACAACGGCTCATCAACACAAGTGCCATTTGATCTTTTCTGTCATATTGTCCAATTTTAATTTCTTTGGGAGAATTAAGTTATTCATAAAACTATTTCTATGAGAATCTGTCTATTGTTGCACACAATTCTGTTGTATGAAACATTATAAACCTACCATTTACTTAGCGATTTCGCTTGTCATTACGACCTTAGTTGGTTGTTCGGGTGACGCTAAACCAGACGCTTTGGCATCTAAGCCTGCTCCTCTCAGTTTAGAGGCGGTAGTGGCTCAATCCAAAAAAGCTATCAATACAGTAAATGTTTCAGGTGTTGTTAGACCTTCTGAGCAAACAGTTATTGCCAGCGAGATCTCGGGCAAAATTGTATCAATCTCTTTTAAAGAAGGGACTTCGGTGGCTAAAGGAGATGTGCTTATTCGTTTGGATGATCGTGATCTAAGCGCTCAGAAGGCAAGGGTGGAAGCACAACTCAAGCTTGCAAGACAAACATCCGACCGATTGGCAAGTCTTCAAAAGGTGGAGGGAGTTTCTCGACAAGAACTTGATCAGGCCCTCACACAAATTGACATACTTAACGCAGAATTGGCAATTATTGAAGCGAACCTATCAAAAACAATCATCAGGGCTCCGTTTGCGGGAACGATTGGACTTCGCAATGTAAGTGAAGGCGCGGTTGTATCTCCTTCTCAAGCACTGTGCAGTCTGCGAAGCAACGCACTTTACAAGATAGAGTTTGATGTAGCAGAGAAACATGCTGCACTTGTGAAAAATGGAATGAACATCACATTCACCAATCAAGGAGATACTCTTGTGCGAACTGCAAAAGTTATAGCCACAGAAAGTGCGATAGATGAAGGCACAAGATCACTTAAGGTTCAAGCTCAGGTGGAGCGAAATGATGGAATATTGCCCGGGGCTTTTGTAGAAGTGCAAGCAGTTTTGGGCGGTGAAAGGGAATCTATTTTCATTCCAACACAGTGCATCATACCACAAGGGCGATCGAAATTTGCAGTAGCGATCAAATCAGGATTAGCGCAATTTGTTGAAGTACAAACAGGTCAGCGAATGGCAAATGATATTGAGATTCTCTCGGGTTTAAATCTAAACGATACCATTGCTACTACCGGAATACTATTTCTAAAACCAGGAGCACCTGTGCGTGTTGCAAAAATTGTTAGTCAGCCATGAAGTTTTCTGAAATAGCCATCAAGCGCCCAGTATTCGCCATTGTAATCAATATTGTGATTATAATTTTTGGTGCAATTGGCTATAGGTTTTTGGGTGTGCGAGAGTTTCCCGCCATTGATCCACCAAATATTACTGTTCGCACTTTTTATACTGGAGCTAATGCTGACATTATTGAATCACAAATTACAGAACCATTAGAGAAATCCATAAACGGAATACAGGGAATCAAGAGTATCTCTTCTTCATCTTCTTTGGGTACTTCTGTCATTACAGTCGAATTTGATTTGAATACCGATCTTGAGCAAGCAGCCAATGATGTTAGAGATAAGGTAGCGCAGGCACAACGCAATTTACCACAAGATATAGACAGTCCTCCAGTAGTGGCAAAAGCGGATGCGAGCGGAGATCCCATCATCTTCATGCCTGTGCAAAGCACTACTAGAAGTATCACAGAACTCAGTGATTATGCGGAAAACGTTTTGCTCGAAAAAATTCAATCCATTCCGGGAGTTTCTCAAGTTCAAATTTATGGTCTTAAGAGGACCTCTATGAGACTTTGGATAAATCCATATTTACTCTCGTCAGTGGGGCTTACAATGCAGGATGTACTAAATGCATTGAATCGTGAAAATGTTGAGTTACCCGCAGGGAAGGTAAGGGGAACTACGACTGAATTAAATGTCAAGACATTTGGAAGACTCTCATCCGAAGAGGATTTTAATAATCTTATCATTAAAAATGTTGGGGGAAGAACGATCCAATTCAAGGATATTGGTATAGCAGAAGTTGGACCTGAAATAGAAGAAACTTCTGCCCGTAAAAACAATGTATTCAATGTGTCTTTGGCGATTATACCTCAGCCAGGCTCGAACTATATTGATATTGCTGACGAATTCTTCCGAAGATATGAGCAAATTAAAAGCGAAGTCCCCAGTGATATCAATGTGGATATTGGTATCGACAAAGCAAAATTTGTACGTCGCGCAATTACAGAGGTAGAGGAGACGCTCATCATCGCTTTGATTTTGGTTGTGCTCATTGTGTATGCATTTTTTCGAAATTGGAGTATTGCACTTCGTCCCTTGGTCGATATTCCTGTCTCTTTGATTGGTGCTTTTTTTATAATGTACGCATTTGGTTTTTCGATTAATGTTCTCACGTTGTTAGCGATTGTATTAGCTACTGGCCTGGTGGTGGATGATGGTATTGTGGTTACAGAAAATATCTACAAGAAAATGGAGGAGGGCATGGACAAGTGGACTGCTGTTCGCTTGGGAGTGCAGGAGATTTTCTTTGCTGTAATTTCTACTTCCATTACACTTGCCGTAGTTTTTATTCCTGTAATTTTCTTAGAAGGTTTTACAGGAAGATTGTTTCGGGAGTTTGGTATTGTGCTCGCAGGCGCCGTTTTGATTTCCGCGGTTGTTTCTCTGACGCTTACTCCTGTGCTGAATTTGAAATTAACGAAAGGAGGCACTCCAAAACACGGCAAGTTCTATTTGAGAACCGAACCTTTTTTCAAAGGAATGGAAGATCGCTACCGCCGATTGCTAGCTAGGTTTCTTCAACGTCGGTGGTTGGGCTTGGCGATAGTCGGTGTTTGTTTGGCTGGAATCGTACTACTATTTTCGAATCTTAAATCTGAATTAGCTCCTCTCGAAGACCGCTCTCTTATTCGCTCTCCCTTTACTCTACCAGAGGGAACCGATTATGACGTTACTTCTCAATTTGTTTCTGAAGTATCGGCGGTTTTATTGGATAGCGTTCCTGAGGCAAGAATGATTTTTGGTATTGCTTCGCCAAGCTTTCAGGGTCAGGGAGCTACCAATAGCGGCTTCATTGTTACATTATTAAAAGACCCTGATGATCGAGAAGCAACTCAGCAAGAAATATATGATCGTTTGGTTAGAATCTTTAAGCAGATGCCTCAGGCGCGTGTATTCCCCAATCAAGAGCAGACCATCACAACTTCTCTCAGCGCCGGCAGCCAATTACCGGTTCAATATGTAATTCAAAATTTGGATTTTAAAAAGCTGGAAAAAGTCCTTCCTCAGTTTCTCGATGCCGCACGCAAGGATCCAACATTCGGAAATGTTGATGCTAATTTGAAGTTTAATAAACCTGAACTGCAAGTGAACATTAATCGATTGAAGGCCGCAGAATTAGGTGTGAGTGTTGCCGATATAAGTAGCACTCTTCAGTTGGCATTTAGCGGAACGCGTTTTGGCTACTTTACTAAAGAAGGCAAGCAATATCAAGTAATAGGTCAACTGGATAGAGATTTTAGAGATACTCCTGACGACCTTACGAATCTTTATGTGCGAGCTGCGTCAGGACAGTTGATTCAGTTGAATAATCTTGTTGACGTTGTCGAAACGAGCAATCCGCCGACCATTTTTCATTTTAATCGCTATAAATCTGCTACGGTCTCAGCTTCACTTGCTCCTGGTAAGACCTTGGGTGAAGGAATTCAGGCGATGCAACGAATTGCCGACGAGCTTTTAGATGAATCTTTTGCAACCGAACTGAGCGGACCGAGTCGTGATTTTCAAGAAAGTGGAAGCAATACTTCTTTTGCTTTTTTGCTTGCATTGATTCTAATTTATCTCATATTGGCCGCACAGTTTGAGAGTTTCAGAGATCCACTCATTATTCTTTTTACGGTGCCCTTGGCTCTAGCTGGAGCGTTACTTAGTTTATGGATTTTTGACGCTACGCTAAATATCTTTTCCGAGATTGGGATGATCATGTTGATTGGACTTGTGACTAAAAACGGAATTCTCATCGTTGAATTTGCGAATCAAAAAAGAAAGGATGGCTTGAATATACGAGAAGCCGTTTTTGAGGCTTCATCAGCGCGTCTGCGACCTATATTGATGACAAGTTTGGCGACGATTCTTGGTGCATTACCCATCGCTCTGGCACTCGGTGCAGGATCGCAAAGCCGTGTTCCTCTCGGAATAGTCGTTGTTGGTGGGCTTTTATTCTCACTAGTCCTTACTCTTCTGGTGATACCTTCTATTTACACTTACATTGCTTCAAAAGATGTCAAAGAGACTCAATCATAAGTATTTGCTTTTGGTAATTTTATCATGCACGTTTTTTGAAATTCGGGCACAGGATACCATACCGCTTACAGAGGTGATTCGTCAAGCCATGCAGCATAATTTTGATGTCATTGTTGCCTCTGGTAGTGCTCAAATTGCTGTCATAAACAATTCAAAAGGTGAGGCTGGTATGTTTCCTCAAATACGTGCAGGTGTGTTTGACAATTATTCTATAAACGACCTTAGACAACGATTTGCGAATGGCCAGGAAATTACTTCTCCGAATGCAGGCGGAAATCAATTCGGTGCATTTATTCAAGCAGATTGGATCGTTTTTGACGGACTGAGCATGTTTCACTCCAAAAGAATTCTTGAAACCCTTGATGAACAAGCAAAGCTTGACTTACAACTAAGAATGCTCGAAACAACTAGGCAAGTGAGCAATGCCTACGCAGAATTGCAAAGGCTTAACAGTCTAATTTCGTTTACATCTGAAATTATAGGCATTGCAGAAGAGAGAAATAAGATTGAAAAATTGCGTTGGGAAACAGGCCTGGTCGCCAAGTCCAATTATTTGAGAAGTGCTGTCAGCCTGAATCAACTTCTGGTTTCGAACATAAATTATAAGGCGGATTACCAAAAAGCCATTGGTAATCTGAATGCCCTGATTGGGGTTAATCAGTCTATGCAGTGGTATCCGGAATCGATTGCTAAGAACAACTTTGAGATAGAAAACACTCTATTGGCAGGAGTAGAAGGTAATGGTAATATCAAAAGACTGCTTTTACAGCAAGAATTAATGTCGCTCGAAGTGAAAAGAGCAAAAGCGCGCCAATTGCCTACGATAGCACTGAATGGTTCATACAATTTTAATAGGGTTGATAATACCGCGGGGTTTAGCCTACTCAACAGAACGTATGGTCCGCAGGCCGGGATAGCTATCAATATCCCTTTGTTTAACGCGGGAAGTCTCATGCGCTCGGTGAAGCGAAGTGAGGTAATGCTAAAACAAAGTGAGCAACTTATTCAAGCAGAGCGCGTGAGAACTAGTGCTTTGCTTGAGTCCAACACCTCTGCATTAAAGCAAATTGAGGATGTCATTAAGTTGGAACAACAGACAATTGAATGGAGTCGTGAGTTGGTAGAAATTGAAATGGAACGATTGAAAAAAGGACAAACGGACGTCACCGCACTCTATCAGATTCAAACTGATTATGAAAACGCTGCCGTCCGTTTGTCGGATGCTATTTATAGAAGAACATTAACTCAAAATGAAATAAAATTCATCATGGGTAATGTTCAATAGTCATTAAAGGCTTTTGAAAGAGCGTTGAATAAAGTTGGTTAAATCTTCTCCTTTCAACAGACCTTTCGCGAGCAGAGCCAAGTCAATTGCTTGCTTGAGCTGATCTTTATTGGCATCTTTATCCTTAATTACTTTCTCAAAGAATGGATGGTTGCCATTCACTACAAGGTTGAATGACTCAGGAAGTGAACCATAAAAGCCTCCGCCACCCATTGCGCTTTGTTCTTTCATACGGCGCATGAATTCATTTTGTGTAACGATAAAAGGAGGTTCACTGCTGCTGAGGCCTTCGAATTCAATAGTGTATTTTTTAGAATCGACCACTTCTTCCAAAATGGGGCGAAGTGTATTCTTTTCATCTTCTGTTAACTTGATTGGTAGGCTATCACTCTTCTGAATCAATTTGTCGAGCACATCAGCATCTACGCGCTTAAATCGAATGCCTTGATTCTTGCTTTCAATATGGGAGATGAAATGACTGGTGAGTGGTCCTTCCATCACTAATACTTCATAACCAGCATTTTCAGCAGTTGAGATAAATGAATGTTGCTCTTCCTTATTCTGAGCGTAAAGAACGATGATATTGTTGTCCTTGTCCTTTTGCGTAGTCTCGATTTTTTCCTTTAGCTCGGCAAGACTGCGGTATTCTCCCTTTGTATTTTTATATACAGTAAATGCACTAGCCTTTTCAGCAAACTTATCATCTGTGAGAATACCATACTGAATAAAGGTTCCAATGTCATCCCACTTTGCTTCAAAATCAGAACGATCATTGTTAAACATAGATGAAAGTTTGTCCGCTACTTTTTTGGTAATGTGAGCTGAAATTTTCTTCACATTGGCGTCCTCTTGAAGATAGCTGCGACTCACGTTTAGCGGAATATCAGGAGAATCAACCACTCCGTGAAGTAGCGTCAAAAACTCTGGAAGTATGTTCTTTACTTCATCAGTGATAAACACTTGATTGCTGTAGAGTTGTACTTTATTTTTTTGAAGCTCAAAACTATTTTTCAGCTTCGGGAAGTAAAGAATTCCGGTTAGATTGAAAGGATAATCAACGTTGATATGTATGTTGAACAAGGGTTCGTCAAACGTCATTGGGTAGAGCTCATGATAAAAGCTTGAATAGTCTTCATCATTAAGATCCACTGGTTTTTTCATCCAAGCTGGTGAAGTATTGTTGATGATATTTTCTTCCTCTACTTGAATGCGCTTTGGGTTTCCATTCTCATCTTTTTCTCCACTCGGGTCTTCCTCCCATTTTGTGCGAGTACCGTATTGAATAGATACCGGCATGAACTTGCAATATTTCATGAGGATTCCTTCCAGGCGGTCGTTTTCTAAAAACTCTGCGGAATCATCTGAAATATGAAGGATGATATCTGTACCAGGAGTTGTTCTTTGCCCCTTGTCCATTGTGAAAGAAGTAGTACCATCACAAACCCAATGAACTGGCTCCGAATCCTTGCGCTGAGACAAAGTCTGAATTTCAACTTTGGATGCTACCATGAAAGCAGAATAAAACCCGAGTCCGAAATGACCGATAATCTGGGCGTCTTTGTATTTGGAAACGAATTCTTCGGCACCGCTGAAGGCAATTTGATTGATGTATTTCTCCACCTCGTCAGCTGTCATACCGATACCATTATCGCTTATGGTAATTGTTTTAGCGTCTTTATTTAAAGTTACTGACACTTTTAGGGCCGAAGAGTCTGCCGAAATTTCACCCAATGAACCGAGGGTTTTCACTTTTTGACATGCATCCACCGCATTACTCACCAATTCTCGAAGGAAGATCTCATGGTCAGAATACAAGAATTTCTTGATAATGGGGAAGATGTTCTCTGTTTGAACGGATATACTACCTTGTTGCATGATATTATGTTTTGCTCCCGTTTGTCAACGCTTGTGCCAATAGAAGTTTACTGACATGCTGTCGGTATTTTTGGCAATTAGGGGGATTAGCTTTGCCGCATAACACCTCCGTTATTTCCACTAGTGATGCACGCTCAGGATCGCGGGCGGTTTAAAAAGGACTAATTGAAATAGGCATAAAATAGAAAGCCCTCGAACGTTTTCGAGGGCTTTTCTTTTAAACCTTAACCAATTAGGATTGAACCAAAACCAAACTTATAAGAAAGTATGATGTTGTCCTTATTCCAATTGGTATGCCAATATTTTAATTTGGTGTAAATAGAGCGTTGCCATCGGGGTCAAATCCTTGTATATCAGCGAATGAAATTTCATTTACAAGTTTTGAATCGTAAGGAGTTCTGACCTTAATGTAATTATCTGTAAATCCACTCATCATTCCCTCGTCGTTTTCCGCTTCCCATAGCACGGGGCGCTGTTGGTTTTTGAAAGAATGATAAAAATGACTCTTTTTATTTTCTCCAATGATTCGAAGAATTTTGTTGCGCTCATGTCTTTTTTCCATCGGAACAACCTCGTCAATTCGAAGCGCCGTGGTGTTGTCGCGTTCGCTATATGTAAAGACATGAAGATAGGATACGGGCAAAGAAGTTATAAAATCACGTGACTCATTAAAGAGTTCGTCGGATTCACCAGGAAAGCCCACAATGACATCGACACCAATACATGCATCGGGCATCAGTTCTTTAATGCGCTCAATGCGGCTGCGATACAGATCTGTTCTGTATCGTCTGCGCATTGCCTGAAGGATTGAATCACTGCCACTTTGAAGTGGAATATGAAAGTGGGGCATGAATTTTTTTGAACCCGCTACGAATTCAATGATTGAATCATCCAGTAAATTGGGTTCTATGCTACTAATTCGATATCTCTCGATGCCTTCTAAATTATCCAATTGCTTGATTAGATCCAAAAACGTTTCGCCATTCGCGGTTCCGAAGTCACCAATGTTAACCCCTGTAAGAACAATTTCTTTTGCTCCTTCAGCTATAGCTTTTTTAGCCTCTGCCAATGTTTCCTCAATCGTAGCGCTGCGGCTTCTACCGCGAGCCAATGGTATGGTACAAAATGCACAGAAGTAGTTACATCCATCTTGTACTTTCAAAAAAGTCCGTGTTCGATCTCCTTTGCTGTATGAAGGAATGAACGTTTTTACATCTTTGATTTCTCCAGCTTTGACTACGGCTGCTTCTGCGGGCTCAGTAGTTTCGACATGCTTTACGATATTGAATTTCTCGTTAGCGCCCAAAACAATATTCACTCCTTCAATATTCGCAATTTCTTGAGGTTTGAGCTGTGCATAACATCCAATTACAGCTACAAAGACTCCAGGATTATGTCGGATTGCTCGTGAAACGATATTTCTGCACTTTTTATCAGCTTGATCTGTAACGCTGCAAGTATTGATAACCAATACGTCGGGTTGGTCATCCATTTCAACTCGGGCATAGCCAGCTTCGCGAAAATCACGAGCAATGGCGCTCGTTTCCGCAAAGTTGAGCTTGCAGCCAAGTGTATGAAATGCTACGCGTTTGTATTGATTCATTTCTTTTGAGATTCTACTTTTTGAATAGACCCGTTCATTCCTTCGCTCCCTTTAGATTCTTCCTTAGCTTTTCTGATGGCTTCTCTTGCTTGAATGGGCTGCGGCTCCGCTTTTTTAAGTGTACAATTCTCCGACCCGCACTTTTTTGGTTCCGTTGCTGAATTCATTAGAGTGAGGTCTTTGCCTTCTCTTTTAAAGTACATTTTATCGTTCTCATCGCTTCGACTTGTCACAGTCACGAGTGAGCTGTCGGCACTAATAGACCAAGTGCCTTGAATTAACTTGTTGTTTTCCTTTTTGCCGAGTGCAACTTTACGCTCGATATAACTTGCGTTATTAGAACCTCCTAAAGTGAGGATGCTTTTAATTCCTTTGCAATCGGCACATGGGAGATCACCAAAATAAGTTCCGATCAGGGGATTTTTGGTGATAATTCGGTTACCTATTTTGACTTCCTTTGGTTGCCCGCTAACATTTTGCTCTTTTGTAGTTGATTCGTTTGTCTGATTATTACAAGAGGCAAAAAGCAATAGGGCAAACAGAAGTAGATTAAATTTCATGTAATTTTTTTTGCAAAAATAAGCAAGGCCAGATAAATCCATAGATTTACATTTATGAAGCACATAGCGATAATTGGAAATGGAATTGCAGGCATCACCGCTGCTAGGCATTTGCGCAAGCTATCGGATTTGAAAATTACGGTGATATCTTCTGAAAGTGAGTATTTCTTCTCACGCACGGCTTTGATGTATGTATATATGGGGGATATGGAGTGGAGGCATATTGAGCCGTATGAAAAGGATTTTTGGAGAAAAAATAGAATCGATCTCAAATATGCTCACGTTGACAAGGTAGTCGTCGAAAAAAGGGAACTCCACCTGGTTGGCGGAGAAGTGCTTTCATACGAAGAACTCATTCTGGCAACAGGATCTAAATTCAAAAAGCCCGATATTAAAGGAATTGAATGTCAAGGTGTCTTTGGCATGTATTCGAAACAAGATTTTGATGCAATCTGGGAGTACACAAAGGGAAAAAAATATCGGGAACCCAAAATTAAAAAAGCGATTGTTTTGGGAGGAGGGCTAATTGGAATTGAACTAGCGGAGATGCTTGTTAAAGAAGGCATTGAAGTGACGATGGTTATTCGCGATGACCGTTTTTACAGCAATGTCATTCAAAAAGAAGAATCTGAAATTTTGGAAAATCACATCTCCAGCCATCACGTTACTCTTATTAAATCCAGTGGAATAAAGGAGATTCATTCTGAAAATGGGGTGATTAAAAAAGTAGAACTATCCGGAGGTGAGGTCATCGAGACTGATTTTTTAGGCTTGACGATCGGCGTTTCACCTAATGTGGATTGGTTGAAGGATTCTGGAATTGAAATGGCGACTGGAATTTTGGTAAATGAGTATTTACAAACGAATCTGGACAACATTTATGCGATTGGCGACTGCGCTGAGCAGCGTGTTATTAAGAAAGGAAGGAAAGCAATTGAACCTGTTTGGTACACAGGTAGAATGATGGGGGAGTGCGCTGCTAGAAATATTGTAAAGTCAAACAGCTCTGTATATGACCCAGGCATTTGGTTCAATTCAGCGAAGTTTTTTGATATTGAATATCAGATATACGGATATGTAGCGGCGAACGCTGATAGTCAAGATCAAATGTTTTGGCAAAAAAATAATGCCATTATTCGTGTTGGATTTGACAGTGGGGGAAGACTTGAAGGAGTGCAGTCTCTAGTGGTACGCATTCGCCATCAAGTTGCCGAAGATTGGATCAGACGAGGCGTTAACAAAGACTATCTGAATCAATATTTTGATAAAATATTATTTGACCCAGAGTTTTCTCTGATCTACAGGGAAAAAATTCAATTCTAAAAAAGAAATGTATGGCTTATAATTTTGCATTAGTCGATAATCATGGCGTTTGGTTTAGAAGCGTTAGCTCCAGAGGTCTCATTGGTTATGCCTTAGGAGTAGTTCTCACAGGATTTTATATTTTACTCTATTGGTTTCCCGAAAATCTAACGAGTTTTATTGACGCATTGAATCCTTTGAGTTATGCGCTCAGGGGCGCCAAGTCGGATCAATGGTTTTTATATGGATTTCTCTATACTTTCTTCGTGCTGAGCTTTGGCGTGAAGTTCATTTTTAAGTATCGTAATAATCGATATCACTTGATTCGGACCTCCGTATTAATGGCAGTTCAGTTGATTTTAGCATTTTTATTACCAGCAATCTTAAAGAAATTCAACGAGCCAGAGTTTTATTTCTCTTATTTCTGGCCATTGAAGAAAGAATATCTTTTTCCAAGCGATTTAAAGTATTTGATCTCAAGTGGAAAACTTGGGATTTTCATGGTATTTTGGGCAGTAATGATGTTATTAATTGTCACACCAACGCTGACATATTTTTTTGGAAAAAGATGGTATTGCTCTTGGGTCTGCGGCTGCGGTGCGCTTGCAGAAACGGCCGGTGATTCATTTAGGCAATTAAGCAATAAATCAATCAAAGCCTGGAAGTTGGAGAGAGTAATTATTTATTCAGTTCTGATCTTGATTATTGGACTTACTGTTCTATTATGGATCAATTCATATCAGAAGGGAGAAGTGTTAGGAGCTGCCTCAAAAGCTTATGGACAATGGTATGGCTTTTTTATCGGAAGCTTATTTAGCGGTGTTGTAGGAACAGGATTTTACCCCATTCTTGGCAGCAGAGTATGGTGTCGTTTTGGTTGTCCAATGGCGGCGATTTTGGGTATTCAACAACGTTTGTTTTCCCGATTTAGAATCACAACGAATGGTGGGCAATGCATTAGTTGTGGAAACTGCAGTACATTCTGTGAAATGGGAATTGATGTGAGAGCTTACGCTCAACGACAAGAAAACATCGTGCGCGCTTCCTGCGTCGGCTGCGGCGTGTGCGCCAGTGTGTGCCCTCGTGGTGTGCTCAAACTAGAAAACGGAAAATCGCCAAGATTAAACAACCACTAGCGGATTCTTCGTATCGTGCGCAGTTGGTGAGAGTATGTGCTCGAATCAATATTAAATATTCCCTGATGATCGAGACGATCCATTCGCACTTTGCCAGAGGCATGGATGATAGTTTTCTCTCCAGACTGCTGCTGATGGATTACTATTCCAACATGCGTAATGCGACCTTCAGCATTATCAAAAAATGCGAGATCACCTGTTTGAGCTTCTTCAATAAAAGCTACGAGTTCTCCAATTTCCGCTTGTTGATATGCATCTCTGGGAATTTGTACGCCAGACATTCTGTATATCAACTGTGTGAATCCGCTGCAATCAAGCCCCATGAGCGTGCGACCACCCCAGAGATAAGGTGTATCTAAAAACATAAGAGCTCCTAATGCAATATCTGTTGGCTGCGTTGCATTCTGAAGGTCTTCGCGAGAACATTCAAACTTACGACTGCCACATGCAATGGTAGTTTCGTTGATTATCCTCAATTGACTACCTGCCGGTAAAAAATTAAAACCACCCTCTGGATTCCTGACGATTAGCAAGGGAGCCGTACATGTTTTGATCGCGGCACTTGCCTCTTCTTCTACGATTTGAATTTGCTTTTTATCGACCCAGCCCTCATATTGATCATGATGGCAGCGAATCATCAACCATTTGTCAGTAATCTCAAGTATGTCCACAGTTTCGCCAAATAGCAATTGTGAAGTCATTTCACTTTTATCGGAATCTTCCTTACGAATAGGTATGGATGCAAGCTGACAAATGCCTTTTTGGCTCATAGATATCTTTTTTACAAATATCTAACATCTGGATGATTCTAAATTCTGAATTTTTTATTCAAAATTAATCACCTGAAAATCAGTGGTTTGTATGTTTTATTTCGATGAGAAGCTAAAAATTATCGACGAATATTTTGTTTTTGTCGATTATATTCCCATATTTGTCGTCGAAAACACTTATTTAGTCTTTTGTCCCTGCTCTGCGGACCTATATTAATTATTTAACAACCTAACGTTTAACTTAAACCAACCAGATGAAACATTCTACATTGTTTTCATGGGGAAAGGATGTCTGTTGTCACTTGACGACGAGATCGGTTTCCGGTACTATTAAGGCATTCGCCTTGATGGTTTTTTTATTTATGTGGGGTACTGCCAAAACCAGTGCTCAGTCGCAGGCACCGTCTAATGACTTGTGCAGCGGCGCAATCAACATCAACTGTGGTCAGACCATCAATGGTTCAACCGAGTTTGCTACAGCTGATGACGTTTCTTTATGCTCGGATGACTTCACCGCAGCTGAACCAGGGGTATGGTTCACGCACGTAGGTGTTGGTGCCAATGTAAGACTTCGCTTGAATGAAAGAGAAAACCCAGGGGCATGGGATACTTTTCTCGCTGTTTACACAGGTTCATGCGGTGATTTGACGTGTGTCACTTATGACGACGACAGTGGTCCCGCGTTGAATGCATTCGCGCAATTCTTTGCTGAAGAAGGTGTTACTTATTACATCTATGCAACAGGATACAGCTCAGATGATCTTGCCGATGGAAATAGCGGCCCATTCCGATTCCGCCTCCGTTGCTTGCCAGCATGCGAGCCAATTTTGGATCTCGTTTGCGCATCTAATGTAACAGTAGAATGCGGTCAGGAAAACAACCTCGAAGTTGCAGGTTCACCAGAAGTTGAACTTAACAGTTGCAATGAAGATGGTGTTGCTGAATTGACATTCACTGATTCTGAGATCGCTCTCAATAACTGCACTCGTGTAATTACTCGTACTTGGATCGCTACTTATGGCGACCTTGTTGCTACCTGCATCCAAACAATCACTGTAGTAGATACTACTGCACCAGTGATTAGCGGTGTAGAACCAGTAATTACTGTAGAATGTCTGGAGAGTGTTCCGGGACCTGCAGAAGCTTCTGCTTCAGACGCTTGTTCAGGTGTTGTTGATGTAACTTCATTCCAAAGCAATACTGGTGAAATAACTTCTAGCTGTGATCTTTCTACAGCTTTCGGTCCCGGTCCAGACTGGGCTATTTGGTTGCCAACACTTCAGCAATTAGGATATGCTGCATCTACACAGTTCAACTTTGTAGGTGGTGGTAGCTTTGATCAGTTTGCAGATGGTACTGCGCACTTGTATGGTACTATTGCAAACAACGTGAATCCAAACCAACAATTCGTTGTTGACTTCTGGTTTGAGAATAAATCAAATTGGGAAGAATGGTCAGCTCTTGGTCGTTCTTACAAAGATGATATGAATTGCGTTAATGCTGGTCAAAATGAGGATTGGACTTACTATGAAATGGTAAACAACTTCTCTTCAATGACTGGTGCTGGTGATTATGCTGGTGATGTATTGTACTTCCAACACATGCCTGCGAATTACTATTTCGGATTGCAAGTTGGACAAGGTGCTAACAATAAAAACTGCAACTTCGGTCTTTCTGCATGGTTCTACTTCAATGGTTTCATGGATGGCAACGCTATCAATGGTATCGGAGACGTAAACGCTGACGCTTCTTGCGAGCCAAACCTCGAGCAAGATTGCGTTCACAACACTTCATTTACATACTTGTACAGAGCTCAGGATGATTGCGGTCGCGCTTCAATCGTAAGCCAACAAATTATTGTTGATGACAACACAGCTCCTAGCTTTGTAGATTGTCCAGAATCTGTGACTATCGAATGTGGTACCGATCTTCCAGCAGTTGCTGAATTGTCTGCTTTGGATAATTGTTCAGGTGACGTTGTAGTTCTTTACCTCGGTGCTGAAGAAAATATCATATCAAATTGTTTGACTGAGGTTACTAGAACTTGGTCTGCGACTGACGTATGTGGTAACAGATCATTCTGTAGTCAAGTTATTTCAATCGTTGATACTACTGCTCCTGCATTTGAAAATCTTCCAGCGGAAGAAGTTACATATCAGTGCGATGCAGTTGTTGAAGCTCCAGAGCTCACTGCTACTGATGTTTGCAATGAATTTGAAATCACTTTTGTTGAAGATACTATCGCAGGCAATTGTCCTGGATACTATACACTCGTGCGCACTTGGACAGCTGTTGACGTTTGCCAAAACACTTCGTCTTTCGTTCAAACTGTAAATGTTATCGATACTACTGCTCCTGAATTTGATGAGTATGAGTTTTATACTTCTGTAAACTGTGAAGATCTTCCTGCGATTTTGACTGCTTCTGATAACTGTGGCGAAGCTACTGTTGTTATCACTTTTGAGCAGTTAAATTCTGGTGGATGTCTTGGCGTATTGCACAGAATTTATACTGCAACCGATGAGTGTGGAAACACTGCAACAGCTGAACAGTATATCACTATCGTTGACTTCACAGCTCCAGTTATTAACGGTGTTGGCGAAGAAACAACTGTTGAATGTTCTGATGTTGAGCCAGGTGAAAATAGCATTTTCGGCGCTGGTGAAGTATTTGGAACAGACAACTGCGAAGGTGACGTAACTATCGAGTATTCTGAACAAATCGTGTTGACTGACGACAACTGTCCACAGTCTTATGATGTTATTCGTACTTGGGTGGCTACAGACTATTGTGAAAATGTTAGCACTGCTACTCAGTTAGTTCACATCGTTGATACTACTGCCCCAACTTTCGAAGATTACAACCCTTCAGTAACAATCTCTTGTGATGACGAACTTCCTGCGGCTGTTATCGGTGTATCTGATAACTGTGGTGAAGCTACTTACACTCACAACGATGTTCGCGTTGATGGCGACTGTATCAATAATTACGTTATTGAGCGTACTTTCACTGCTGTTGATGAGTGTGGAAACACTTCTTCATTAATGGTATTAATCAACGTTCAAGATACTACTGCTCCAGTAGTTGAAGGACAAGAAGAAATCATCGTTGAATGCGGTGATGATGTTCCGGTAATCGATCCAACTGCTACAGACAACTGCGAAGGTGAAATCACTATGTCTTTTGTAGATTATAGCACTATTTCTCCTTGGTTTGAAATCCGCAATGGCGGCAACGGAGTTGTAGATTTGAGCGGTCTTCCATCCAATATAACAGTGATCGGTTCTAATGGTAGCCAGATGTCGAATATCTACACTGCTGCAGCTGTTGTTGCCAAGCAAGTAAATATTTCTTTCAACTGGAACTATCAGTCAAGCGACGTAGATGGTGCTGCCTTCGATCCTTTTGGATACTGGATCAATGGTGTGTTCACACAATTGAGCCAAAACAATGGTGGTATCAATCAGTCAGGAAGTACTTCTGTATTGGTTCCTGCTGGTAGCATCTTTGCTGTTGGTATCAATGCTGTTGACAATATCTTGGGTGCAGGCTCTGTTACTCTTTCTAACGTAGCTGTTGAAGCAGTTGCTGTTGAATGTCCAATCACTGATTGCGTTCTTCGTCAGTACACTGTAGCTGATGCTTGCGGTAACGAAACTATCTTCAATCAGTTTATCGTTACTCGTGACATTACTGCTCCAGCATTTGATGAGTATGCTCTTGAAATCGAGCGCCCATGTGACGACTATGAAGGAATTTATGTAACTGCTACTGATGCTTGTTCGGAAGTAACTATCACTTTCGAAGACGAGATGGTAAGCGGTGCTTGTGCCGGTCGTGTAATTCGTACTTATACAGCAACTGACGATTGTGATAACACTACGTCAACTGTACAAGTAATTACTTTGATCGACAACGTAGATCCATTGGTTACTTTCACTCCTGAGAGCTTTGAAGTAGAATGTGGTCAGCCCTACGAAATGGGTGATGCTACATTCTCTGATAATTGCGATTTGGAATTGGAAGTTTCTGAAGATATCAATACGTCCTTCAATGGTTGTGAAACAATTATAACTTACACTTGGACTGCTGTTGACCACTGTTTCAATGAAACAAGCGTTTCAGCAACCATTACTATTATCGATACTACTAATCCTTTCTGGACTTCATTCCCTGATGATCAAACAATTGAGTGTGATCAAGAAATCCCAGCTGTGGTTATGGCTGAGGCTGGCGATCTTTGTGATGACAACGTAGAAGTAGTATACACTACTGAAATCATCCCTGGTGAGTGTGCAAACACTTATACTATCGCTCGTCACTTCAGAGGTTTTGACAATTGTGGTAATGAAGTTTTGGGAACTCAAAACATCAACGTTCAAGATACTCAAGCTCCTTCAGTAGAAGGTCAAGTGGAGGTAATTGTTGAATGTGGTGATGATATTCCTGTAATCGATCCTACCGCTACAGATAATTGCGAGGGTGAAATCACAATGACTTTTGCTGATTACAACACAATTTCTCCATGGTTTGAAATCAACAATGGCGGAAATGGTACAGTTGACTTCAGCGAACTTCCTTCCAACATTGAAGTGATTGGTTCTAATGGTAATCAAATGTCAAATATCTTCACGGCTGCTGCTGTAACAGCGAAGCAAGTGAATATTTCATTCAACTGGAACTACCAATCAAACGATGTAGACGGAGCTTCATTCGATCCTTTCGGATATTGGATTAATGGTGTGTTTACACAATTGAGCCAAAACAGTGGTGCTAATCAATCTGGAAGCACAACTGTTCTAGTTCCTGCGGGTAGCATCTTTGCAGTTGGTATCAACGCAATTGATAACATTTTGGGAACTGGTGTAGTATCTATCTCTAACATCAATGTTGAAGAAGCTGCACTTGAGTGTCCTATTACTGATTGTATCCTCCGTCAGTATACTGTATCTGATGCTTGTGGAAACGAATCCATTTTCAACCAATTCATCATCACTCGTGACACTACCTCACCAATGTTTGATGAGTATGCGATTTCAATCGAGCGTCCTTGCGATGATTACGAAGGTACATTTGTTACTGCCACTGATGCATGTTCAGATGTAACAATCACTTCTACTGATGAAATCGTTTCAGGTGGTTGTCAAGGTCGTATCATTCGCTCATACACTGCTACTGATGCTTGTGGAAACACAGCAACTGCGCAGCAGATTATAACTTTAGTTGACGAAGTTGCTCCTGAAGTTGTTGAAGAGCCTGTTGATTTTGAAGTGGAGTGTGGAAATAATGATTGGGCTGTAGCTCAAGTAAGCTTCGACGACAACTGTGATGATGAGGTTGAGGTTGACTACAGCCTAGAATACTTCGCACAAGGATGCACTGGATACTACGTAGCTCAATGGGTGGCTGAAGACAATTGCGGTAACACTACAACTGTTGATCAAATCATCACTGTAGTTGATACTCAAGATCCATTCTTCACAAGCATTCCAGAAAGCTACAGCGCAGAGTGTGATGATGAGCTAGTTTATGAGAATGCAATTGCAGACGATTTGTGCTCTGTTCCAACTGTTACAGTTGTTGTAGATACAATCTTCGGCGACTGCCCAAGCAACTATGTAATCACTCGTACTTTCACTGCTACTGACAATTGTGGAAATACTGAAGTAGCTGTTCAAGAAATCAATGTAGCAGATACTACTGCTCCTGAGTTTGATCTTGAAAATGCAGTTTATGAACTTTCATTTGAATGTGATGAAGAAGTTGTTGGTATTCAGCCTCCAGTTTCAGACAACTGCAGCCTCGTAGAAGTTGCTGTTGCAGAAACCCTCTTTGTTGACAATTCATGCTACTCATACGGTGCATTGATTTATACTGCCACCGATGCTTGTGGTAATGTTTCTGAATCATTCTATCAGTTCTTCACTAAAGAAGATACTACTGCACCAGCTATTACTGGTTCTGTAGAAATCGAGCGTCCATGTGACGATTACGATGGAGTATTCATCGAAGCTACGGATGTTTGTAACAGTATTTCATTTGATTACTCAGATGATATGGTATCAGGTGGATGTCAAGGTCGTATCATTAGAAACTATGTAGTATCTGATGAGTGCGGTAACACTTCTACTTTCCAACAAATCATTACTTTGGTTGATTCTGTAAATCCTGAAATCGAAGAAGAACCGGCTGACCTCACTGTTGAGTGTGGTGATCCAATCCCAGGATTTGAGCCAATGTTTACAGACAACTGTGACGAAGAATTGGATGTTGATTTCGCTAGCAGCACCTCTATGGACGGTTGCGTAGAAGTTATCACTCGCTCTTGGACTGCTACTGACAACTGCGGAAACGAGTTGACTGTAGATCAGGTAATCAGAATTGAGGACAACACTAATCCATTCTTCACTTATGCTCCTGAAAGCTTTACAGCTCAGTGTGGAGGTATGATCCAACTTGAAGATGCTGCTGCTTCTGATGTTTGCGCTGGTGATATCGCTCCTTCATACTCTGAAGAAACTATCGCTGGTGACTGTGCAGGTACTTACACACTTGTGCGCACTTGGGTAGCAACTGATGATTGTGGTAATGAGGCAACTCACACACAAACCATCACTGTAATTGACGAAGTGGCTCCAGAATTCACATCAGTTCCAGATGACTTCTTGATATACTGCGGATCTTACAACGGATTTGATATGGCTGAAGCTACTGATTTGTGTTCGACTCCAACTGTAACATTTGAAGATGTAATCAGTGAAAATTCATACAACGAAGAAATTGATCTATGCGGCTACACTGTAACTCGCACTTGGTCTGCTGAAGATGCTTGTGGTAACATTAGCACTATTTCTCGCACTGCTTTCGTTTATGATAACGTTGCGCCATTCTTCAATGGTTCTGTTGAAAACGTAACTGTTGCTTGTGCTTCTGAAATCCCAGCTCTAGTAGAATTGACTGCTGGTGATGAGTGTGGTGAAGCTACTGTAGATAGAACTTCTACTGTTCAGTCTTCTGACGAATGCGGTAACCAAGTTATTTTGGTTTCTTATGTTGCAGAAGATGAGTGTGGCAATATTGCTACCACTTCATACACAATCACTGTTGCTGACGAAGAAGCTCCAGTATTGTCTATGGAGCCTGCTAACATCGTGTTGGCTTGTGAAGATGCAATTCCTGCTGCTCCAGTTGTAGAAGCTACTGACAATTGCACTGAAAACATTGAAGTAATCTACACTGAAACTTATGTTGGTGATATGCCAGCAGAAGGTTCTATCGCTGATTGCAACTTGTTGACTCCTGCATTGCCAGCCGGCAATCCATGTAACTACCCAACAGCTTGGGCAATGGCACTCTTCAATATGCCTTCTGCACACCGCTTCTATGTGGTTCAAAGTGGTGATTTCGTAGAATATCCTAACGGAAGTGTTGTTGTGACTGCTGTTCTTCAGAACGCATACAATGCTAACGCTGGTTTCAACGTAAACGTAACCTTCACAGGTAAGAAGGATTGGGCTGAGTGGTCATCACAATCTTTCCCAACTAGCTTCAAAGCTGATTGCGGTGGTGTTGATGCTAACTATCAAGACTGGTTCTACTTCTTGTTGCAAAACGGTGAAGGTGCTGAATTGGTAGGATGGGGTGATTATGCAGGTTCTTCTTTGAACTTGAATCACGCTCCTTCAAACAACTACTTCGGATTCCAATTGGGTAATGGTGCTAACAACTACAATGCTGCTGACAATGGATTCGGTGGTTGGTTTACATACAGCGGTACTTTCGTATTGCCAAACCAAACTTCAATCTCTACAGTAACTGGTGCTGGTGACTTTGCTTTCGAATTGGATTGCTGCCCAGACTACTCAATTGTACGTTGTTGGACTGCATTTGACTGCTCAGGTAACGAAGTATCTCACTGTCAGACTATCACATTTGCTGGTAGCACTTTCAATGATGATCCAATCGCTCCAGTGGCACCATCTGAAGAAACAGCTGCACTCGAAGTTGCTACAGCAGTTGTAGTATTCCCTAACCCAGCTACAGACATGACTAACTTCGTGTTCACAGCTTCTGAAAACGGTAAGGCTACAATTGAAATCTTTGATCTTGCAGGTGCTCGTGTTGGTATGATCTACGCTTCTGAAGTGGTAGAAGGTACAGAATACAAGACATCTTATGAGACTTCAAACATGGCAACTGGTGTTTACATGTATCGCCTCACAAACGGTGGAAAGGTTGAAATGGGTCGTTTGATCATCAACAAATAAACCGAAGAAAGATATCTTTCGAATATTGAAAACCCTCCCCGGCAATGCCGGGGAGGGTTTTTGCTTTTTGAACACTTCATGCCTTTGGTGGGTTAATTCAACATTAAATACTACCGATTGTCCCAAATTTCAATTGCACTTGGGTCAAGAGAATTTACTTTTGCTATTATATGTCATCACGATTTTTAATATTTCTGGGCAGCATTTCCCTTATCATGTTCATCATTGATTTATACGGATATGCAGGTATTCGCCAGCTTACGGCCAATTTGGAGCTTCCTTGGAAAAAAATATGGCGCTGGGCTTGGTGGATTCCAAGTATCATCACTGTGATTCTTTACATAGTAATGATTGCAAGATTTCAGCAGCTGCAGGAAACAAAATCCTATGCTTTTTTCAGTTTTGTTCAGGCTTTAACGTTCATTTTTGTTATTCCAAAACTCATTTTTGTAGTCTTTCATTTGCTAAATGACCTTGGTTGGATAGGGCAGTGGACAGCAGAAAAAGTGAAATCTCAAATAAGTTCCGAACCCCATCAAAAAATGAACAGGCTTCAGTTCTTCAATCAGTTGGGACTTGCTGCTGGTGTATTAATGATGGGCGCTATTGCATATGGCGTAACAAGAGGAAAATATGCATTCAGAATTTTAAGTGAAAAAATCAATTTCCCTAATCTTCCGAAAGCTTTTGATGGAACCCGTATTGTACAAATCAGCGACGCACACTTAGGAAGTTTCCTGGATGACAGCTATGAAGAAGTTCGCGAGGCCATTGAAATGATTAACAATCTTAACCCCGATTATATAGTATTTACAGGGGATATGGTTAATAATTATGCTTTTGAAGCGGAGCCTTGGATAGAACACTTTAAATCATTGAACGCAAAAAAAGGGAAATTCTCTATTCTTGGTAATCATGATTATGGAGATTATGGCTTCGATAGGAACAATCCAAGTGACATTGACAAGAAAAAAGAAAGTTTTAATCGACTGGTCGAAATTCATAACGAAATGGGCTTCACTTTGCTCCGAAACCAAAATGTCTTGTTAGAAAAAGATGGTGAGACTATTCGACTGTTGGGTATGGAAAATTGGGGAAAAGGCTTTCAACAGTATGGTGATTTTTCGAAAACATTAGAGGGTACAAAGGAAGAGGAGTTTAAAATTCTACTTTCTCATGATCCAACTCATTGGGAAGAACAAGTACTAGGCAAGGCGAAAGTAGACTTGACATTATCTGGACATACCCACGGTATGCAGTTTGGAGTTGAGTTACCGCGCATCGGGATTAAGCTATCACCCGCAAGTTTACGCTACAAACGCTGGGGAGGATTGTATTCGGAGGGCAATCAATATTTGTATATAAATAGAGGCTTTGGCTTTTTAGGATTTCCTGGTCGCGTAGGAATGCCGCCAGAAATCACTTGTATTGATATCTATTCTGCATAGGATGCTTTGATATTTTTATCTTCGCAGCCCAAAATCCAATTACATGTCAGACGATAAGAAGATTATCTTTTCGATGGTGGGTGTAAATAAGTACACTCCACAAGGCAAACATATAATCAAGGATATCTATCTCAGTTTCTACTACGGTGCTAAGATTGGTATTCTCGGTATGAACGGTGCTGGTAAATCCACCGTTATGAAAATTATAGCTGGTCTCGACCAGTCATTTCAAGGTGACGTGGTATGGAGCCCAGGTTATAGCGTAGGTTATCTCCCACAAGAGCCTCAATTGGACGACAACAAGACTGTGCGCGAAATCGTTGAGGAAGGTGTTAAGCCCATCACAGATGCTCTTAAGGAGTATGAAGAAATCAATGCTTCATTCATGGATGAAGAAATTCTCAACGATCCGGAGAAAATGCAAAAGCTCATGGACCGACAAGCGGAAGTGCAAGATCGCATTGAAAGCCTCGGTGGTTGGGATCTTGATACCAAACTTAATATTGCGATGGATGCTCTTCGCTGTCCACCGGAAGACTCTAAAATTCAAATGCTCTCAGGTGGTGAGAGAAGACGTGTAGCCCTCTGCAGACTCTTGCTACAGCAACCTGACGTGCTTTTGCTCGACGAACCTACCAACCACTTGGATGCTGAAAGCGTGTTGTGGTTGGAGCAACACCTGCAACAATATCAAGGTACTGTATTGGCCGTAACCCACGACCGTTACTTCCTCGACAACGTAGCGGGTTGGATTCTCGAGCTTGATAGGGGAGAAGGTATTCCTTACCAGGGCAATTATTCTTCATGGCTTGACCAAAAGTCAAAGAGACTTGCCCAAGAAGAGAAGCAAGAATCGAAGAGAAGAAAAATTCTTGAGCGCGAGCTGGAGTGGGTGAGAATGAATCCAAAGGGAAGACACGCGAAAAACAAGGCCCGTCTCCAAAATTATGATCGCATGATGGCAGAAGGAGAGCGAGAAAAAGAAGCTAAGCTCGAAATTCCAATTCCTAACGGACCACGCCTCGGAAGTGAAGTCATCGAATTTACTAATGTTACAAAGGGATTTGAAGATAGAATTTTAATTGAAAATTTGAATTTCAAATTACCACCAGCGGGAATCGTCGGTGTAATTGGACCAAACGGCGCCGGTAAAACCACTTTATTCCGAATGATTATGAATGAGGAAACTCCTGACGCTGGCTCAATTAAAATTGGAGAAACGGTGGTGATCGGTTATGTCGATCAACGTCACAAAGATGTAGATGCCAACAAAACCGTTTACGAGGTAATTTCAGGTGGAAACGAAGTCATTGAAATTGGAGGGCAATCCATCAACTCTCGTGCTTACTGCTCAAAATTCAACTTCGCAGGTGCCGATCAACAAAAGAAAGTAGGCGTGCTATCAGGTGGTGAACGCAATCGTTTACACCTTGCCATGACTTTAAAAACAGAAGCCAATGTGCTGCTCCTCGACGAGCCTACCAATGACATTGACGTGAACACGCTTCGCGCTTTGGAAGAAGGTATTGAAAGTTTTGCCGGATGCGCTGTTGTGATTTCTCACGATAGATGGTTCCTAGATAGAATATGTACCCACATCCTTGCATTTGAGGGAGATTCCCAAGTTTATTTCTTCGAAGGTACATTTAGTGAATATGAGGAGAACAAAGTCAAACGTCTTGGTGACGTCAATCCTCATAGAATAAAGTATAAGAAACTTGTTCGATAGCCGAACTATCGGTATTCAAAAAATAAATAGCTTTTTGATTTTCCATTAGATCCGTGGAGTTGCTGATTAATCAGCAATCCACGGTGATCGTGGATATATGTTGGCGTGTTTTCACCAGAGTGAATGGTAGAAGAGTATTCTTCTATTTCCTGGGATTGATAAGCGCCATCTTCATTTCTAAATCGAATACACTTGGCCATTCGGCCATTAGAATCATAATAATACTCCTCCTTCGTCCAAAAATTTCTAATCTCAATTGGACAAACGCGAGCAACCAATTGACCTCTGTCGTTGTAAATGTGCTCTAACTCGACCTGTTCCCATTGATTGAATGCATGCATTACATAGGATTTCGAAGGCCAAGTACCGTTATTATACTCGTATCTTTCTTCGTATAACTTCCTTTTACCTGCGCAGTAAGAAGTAAACTTTACCAATTGACCACTCGAGTTAAAGTCTCCAAGCGAGATGTAGATGCTGTCGTTACTTCCGTCTGGGCGAATGGTTACTTCTTTACAAAAGCGGCTACCTATTTGATTTTTCTTAAAGTCCGATGCGTAGCTGTTCAATTGCAGACTTTGAGAAAAGGATTTCAAACAAAAGAAAATAACAATCAAGGTTAGGTTCAACTTCATTGTAAAAGGTTTGTAGAAACCTTTCTACGAAGAGTAAGATTCTAAGTTACTTTCCGTTGAAGCGCTTGTCTATTATTTCATTTCTGTAGTCAAAAATACCTTGCAGTCTATTCTGAACATATACAGCATTCGCTATACCACCGATAAAACCAAAAGGAAGCGCGTAATGCACAAGATCAGTCATTTCAACACCATTAGGCTTTTGCTCGAATTTGTGAAGATGGTGCCAGAAGGTATAAGGCCCGAAGCGCTGTTCATCGACGAAATACTCATTGTCGCGACAATGTGTAATCTCTGTCGTCCATCGTAAAGGGATATTGAGCAACGGTCGCACTTTATAATTGATAATCATGCCCGGAAACATTTTTTTGCCTTTAATATCCGTGAGGATTTCGAAGCTCATATCCGGAGGTGTGATTTCGTTGAGATTATATGGGGATGAAAAAAAATCCCAAACGGTCGCCATGTCTGCATTCAGCAGAATTTTTTTCTCTAATGAATAAATTTTCATGACCACTTAACAACTCAACCCTCCATTTTGTTGGGCTTACGTCGTTTCCTGTATGCATAATAATGCAAAACGGTTTCGATGGCTACTTCCATCGCCTTATTAATTGGATAGAATTGCGATAGGGAAGGGTCTATCGAGGAAAGGCGCGTGTAAAACTCGCTCATGATTGGGATGCGCTTACCATTTTTAATGTTGTCAATGGCTTGCTGATATTCCTTTTCCTGATGCGTCTTAATAAGCTTACAAGTGACTATTTCTGGTTTGCCTTCTTTATCTCTTCTAGCAGTAAACCCAAATAACCGGCATATCAAGCCGCGGTAAGGATATTCATTGCAAAGCCCACCAAAGTTCGTTACATACGGACGAAAAACATGACAGGTTGAGGATTGATTGTTTTGGAGTTCTTCCAAAAAGGATTCCGCTCTACCGTCATCATATAATTTGAGTGCAAGTGGGAGAAACTCTAACGGAGTCGCTTCAATGTCAGGCTTTTTGCAACACTCACCGCAACCTGACAAACAGTGCATTCCGCTTTCTAATTGTACCTTGGAAATCTCACGGTCGAGCTTTAAATAAACTCGTTGAACTGCTCTGACCTTACCTGTTAACGTTTTCATGGATGTATAACGGCAAATTTTGCCGATGTAGTGACGATTGAATCTTGTATTAAATAAATGAAATAGATTCCTTGTGCAAAATGTTCACTCGGAATAAAAATTTGATGATTTTGACCTGAATCCATTAGTTTTCCTTGCGAGATAATACTACCAGTGCGATCACAGATTCTAAATTCAGCTTTATTATACTCTTGACCTTCGACACCAATAAGTATATTCTGATCAAAGGTGTTTCCTCGAGGGAAATTTATACTGGAAACCAATCGGCGTTTGTTGTCCACCGATAGAACGAGCGATGTTGTTAGCTCACATACTACGGGAATATGGTCACTCATGTAGTAAAGTGATCGAATGACGTCCGCGGGCACGTCGTTACCAAAAATGCAAGAGGTGATGCTTTGGTTATAACATTCTCCATTATTACCAAGCGATAGATAAGAGTCATCGACATAAATCAATTCCCCTGATGTTTGCATTATCGAAGGGGAGAACATGATGAAGTCAAATCGGTCATCGACACCTCCTCCCGCACCATCACCAGCATATTGACTCGAGCGAGTGCTTTGAGTTAAGATCTCCTTATGCGGAAAAGATGAGCTTGACCAGTTTCCCAAATCAGCTAATGGATCTACCATATTTATTCCCCCGCTTGAACCAGTAAGCTCAACATAAGCAGGTTCAGAATTGCTATACAGATTGAAGTCTCCCGAGATCACGATCAAATCGTCGCTATCTAGGTTGTCGTTAATGTAGTTTTTAAATTGCTGAGCCATCTGCAATCGCAGCTGTTCATTTTCCCCTCCGGTGCTGCTTTTGAGGTGTGTCACAAAAACATGAAGAAAAGTGGTATCGTTATCTTGCGCGAGGTTTGCTGTCTTCAACCAAAGTTTATAGTAATTGATATCCCTTACCTCGGTAAGAATGAGATTGTCTTCAGCAAGTCCAAAAATATCAGTATTGTAAATGATTGACTGTTGGAGAGGAAAATCTGAAAAAGGATTACTTTGCTGTGGAACATACGGGGCATTATCAAATGAGGCATAACCGATTTCATTCATCATGTTGCGTGTGTCTATTAGTCCTTGCTCGGTCTTTAATTCTTGCAGCATCAATAAATCAGGACGATAATAGTCGATGATATTTCTGAGGGTATCTACACGCCCTGCGATATTTCCTGTAGGATAATTAAGCACATTATAGCACATCAACTTAATGTTGGTCTGAGCCGAAAATGTCAATGAGGCTGAGATGGCCAAAAGGAAAAAAAATCCTTTTGGACGAATAAGGTTGGTTTTCTTCAAGTGGTTTTATTTTTTATAACGGGGGTGGAAAGATAGTATCTCTTCCTTTAAACGATGCTTATCTAAATGCGTATAAATTTCTGTTGTAGTAATGCTTGCATGTCCCAACATTTCTTGCACGGCTCTTAAATCTGCTCCTGCCTCCACAAGATGCGTGGCAAAAGAATGCCTAAAAGTGTGAGGACTTACTTGTTTTTTTATTCCCAATTGTTCTACCAAGCCCTGAATCAAATTGAAGACTGACATTCTCGAAAACTTACCACCTCTTAGGTTTAAAAATAGAATGTCTTCCGCACTGGATTGCACAGCTAAGTGATTTCTCGTGTGAGAAATGTAGTGTTGAACCCATGTAATGGCAGAAGCACCTATTGGAACCAAGCGCTCTTTGTTTCCTTTTCCAATCACCCTGATAAATCCTTCGTTGAAATAAACTTGGCTTAATTTCAGATCTACCAATTCACTCACTCGCAGGCCACAACTATACAGCACTTCTAAAATTGCTCTATTACGATGTCCATCTTTTTTACTGAGATCGATAGAATGAATCATGGTATCGATTTCTTCAATGGAAAGAACATCAGGTAATTTTCTTCCAATCCTCGGGGCTTCAATTAATTCGGTAGGATCTACCTGAACTATTTGTTCAAGTAGAAGATAGGTATAGAACGCTTTTATGCCGGATAGTATTCGTGCCTGTGAAGTAGCACTTAATCCAAGTTCATTTAATGCTTTCAAAAACAAGCGAATGTCAGAAGCTTTGAGCTTAGCGGGCTGCATCTGTTCTGGTGAGTGTTCAGCCCACTCTGCAAGCTTTATCACATCTCGCTCATAGGCATCAACGCTATTTTTAGAAAGCGATTTCTCCAATCGAAGATATGCTTTGAATCCTTTGATATGTGATCGCCAAGCGCTCATGTTGCAAAGGTGCGAAATTGGTTTCACACAATTCACATTTCACTGTTTGCAAATACATTTTTTCATTACCGAACGTTCATTCGATTGGTAGATTTTTGACATGGTAGAATTACACGCATAACCTGCTATTGACCATGCTTAAAACCTTAATCGTACTCATCAATTTCATAGGATTGTTCTTCCTTCACCTATTTACGGTGAATGAAGTATCAATAGAAAATTTAGCTCCAGATTCTATGAAGCCAGGGGAAAAGACTTTGGTGGAGGTAACAATTTACAAAAGCCAAATTCAAGGTTTTGGTAAAATGGAAATAATCTTCCCTGAAGGTTTCGTTGCATCTCCCTCTGAAACAAAGGGCGCGTCATTTACATTTAGTGAGCGCAAAGCGAGGTTTGTATGGATGACTTTACCAACTGAAGAATCATTCACCGTTTCCTATTATTTAGAAGCACACCCCTCATTCGATGGTCGATATGAAGTGAAAGGAACATTCTCTTACATTAAAGAAAACGAACGTGTTGATTTTGTCATTCCGACAAAGTCTGTTATGGTTAGACCTGAAGGCGCAGTGGCAAGTAATCCATCAACCAATACTTCGAACACTGGTGAATCTAACACTAGTTCAAACACTAATGCTAACACGAGCACTAACACATCTACCGACTCCAACACAGCTGCCGCAAATACTTCAGGTTCCTCTGGTTCTCCGGCGGCGTCAGCGTCAAGCGAGTTGTCGAATGAATTTAGAGTTGAACGTACAATAACAAAATTGACAGATACAGAATACCGAGTAAACATTCGGGTATTGAATAGCAATATCAAAGGATTCGCAAAAATTACAGAAGGTGGTCCAAAATTTTCCAAAACCGAAAAGATTCAAGACGCTGGCGCTACAGTAACAATCGATGAAAACAGTAAAAACAATATTAAATTCGTTTGGTTTGACGTTCCTGTATCTCCTCTAATCGAAGTAGCATACAAATTAACTCTATTGAGTCCATCATCTCAAATGCCTGAGATTAATGGTAAAATCTCTTTCGTAGACAATAACAATCCGAAAGAAGTGGTGATTGTAAATGTTGCGGGTGCTGTAGCAAGTTCAGAGTCGAATACTTTAGCAACGAATACCTCTGGAGAAACAAAATCCACCACCAACACAACAGCACCAACGACATCTAATAACAATTCGTCAACTGCAGCAAAGGAGAATGTTTCTGCAACAAACAATAGCGAATCAACGGCGTCAAATGGATCAAAAACACAGAAGAATGATCCTGTAAAAGAGGAAAGAAACAATGTGAAAGAGACGTCTAATCCTGTTCAAACAGCAGAAAATAAATCGGAAAAGAAAGGAACAACAACTTCTAAGGAATCTACCAAAACCAATGCTGGCGGGGTTTCTAGAATGCCAGAAGCTGAAAAAGGTGTGACGTACAAGGTTCAAATTCTCGCTGCACATCGCGTTGTTAATAAAACTTATTTCAAGCAGCGCCATGGCTTCTCAGAAGATTTTAATATTGAAAACCATGAAGGCTGGGTGAAATATACCACTGGTAAGTTTGGAGAATACAAGCAAGCACGCGATGCGAGAGAGCGTTTGAAAAGTGATTACAACACCCTTCCTGGACCATTCGTTACTGCATACAATAATGGAGACAGAATTACAGTGCAAGAAGCACTTCTGATTTCAAAGCAGCAATGGTATCAATAAGACTCATCACACCTACTACAGGTAGAGTGCAACGGTGCTCATGTAGTAATTTTGGTTAATTAATATAGAATTTGTTTAGGTAATTTAGTCTGAAAAGTCCCGGATAACGATTCGGGACTTTTCTATTAATAGGTTGATTTACAGACCTTAGGGTAATAATATTATTTTTACTTTTTTCTTGTGAGAATCAATCTGTAGTCGTATATTTGCCGCCCGTTAGAAAAAGATATTACAATGAAACAAGGAATTCACCCAGAAAATTACAGACTTGTGGTCTTCAAAGATATGTCTAATGAATATGCATTCTTAGGCAAGTCTACAGCTGAGAGCAAGGACACCATCAAGTGGGAAGATGGCAATGAATACCCATTGATCAAAATGGAAATTTCACACACTTCACACCCTTTCTTCACTGGTAAGGTTACGTTGGTGGATACCGCTGGTCGTATCGATAAATTCAAGAATCGTTACGCAAAGTTCACAAAGAAATAATCGATCTTCGATATCAAAAAAAAGGGCTTTCTTTCGAAAGCCCTTTTTATTTATATATCAATCATCTTAAAGCGAAAGCGTCGAAACAATCTCTAGTCCATATCCAATAAGACCTGTTCTTTTTGTTGGGGTATTGGTCAATAAAGTCATCTTAGAAACTCCAAGGTCGCGCAAAATTTGAGCACCGATTCCATAATCTCTGGCATCCATCACCACTTTTTCATTTTTACCTCCAAGTGATTGCATGGTCTTTATCTCGGTCAATTCATCCATAATGCTATGATTCTTTTGCAAATGATTCATATAGACAATCACTCCTTTTCCATGCTCTTCAATCATCTGCATTGCTTTATGCAACATATCTTCCTTGCCATATTCGAGTGAGCCGAAAACATCTCCTATAAAATTGCAGCTATGAACTCGAACAGGTATTTCTTCATCAGCACTCCATTCACCCTTTACAAAAGCCAAATGCTCTGTTCCTTCTATTAATTGCTTAAACGCGTAAAGTTGAAACGAACCATAGCGCGTATTGAAAGGAATACTCTCCACTCGCTGAACCAATGTTTCTTTGGATAGGCGATAGCTGATCAAGTCTTTAATGCTAATAATCTTGAGCTGAAACTTCTCAGCAATCTCCATCAATTGTGGCAACCTCGCCATGGTTCCATCATCATTCATGATTTCAACCAAAACTCCAGCAGGTTCAAACCCTGCAAGTCGAGCAAGATCTACTGTTGCTTCTGTATGGCCTGTTCTTCTCAATACGCCTCCGTTTTTGGCAATAAGCGGAAAAATATGACCTGGACGACCCAAGTCTGAAGGCTTCGTCTCTGGGGCTATAAGCGCATTTACTGTTTTAGCTCTATCGTGAGCGGATATTCCAGTAGTGCAGCCATGTCCCAAGAGATCTACCGAGATGGTGAAAGCTGTTTTATTTGGATCGGTGTTGCGAGTCACCATTAGATCCAATTCGAGCTCAGCACAGCGCTCTTCAGTCAAAGCAGCGCAAATAAGTCCACGACCATGCTTGCTCATAAAGTTGATAACCTCTGGCGTCACATTGCGGGCAGCTGTGATAAAATCGCCTTCATTCTCGCGATCTTCATCATCCACCACAATCACCACCTTCCCGTTGCGAATGTCGTCAATGGCCTCTTGAATGGTATCTAATTTTTCTTTCACCATAGTATGTGTCATAATGCAAAGGTATTGGGTTAAGTTTGCACCCCCAAATGTTGTTTTATTTCTTACCAATATGAATATCCATCAGATACTCTCAACAGGCTTGACAAATGCGGTCGAACAATTGTTCTCTGCTAAGGTAGAACCTTCTCAAATTCAACTTCAAAAAACTCGAAAAGAGTTTGAAGGAGATTTGACGATTGTTATATTCCCATTGGTGAAAATTTCAAAGCTAGGCCCCGAACAGACGGGCCAAGCTATTGGGGAATACTTTGTGAAGCATGTCTCGGAAGTAACAGCTTTCAATGTGGTAAAGGGATTTCTCAATTTATCGATATCCAAGTCTTATTGGCTTTCATCTTTTGAAGAAATGGTGGCAAAGACGGATTTTGGGTTTGCTCAGGCCGATACCAAACCAAGAGTGTTGGTGGAATACGCTTCTCCAAATACGAACAAGCCATTACACCTTGGGCATTTGAGAAATATATTTTTAGGATATTCCGTTGCGAAAATTTTGAAGGCGAATGGTCATTCGGTTTCAAAGGTTCAAATCATCAATGACCGAGGAATACATATTTGCAAAAGTATGTATGCCTGGAAACTCCTTGGCAATGGTGAAACCCCCGAAACTTCTGGATTGAAAGGCGATAAGCTCGTTGGTAAGTACTATGTGGAGTTTGATAAACTCTATAAGAGTCAACAAAGTGAATTAATTGCACAAGGAAGCACACCAGAAGAAGCTGCTCAGTATGCTCCTGCAATCAAAGAAGCACAAGAACTTCTACGTCAATGGGAAGCAAAAGACCAAGATGTCTGGAATCTTTGGAATACCATGAATGGATGGGTATATCAAGGCTTTGATGCGACCTATCAAACCATGGGAGTTGATTTTGATAAGAATTATTATGAAAGCGATACCTATCTCCTTGGTCGTGATGAAGTGCTTAAGGGATTGGAAAAAGGAATTTTCTTTCAAAAAGATGACGGAAGTATCTGGGTAGACTTGACAGATGAGGGCTTGGATCAAAAGGCACTTTTGAGAAAAGATGGAACCGCCATGTATATCACTCAAGATATCGGCACAGCCATCCTTCGCTTTAGAGATTATCAAGATGCAGCATACCAAATCTATACGGTCGGCAACGAACAGGAGTATCATTTCAAAGTGCTTTTCAAAATATTGAAGAAGCTCGGATTCGAACAAGGCGAAAAGTGTTATCATCTCAGCTACGGAATGGTGGAGCTGCCGGAGGGCAAGATGAAGAGCAGGGAAGGCACCGTAGTGGACGCAGATGATATCATGGAGGAAATGCGTTCAGAAGCAGAAAGCGTTGCCAAAGAACAAGGGAAGCTTGAGGGACTCGAAGAGAGCGAAAAAGCGGATGTTTACAGAGCCATTGGAATGTCTGCTTTGAAATATTTCTTGCTCAAAGTTGATCCTGTAAAAAACATGACTTTCAACCCCAAGGAAAGCATCGATTTCAACGGAAACACTGGTCCCTTCATCCTTTACACTTATGTGAGAACGAATGCGATTAGAAATAAGTTTGCCGACATGGGAGGCGATTACTCGTCATTTAACTTGGATGGTGCTTTACTCTCTTCGATGGAAGTAGATCTCATCAAAAAAATGAATGACTTCCCTTCTGTGCTGCAAGAGGCTGGTGAAAAGTATAATCCAAGTTTAATCGCAAACTACTGCTACGAACTGGTGCGAGAGTTTAATTCCTTCTATCATGATTTTCCCATTTTAAGAGAGGAGAACAACGAATTGAAAAAATTCAGAGTGTCTTTAACTGTTAAAGTAGGTGAAATCATCAAGAATAGCATGGATCTATTGGGCATCTCAGTCGTTAGAAAGATGTGATTTTCAAAGTGCTATCCTTACTTGTTGAAAAATACGTGTATAAGCGAACAAATTTCTGCCTTCTAATTGTTATTTAGAAACAGTTTAGATAAGATATTTGCAACAATGAAACGCATCATCATCGCCGATAGCAATTTGCTCATCCGTTCCGGATTAAACGCTGTATTGCGTCAATACGACGACTTTCAGTTGTTGGGCGAGGCTATGAGCGAAGATCAACTTCTTGAGATGGTCAAGTCGTTTGAGGCTGATGTGATTCTCATCGATTTTGCCGCTAAGGAATTCAGCATTGATGTTTTTGCAAAAGTCTTGCGCATCAACCCCAAAGTTCGTTTTGTGGCCATCACGGGAGAGCAAACCGGAATCACAATAGTGAATGCTCTCAGGGCTGGCGTCACTTCGTACATAAAGAAAGATTGCGATATCCATGAAATAGTGGAGAGCATTAGAGAAACTGCTACTGGTGGTAGGTTCTTTTGTGGCCAAATATTAGAAACCATTAGAAGAGAAGCCATTGATGTCAATGACTTGGATATTGTAGAACTCTCTTGTGAAGCGGTCGTTATAAGTGAAAGAGAATTGGAAGTCATAAAGCTTATCGCTGAAGGATACACGAATAATGAGATTGCTGAGCGTCTGTTTTTGTCTCCTCATACCGTAAATACACATCGAAAAAATATAATGCAAAAATTGGGGGTGAATAATACTGCTGCTATTGTAATGTATGCAGTAAAGGCCCAATTAGTTAGTCCTAATAAGTTCCTTTTCAGTCCTGTAAACGGATAGTGATAAATTTCAGGGTTTTTAACCTTCATCGAAACGCTTGAAACCCTACATTTGTCGAGGCAGTTGAAACAAATTTATGTTTTAAATGCTATAAAGGATAATCAATCAAACCACATGCTTAATGATAGCAACAACCAACAAGATTGAAGTCCAAAAGGTAGAGAAGAGCAGAATCAATGAAGTGAACTGGTCGGATCTTGGTTTTGGTAAAATTTTCGCAGACCACATGTGTGTTGTGGAATACACCGATGGTCAGTGGGGAAGGCCCATCATCAAACCTTATGGCAAATTAGAATTCAGTCCTGCGATTAGTTCGCTTCACTATGGTCAAGCGATTTTTGAAGGATTGAAAGCTTACAAAAACAGTGATGGCGAAGTATTCATTTTCCGTCCTGAAAAAAATGCTGCGCGATTGAACAAGAGCGCTCATCGTCTTTGTATGCCCGAGCTTCCAGAAGAACTTTTCATGGAATGCCTTTCTCAGCTTACAGCATTAGATAGTTCGTGGGTACCAACAGGAGAAGGTGAATCTCTATACATACGTCCGCATATGTTTGCTACCGACGAGTACGTTGGAGTGCGCCCAAGTGGAAGCTATTTGTTTGTGATTTTCTCGTGTCCGGTGGGCAAGTATTATACTGGTGAAATCAAGGTTAAGATAGAACCGGCATTTACGCGCGCTGCAAAGGGCGGAACAGGTCATGCTAAAGCAGCTGGCAACTATGCTGCAGCATTATATCCAGCCAAACTAGCACAAGACTCGGGCTATAATCAAATGCTATGGACAGATGCCGAAACGCATCAATACTTTGAAGAAAGCGGAACCATGAATGTCATTTTCAAAAAAGGAAATACATTGTTTACGCCCGCTCTCTCTGATAGTATTCTCGATGGTGTTACCCGTGATAGTGTTTTGCAAGTAGCAAGAGATTGGGGTTATAATGTCGAAGAAAGAAAAGTGTCAGTGGCAGAGGTAATGGAAGCCATTGAAAAAGGTGAATTGGATGAAGCTTTTGGAGCTGGAACTGCGGCAACGATTGCGCCAATACGTGTGATTAATTACAAGGGTGTTGATTACACCTTGAGACCATATACAGAGTGGGAGTTTGCTCCTAAAGTTTCCGCTTTCTTGGATTCTTTAAAGAGAGGAAGAGAAACAGATTCTCATCAGTGGAACAAAAGAATTGTGTAGAATTACTCTACTCGGTCGAATTTAAACAACTGGGCGGGCTTATGAAGCACGCCTTTTTGTTTTTCATTCAATGCCTTCACACGGTCATTTTTGAGAATATTCTTGCGGAAATTGCGCTTGTCTAATTTTTTATCCAAAATAATCTCATGAAGTCGCTGAAGCTGTGATAGGGTGAATTTCTCGGGTAATAATTCAAAACCAATATTGTCGGCCACTAATTCATGACGCAACATTTTCAATGCCTCATCCACGATTTCATTGTGGTCGAATGCAAGTGCAGGGATCTTATACACGTCAATCCACTGAGCCTTTCCAGCAAAAGACGCGGCTTTTGGATTGAAATCCTCCATTTTTACAAGAGAATAATAGCCAACCGTCAATACTCTACGCTCCGGATTATTTCGAAAACTTCTCAACCATTCCTGATCCTTCAAGCCTCTTACACGATTGGGATCGCCGAAAGCATGGAATTGTTTAAGATAAATGCCTTCTAGACTTGTAAGCTCAGAAAGAACGCGGCGAGCTGCCTCATCCAGACTCTCGTCATCCATGAGCAAGTCACCAGGAAGGGCTTTTTGCAATTTGATAGACGCACCTCCGCCAGGCTGCTTTTGCTCAATTAGCAGTAGTTTTAACTTCTGATCATCAAATCCAAAAACGACACAGTCAACAGAAACGTCCATAGGGGGCTTAGTGTATTATTGACACCAAATATACAGGACGCTACTGTGAATTTATATCACAACCAAAAAATTATTTTTTGTAAAAAAAGTAATCCTGATTTGTGTTAGTGTAAAAATTACACTAAGTTCGTCCCCGCTGAATTTCATATAACTTCGGCGCAAAGAAATCAATATGCCAAATGCAATAAAAAGAATCGGAGTTTTGACCAGTGGTGGTGACGCTCCGGGAATGAATGCCGCAATTCGTGCGGTGGTTAGAGCATGTGTATATCACAACGTTGAATGTGAAGGTATTTTCCAAGGATATCAAGGTATGATTGAAGGCGACTTCAAGCGATTGAATGAACGCTCTGTAGCAAAAATTCTCGGTCGTGGAGGCACCATCTTGAAAAGTTCGCGCAGCAAAGAGTTCATGACAGAAGAGGGAAGAAGGAAAGCGTTCGAAAACTTGAAAAAGAATGGAGTAGATGCCTTGATCACCATCGGTGGTAACGGTACATTCACGGGAGCGCATATATTTCAAAAGGAATTTGGAATCCCCGTAATTGGCATTCCAGGTTCCATAGATAACGACTTGTATGGTACAGACCACTGCATCGGTTTTGACACTGCGACAAATACCGTTGTAGATGCTGTAGATAAAATCAGAGATACCGCCACCTCTCACAATCGATTGTTCTTTGTGGAGGTGATGGGAAGACATAGCGGTTTCATCGCATTAAAAGCGGGAATCGCTACAGGAGCAATTGCAATTATTCTACCCGAAGACGAAATGAGCGTCGACGAGTTGGTAGAAACTCTCAGAAGCACTGAGGAAAGTGGAAAGACTTCAAGTATTGTAATTGTAGCCGAAGGTTCAAAGAGCGGTGGCGCTTATGAAATTGCCAAAACAGTTAGCGAAAAGTACTCCGAGTACGAAACGCGTGTATCTGTCTTGGGACACCTTCAAAGAGGTGGCAACCCAAGCTGCTATGACCGTGTGTTGGCAAGTAGAATGGGGGTTGCTGCTGTAGAGGGTTTGCTTCAGGGAAGAAAAGATGTAATGGTCGGAATTATAAACGACCGTGAAAGCTACACTTCACTTGAAGAGTCTATCACTAGAGCGAATGTGCCTAATCGCGATGAGTTGCGAATAGCGCGCATCCTCAGCATTTAATCAATTAATTATTTTATTAAAAACAAAAATGAAAAAAGTAGCAATAAATGGTTTTGGTCGCATCGGTAGAATGTGTTTGAGAGGATTGATCCAAAACCCAAACATTGAAATTGTAGCAATCAACGATTTGACGGATGTAGCCACGTTAGCACATTTGCTCAAGTATGATAGCGTTCACGGCAGATTTCAAGGCACTGTTGCAGCTGGTGATGGCGCTTTAATTGTAAATGGAAAATCTATCAAGGTTTATGCGCAAAAAGACCCAGCAGCACTTCCATGGGGTGATTTGAATGTGGACGTAGTAGTTGAATCGACTGGTATTTTTACAGATAAAGAAGGCGCTGGTAAACACATTGCTGCAGGTGCCAAAAAGGTTGTAATCAGCGCTCCGGCAACTGGAGGTGTGAAAACAATCGTTCTTGGTGTAAACGAAGATATGATTGTAGAGTCAGACACCATTCTGTCGAATGCGAGCTGTACCACCAACTGCCTGGCTCCAATGGCGAAGGTTCTAAACGATAAATTCGGTATTGAAAAGGGATATATTACCACTGTTCACGCTTACACTGCTGACCAACGCTTGCAAGATGCTCCGCACAAAGATTTACGCAGAGCTCGTGCCGCTGCTTTGAGCATGGTACCAACTTCAACTGGCGCTGCAAAAGCAGTAGGAGAGGTGTTGCCAACACTCAAAGGTAAGTTGGACGGCGTAGCGGTACGTGTACCAACTCCAGACGGTTCATTGACTGACCTCGTAGCCATCTTGAGCAGAGAAGTTACAAAAGAAGAGGTTAATGCTGCAATCAAAGAAGCTGCTGAAACCACCATGAAGGGAATTATTGAGTATTGCACAGATCCAATCGTGTCGATTGATATTGTAGGTAATCTACACTCTTGTATATTTGATGCTGCTTTGACTTCAGTAAACGGCAATCTCGTGAAAGTGATGGGCTGGTACGACAATGAAGCAGGGTACTCACAACGTGTATGTGACCTCGTTGCTAGATTATAATTTGACCACTTAACCAAACCAACCACTAACCAATGATCTTAATTGCCGACAGCGGATCCACTAAATGCGATTGGGCCCTGATAGACGACAAAGGCGCACGTCTTGGTGACTTTCAAACTATGGGTTTGAACCCATACTTTCATAATCCAGATGTGATTGAAGAGGCGCTTAAAGCAAATAGCGAATTATTCAATATTGCAGGCGATGTGAAGAGCATATATTTCTATGGGGCAGGTAGCTCCACAGACGAAATGTGCGCTATCATGCGAACAGGATTAGAAAGAGTTTTTAAAAATGCTGATATACTGGTTGACCACGATCTTTTGGGCTCAGCTATGAGCACATACGATGGCGAACCTTGTATAGCTTGTATCCTCGGAACCGGCAGCAATTCTTGCTATTTCGATGGGAAAGAAGTTTATGAAGAAGTGCCTTCATTGGCCTACATCCTCGGAGATGAAGCCAGTGGAAGTTACTTTGGGAAAATTCTTTTACAGGAGTATTTTTATAAAAAGTTGCCAGCAGACCTAGCAAAAGCCTTCGAGGATTTTCACGCACCATCAAAAGATGAAATCATCTCTCGTGTCTATCGCGAACCTAACGCAAACGTATATCTCGCGAGCTTTATGAAGTTTATTGGTCAGCACAGCGATCACCCTCATGTGAAAAACTGGGTGACAAAAGGCATGGTACATTTTATTGAAATACATGTAAAATGTTATGCCAACTGGAATCAAGTTCCTGTGCACTTCGTTGGCAGTATAGGCCATTATTTCCATGATTGTTTGGAAAAAGCAGCCGCTCAAACCGGAATTAGATTGGGGCGCATTGTGCGTAAGCCAATTGATGGTTTGGTTGATTATCACGTAAGATTTAAACTTCATTTGGCTTAAAGATATGGCTGTGAAGGCATGTATATTCGATATGGATGGTGTCATCGTTGACACAGCGAAATTTCATTTTAAGGCTTGGCAACGCTTGGCGGATTCTCTCGGCATTCCATTCACAGAGCATCAAAACGAGCAGTTGAAAGGTGTGAGCAGAGTGGACTCTCTTGAAAAAATACTTTCATGGGGAAACCTAGAGCTCAATAGTCAGAAGAAGTTAGAATTGATGGAGCTTAAAAATAAATGGTATCTGGACTTCGTGGAAGAGGTGACGCCTGAAGATATGCTCCCGGGAACATTCGAATTTTTAACTGCCTGCAAATCGAATGATGTGAAAGTGGCTTTGGGATCTTCAAGTAAAAATGCAATTTTAATTTTGGAGAAACTCGAAATCATTCATTTGTTTGATAGCATAGTAGATGGAAATAAAATCACTCTTTCAAAACCAAATCCTGAGGTGTTTTTAAGAGCAGCTAGGGAAATGGATCTCGCACCTGCCGAATGTGTCGTTTTTGAAGACGCTATATCAGGTGTCGAAGCAGCAAAGGCTGGTGGGTTTAGATGCGTAGGTATCGGAGATCCCAAAATCCTTTCTCAAGCAGACAGAGTAGTGGATAGCTTGGCTTCCATCCAACTTTCAGAATTGTAAATCATTACCTATAAAATTTCGAAAGCCCACAACATCTTGCGATGTGTGGGCTTTCTACTTTAGACCAAAGTAAATTGGTCTCCACCCTATATCCTCTATCTCACAATAAGTTTTTCTTCATATCGAATGCCAGCTGACAAGTACTGTACAAAGTAGATTCCCGAGCTGAGCTTGTTGCTAAAACGATGGTCGATTCGGCTGTTGCCACCAGTGAAGTTTGGTTTGAAACTTTCTACTAGTTGTCCCTTGTTGTTAAATATTTGGATAGCCTCAATTCCTGTAGCATTCATTCCTTCATTAAACAACATAGTGAAGGACTCTCCATCACTTGGATTGGGATAAATGACCACCGAGGTGTTATTCATCTGCTCAATGCCAACAGTATTAATTGCTATATTAATATTACATGGTACGCCCCATTCAGTAAATCCTAAGCCTGGAATTTGTGCTCTCACAATGACAGCATACTCCGTATTATTTATCAAACCAAGTGATTCTGAAATAGTGAGTGTATTTCCGATAGTAGTAGATGTGATTGTCCCATTGGAACTGGTAAACATCCACTCGTATGTAGCAGAGTTGGGCAATAAGCTGGCGCTGATTACTTGATCCCATGAGGAAATCACCACGCCACAATCAGCTTCAACGAGTGCTGTGGTTCCAAGAACTTGTTCTGTTGCCAAAGCACAACCTTGTCCAAATCCGCCCCAAACGCTGTTCACCATTGCTTTTACAGAAACAATCAGTGACATATTATTGGTAATAGCAGAAGATTGTCCAAGATAAAATTGATTACCTAGAGTAAATTCTTCGGCAACAACCAAACCTGTAGGTGTGGCAAATTTCCATTGATACATACTTGCATTTTCAACTGGATTACAAGTAATCACTGATGACAAGGCAACATTTTGTGCACCACAATCAGATGAAATCAATTGAGTTGTTGGAATATTGATATTGCATTCGTAAGGAATAACAACAGATGCACTTAGACTACAGCCGCTTTCATCTACAATTCCTATCACGTATTCACCTGCGCTAGCACCTTGAAGCAATTCACCAGTGTTTCCATTTCCCCAAACAATTGAATAAGAGCCACTGCCACCTTGTACGTCAACAATAGCAGATCCGTCATTTCCAATACATGTTTCAGGACCAGTTACGATAACATTAGCTACAAGAATATCCGGCTGCTCCACAATGAATGATTCTATATCTGTACAGCCATTAGCATCAGTGGCTGTTAAAATGTACACTCCCGCGCTTAGATCAGTTAAAAACTGTCCTGTTTGGCCATTACTCCATGAGAAGGTAATGACACCTGTACCCCCAACACTCGATGCTACGGCATTTCCATCGTTGGAAGCATTACAAGTTAAATCGCTATGAAAAACAGATGCTTGAAGAGCTGCTGGTTGACTCACACTTATGGTTTGATTGGTTGAACAACCATTGGCATCTGATACAGTTACAACATAGTTCCCAGCTGCGAGTCCAGCGATACTGGCTCCTTGCATTCCATTGCTCCAGCTGTAAGTTTTATTTCCAGTACCACCTGTAGCATTAACACTGATAGATCCATCATTTCCTCCTGCGCATAAAACATTATTTACAGTGCTTGTGATGGCAAGAGCAGAAGGTTGAGTTATTGTTGCTACAGATTGTCTCACGCAACCTTGCGAATCGGTTACCACAAGATTATAAGTTCCAGCAGCAAGACCAGTTCTATTGGCAGTAGCCGGACCATTGACCCAAGCGTAAGAATATGGCGCATTCCCTCCGCTAACATTAGTCACAATACTTCCGTTCGTTCCTCCTGCACAAGATACGTTGGAAATAGTAAATGATACCGTTGGAGGATTCGATACTGTCACACAGTCTGTGCAGGTGTATGTGTTGCTTCCAAACTCATTGGTTACTGTTAATGTTACATCGAATGTTCCTGCATTTGGGTATGAAATGTTTTGGGGATTAACGGCGGTTGATGTAGCCGTTGAAGCTCCTTCAAAAGCCCATGAGTAAGAAGTGGGCGCATTCGTTCCTGTATAAGTGAAATTCACATTACTATTCGCACAAATCAAGTTGTCGCTAACTGTAAAAGCTGCTGTCGGCGCCGCGCCTTCGGGAGCTCCTGTCACACAAAATGGATTGGTCGAGATCGCTCCCCAGTTGCCGCTTCGAGTCACTAACACAGTGTTGTTTTGATCTCTCAAAGTAAATGAACCATTCGAAAACGACTGTCCGTCACCATAAGAATCGAAGAAGACCAAAGAATAGCATCCATTAGGTAGGCACAGAGATTCTGTAAATACAGTTCCTTGTGAGTTATTAATATATGGCCCACCAAAGTCCATAATATTATTGTTCGCATCTCTAATTTGCCACGTGTTTTCGGCACCAAAGAAATCGACAACTACTGTCAAGGTCAAAGTAGCACCAGAGGTGACAACGAATGAAGATGTGCTTTGATTATTCGAATTGTTTTCGTCTGCCAATCCATTGGGATTAGAGGTGAAAGCATAAAAGGTCATGTTGCCTAATCCTACAGTAATAGCTGGCAATGATACCGAGGTACTTGACCCCGATGCAAGACTGCCTGTCCATGAAAATGTACTACCATTGGTTCCATTCACATTGTAGTTGATAGTAACAGAGGTCAACACGGACGAGCCAAAGTTTGTGAGCGTAACAACAGGGTTATAACTGGTGTTACAGCTAGTACCAACTGGAGCCAGTACTGCTGTGATTCCAGCATCTCTTGAATATACTGGCATACAACCCAAAGAAGATAGCATTGAAGTTCGCTGAGTTTCTAAAGTAGTTCTCATTCGAACTTTCTGACCCTCGGTAAACATGTTTTGACACGACTGATTGGTATAGTCAAGATAGTTTGCTACTTGTTGTGTACCACCGCATGCTGGGCTGCTACAAGAAGCGTTGAGCGTTGTAGGTGGAGTATCACACACGCGATCTCCGCCCGTGCTACAACTTACCTCGGTGCATGTGTTCGTATCATGGAACGTGTGAAATAGACCTAAGTAATGTCCCAATTCATGCGTCAGCGTTCGATTCATGTTGGTGTATGACTTGAGATTACCAACAGTTCCAAAAGCATTATGAAGCACTACAATGCCATCAATGGGATTATCAAATGGAAAATATGCATAGCCTTGTATACCGCTTCCTGCGTCATTGTTACCAATTTCATTTACTACCCAAATGTTCACATAAGAGGTTCTTGGCCATGTGCTGAGCGCTTTTACTGCGGCTTCGTTTGCGCCATTATTAGAACTGGATTGTATTCCTTGTTCTGCGTAAAGAGGTACAGAACTTCCATTAACTCTCACGATGCCTGTGGTTGGCTGACCTTGGGGATTTCTTGATGCCAAACAAAACTGAATCTGCACATCCACGCCAGCTCCAAAACCATTCGTTCCAGGCATACGACGAAAATCCTCATTTAGAGCCTCAATAGCACTAAAAATCTGTTCATCTGTAATATTCGATCCTTGTCCGTAAGGTTCACCTTCATGAATGATGTGAACCACCACAGGCAAGGTATGTATAGTGTTTGACCTCTCTTCAGATGAAAGCTGACGTTCAGCATTGATCTTTGATTCAAGCAAAAACATTGAGCGGGCGAATCGAGGATCATTTTGAAATAGACTATCATTTTTATGATCGCTACCGCACGGAGACTCCGGAACGGATTGTCCAGTAACTTGCACTACTAATAACAGCATTCCCAAAATGCTGGTAATCGAATGTTTGAATTTCAATGTTTTCATTGTTTCCTTGGTCTGTTATTTATAGGGTACGGGAGACAGACGTGCATTTATACCTTTAACCTTGAAATAGGTTACAATTACTTATTATTCTTAAAATGATGTATTTTTCGTTGGAATTGCGCACTTTTGCGCCCACATTCAATGAAAATGAAAGAAGTTTACATCGTATCAGCAGTAAGAACTCCTATGGGAAGTTTTGGAGGGTCGCTGGCCTCCTTATCAGCAACCAAACTAGGTTCAATCGCTATCAAAGGAGCAATAGACCGTATTGGTTTGCAGCCGAATGAAGTACAAGAAGTCCTAATGGGTTCGGTGCTTCAAGCAAATCTGGGACAAGCGCCAGCTCGCCAAGCTGCGATTTTTGCGGGACTACCAAATACAGTACAATGCACCACTGTAAATAAGGTATGCGCTTCTGGAATGAAAGCCATCATGCAAGGCGCACAGAGCATTATGCTCGGTGATGCAGATGTCGTGGTCGCTGGTGGAATGGAAAGCATGAGTAATGTTCCATTTTATTCAGAAAACTTGAGATGGGGAAACAAGTATGGTAATGTAAGCCTAATCGACGGACTTGCGAAGGACGGTCTTACCGATGTTTATCATAATTATGCCATGGGCAATGCTGCTGATATGTGCGCTAAAGAGTGTAATATCTCCAGAGAGGAACAAGATAATTTTGCAATAGAAAGTTATAAAAGAAGCGCTGCCGCTTGGTCTTCAGGAAAATTCAACGATGAAATCGTTCCTGTTGAAATCGTTGGCAGAAAAGGAGACGTTGTTGTTTTCAAAGAAGATGAAGAATACAAGAGCGTGAACTTTGACAAAATACCACAGCTCAAGCCTGTTTTTAGCAAAGAAGGAACAGTGACTGCTGCAAACGCAAGCACCATGAATGATGGAGCAGCAGCAGTCGTTTTGATGAGTAAAGAGAAGATGGAGAGCCTCGGTTTAAAGCCAATTGCAAAAATTGTTTCCTATGCAGATGCAGAACAAGCTCCTGAATGGTTTACAACTACTCCCTCACTTGCTTTGCCAAAGGCTGTTGCAAAGGCAGGATTGAAAATGTCAGATCTAGAGTTTGTAGAGTTAAATGAGGCTTTTTCAGTAGTTGGAATTGTGAATATGCAGAAAATGGGTCTCGATGCCAGCAAAGTGAACGTTAACGGCGGAGCTGTTTCATTGGGTCACCCACTTGGCTGCAGTGGCGCTCGCATCATCGTCACATTAATCAATGTACTAAAACAGAATAGCGCTAAAATCGGCGGAGCCGGAATTTGCAACGGTGGAGGAGGAGCAAGCGCTATGGTGATTGAAGCTTGCTAATTTTTGTATGAAAATACTGCCAACAAGAAATACCCCTAGATGGATTATATTCCTAGTCGATCTAGGGGTTTGCTTTGTTGCGCTCATTGTTGCATATCTCGTACGCTTTGAATTCAATCCCCCAAAAATTGAAATCGATTTAGCAAAGGCGTTCCTTCCAATTTTTCTATTAGTTCGGATTGTATCATTTATAATAGGTAAAACCTATGCTGGAATTATTCGCTACACCAGCACTCAAGATACGATGCGAATCTTCGTGGTTTTATCCTCTGGCAGCATCCTTTTTCTGGTAGCAAACTTTTTGAGGTATAAGTATCATGATGGAAACTTTTTCATTCCAACCTCAATCGTCATCATTGAGTATCTGCTATCACTTTTCGCAATGATCGTTAGCAGAATCGCTGTTAAGGTTTTGTATCTTGAATTAAAAACTCCTTCCAAAGCGTCGAGACGCGTAGTAATCTATGGAGCAGGTGAGGGAGGAATGATTACAAAACGCACCATCGATCGCGACTCGAGGGCAGACCTTCAAGTGATTGCCTTTTTTGATGATGATAAAAGTAAGACAGGAAAAAAATTAGAAGGAACCGATATTTATCACGCCTCTAAACTGGAAGAATTCCTTTCGAGCGGAAAAGTCGATGAAATTATTATTGCCAGCGTTGCACTGGATAGGTCAAAACGAGCACAAATTATTCAGTCTGCTTTGAAGTATGATGTGAAAGTACGTCAGCTGCCACCTGCAACACAATGGATTGGCGGAGAACTTAGCGTTCAACAAATTCGAAATATCCGCATCGAGGACTTACTAGGCAGAGATGCCATTCAGCTTGATTCATCAATCGTTAGCGATAATATTAAAGGCAAGAGGATTCTCGTAACAGGAGCCGCTGGTAGCATCGGAAGCGAACTCGTTAGGCAATTAATCGTCTTTTCGCCTTCTAAAATTTTCATGCTTGATCAAGCTGAAACACCTTTGTTTGAGCTCGAACAAGAAATTAGTGTACTGGATGAAAATGACATTTGCGTAGCAGCTATTGGTGATGTCAGAAGTGAGGACCGCATGAGACGAGCGCTGCATGTATTCAAGCCTCAGATCATCTTTCATGCGGCGGCTTACAAACACGTACCTTTGATGGAATCGAATCCAAGCGAGGCCATACGCGTGAATGTGCTTGGTACGAAGATCATGGCTGATTTGGCGGACGAGTTTGGTGTAGAATCTTTTGTTTTCATCAGCACTGATAAAGCTGTGAATCCAACGAGCGTCATGGGCGCGTCTAAAAGAGCAGCTGAAATGTACGTTCAATCAAAGAATAGAACATCAAAAACTGCCTATATCACTACCAGGTTTGGAAATGTTCTTGGAAGCAATGGCTCTGTAATTCCTATTTTTAAAAAGCAAATAGAAGAAGGAGGCCCTATTACTGTGACACATCACGACGTTACGCGCTTTTTTATGACAATTCCAGAAGCTTCCCAATTGGTGCTTCAAGCAGCCTCAATGGGAAAGGGAGGTGAGATTTTTGCCTTTGACATGGGCGAAAGTGTCAAAATTATTGACCTCGCGCGAAACATGATAAAACTAAGTGGTCTGGTAGAAGGAAAAGATATTGAGATAAAAATCACAGGACTCAGACCTGGGGAAAAATTGTATGAAGAGGTTTTGAGCGATAAGGAAAATACGATGTCCACTCCGCACCCGAAAATTCTAGTTGCCAAGGTGAGGGAATATGAATATTTGGAAATTCAAAATGAGATTGACGCCCTCATCCAGTTATTTGATGAACAAAACAATGCAAAAATCATTTCTAAGCTTAAAGAGATGATTCCCGAATACAACTCGACCAACATCGAGTTTCAATGATGATTGTTTACTTTTACACTCCTTTTTTTTAGAGATTATGACCTTAGATAAAAACGTTGAAATAGCAAGTCTTCAGGCGGAGATTGGAACCTACATTGGCTTAGGACAGAATAGTCTTATTTTTAACTTTGAAGACAGAGGCTCAAATGTTTTGTTGCGATTGATTACCGCAAATCCTCGCCATAATCAGAGCTTTTTGTTTCATACATGCGAAGCCACAAGCCAAGTGGAAGCATTGCGCATCATGTTGGAGTACGTCAAAAATTACAAGGAAGCAGAAAGCAGCTATACCATACAATGGAGTTTAAAAGGAGAAAATTCTTTACACACCTCATATTTCAGGGCAAAGAACGTCTTGGGAGCACTGGACAAATTGTATTATGATCGCGACCCAAATTCTATCACAGTTTTCAGCGTGATGTTAAATCCCATTTCTTAATTACGAATCAAGTTGAGCGATACTTTTCAGTATAGGACGATTTCAAAGTCAGGTGAGTCATTGTACAAAGTATCCGGAAGCAAGCATATTGGACAAACTCACCTCGTTTTTACTGAGGATGATGTAAAGTTGATCCTCGCTGATCTTTGGAAGCAGCACAGCGATGCAACTCATATTTGTTATGCATACAGATTGGGACATAAAAAAGACAAGTATAGGATCAATGACGATGGCGAGCCCTCAGGTACAGCGGGTAAGCCGATCTACGGTCAGATATTATCCCATGACCTAACCAATGTTTTGGTCACAGTAATTAGATATTATGGAGGAACCAAGTTGGGAACAGGCGGATTGATTGACGCCTATAAAACTGCTGCGCAACAAGCTATTGAGGCTAGCGACCTTCAATTACAAAATGTCAGACTTCATTGTAGTATTTCTTTTGAATACCATCACATGCCTGCGGTAATGAAAGTGTTGAAGGATCTGAATTTTGAAAAAATAGATGCTCCATTTGGAGATATAGCGATTCTAGAATTTTATATTGAGGCAGCGAATAAAGAAAGACTGGAGCACTTTCTAAGTGAAAAAGAAATACCGTTAAAAATACTTGGAATGCGCTAATCCGATGCGGTGCGGTTACCACCCTAATAAATCTTTACTTTAGAAATACTGCCTGCCTCTCCCTTTGAAAGCATTTCCTGATAAAGAATTGCTGCCGGGCAGTAACCACATTTTCCTTGCATCGGTTGTGAGTAGGCAACGCAAGGAGAGTGATATTATTGTGAGTACTTACTCTTTGGTGATTTTCTTTAGGAATTGTTCCTCACCAACCTTTATCATAAGCACATATTCTCCCTTAGGATAGTTGCTCATAGCGAGTGTTTTTCCGAAAATACCGCTGAAAGAAGATCGTCTTTCTACATGCACTTTTGCGCCATTGGAATCAAACAATGCAATTTCAAGATCACCTCGGGCAGATGTTTCGAAACTAATTTTTATCGTTTGATGTTCATTGTCGGGTATAAATGCAAATGAACTAAACTCAAGTTGCTTCAAAGATGGATTAATACCTTCAATTCGCAAGATGTCCGAATCACTTAGCTCTCCTACATTGAGATTTCCTGGTTCGGCATTAAGGTAAGGATCAATCATAATTTGGAGCTCATTTGCACCTTCATCGAGCATATTATTAAAGTCTCTCATCATTTCTTCCAGATGCTGCTCAAGCTCCTCGACATTCATATCCAATTCGAAGTCATAGTTTAGATTTCCATTCTCATCCATTCCTTTAAAGTCATGGAAAATCCTGAAATCGTCCTGTGAAGATGAAGACTTCGAACCGAGTTCGCCTTCCAATAATTTCTCCTTGCCTTCTCTTTCAATAAGAATTTCAACCTTATTACCGGGAGCGATTGCCATAATATCTGCTTTGAGATCATCAAAGCTTGCTACCGCAGCTCCGTTGAGCTCCAGAATAATATCTCCTTCCTGAAGCCCCATTTTCTCTGCACAAGAACCTTCAATTACACTACCAATGCGCACACCCTTTGACGAATTTTCATCAGCAGGGGTAACACCTAAGAAAGGAGTTTCTTTTGTTTCAAATCCTTCTTCTTCCCACGAAAAAGGCTGACAAATCTTAGTAGAGTCGCAATTTTTTTTGTTATCGAATGGGCTGATCAATAATATCGAGTCTGGACTGAAGAAGTAGCTCATATCAGGCATGCCAATAAATGGTGTGCTAACTTCTTGTTTTTTTTCGCCTAATGTTAGTTTAAGAGATTTCTTTTTTCCGTCGCGATAGACATATATTTTCACTTCATCGCCGGGCTTTTTGGAGTGAATAAAATTGACCAAGTCAGTGTGCGAAGCAATTGGGGCCTCATCGATTTTATAAATGAGGTCGCCAACTTGAATAATTTCCTCTGCTGGCGATGACTCGATTACTTCAGTGATCTGAACACATGCAGTATTTTTATACAAATCGTTTCTTGCCATTACTCCTAAGAAAGCTACCGATTCTGTAGCAGGCTCAAATGGCCTAATGGGTGCCATTGGAGGCAATGTTTTGAAAGGACGCTCTAAACTATTGGAGCCTTCCATTTTATCAGAAGGCATAACATTGATTTGAAATTCATTGCCAGGAATTAGAACTCCGTTTTTATCGACAACACCCATCTCTTTAAGAATGTCATTGATATCTTCTGTTCCGTTAAGATCTATGATACGTGATTCATAAACAATTCTACCATCTACATTTTTCTTAGTGGAAATCGCAGCTTTGCTTTGAGCAAAAACTAATACGGGAGCGCAAAACGCTAATAATAAACAGGTTAAAATAGATGCCTTCATGCAAGTGGACATTCAATCAACAAATTATGCATCGCGAAGATAATTGATACATGAATTAAGTCCACGTTAAACCCTGTAAAAGAGTGTTAAAGGGATTAGTTATCCTTAAAAAACCAAATGAATCTCAAAGGAACAAGATGAACGTCTTTGTAATAAAAGTGAATGATATCATCATATTTGAACCCTAGACGAGCCATGCGAATCGCGCCTTCTTGGCATAATCCCACTCCATGTCCGAAGCCTTGTCCAATGAAGGTCACTTTGTCTTCATCTTGATGCACTGTGAAATAGGCAGACTTCAACTTAAAATCGTGTCGGATCACCTTGTTGGGTATTTTAAGACTGCTATCCGCAAAATAATATTGACGGTTGGATGGAAAAAAACTAGTCGCTCCCGCAAGCAGACTATCCTCTTTTGATTCGCTCTTTGCTCTTATGTAGGACTTCCATGAAGCGGCACTCACCGTTTTTTCCCAGTTGGAGTTGGGCATTACCAAACAGAACGTATCGGGCCTTCCAACGCAATAACTGAGCGGCTTGCTCCATGCGTCTTCGGCATTGATAGTATGTCCGCCGCAGTTGGAGTGAAAAGCAGCTGTTATCAAATCAATATTGCTATCTACAATCACCACGTCTTCTGTTTCTTGGGTAGCCACTTTTGTGAGCGGCTCATGTCTTGGAATACCGTGATAGACTTGACAGTGTGTGGCGTCACAAACATGAAAGCCTTCTGCCTCATGTCTTCTTCTATTGCTGCTCGCGTAAGTTCTACTGATGATGGCCTGAACCTTATAATATTCTAGCTGATGCTTACTTCCTCCCTCAGCTTCAATAACGCCAGGAACATAACTTTCTAAATGAAGAACATTCACCAGTTGAATGCGGCCAGGTGCCTTGACGCAAAGTAGATTTCCTTCATAGATTCTAGAATTTTGCTTCAATCCAATTGGTTGAATTTTGAAGGTACTATAGGTTTTACTTACCGTTTTTATAACGCTTTGTGCTGTATGTACCGAACCGTTAAATACAAGTTGTAAGTTTCCCGATGCGGCACTCATATCGTATTGCACACCAGCATTTGCAGTACCGATGTATTGATCATCGCAGTATAAATCAACCTGACCACTGACCACGCTAATCGAAGCGCGAATAAAGCTTTGATTATAGAACAAACCGACTTTAAGAGGGTCTGCTGCCTTTGATTGAAAGGCAAGAAGTATTAGACATATTATACAGACACACCAGCGCATGTGGTAAAATTAGAACCGACAAGAAAGCTCTTAAAGGCTGTTTCAGTTTTTTTTCAACACCACTTTGGCAGTATTTAATGAAGCACCGCCACTGCCTAAAACACTTTCTAATTCGTTGTAATCCGTCATCATTTGCCTTGATCGCTCTGTATCGCCCAAAAGCAATCTAAGTTCTGCCAAGATGTTTTCCTCAGTCAATTCAAATTGAATCAATTCTTTAACTGCCGGTTTATCCAAAATCAGATTAACCAAGGAGATGTACTTGATTTTAACCAATTGGCGTGCTATGAAGTAGGAGAGAGGATTCCCTTTGTAGCATACTACTTGTGGAAGTTTGAATATACCAGCCTCGAGTGTGGCAGTGCCACTGGTGATAAGACCAGCTTTTGCAGATTTCAAAACGTCATAAGTTTTTCCAAATACTATTTCCGCATTGTAGTCTTTAATCAAAGGTTCATAGAATGAATATTCTTGACCAGGTGCGCCCGCTATCACGCATTTGTATTCTGGAAAATTCTTGGCAGCGTTCAACATTATAGGAAGCATTGAGCGTATTTCTTGCTTTCTGCTTCCTGGTAATAATGCGATGATGTTTTCTTTCTGAATGGAAATTTGGTCTTGTTTGATTTCATCAAGAAGTGGATGTCCGACGAAGTGAACATCCATTTGAAACTTTGCATAGAATTCTCTTTCAAACGGAAGTACAACGCACATTTCATCGACAAACTGCTTGATTTTCTTAATCCTTCCTTGCTTCCAAGCCCAGATTTGAGGGCTGACATAATAGACAACGCGAATTCCTCTTTCGTGCGCCCACTCAGCCATTCGTAGATTGAAACCTGGATAGTCGATGAGCACTAAGGTATCTGGTTGGAATGTTTCAATGGTAGATTTACAAAGGTCAAAATTTCGCATGATGGTGCGAATATTTGCGATCACTTCAGCAAACCCCATGAAGGCAAGTTCTCGATAATGCTTGTGAATACGCGCTCCTGCCGCAGACATTTTATCGCCACCCCAACCCTCAATCACACTTTGTGGTGCTAATTGAAAGAGTTCCTTTACGAGATTGGCTCCGTGCAAGTCCCCGCTGGCTTCGCCTGCAATGATAAATATGCGCATATCAATAGAAGTAAATGGCTACAGGAACAGCTGAAATAACGACAGCCAAAATTCCCTTGCACATGTTGAGCCAGTTGAGCCTCATAAATATGAAGAATAGCAGCACGTCTAAAAGAATACTTACTGTCACAATTTTATCAGTAAAAAATCGCGTTCCTAAAAAAACGTCATTATAAAAATATGAAAAAGAGACCTTGTTGGCCATTGCCCAGAAAAATCCAAAGATTAAAAATCCTACGATGGCACCAACGATGCCTACGATAATTCCGATCCAGAATTTATCGAGTTTGTACTTGCTTAGAAGTTCCATTGTTGTAAGTGTGAAATTGCGTGATAAGCGGTGAGGTCGTATTGAACGGGAACAACTGAAACAAAATTGTGACGCAGAGCAAACTCATCCGTGTCTTCACCTTTGTCGAAGTTTTTAAATTCTCCAAGCATCCAGTAGTAAGGCTTACCAAAAGGGTCTTTGCGAGCATCGAAGTTATCTTCCCAATAAGCTTTGGCCTGTCTACAAATCTTAATTCCTTTGATTTCCTCAGGACTTCCTTTTGGAATATTTACGTTCAGACAGATACCTTCTGGTAGCCCTTTTTCGCGAAGAATATTTTCGCAAATAATTTTTACGACGTTTTGTGACGCGCGAAAGTCCGCGTCATGATCGTGGTCTAATAATGAAAAGCCAACAGAGGGTATGCCCTCAACAGCGCCTTCAACAGCGGCCGACATAGTGCCAGAATAAATAACGTTGATGGAAGAATTGCTGCCATGATTGATTCCACTGACCAATAAATCTGGTTTTCGTGGAAGTACTTTTGCGATGGCCAATTTCACACAATCAACAGGTGTACCGCTGGTGGTATAAGCTTCTATTCCAGGAAAAATTTTCTCCTCATTAATTCTCAAAATACCATGTATGGTGACTGCGTGACCCATTCCACTCTGAGGGCTATCAGGAGCAACTACAATCACATCGCCTAATGGAGCCACGGCTTCTATGAGGCTTTTTATTCCTTTAGAATAAATGCTATCATCATTGGTAACCATGATGAGCGGTCGTTCTGCTTTCATAGGACAAATATAGCGACGCTAGTAGGGTCTTATTTGTTTAAAATATAAACTACCATCTTCTAAAAACTTGAACTCGACATCCACGGCATAGCGGTCGAATGAGCTGCGATCATTTCCAAAATTGAGCTCAATGAGCCGTCTTTTCAGCTGATCTAAAGCCACATACAAACTCAAATATTCCTCTTTGGAAAGCACAGGTTTATTATCTGCCAGTGAACTCATTGCTACATAATCACATGCTAGATTTAGTCCTCCGCCTACCACTCTGCCTGCGTCGAGCAGTATCACCTGTTCTGCTTGCACGCCTTGGTCGGGCTCCACTACACTTGATTCTCCCTTTTGAAGATTCACAGTCATTCCAGTAAAATCGGGACGCAATAAATTAGAAGTAATGGCAACACCATTTGACACTTCTGAAGGAAAAGAGCGATGAACTAAAATGCCCATTTTTACTGACGATTCATTCATGTTGTGAATGCGACGTTCCAAAAAGGCCTTTTCACCATATAATGATGACCAGACTTTCAAAATAGCAATGTCCATTCGCTTGATGGGATGCTTTTTCTTGTAGGTGGCACTTTCATAAAGACCCGCACCACTAAATCCTTTTAAATCTTCTGCATTTGAACTACTTCTAAACCGATAGGATTCAAAAGAAGATTTTTCCAACAATTTTTCCATCGCCGATATCAAAGAATCGTCTACAGGGGTGGACTCTATTCTATCTCGAACTTTGGAAAGATGCTTTCTTACTTTATCCAAATCTCCTTCTGTATGTGCTTTTAATGCGGCGTTTAATTCATCAGCTACTTTCGACTTTTTGATGTGATTTTCGAAATAGTAAAATGGAATTCCAAAGCAATACTCGGGAACCTTAAAATATTCATAACCCAAATCACGCTGCACTCGCAACAGGGTTGCTAAGTTGGCAGCTTTACTGCCAATTCTCTCTGTTTTTGAATTATCAAGAATGCTTAAATCAACGATGTTTGAATATCGAATGTCAAAACTCAATTCTCTGAGTTTTCCCTTTGACCTAGTTTCAATCAATGCTTCAGTTGGTTTTATCTGCCATTCACTTGATGATACTTCGAGCGAGACAGGTCGGCCTACCAAATTGATGACTTCATTATTTGAAAAGATATTTCTAATAACACAGCAAGGAATCTTTCTTGAATGCGCAAGGACTTGAATGTGTGAAAGCGGTGTTTGAAAATCAGTGGTGATCACGCCTTTACATTCAGGAATAAACAATGGCGTGCCTTTGACAATAATGATGTCTTTGCTATAATCCACTGTTTTTTCGGGGTCGTAAATTCTCAAATACCCCAATTCCTTGCCTTCGAAAATTGATTGGTAATTTTTATTTGATAAAATTTCATTCAACTCCATTTTAGGAATCGAAAAATCATCTGCTACTTGAAATAAATAGTCGGTACTAATGAGAATTTTAAGTTTTTCACCAAAGTACACTTTGCTTTTTATTCGGTCGTAAAAATCCTCAATCTGTTCAACATCATATTTGCTGCTTGCGGTCATTTCAATGGTGTAAATATCCCCATCCGCGTAGTAGTTGAGAATTCCAAGGCAATACTTTTGAGCAAAGTTTGTATGGTAGTTAATTGAGTTGAAAACAGTCAAATTTTCGTTTTCGTTGATGTACTTTTTTACAAAATCGAAATGTAAACGATGGGCTTTGCTATTGATGAATAGAATACTATCATCGTCAAGCGCCCAGATTACCTTCATACTTTTTACTTGTGAAAACTTCTCAGTTAGTGGTGCGCTCGAAAGGCTATCAAACATTTGTTGATTGGCAATTTCGAAATTGAACTCTTTCTTTATTGAATCATTCTTTCCGATAATTTCTACAATAGATCCTGACTTCTGCTCGCAATTGGAGAGCATAAGTAATATGAAAATCAGGAGAAAACTAAGTCCGAATCCTTTTACCATGAGCTCTGATTAATAGAAAAACAGATATTGCTGTAAATGATAAAATAATGATTCCTCCAATCACATTGATGGCCATCGCAATAATCTAAATTGGGCCAGAAATGAGTAAAAAAGTGAGTGTTAGCAGTCGAAGCCAAAACTCATTTTTGTATTGAAGTATAATGCCTAGAACTAAAGTTATGGGTATGGTGAAAAGCCATAAAAAGATGAAAAGAAATACACGATCATCGCTTTGCCCATGACCAATAGTGAGAAGAGTCGCAAGAAACATTAGCATTCGTCGAAAGTATGGTAAAGTTATGCTTTATTAATGGCTTTTATTAGGAAGGTTTTTACATATTTGTCAAAATAATTTTTATGAATGCATTTATCGTAGGAGGAGTAAGGACGCCGATTGGAAATTTTGGTGGGAGTCTTTCAAGCGTAAGGGCTGATGATTTGGCCGCCTTGGTGTTGAAAGGTATTTTGGAAAAATTTCCAGACTTAGATCCTAAGTCGATTTCAGATGTCATCATGGGTTGCGCAAATCAAGCTGGTGAGGATAATCGAAATGTGGCGCGCATGGCTTTGCTTTTAGCGGGCTATCCGGTGGAGGTTCCAGGAGAAACCACCAATCGTCTTTGCGCCTCTGGATTAAGTGCAGTGGCTCAGGCAGCACGAATGATAAAAGTAGGAGAGGGAGATATCGTGATAGCTGGTGGTGTAGAGCACATGACACGCGGCCCGTGGGTCATCAGCAAAACATCGTCGGCCTTTGGAAGAGATGCCCAGATGTTCGATTCCAGTTTTGGCTGGCGCTTCATTCATCCTAAAATGAAAGAAATGTATGGAGTAGAAGCTATGGGAGAAACAGCGGAGAATTTGGCTGAGAAATTTACTATTAGCAGAGAGGACCAGGATGCTTTTGCCCTAGCCTCACAGTTAAAGGCTAGCAAAGCCCAGTCAGCAGGCCGCTTTGCGGAGGAAATCATTCCGGTGTCGATTCCACAAAAGAAAGGAGATCCAATCGTTTTTGATAAAGATGAGTTTATAAAACCGCAATCCAGTATTGAGACTCTAGCAAAGTTGAAGCCCGCATTCAGAAATGGAGGGAGTGTAACCGCTGGAAATGCAAGTGGATTGAATGATGGTGCAGCGGCAGTACTCGTGGCGAGCGATGAAGCCATTGCAAAATACAATTTAAAACCGTTGGCGAAAATATTGAGTTCCGCGGCATCTGGCACCGAACCTCGAATTATGGGAATTGGCCCCGTAGAAGCTTCAAAACTCGCATTGAAGCGTGCAGGTCTTTCGCTGGATCAAATGGATGTCATTGAGATAAATGAAGCTTTTGCAGCGCAAGTTCTTGCTTGCACAAGAAGCCTCGGGCTAGCAGACAACGACCCCCGCTTGAATATAAATGGCGGTGCAATAGCGTTAGGTCATCCGCTGGGAATGAGTGGCGCACGTATCGCTTTATCAGCAGCCATAGAGTTAAATAAATCAGGAAAGCGCTATGCTCTTTGCACCATGTGTATTGGTGTAGGACAAGGGTTTGCTATGGTATTAGAAAAAGCTTGATATGGCCAATATCTTTGAGTTTAATGGATATAGACCTGTAGTGCATGAATCTTCATTTGTGCATCCGAATGCCACCGTCACGGGCAATGTCATTATTGGAAAGAATGTGTATATCGGTCCTGGTGCGGCGATTCGCGGCGATTGGGGGGAAATCATTATCGAAGATGGATGCAATGTTCAGGAAAATTGCACCGTTCACATGTTCCCAGGCGTTACCGTTTATTTGAAGGAAGGTGCACATATTGGACACGGAGCAGTAATCCATGGTGCCACTATTGGCAAGGATTGTCTCGTTGGCATGAATGCAGTGGTGATGGATAGGGTAGAGATGGGGGATGAGTGCATCATTGGTTCTTTATGTTTCGTACCAGCGGATATGATAATCCCCAGACGAAGTCTTTTGGTAGGAAGTCCGGCAAAAATTATCAAAGAGGTTTCTGATGAAATGATGAATTGGAAAAAGGAAGGAACCAAGCTTTATCAGCAACTCCCGTCAGAACTTTACTTATCTTTAAGGCCATGTGAACCACTGAGAGAGGTACCTGTTGATAGAGTAAGGCAAACGTCACATTACAAAACATGGAAGGAATCTAAGGATTAGGCTATGTATCCAGCAATGCACGATAAACCATTCCGCTTCAAGCAATTTGAAGTTTATCAATCCCGAAGCGCTATGCGTGTGGGTACAGATGGTGTTTTGCTGGGAGCATGGGCACAGGTAGAAGATGCGAATCATATACTTGACGTGGGCACTGGCACCGGAGTGATAGCGCTTATTTGCGCTCAGCGCAACCAAAAAGCGTTAATCGATGCCATCGAACTCGATGAAGGATCTGCGGAAGATGCTCGTTATAATTTTCAAATTAGTGCTTGGAAAGACCGCCTCAAGGCGCATACAGGAGATTTTTTAAAAATTGGTTCGAAGGATAAATTTGATTTGATTATTTCTAATCCACCTTATTTTTCCCAATCACTCAGAGCTTCCAACCCAAGCCGAAATGCAGCCCGTCATGATGACTCGCTCCCAGCAGAGGCATTCATGGAAAAGTCCAAAAAGCTTTTGAATCCAGATGGACATTTGGCTTTGATTTTCCCAAAAAATCAACTCGAGCGCTGGACCTTTGCAGCGCAAGAGGCAGGTATGTTTCCCTCGCGTATTTGTCACGTGTTTACGCTGGCTCATAAAGATGCATCGAGAGTTATGGTGGAATTTAGAAAAGGCGAGCCATTCGAGCCACGTATGGAGAGTATTCTTATAGAAAAAAGCCCCGGAGAATTCTCCGAGGCCTATAAGGAAATAACACGTTCTCTTTATACTAAGTGGTAATCAACCACCAATCACGCGACGGAGATTGTCTACAGCGCTATCCCACAACATCTTGGTCTCTTCTTCGTCGCCATCCTCAAAAAAGTCAGTAACGAGTAATGCCACTTCACCAGTCATTTCGTCAATTTTGATGCGCATTTCGAAATAGGTTTTTTCTTTCCCATCTTCAAGCCAATGAAACTTAACGAATTGGTTCTTTTTTGATGAAACAAGCTCAGCCTTGCGTTCTTCGCCTTCCCAAAAGAAAGTAAAAATATCGCCACGAATATTTACTTCGTCGGCAAACCAATCTTCGAGTCCACTGGGAGAAGAGATGCAATTGTATAGAATGTGGTCGGAAGTACGAATGATATATTCGAGGTCCAATCGGTTCTTTTCCATAAGCATAATCGGTTGGTGGTTAGGTTAGTTTTGCAAGTATACCCTTTTTTTTTCATTATTCATATTAAAATAAGAAAAAGGATTATATTTGCGCCCGCTTTACAAATGGCGGGGTAGCTCAGCTGGTTAGAGCGCATGATTCATAATCATGAGGTCGGGGGATCGTGCCCCCCCCCCGCTACGAAAGCCGCGTTAGATTTTTGATATCAAACGCGGCTTTTTTTATTCCATGAAATACCACAGAATACTTCTAATAGCACTTTTGTTTTCGGCTTGCCAGAACGATCATGGTATTGCAAGCAAAATCTCCTTTTATCACTGGGGCTCTGAATGGAATCCAAACCCAACGGAGTTAGAGCTTCTCCAACAAACCTCTAATTTCTCTTCTGGAAGAATCTACCTTCACCTGTTTGATTTGAAAATCATCGATGGAAAGGTTCAAAAAGTTTCGACAGTAGAAATGCAAAAACCCTTTCCAGAAGGTTATTGCGCTGTGCCAGTTGTGTATATTGAAAATAAAGTTTTTGAAACTCCTGATGATAGTCTATCAATTAAGGTCTATGAAGTCATTTCGAGGATGATGAAGCAACAGAATTTCTGCGTTGACGAACTTCAAATTGATTGCGATTGGAGCGAAAAAACGAAAGATGCTTATTTTCTTTTTTTGAAAAAATTAAAAGAAATAACAGGATGGAAAATCACAGCAACAATAAGACTTCATCAAGTGAAGTTTCCGGATAGAACGGGGATTCCACCTGTGGATAGAGGAGTGTTGATGTATTACAATATGGGAAAAATTACCGGGGACAATCGAAATAGCATACTCGACAATCAAATTGGCGAGCAATATTTAGACGAATTTGATAAATATCCCTTACCACTTGATCTGGCATTGCCATGTTATCATTGGTGGATTCAACTGAGAGATGGTGTTCCTATTGAGTTGATAACAAAATGGAAGGTAGAACCTTCGGAAAACACAGAATTGTTTGAGTCAGTTAATGAGAATTTTTATAAAGTCAAGAAAGGTGGATTTTATGCAGGCTGTTATTTAAAAGAAGGTGATATTTTAAAGCTCGAAATGTCAGAAGAAGAAGAACTTAATCGAGCAGCAAAAACATTTAAAAAAAGAATTCATCAACCTTTTGAAGAAGTGATATTTTTTGAATTAGATTCGACGCATATTTCATCGTTCGATGCGTCCTTATTTTCGTCTTTTGTACTACACGGTAGTACTTCTCATTAGTGCTGCCTGCGCTGGTATTGATTATTACTACACTTCGACCACCAACATCCAAAGCAGAGCCTTTGTAACTTCTGATTTTGCTCCATTAGCTTATTACGAAGACAGCCAATTTGCTTGGGATGAAAATCAATTTATCGAATATCCCACTTTCAATCAGTCTATTGTCGAAGATTGGCAGAAATACTTAGGGAATCAACTGCTCACAGATAGCCTTTCAAAACTAATTCTGGAAGACTCATTGCAAGCGGTTATTGAATTTCAAAAATCATTAGGGGAAAATAAACTCAGCAAAAATCCTCGATTCAGTGAATTTCTAAACTACTTGAAACTTGCAAAAAAAGCAGAGTCTTATTCAACCAATAACAATACGTATTGGTGGAGAGAAGAGCCGAAAACGGACTCTTTGAGTAAAGCATTGTCTGCAGAACTTGTAGAGTATTGGCAGGCTTGCGAAGATGATTTTATCAAGTCACGAATGGAGTTTCAGCTCATTCGCAACAGCTATTTTTCTGGAAATTATATTCGGGGAATTGATATTTATAATCGTTACGTCACCAAAAGACCAGAGGATTTGATGTCTTTGCGAAGCAAAAGCTATGCTGCTGGATGTTATTACAAAATGGGTAGATTCAGCGATGCGAATGCTATGTATGCTGATATCATGGCGGCTGACAAGCGATTTACGCAATCGATGACGTACAGCTTCCGACCTCAGGAGGAACTTGATTTTATTCAAACATTAAATAAATGTTCTAGCGACGAATCGCGTATTTGTGCGTGGGTAATGATGGCGTTTTACACAGGAGACGCTGCTCGCGCGATGCGTGAAGTGCGAAAAATCAATGCCAATCATAATGCTATTGATTTGCTAATGTCCAGACAGTTGGCCAGTTATGAAAGTCTGATTAACAACAATTACTATTATGACGGTGATGATTCTGAAAGATTGAATAAGTTGAATTTTTTGAAAATAAATCTTTCTAATGATTTGGCAAGTCTTTTAGGTGATGCCGCATATCAGCGCAAATACAAGGCTCATGCGGCTTTGTCCTATTTCTCTTATTTGAATAATGACATTTCACAGTGTGAATATCACTTAAACCAAGCTTTTGTTAAACAAAACAAGGAAGACTCCGTGTTTTCTTTTCAGTTGAGAGTATTTAAAGTATTGCTCAAGGCTGAAAGTCCACAGAATTATAATACCGAAGATATTGAGGATTTGGAGTGGGTGTTCAATCGTGCTCAAGCTGTTTGGGATGGAAGTGGAGATACATTCAAGGCTTATCAAACGCTTTTGAAAAAGCTACAAGAGCATTTTGAAGAGCATAATCCAGCTGCTGCCAATGTGCTTTTGCCATCTATGGAGAGTTTGGATAATATTGAGAACATCAACGCCGCGTTACAATTTATCAATGCCAAGGATGAAGATCTGTTGCACAATTTCGTAAGACAACATGCTGGCTTGAACAAGTCAATGCTTTACCAATTACAGAGTATATATTATGTAAAAAATGGAATGTTAAAGCAAGCCTATGAGGCCGCAGCTTCAATTTCTGAGGAAAGTACTTTCGATGGAGATCCTTTTTCTTTTAGAATTAAAGATTGCCACGATTGTGATTTTGTTGAATATCAAGGTCAGCGCTACTCCAGACAATCATTATTGCGAGAGATGCTAACGTTGGAAAACAATCTTGCATTGAACCCCACATTTGATGATGCTCTTCGTCTGGCGAATGCCTACTATAATTTATCCTACCACGGCAATCAGAGAGCGTTTTTCTACCTTGACTATCCCTCACATGGTTATGCACATGAATATGAAAACGAGTGGGAGAGTATCGACTGGTATTGGCCGATGAATTATGATGTGCAACATTCTATTAAATATTATAAAAAAGCCCTTGAACAGGCCAAGACCAAGGAACAAAAGGCACAGGCTTATTATTTAATTAGTAAATGTGAATTGGCGGAATATTACAATACTCGGGGAGAAGAAGATGAGGCTGATTTCATTGCTCGCGAGGGTTTTCAAGGCCTAAAAGAGATGGAAGATTCAAAGTTCAGGAAAATGGTCGTTCAAGAGTGTGGTTATTTTAAAACCTATTTTAATAAAAAGTAAAATGAATATTCCCGCAACCGGCAAAAAGAGAGTGGTCATCGTAGGAGGTGGTTTCGGTGGCTTACAAATCGCAAAAGGTTTGAGAAATAGCGAGTTTCAAGTGGTGATGCTGGACAAGCATAACTATCACGCTTTTCAACCTTTGTTTTATCAGGTAGCAACAGCAGGCCTTGAGCCCGGAAGCGTAGCTTATCCGTTCCGAAAAATTTTTGCTGGCTATAAGAATTTCTTTTTCCGAATGACGGAGGTTTTGGAGATTAATTCAGAATCCAAAACTGTAAGAACGACCATCGGAGATTTATCTTATGATTATTTAGTCTTGGCTACAGGCGCCACTTCTAATTATTTCGGGTTGAAAAGTATTGAAGAGCGCGCAATGCCGATGAAGTCCATCTCAGAAGCATTGGATATTAGAAGCTTAATGCTTCAAAACTTTGAAAAAGCCTTGCTCAGTGATGATTTGAAGGAAAGGGAAGCGTTGATGAGTGTTATTATTGTTGGCGGTGGACCAACAGGAGTGGAGTTGGCAGGTGCCATTGCAGAGTTGAGAAAAGATATTTTACCAAAAGATTATCCCGACTTGGATGTTCGTGCAATGGATATTCATCTCATCGAAGCCAATGATCGTTTGATAAAATCAATGTCAGAAGAAAGCAGCGCGAAAGCCCGAGAGGCTTTGGAGAAGATGGGAGTCGATCTTTGGTTTGGAACACGTGTGACTGAATATGACGGTAAGGAAGCCCTCACCAGTGATGGAAGAAAATTGGCAGGCGCAATGCTCATTTGGGCAGCGGGCGTGAAAGCGGTTGTTCCAAATGGAATCAATGCTTCCGCAATCAAAGGAGGAAGAATGTTGGTTAACCAATTCAATCAAATAGATAGATATACTGACGTATTCGCTATTGGTGATGCGGCTTTGATGATCACAACCGAATATCCACTCGGTCATCCAATGGTAGCTCAACCAGCGATGCAACAAGGACAACTTCTCGCAAAAAATCTCAAGCGATTGGTGGCAGGCAGTTCAATGGCTCCGTTTCATTATAAAGACCTAGGGTCTATGGCCACGATTGGACGAAATAAAGCTGTGACAGAAATGAAAAATCTGAAACTCAGTGGTTGGATAGCATGGATCGCTTGGCTATTCGTGCATGTCTATCAACTCGTAGGCTTCAGGAATAAAATCGTCGTTATGATTAATTGGGCTCAAAATTATTTTCGTCACGCCCGAGACTTAAGATTGATTATTCGCCCATTCAAACGTGGAGCTTAAGACGCGGTGGCGCGCTTGAGGCGATCGTTGATTGCCTTTCCTAATCCGCGATCTGGAGCCATTTCAACGAAAATTTCGTTGACCTCCATTTCATCAAGTTCCCTTAGGAATTTGAAGAGATTTTTAGCCGCCTCTCTTAAGTCTCCTGTTTTACTAAGGGTACGGTCGATGGGGCGCATAGATTCTTTTGAAAAATAAAGAACTGCAGTTTTATCAGTAATTTCAGATCGCGAATCGAAGTAGGAGGTTTTTTTTCTTGGGGAATAATGATTCGTGAGCATGCCTGGCGCTTCAGGCGCGCTGCTGCTGTGATCATTGACTACCACTGGCACACCAAAATTAGCGAGGGCATCAATGCTAAGTCCTCCAAGTCTCAATACTGTAATTTGATGGTTGTCACATCGCACAATAGTTGATTCCAGTCCAATTTCTGAAGGTCCGCCATCAAGAACGTAGGCCACCTGTTCACCAAGTTGTTTTACCACGTGCTGTGCAGAAGTAGGGGAGATGTAGCCGAAGGGATTTGCACTTGGGGCCGCAAGACATAAATCAAACTCTCTCAGCAACTTCAAACTAATAGGGTGCTGAGGCATTCGAATTCCAACGGTGTTAAGACCAGATGTGACGATATCAGGAATAACTTCCTTTTTATCAAAAATGATGGTCAAAGGTCCAGGCCAAAATTCATCAATCAGTTTTTTTTGAAGCGGAGAAATACTCTCTACCAGTAGATTAAGTTTTGATACCTCACCAATGTGAACGATCAATGGGTCGAAAGCGGGGCGCTGTTTGGCCTCAAAAATTGAAACTACAGCGGCAGCATCAAGCGCATTTGCAGCAAGACCATAGACAGTTTCCGTAGGTATGCCTACAATTTTGCCCGAGCGAAGAAGGTCGGCTGCCCATCGAATATCTTGTCCTAACTTTTCCAACGCAACAAAGGTAATTAGGACTTAAAGTGTAGGGTAAAATTTGTTCAAATTGAATAGCTCTTATTCACTAATTTTACGTCAGATAAACCTGTATAAAAACCACAATTAACAAGAATGAAAAAAATTCTACTTGCACTTGTCTCTTTCGTCTTTTTGTTTGAAGCAAGTTCTCAAACGCTCCCTCCCGGCTATTCATTGCATCAAAGTGAGATCGACAATCTTGGCACTTATATGTTACCGCAAATGAATAACCAAGAGCTTATCGATATGGCAGAGCAGCGTGATAAAATGGGTTATATGTCATTGTATGGAGCAATTCACAATATTGATATTGATTGCGCCACAAAGGGCGTATGGACTACCGATGTTGAGGGTAATATGACCTGGAAATTAAAGTTCAAAAGCCAGGGAGCTTTGGCAATGGCCTTATTGTTTGACGAGTTCTACATTCCAGAGGGTTCGTCATATTACATCTATTCAAGTGATAGAAGTTGGTTCGAAGGCCCATTTGATTTTACTGAAAATAAACCTAGTGGACTTCATAGAACTCCCGATGTATACGGAGACGAAGCTATATTTGAATATTACCAACCAGCTGGAGTGATTGGTTCACCTAGCTTAGGCATTTTTGGTGTTTTACATTATTACAGATTTATTCAGGACCCTCGTTATGATCAAAGAGACAGAGGAAGTGAGTCGTGTCAGGTGGATGTGAACTGCCCTGAAGGTGCAGATTGGGTTGACCAAAGAAATTCGGTTGTTCGACTTAGTTTGCTTGGCTCTGATGGCGCTGGCTTTTGCACTGGGAGCTTCGTAAACAATACCTCGTATGATTGTAAGAACTACATTTTGACAGCGCACCATTGCACTATCAATTCAACGGCAGCTAACCTAGAGTTATCTACTGTGAGGTTCAACTTTCAAAAGCCAAATTGTGGAAGTGGTAGTGGCCCTGTGACTCAGCAAAAGGTGGGTTTGATTCGACGCGCGGATAGCAATGATGTGCCCGGTTCAACGGGAAGTGATTTTGCTTTACTCGAACTTGAGGATTCTTTTCCAGCTAGTTGGAACGTATTTTATGCTGGCTGGGATGCTACCACAGCGACACCTGCAGTTTTCGATGGTAACTTACGTGGTATTGGTATCCATCATCCTGCCGGTGATGTAAAAAAGATATCTGCAGCAGGCACAGTTGCAAATACAAACAGTATCGGTCCGCCCAACACCTATTGGAGAGTTGTCTGGACTGCAACAGAGACCAACTGGGGTGTGACAGAGGGAGGCTCAAGTGGATCCCCACTTTACAACGGAAGTAAAAGGGTAATCGGAACGCTATTCGGAGGAAATTCGTTTTGTACCCCGGCAAGCGCTCAGTCGGCAGCTGATTGGTACGGAAAAATGGAAAGACACTTCTTTGGAAATCCAAATCCAGCTAACGAAGACTTAGTTGATTGGTTGGATCCAACTGCTACAGGTCAAACAGTATTAAACGGCGCCTACAGAAATGCCGCACTTGCTCAGCCTTGTACGCCTCAAGGTGTAGTGGCTGTTGAAGAACTCAATTTCGAAGATGTAGTAATCTATCCTACCATAGCGAATGACGTAATCACAATCAGCGGAGTGAAATTCGATATGGTTAAGGAAGTGAGAATTTTTGATGCTCAGGGACGACAAGTTAATATTTTCAATGTAAGCGGCACACAGCATGTAGTTCCTGTTTCCAATTTGAACGTGGGGGTTTATTTCATCACATTCATTGCCGACAATGGAAACTACTTGACAAAAAAGTTTACAGTGAGCAGATAATCGACATTTTATTTGAAATAGATTCACCCCGCAATTAGCGGGGTGTTTTTTTATTTAAAAATTAATGGAAATACCAAAAGAATGGAGGTTATTCATAGGCCAAAATTTGTGTGATCAAATGATGGCAGAAATACTGCCTATGGTAATCTCAGAGTACTCATCAAATACTTGTTTTCCTCCAATAGAGAGAATATTTTATGCGTTGGAGAAGACCCATCCTGAAAATGTAAAAGTTGTAATAGTTGGGCAAGACCCCTATCATGGCTACGGTGAAGCCAATGGTTTGGCTTTCTCGGTTTCACCTGGCATAAAAATACCACCTTCGCTCTTGAATATTTTTAAAGAAATCAATAATGAGTATCACTTTAGTGTTCCAAAGAGCGGTGACCTTACGAATTGGGCAGAACAAGGAGTCTTATTATTAAACAACACGCTCACTGTTCGCGAGGGCAGTCCTAATTCGCATGCCTATATGAACTGGTCCCGACTGACAGATTCGGTGATACAGTCAATTTCGAATCATAAAAACAATGTAGTATTCGTATTATGGGGAAGCCTCGCCGGACAGAAGGCAGCGCTTATTGATCAAACACGACACTTAGTTTTGCAAAGTCAACATCCTTCGCCCTTATCGGCCTATAGAGGTTTTTTCGGCAATAATCACTTCAAAAAAATAAATGAATACCTGCTTAGTCAGCAAAGCGAACCAATTAATTGGAATCTATCGAACCAGCTCGATATCACCTTTGATTGATTCTGTTTTTGTTCCTCCACAGGTAATGCTATAATCGAGCAAGTAGTAATAAACCCCATCTTCCTGCTCTTTAGGTGACCACACGTTGGGTCGTGTAATTTCTTCAACCAATCCGCCCCATCTGTTGTAAATTCTGAGGTTGTAAACATCAAAAAGCGGAAGAATCGGTAGAGATCTATTCGATAATAAAAACGGTCTCCAATTATTATTGGCAGGATCACCATTGGGAGTAATGATGTTTGGAAAACTCAGGTCATCGAGATTGACATAAAAGTATTGGTTAGCCATTACATCAATAGTCCCTATTCCTTCGCAACCATTGACCAATGAAGTAACAGTCGCTGTATAGAGTCCTGGTTGAGAAACAATAGGGCTAAGGGTATTCGCACCACTTGATATCTGACCAATCATGGTAGACCATGAGATTTCGTAGCTATTTACATTAGTGATTTCAATGCCTGAAATTGCCAAAGATCTTGTTCTACAATCCAAAGTATCCTGTGGTGGAATTGATACGATAGGTTCATCAAAGTTGGAAAGTACCAAAACTTGATCCTCAGATTCACAACCATTATCTTCATTGGTCACAACAAGAGAGTAGGTACCCTCTACAAGTGCATCCACAGCTGAAGAATTTGATATTAATGCGTTTCCAAAAAACCATTGGTAACTTCCTCCAGGTTGAACATTGGCGGCCTCCAATGTTACTTCTGATTGAATGCAATTCAAGACTTGATCGTTGCCAGCATTTGCAGGGAGTACTGAAAAATCTCCTTGCACAACAATGGATTCTGAATCGACGCAGCCTCCACTTGATGCGGTCAATGTATAAGTGCCTACACTATTGGCATTAATAACGATTGTAGAGCCCACATTTGCTCCGTTTGGACCAACCCAAGTGTAACTATTGTTATTATTAAAGTTAATCGTAGGTGATATGGTAACAGTAGGTGTATTACAATCAATATCACCAATATTGGTTGGCATTGTTAATTCCAATTCTCCAACGATAACATCAATGGTAGCGGTTTGTTGAACGCCGCACAAGTCAGTGTAAACGCATGTATAAGTTGTATTACCAGTAGGCGAGGCAATGGGTGTGGCAGAAGTAGGATCATCCAAGCTTTCTGTTGGAGTCCACGCATAGGTTCCATCGAGTGAAGCACCAGCGCTCAGTTGTGCGCTCCCGCCATTACAAATGAGGACGCTTTCGCCCACACTGAGAATATTCTCTTGAAGACATACAGTTTGAACGTTGGATGAACCGCCGGTAGCTGCAGTAAAACCCCACCATACCAAATTTTGACCACCAAAGATTCCATTTATCAAATCTTCATTTCCTTGAAGTCGAAGAACACAATCGAAAAAAACTTGAATCAATTGGGTTTCTGGATCCCAGGTTATTTGAACGGTGTGATATTCTCCATCCTCGATATTGTCAGAAAATGGAGCAGCTTGTATAGGACCTGCGATATTGTTTATTCCATTGTGATTAATGTCTCCGTTTTTCTGAATAGCAATGTGATCGAAAAAAGGGTCATTATAATCACTATTCTGCCATGTGTCGAATTCAATGCCCAAAGAAGTCCCAAAATTTAGATAACCCATTCCACCTCCGCTCACACCAATAGCTGATGTTCCTTGAGTATGCAAAACAAAGCACATCCCATCTGCGCCGTTTGCGTCGGTAGAACCAAAATTCATTCGGAATTGCAAATCGAATGGATTTGAAATATCAAGCTGTTCTCCATACCATACAGTACCATTTTGAGTTCCGAGGTCCGGTGTAAGCTGATAACAATCGCCGCCAACAAACTCAGCGCTGCCATTCAAAAAATATGATTGAGCTTTTACGAATGAAAAGGAAGTTAAGACAAATAGGAGGGAGAATGTAATTTTCAACTGCATGGTTAATGTTTAATGCTGCAATATAGTCACTTATTTCTATAACAAATGCAAAACCCTCAGCAAATGCTGAGGGTTGCACCAACAATATATTTATTTATTAAAGATTTATAGCCGTCACAGCACCGTTAGGTCTTGTTACAGTTGCAGAATTATCACATGTCCCATCACCATAATTGAGTGACCATGTTCCAAAACTAGTCGTTATCTGCACAAGGCCTTGCTTAATGTGTTGACAAGAAAAGTCAACAATTAAAGGAGTTACAATAACTCTGGATAGCGTATTGCCATTTGGCCTTGTGACTGACCCACTTCCAGAAACGCTCCAAACATTATCGAAGCATTCCGATGTGTCGTAACCACTTATCCAGATCATTTGATGAGTGAAATTTCTTGAAAAAGTGCTACCGTTATTTGTAATGTCAGTATCAATCACTCGTGTAAAGGTTGGTTGACCAGCAGTGTTAAATCCAGTATTCGTTGTGGTGCGGCTTCCAGCGATGCCAATTCCATTAATACTAAAATTTTCGAATGTAACAGTGCGTATCGCTCCTACCAAATGAAATGAATCGGTAAGATGAATAAACATTTTTCCAACTCTTGTTCGGCCAAAATAATCTACACAACCAGTACCAAAATCAATCGTGATGGTTTTAGGGAAACTTGGAGAATCCTCACTGATTAAGGCACAACTTGATGATGGATAACCAAAGGAGCAGTTGCCAGAGCCTCCGTTCAAATTTTTTAATGTGAGTCCATCTTCCTCTTCGCTAAGACTCTTCTCCACATATCCAGCTACTGCCTCTTCCGAGTAACCATTTGTTTCTTCTTCTTCCTCCTTATCCTTTCTGCAAGAACTTAATGTGAAAAGGGAAATTAATAATGTCACAGAAAATAAATAGTGTACTTTTTTCATGGTGCTTGATTTTGTCACCTTGACTTGAATATATAGAGAAGGTTTAAACCTAGCAGAAATTTAAAATGAAGAAGCAATTCGTTGTGTGGCTTTCATCGTCATTTCATACACCCTTTCAAAATCTTTAATGCTCCCGTAATATGGATCTGGTACAATGACATCATGATACCCGTCTTCAGGATTTAATAAAAGTGCGATTTTAGAGTGGTTTTTAGAATCGGCACAGAGAGCTTGTAAATCCTTTAAATTGCTTCTATCCATCGCGTAGATGAGATCAAAATAATCGAAATCTTCAGCTTTGAGTTGTCTGCTTTTTTGAAGACTAATATCAATACCATGAGACTTCATGCAATCAATGGCTCTGGAATCTGGAGCCTCTCCACGATGATAACCACTCGTACCTGCCGAATCCACTTCCAAATCGAGCCCCTTTTTTGCCGCCCAATATTCCAAAGCTCCTTGAGCCATCGGTGAGCGGCAAATGTTGCCTAAACAAACCATTAAAATCTTCATCTTAATTCTTCGGAGAAAACATTTTCAAAGAAAGAGCGAGTTTAGATTTCAATTCATTTCGATCAACGATATAATCAAGGAATCCATGCTCTAAAACAAACTCTGAACTTTGAAAACCTTCGGGGAGATCCTTTCCAATGGTTTCCTTAACCACGCGAGGTCCTGCAAATCCTATCAGTGCTTTAGGCTCGGCAATATTTATATCACCTAACATAGCAAATGAGGCTGTAACTCCACCTGTTGTGGGATTGGTCAAAATCGATACATAAGGAAGGCCATTATCGGCTAACTGAGTTAATCTGGCAGATGTTTTCGCCATTTGCATCAAAGAAAAACCAGCTTCCATCATTCGAGCACCGCCACTTTTTGAAATGCAAATAAATGGACATTTATTTTTGATTGCTTCTGTCACGCCAATGGCAAATTTTTCACCAACAACAGAGCCCATTGATCCACCAATAAACGCAAAATCCATACACGCGATTACAGCCTTTTCACCTTCTATTGTTCCCATTCCCACTCTTATCGCATCCTTCAAGCCTGTTTTCGCAATGGTAGACTTTATGCGGTCTTTATATCCCTTTGTGTCAACGAATTCAAGTGGGTCCCCAGAAGTGAGATTGGCAGCAATCTCTTCATAATGCATCTCATCAAACAATATAGCAAAGTACTCTAGTGAGCCTATCTTCTCATGATGACCGCAATTGTTGCAAACCCAGTTGTGGTCAGCATGTTGTTCACTGGTAACAACATTCTTGCATTCTGGGCACTGGTACCACAAGCCTTCCGGAATCTCTTTCTTATCAACACTATTTGTTGTAATACCTGTTTTTCTGCGTTTGAACCAACTCATATTTTATAATGATTTAGGGGACAAATGTAAACAATCAACGAAGCAATCGAATATGTCCATGCCTTTCAATCTTTACTCCGTTGTAATTCAAGGCTTCTACTCTGTAAGTATAAGCGTCTTGTCCTACTTCTAGGATATCTGGAGACCATGGGCTCTCCAATTGTTCAGTAAAGAAAATCATGTCGCCAAAACGATTGTAAACGTAAATTTTAACATTACTAACGTTGTATCCCTTTACCACCCAGTCGTCGTTTACACCATTATCATCCTGCGTAAATGCATTGGGAATATACAAGCCCCAATCACATAGCTCAACGCTTACCTCAGTCGATGCAGTAGCAGTTCCACATTCATTGCCAACTTCAACCTCGTAAATTCCTGATTTTTCCGCTCTATAAATCGGATTGGTCTCGCCATCATTCCATAAATAATCTGATTCCTCAAAAAATCCAGGATCCAAATAAATAGATTCCCCCTCGCAAATAGAAACTGCTTGAGGTAGTGAAGGCGATGGAATCGATTTTTCTATGACCACCGTAGAGCTTATCAACTGGCACTGCCCGTTTGTAATTTGTACAGTATAGAGCCCTGCATCATCAACTTGAATTTCGTTCGATAAAACACCGGTATTCCACAGTCCAGACTGACCAGAGTTTAAATCAATGGTTGATCCTTGACATAAAGTGTATTCATCAAGTAAAGAAGAGCTTGGAAAGGAATCTATGATAACATTTATAGTATCGGAAATGGAGCAATCCGATAAAGTTATAGTCGCTGTAAATTGACCAGAATTATTAATCTCAATGGAATTTGAAGTGACTCCAGTATTCCATAACGCGGATTCTTGAATGGACAGAATATAAGGAGCAGCAGTTTCGCATATTTGAACATCAGGACCCAACTCTAACTCAGGTAAGTCAATAACATCAAGTATAAAGCTTGAAGAGATATTGCATTGTCCCAAGGATGCCAGAGCGGAAAAAGAGTCTGAAGTACTTGCGAGAATTGAGCTGGTAGTTGCCCCTGTATTCCACGAAATTACTTCAAAGTTCCCTGATGCTTCAAGTAAAGCTTCCTCACCTTCACAAATCTGATTGGGACCTGCTATGGTAAGAGTAGGCAAGGGGTTTACCATCACCATAAGCTCATCTTGGGTAACACAACCCACGTTAGCTGAATCAAGTGAAAGTGTGAAGTAATAGGCAGTTGGAAAACTAATATTCTCTGGACTTTGAAATGTTGGTTGTGGACCGTTGCTGTTTTGTAGTAAAGCCTCACCCTGCCAAGAATAGTTATATCCAGCTAATGGAGCAATTCCAAGTTGAATTGATTCGCCGCTGCACACCTCGAGATCTGTCCCAGCATTAGCCGAATGCTCCAAAACAACAGGAACGCATGCAGTCATAGAAATATCATCCAACCCGAAGTCGTTTCCACCGGGATTACTTTGATAATTGACAATGCAAATTTCCGCGGTGGTAAGGTCGCCCGAATTCCATGTTACGACATTTTCTTGCCAATCTCCCTCGGCTACCAGTGAATCCCCGACAAGCTCGCCATTGATAGCCACATGAAGCACTGCCAAGGGATGAGGATTAGAATTGTTGGTGACGTCGCGTCCCCAGTAACGAATGCTGTATTCTGTTTGTGGCTCCAGCGTTACTGTTTGACACCAAACTTCCACACCTTCTTGTGCAGTCCCATTGGCAATCATAAACTGGCCCGATGGAGGATTGGTGTGATCGAAACCTATAAAATCAGAATGATAAAAAAAAGCTATTGACCCAACAGCATACGTTCCTTCCGGACATAATGGGCAAATAAAGCCTGAGCCCAAGGTCAAATCAGTCGTAAAACCTGTATTTCCCTGACTAAAATTTCCATTGCTAATGACATTCACCTCTTGATAGCAGGCGTCGCACTGAGCCGCTGTGCGCAGAGAGAAGAGTACTACAAGAAGTATAATGGAAATCACCTTATTCATAAACCCTTCTAGCTGGTTGTGCTTAAATCAGAAAACACTGGTTTATTCAATGCTATTTTATTTGCCACAGGATTTGCATACATCTCCAACAGAGTTTCTCGAATCGCCTTGGCATAACCTTCTTTAGGAAGCCCCTCTTGCCGACGCAATATCCCCGACGTAATTACACAACCTCTGATATAATTACTAAAAGTGATGCGCTGAATATTGGTGTAGAATTCTTTGTGCTCTTTAGTCCCATTGAGCAAGTCATAGGCGATGTAATTGGTAGGCCACAATTTATAAATGCGATGCATTTCGCTATCAACAGCGTTGGCAAGAAATTGCACTTTATCATTCTTGTGCTGGATACTTCTCATTTGTTCGATAGCTCCGCTCATAAAACTCCCCACAGAAATATGCACACGCCCTTTATGCCCAGTCAAACCCTTCATCATGCTTCTAAAGTCTTCACCAGGCTTCTTTTCGTATTTTCCAAACATGCGCTTTTGAACCAACTCATTCGCTTTCATCACATCACACGGGTCGTATTCATAGCTCACGCACATGGGCACGATGTTCAAATCAAGCAAAGAATCCTCCATACTCTTTGAACTGCTCATCGTAAACATTTTGAGCAGACCACTGGCAGTGCGGTCATCACCGTCTTTGCTTCGCCCTTCGCGCTGTGCAATCCAAATGGAAGTATTATCTTCCTGAATGGTTTTTCGGATATAATTTGAAAGGCGCAGTGAATAATGAAATACTTCCTTTGCGTTGATATTCCTGTTTACAATAAAGTTCTTGTTGCTTCTTACAATGTCCCTCACCACAGGAGTTTCAAGAAGATTATCCCCAATGGCTATTTGAGTTGTTTTGTATCCTCGCTCCATTAAGCTGACATTCAAAAGAGCGCTATCCAATATGATATCACGGTGATTGGATAAGAAGAGATATGCTTTTTCTTTTTCTAAAAAATCAATATTTGAAAAAGTAAGACCACTTGTTGTCAACTGTGAGACTACTTTAAAAGCAGGGGCACTAACTTGTTCCTGAAATTCTTCTACAGTAGAAATCTCCCTCATCATTCCTTGAATCACCGACTTCCCAAGAGAAGGGTAAACCCACTTCATTATTTTATAAAAAATAGGCTCTTCAAGTAATCGTTCTATCACAGGCCCTAATTCGCCGTCATTGTACGGGCGAATATCATCATAATTATTTACGTCTATCGGAGCAGAGGTCATAAGTCTTGTAAAAAAAGAATTACGAAATTAACTAAAAACAATGAACCTATCTTTGTCAAATGACTTTCGAAGATTTAAAGTTGACCCGTCAGTTCCTAGACGCTGTCTCCGAGGCTGGTTATTCTACGCCAACAGATATTCAAAAACTAGCTATACCTAGGATTCTAGCAGGCCAAGATTTAATTGGAATTGCACAAACAGGCACCGGAAAAACTGCTGCTTATGTACTTCCATTGCTCATGCAGCTGAAGTATCATCAAGGTCCTGAGCCTCGATGCCTCATTCTTGTTCCAACAAAAGAACTGGTTGTTCAAGTTGACCGTACGATCGAGGAATTATCTAAATATACTGATATTAAAAGAGTTGCGCTGTATGGTGGCATCGGCCCCAAGTCACAAATAACACAACTTCAGGCTGGGGTAGATATCATAGTGGCTACTCCAGGACGCTTTCTTGAAGTTTATGCAAAAAGAGAAATTCTTCCTAAAAAAATCAAACACGTCGTTTTAGATGAGTGTGACAGGATGATGGACATGGGATTCTGGCCTCAACTGAGAGAAATTCAAGAAAAACTGCCACAAAAGAAACAGCAACTTCTTTTTTCGGCCACGTTTCCAGAAAAAGTTGAACGCATCGCAGACAACTTCCTTTTATTCCCTTCAAGAATTGAAGTGACTCCGCAGGCAACACCTGCCGACACTGTCAAACAAGTGCTTTATAGTATTCCAAATTTCAAGGCGAAGTTGGCTTTATTAGAGCATTTTCTCATATCCGATGAAGCGTTCAATCGCGTTATGGTGTTTGTGAAAACAAAAGAGCAAGCGACCGCAATTGCTAAGTATTTGGAGCGAATTAACATCGGAGAGGTGAGACTCTTACATAGCAATAAAGGGCAAAATGCAAGAATTAATGCCATCGATGATTTTAAAAGCGGAGATGTCAGGGTGCTTGTAAGTACTGATGTGAGCGCAAGAGGAATTGATGTTGTTGAAGTCTCTCACGTTATCAACTTCAACATTCCCACAAATTATGAGGATTATGTCCACAGAATCGGGCGCACAGGCCGAGCATTTAAAACAGGTACAGCGGTGAGTTTCGCGGATTTTAGCGAAGAATACCACATAACGAAGATTGAAAAACTTATAAAGCAAAGCCTTGAAAGGCTTTCTCTGCCAGATTCACTTGTTGTCGAGGAAACACCTTTTGATGAGTTTCAAGATCAAATGAGAGAAATTGATCGCCAGAAAAGACTGGAAAATCCAGAATTTAAGGGAGCTTTTCACGAAAAGAAGTTCAAGAAGAAACTCGCTGACAAAAAGAAAAAACCACAATCAAAGTCTGGGAAAAGTAAGAGGCGGAGTTATTAAATTGTGTTAGAAACTTATCCTTCGCAGGCACAAAGGCGACTTGGCTTGTTATATATTCGAACCCGTAATTTTTTAGAATATGACAAGTGATAAAACGCTTAAACACCTGTTTCTTGCAGGTCACGTGGAAGGAGTTTCATATTTACTTTTACTTTTTGTTGCTATGCCCCTTAAATACTTTGCGGATATGCCAAAGGCCGTATCTATTGCTGGAATGATTCATGGGGTATTGTTTGTCTGGTTGATTTACGCGATTATCTTAGCATTCTCGCATGACAAAATCAACTTGAAAAAATCCATACTTGTTTTTTTAGCATCACTAATACCCTTTGCGACATTCTTTCTTGAAAGAATTGTTTTGGGTAGAAAAGCCTTATAGTAATGTCGAACCAGGAAAAATTCATCACCCATATCACCGAAGGATATACCTTCAAAGGTGACTACTTAAGTCTGGGCGCCGCGCTTCTGGATGGAACACCCGTTCCGGGAGCAGAAGTGCGCATTCCTCTTAAAACCTTAAATAGACATGGATTAATCGCAGGAGCTACAGGTACAGGAAAGACTGTTACCCTTCAGATTATTGCTGAAAATATGGCTTCTAAAGGAATTCCTGTGCTCCTTATGGATTTGAAGGGTGACCTAAGTGGCATTGCAATGCCAGGTGCAAGCAATCCTAAAATAGAGGAACGTCACGCTGCCATAGGAATTCCATATCATGCAGAAGGAACGACGGTTGAATTATTGAGTTTGTCAGAACAAAAAGGAACTCGTCTGAGAGCTACAGTGAGCGAATTTGGACCAGTACTTTTTAGTAAAATACTTGACCTCAATGATGTGCAAGGTGGAATTGTGGCCGCCTTGTTCAAATTTGCAGACGACAACAACCTTCCTCTTTTAGATTTAAAGGATTTCAAAGAACTTCTTAAATACGCCACAGAAGAAGGAAAATCAGAGGTTGAAAAGTCATATGGAAAAATATCAGAAGCTTCAGTAGGCACAGTACTCAGGAAAATAATTGAATTAGAAGCTCAAGGAGCAGAACTTTTTTTTGGTGAAAAATCATTTGAGGTTCAAGATCTCGTCAGATACGACCAATTTGGAAAAGGTGTTGTGAGTATTATTCGTCTTACTGATATCCAAGATAAGCCGAAGCTCTTTTCAACATTTATGTTGCAAATGCTTGCTGAAATATATGCGTCTTTCCCTGAAGCAGGCGATCTGGATAAACCAAAACTGTGCGTGTTCATTGATGAAGCTCACTTGATTTTCAAAGAAGCTTCAAAAGCGTTGCTCGATCAGATTGAAGCCATTATTAAGCTTATTCGTTCTAAGGGTGTGGGTATTTATTTCTGTACTCAAAATCCATACGATGTTCCAGAAGATGTGCTGGCACAGCTGGGACTTAAAGTGCAGCACGCTCTTCGAGCCTTTACGGAAAAAGATAGAAAAGCAATTAAAAAAACAGCAGAAAACTATCCTAT
>CAYRZQ010000003.1:0-116733 GCA_964428835.1 uncultured Comamonadaceae bacterium | reverse complement strand
ACATTTCACCAGACATTAACCTATCCATCCATCCATCCATCATTCCCGCCGCAAGAGGAAATGCAGGAATCGGATTAAATTTAAATTTTTAATTTCACCACCATGAAAATTGCAATTGTTGGTTACGGAAAGATGGGAAAGGAAATTGAGCAAGTAGCCATTAGTCGTGGACACGAGATAGTAGCGAAAATTTCAGAAGCCATAACCGAACAAACATTCGGCTTGGACGGCGCTGATGTTGCAATTGAATTCAGCAGACCAGATGCGGCTGCAAACAATATTCTAGAACTGAGCAAGCGAAGAATTCCTACCGTATGTGGCACTACGGGGTGGTATAACAGACTCGACGAAGTGAAATCTTCCATTCACGAACATGAGAGCGCCCTCCTCTACTCTACTAATTTTTCTATTGGAGTAAACATTGTTTTTCACCTTAATAAACTTCTCGCTTCCATTATGCATTCGCTAGATGAATATGATCCACGAATACTTGAAATTCATCATGTCCATAAGCTTGATAAGCCAAGCGGCACTGCCATAACTCTTGCCGAGGGTATAATCAATGAACTAAAACGTAAAGACAATTGGAAGTTGGATGAAACAGATACGAATAATCAACTTTTAATTGAAAGTGTGCGAACCGATGAGGTTCCAGGAACGCACTCTGTTGTTTACGAATCAAGTATTGATAAAATCGAATTAAATCACATAGCCAAAAATCGCGTAGGATTCGCGCTCGGTGCAGTGAAAGCTGCTGAGTGGCTTCATGACAAAAAAGGCACATACACCATGCGCGATTATTTAAAATTTTAATTTATGAGAATACCAGAAATTCTTCTTGCTATTTTAATATTAGTCTACTGCATCACTCTTCCAAAACTCACAAAAAGAGCTGGTCATTACTCCATATTAAGCTACTTCCCTATCCTTCAATTCTTTCCTTTTCTAAAATCAATTGGAAGACCTTGGTGGTGGTTCTTACTTCTTTTGATACCTGGTGTAAACTTATTGATGCTCGTGATCATCAATGTAGAATTGGGTATTGCCTTTGGAAAAAGAAAAACTGGCGAACAGTGGATCTTTGGAGCGCTTCCTTGGTACGCTTTGATCATGTTGGCATTTAAAGAAAAAGAAATCGCTTATGTAGGTAAAAGGGATTGGACAGGAAAGAAAAAAAGTTTTGGACGTGAATGGGGTGAGGCCATCATCTTCGCCGTTGTGGCTGCTTCTGTAATCAGAGGATTTTTCTTGGAAGCATTTACGATACCCACACCTTCGATGGAAAGAAGCATGTTGGTTGGTGACTATCTTTTCGTTAGCAAAATGAGTTATGGAGCAAAGATTCCTCAAACACCTGTTTCTGTTCCTTTTGTGCACAATGCCCTTCCGGGGAGTATGACTAATAGTTATGTGGATTGGTTTTCCCTGCCCTACTTCCGCTTACCCGGATTTGGAAAAGTAGATCGCTATGATCCTGTTGTATTCAACTTTCCTCACGGTGATACGATCATTGTCGATCCATTTTATGCGGGTCACGACTACTACGGAATTTTAAGAAAAGAAGCTCAAATAATTTTCCAAAGAGAAAATCCCAATGTGTTGAAAACAGATACCACTGGCTATGGTTGGTACGATGCTTTCACCGTTAGAGAAAAAGAATATTTTGCAAAGGCCCGTGATAATTTTGAGAATAAAAACATCTGCCTCTCTTGCACCAATGGCGCTAAATCAACAGGGGGACTAGAAATTGGTGGTTTGAAATCGAGACCTATCGATAAAAAGGAAAACTACATCAAACGATGCATAGGATTACCTGGTGATAATATTGAAATTGTCAATCGTCAAGTCATCATTAATGGTAAGCCAATTGAGAACCCAGAAGGTTTACAATATGGTCATGTAGTAAAAATTACCACAAACTACAGCGATGAACAAACGAGAAACGCTATTATTAAGATTGCAGATTTGCACAAGCTAAATTTTCAAGAAATAGTGATGAGACAAAACGATGTAATCATGACTATGACGGAAGATATTGCTAAAGAAATCGCTAAATTATCCTATGTAGATAGTGTTTATGTATATGAATATCCCAAGGAAGAAAATAATCTCGGTCAGTACTTTCCGAATGTAAATGCCGAGCCATATAAGCACTGGACAGTCGATAATTTCGGCCCTGTCCATATTCCTGCAAAGGGTGAAACCATAGCGCTCAACTTAGAAAATCTACCTCTATACCAGAGAGTTATAGATGTCTATGAAGGAAACGAACTCGAGGTAAAAGGAGATAAAATATTTATCAATGGAATAGAATCCAAGTCTTACACTTTTCAATCAGATTACTATTGGATGATGGGAGACAACAGACATAACTCAGCCGACTCGCGGGTTTGGGGCTTTGTCCCTGAAAATCATGTGGTAGGAAAAGCGGTATTTACATGGTTCTCAAAAGAAGACCCCAATTATAGAAGAACAAGTAATATTCGTTGGGATCGTATGTTCCGATTGGTGGATTGATAAAACATGAAATATCTGCCCTTATGTCCCTTCCCACCTACGCATTGGTGGGCTTATCAACGGGCTTACAACGCCGAGATAGATCGAGATGAGAACTATGTGAAGCAAACTTATCGCAACCGGTTTGTTATCTCCGCTGTCAACGGTGTTGTGGTGCTTACTATACCTGTCAATAGCACAAAGGGTATCAAGACATCCATAAAGGATATTCGAATCTCTGACCATAAATGGGTCAATGGATACATTTCGACCTTAAGAAGCGCGTACGGCAGATCAGCTTATTTCGAACATTACTTCGATGATGTATGTGATATTCTGGGAAAGAAGCATTCATTTTTAGCTGACTTAAGTATTGAATCTATTGAATGGGCTTCCAAAAGAATGAAATTAGACATTTTTTATGCTCAATCACCTCCAGTAAATGACGGAAATTTAAGTGATTTACGAAACTTATTTGAGCCTGCATCTTTTGTTCCCGAACTTCAAGCCTATCCTCAAGTATTTATGGATAGACATGCCTTCCAAAACGGACTTTCGGTGGTGGATTTACTCTTCAACATGGGGCCAAAAGCTATTGACTATTTATTATTGAAAAATTTTAGGTAAATCGTGTATTGGTGATGGTTGAAACATCACCACCTTTGTGGGGTATATGAAGACCAAAAGAAACGACGTTTTTAGACTTTTAATATCCATTGGGATTGTGCTTCTAGGCGCATTCATCATGTCATTTGTCTTTTTTAAAATAGACCTCACGGAGGAAAAAAGGCATACCCTCACTCCTGCTACCAAAGAAATGCTGGGGGAGCTCAAAAGCAAAGTTTATGTTCGATGCTATTTAACTGGTGAGTTTCCAGCTGGATTTAAACGACTTGAAAAAAGCATCAAGGAACGTCTTGATGAATTCAGAGATTACAGCGGCAATCAAATCGAATATGAATTTATCGATCCCTATAGCAGTGGAAATAAAAAAGTAATTGCCGACACTGAAAAGGCACTTTTCGAAAAGGGATTAAAGTTTACCAGATTGGCAATTCAAGAAAATGGCGGAGAAACGTACAAACTTATTTGGCCAGGAGCCATCATTGAGTACGAAGGAAAAGAGACGCCAGTTCAATTTTTCAAGAGCGATATGCCTGAGCCTAGCGATGAAATGATTAACTCATCGGTAAACAACTTAGAATATGAATTGGCCAGTAATATCCGCAAAGCAATGCGGAAGGATAAACCAGCCATAGCCATTATTCAAGGTCATGGAGAACTGGCTCCAATAGAAATGGGTGATTATATCACGGCTATTGAAGAAAATTATGCCGTGGATTTTGTTGAGATTAAAGAGCAAGTGAATGCGCTCAGTGACAAATTACCCAATGTCTCAGATCGTATCAACAGATATCAAGCGATGATCATCGCCAAGCCAGATAGCATGTTCAGCGATAAAGACAGGATGATTATTGATCAATTCATAATGAACGGAGGAAAAGTTCTATGGATGGTGGATCCTGTGTTGACTGATTTAGATAGTTTAAGGGTGCAGCAACAAACGATGGGGGTGAGCAATGAAATGGGATTGTATGAAATGTTGTTTGAATACGGCGCCCGAATCAACAGAAATATCGTTATCGATTTTCAGGCTGCTCCTATCGCATTCGATGCGGGTCCGATGGGAAATCAACGCAGCATACAAATGTTCTCATGGTATTATGCGCCACTTTGCTTTCCTCCTGCTGACGCACATCCTATCGTAGCCAATCTCGACCCCATAAAATATGATTTTGCCAGTAGCATCGACACTGTAAATAGCAGTCCAGATGTAAGAAAGATTCCATTGCTTCGAACTTCCGATTTATCAAAAGCTCTTAAAACACCGGTTAGAATTAATACTTCGGTGGTAGAACTAGATATGAACTACTTCAAGCAAGGAGGAATGCCAGGTCAGATTATGGCTCTTGTAATGGAAGGACAGTTTCCTTCTGCATTTAGAGATTTAATTACTGATAACTTTAGAACCAACCCCGAAATCGCTTATCGCGATAAGAGTAAATCAACTGCAATGATTGTTATCGCAGACGGTGATGTGGTTCGCAACTCAGTAATGAATACCCCACAAGGTCCCGTTCCGCAGGCGCTCGGATTTGACCGTTATGCCAAAAGAGTAATCTATGATAATAAAGAGTTCTTGTTAAATTGTATGAACTATTTGCTGGATGATCAAGCGCTCATTAGCGTCCGCTCTAGAACCATCAAACTTAGAAAATTAGATCAAGAATTAGTAGCCGAGAATAGAACAGCGATTCAAATAAATAATGCCGTTCTCCCTATTCTTAGCTTGTTTTTAATTGGGGGTGTTCAAGTATATATGAGAAAAAGAAAGTGGGCTAAACAGTAAATGATCATGCGAAAAAATCTAATTCTTCTATTCATTTTGTTAGCGCTTGGCATCGCCGCATGGTATGTTTACTCCAAAAATACTTCGTCAACATTGACCGATCAGCCACTTGCAGACTTTGCTATTGCAGATACAGCTTCTATTACCAAAATATTCATCTCCGATGGTAAAGGCAATAAAGTATTGGTTGAAAGAGTACCTGGGCAAAGCTTGTGGAAACTAAATGGGAAACTGCAAGCAAGAAAAGACGCGGTAAACCTCATTTTAGATACAGTAAAGAGAATCAAAGTCCGTGGAAGCTTAAATGATAAAGCTTCTGAAAATATGCTTCGCCTTATCGCTTCCGCTGGTAAAAAAGTAGAGTTTTATCAAGGTGGAGACAAACCTTCAAAGATTTACTACATAGGTTCGTCAACTCCCGATCATATGGGAACCGTGATGGTCTTGGAAATACCAGGTATTGGAAGATCTGAAATACCATATATCACGCACATGGAGGGCTTCACTGGATTCTTAACTCCGAGATTTTTTACCGACGAAAACGAATGGAGATATACTGGCTATTACGAATTCCCACAACTCGAGTTTTCAAAAGTAGAAGTAATCGATAACTACAATCCTGAGAGATCGTTTGCCATACAATACAAAGGAGGAAACGATCTTAAACTTTTTACTGGTTATCAGCCAGCATTAGAGACATATAATCTGTCTGTACCTGAATTTGACACATTAGCGGTAAAGGACTATCTATTACTCTTTAAAAAGGTACACGTAGATTCATACAATACCATGCTCAAACCAGAGGCAATGGATAGTATTGATAAGGTTTTGCCAGCATTTTCAATTAGAGTCACCGATAATGCCGAGAAAAAGAAAGAGCTAAAACTCTATTTAAAAAGAGCATCCAAAAAACACTACAACCCTGACGGTTCGATAATGCCATGGGACAAGGACTTTCTATGGGCCAAAACCGAAACGGGAGAATATGCATTGGCTCAGACGTTTGTTTTCAATCCGATTTTGGTTCCGCACCAATTGTTTTTGAAGAAAAAAACTACTTCGTAAACCAACGACTAAGCAAAATCGAGCATGCAATAGCAGCATTTAAAGATTCAGCCTCACCTTTACCAGGAATACTGATCTTTTCGGTAAGTTCTGAAAGCACATTCGGTCGAATTCCGTGGCTTTCGCTCCCTATCACGAGAATTGATTTTGTTGGAAAATCAAATTGCAATGCATTAGTGCCATCTAACACCGCACCAATCAATTCATAACCCTTTGATTTGTATCTGACTAATTCGCGAGTTAAATCGACCGAGTGAACGTTCATTCTAAAAATACTCCCCATCGTAGATTGAATGGTTTTAGGGTTGAAGAGCTCCACAGTATCGAGGGAGGTTAGAATCGATTTAACACCAAACCATTCAGCCGTTCTAATGATGGTGCCCAAATTCCCAGGATCCGAAATGCCGTCTAAGGCCAAAATAAAACTTTCACCTAATTCATCTAAATAGTTCGTTTCGCTATAGTATACGGCTAAATAATCAGACGGAGTTGATAAAGAGCTCATCATTTCCATTTCCTTGCTAGAAACGTGGAAACAGTCTTTATATACCTTATTGAAAGCCTCGTCAGTAGAGTAAACTGAATGAACTCGATATTTTCCTTTTAATCCTTCTTCTACCATTTTCCGACCTTCAGCAACAAACAAACCGTGCTCCCTGCGAAACTTTTTTTGTTGCAGTGAGCGAACCAGTTTAATGTCTTTTTTTATTGGTAGCATTTTTGTCGGAAATTGCGGCCCGAAAGATAATGATAATGCACTTGAGAAATATAATGTGGTGGTTGGTCCTAACGGCGCTTTTGTCGTCGTGCACCATCTTTCACAGAATTCAAGAAGATGAGATTTATCTGAAGAAAGATGCAATCATTTATCACGATGTGCCCGATGAATTTGCCGTAAGCAAAAGCACGCTCAAAGAATTAACCAAGCTAAAGCCTAATCGAAGAGTCGCTTTGATGCGATTCAATCTAGGCATCTATACACTCGTACCAACGAAAGCTTTACAAAGAAGTGAAATCAGAGCCTCCGAGCGATGCTTTAAAAAGAATACAAGAAGAAAGGCTAAAGGAAAGTTGCCGAAAGAATGTAAAAGCCTTTGGATGTGGCTGGCTTATACTGTTGGAGAGCCTCCCGCGCAACTGGACAGCAATAGAATGGAAAAAAGTGCTCAACAAATGAGCAATTATCTTGAAAAACGAGGCTATTTCAACAACCGTGTTGAAACAGAAGTCGTCTATAAAAACAAAGGTCTCATATATTGGCGTAAAGGATTAAAATGTAAGCTTCGGTATCACGTATATCCAGGTGAACCATATCGCATTCGTGAAGTAAAATATCTATTTGAAGATACCCAGATGGCAAAGCGACAAGCTGAGTTGCTGGAGACTTCTACACTAAAATCAAATGACATTTTCGACGTGGATGTGCTCGACGCAGAACGAAATAGAATTGCAAATTACTTTAACAACAGAGGCTACTTCGAGTTTACCAAAGACTTTATCTCTTTTGATGTCGACACCACCATTGGTGGAAAAAAGGCCGATGTTACACTCAGACTTCGACAAGTTCAATTGAGCGCTAGCAAGGACAGTACAGTTTATTACAACCACAAAAAATATTACTTAGGAAATGTTTTTGTTTACACTAATAGCGACCCTTTAAACCCTGATGAGGACTTTCGAGACACCTTGCTTTACCAGGGCCTCACAATCATCTACAATGGCCAACCTGAAATTAAAGAAAGCCTCTTATCATATACCACCCTCTTTCTTCCCAATGAGATGTATCAAAAAGATAAGGTGGATCTTACTTACAAGAGATTTTCTCAACTTGGAACGAATAGAGCGGTAAACATTCAAATGCTTCCCAGGGCAGCGGCAGATACAAATGGCGTTTACATTTTAGATGCAGCGATTAGACTTAATCCATCTGAAAAACAACTTTTCAACGTAAATCCAAGTTTGACAAACCGCGCTGGAAATACTGGTGTGTACGGAAATCTGCTATGGGCGCATAAAAATGTATTTAGAGGCGCAGAAAAATTTGACTTCCGAATCGTTACTGGTTTTGAAGCAACAAGAGCTATCACAGAAGAAACCTCCCAAGAAACAAGCGGTGAAGAAGTAAGGCGCGCCTTCCAGCTCAACACTTTCGAATTTGGACCTGAGATTTCGCTCCGAGTCCCTAGAATTCTTGGAATGCCCTTCCTTCGATTTAAGAAGAACTCCGAGCCCTTTACCAATTTCTCTTTCGCAGTCAATTATCAGCGTCGCCCCGACTATGAGCGAACACTCACACTCCTTAGAACTCAATGGGGCTTTACAGAGAATAAAGACAAAGGAACAAAGTTCTATCCCCACTGGGATTTGAGCATTATTAGCATTCAAAAGTCTCCTGAGTTTGAAGCTTTTCTTCGACGACTCAATGATAGCTTTCTTGCCAACTCATACCAAAATCACTTAGTCCATTCTTTTGGAGTTGACTTCGTTCAAATAACTCAAAAAGCAAAATACCAAAGATTTTATTTTCTTCATAAACTCGGTTTAGAACTAGCTGGTAAGGTAATTCCGCCCGCTTTAGCCAGAATCTTTAACGCTCCACAAGACGAAGAAGGCCGTTATTATTTCAACGGAATTCAGTATGCAGACTATGTTAAAGTGGATGGTGAAAGTAGATTTTATATAAATCTAAATGAACGAAACACCGTCGTCTTTCGTGGCGCAGGTGGATTAGGTATAGCAGGACGCAATCTTAATGTTCTCCCTTTTGAAGAAAGTTTTTTTAGCGGTGGTGCAAATGGTATTCGAGCCTGGCAAGCTAGAACACTCGGCCCTGGATCGTTTAGAGACACAACCGTGGTGAGATCTTTCAATAATATTGGTGATGTGCAACTTGAATTTAATGTGGAATATAGATTCAAGGTAACTCAAATGTTTCAAGGTGCTTTTTTCGTCGATGCCGGAAATATTTGGATGTATAGAAAAGAGCCCAATCGCCCTGGTGCAGACTTTTCGACAGACAGATTTCTCTCTGAACTCGCCATCGGTTCTGGTTTCGGATTGCGTCTTGATTTCGAACTTTTCTTAGTTCGATTTGATTTAGGTCTTCAAATTAAAGACCCATTAAAAATAGAAGGAGAACGCTGGTTTTGGGAACCAAAAGACGAATTCAATCAATTCCTTGCTGATGTGTCAGACTCCCCTATCGCCCCGCGCTACCGCATGAATCGCGTGTTCAACCTAGGTATAGGATTTCCATTCTAAGGAGTGGCAGAAATCCAAGTGTGCCCGTCGGAATAAACTTCCTTTTTCCATATCGGAACAACCCGCTTCAGTTCATTCATAAGCTCAACCGTAGCATCGAATGCATCTTTGCGATGTGGAGAAGAAACACCTGCTATGACTGCGGTTTCACTTGGATAAACGCTTCCAATACGATGAAACAGTAAAATGGCATTGATATCATATTTCGAAGAAAGTGAGTGTGCTATTTTGTTTAACTCAGAATAGACCATTTCTGTGTATGCTTCAAAATCAATGCGCTTGACTTCTTTGCCTTTATTTAACGCGCGAATGTTTCCAACAAACAATGAAACGCCGCCATCTTCATTTGAACGCAACCATTCATTTGCTTCCCCTATATCGAGCGCGGTATCTAATATTTCAAATCGGGTTCTCATCATTATCCCCCACTTACAGGTGGTATGATTGCCACCTCGTCGTCTTCTTTCAATAAGATATTTTCTTCAATATAACTTCTATTCACTGCCAACGCATATTCAAGAATGGTTGACAATGCTGGGTATTTATCTGACAGCAAATCTTGCAAAGCTCTAATATCAGAACCATCTGGTAATTCGATAGATTGGCTATTTGCACCAATTATTTCTCCGGCAATTCCAAAGGCCAATAACTTTACTTTCATAAGTGGGAAAGATAAATCTTTATTGATGTAAAAATCAAGATTGCCGCTGTAATTCTTCGAATCATTAATGGAGCAAGAAGCGATGACGAAAGTCTTGAGCCAATAGCGCCGCCCAGAATAACGGCTGCTGGCAAAAGAAAATACGAGGGCTCAATAATCATGGTCTGCAATTGTTCGTGCCTCGCCACCAATCCCGCAATCGAGTTAACTGCAATGAAAACAGAGGTTAAAGCTGCTATTCTTCTTGCATCTGACCAAGCCGATAGATGAAGCAAAGGAGCAAGGTAGATGCCGCCTCCAATCCCCGTTATTCCAGACATTACGCCTATGATTGGCAATGAAACATATATCCATTTTTTATTTAAAGAAATGTTTTTGTTAAAATCAATGATCATGAGTACAGCAGCCAAGAAAAGACATGTGGCAAGGATTAAGAAAAATGAGCGATCTGTCATTGAATAATCTCCTGCCAGGTAAGCGAAAGGCGCACTCAATCCAAGAAAAATAGCCGCGTTTTTCCAGTCGATTAAAGCCATTTTTTGAAACCGAAGACTCGAAATTCCTGTTACGAGAAGATTACAGACCAATCCCGTCGTTGCAATCATACCTGATGTCCAGCCAGATTCTGATAGTATTGCCAAGTATAAACTACCGCCGCCAAATCCCGCTGAGCTATAGATCAGGGCAATAATGAAGAAAAGTAAACTATTGATGTAGATCAATGTTGTTTAATTTATGTAAGTTGTAATTTCGTTCAAGAATAAACAAAATTTGATATCGTCATGGACAGAAAAGATTTTATCAAAAAGGGAATACTCGGCACAGGAGCTATCGCTCTTGCTGGCACCGCAGTGAATGCTGCAGTTGAAAATAAGGACGCCAATGATATCGTAGGATTCAATCACATTCCATCTGCTCCGGTGGAGGCGGCGGAAAATTTTGTGATTCACCGAGCGAATACCCGAGGTGGAGCCAATCATGGATGGTTGCAAACGCGTCATAGCTTTTCTTTTTCCAATTATTATGACCCAGAAAGAATGGGCTTTGGAAAACTCCGCGTTCTTAATGATGATATCATCGCCGGCGGTACCGGTTTTGGAACTCACCCTCACGACAATATGGAGATTATCTCAATTCCGCTTGAAGGTGCTTTGAAGCACAAAGACAGCATGGGTAATGAGCAAGTGATAAAGGCTGGCGATATCCAAGTGATGAGTGCTGGTACGGGTATAACTCACAGTGAAATGAATGGCCTGAAAGACAAGCCAGGAAAGTTTCTTCAAATTTGGGTTTATCCTAACAAACGTGGTGTTACGCCTCGTTACGATCAAATTACATTAAAAGAAGAAAGAAATAAATTACAACAAATACTCTCTCCTTCACCTGACGATGCCGGTGTTTGGATTTATCAAGACGCTTGGTTCGATTTGGGTTCTTTCGATAAAGGAAAAAAGTTTCAGCACAAGCTACGCCGTCCAAAAACTCACGGAGTATATGCTTTTGTAATCAACGGTAATGTCAATATCAATGGTCAAAAGCTCGGTGAGCGCGACGCCATGGGCATTTGGAAAGTTAGTTCCCTTGACATCACCACGGAATCTAACGCGAGATTGCTTTTGATGGAAGTGGAAATATAGCGACAAAGCGACGAAGGGACGAAGGGACGAAGGGACTAATTGTGAGTATGTCGTTAGTCACTAGTCGCTAGTCGTTAGTCACTAGTCACTAAACCGGTAGTAATTTGCTAATCGCACCCCAACCTCCTTCTACGTTTATCAGTTTGTCGTAGCCGCGGGCCTTGAGAATACTGATATAGATAACGCTGCGGTAGCCACCGGCGCAGTGCACGTAGTAAGGCTTTTCCTTTTCAACTTTATCCATCTCCTCGTTTACAAAGTCAAGCGGGAGATTGAGAGCTGAGTCCAAATGACCGTTGCCATACTCTCCAGGCTTGCGAACGTCGAGGACTTCGATATTGTCAGTACCTTGTTTTTCCATGAATGTAGCTGCATCCAAAGACTCAATGGAAGCAATCTCTTTACCTGTCTTTTTCCATGCTTCGATGCCGCCTGCTAAGAATCCAATGGTGTTGTCGTATCCCACTCTACTCAATCTTGTAATCACTTCCTCTTCTCTTCCTTCGGGCGCCACGAACATGATAGGCGTGTAGATATCTGTAATCAATGCTCCTACCCACGGAGCAAAGCCACCATCAATACCAATAAATATTGAATTTGGAATATGAGAGTGAACGAACTCAGCAGCTGTGCGGGTGTCCAAAACAAGCGCTCCCTCTGCATTCACCATCTCCTCAAACTGATTGGGTTCAAATCCCTGATTTCCTCTTTTTATAATTGAGTCCAACGATTCATAACCCGTCTTGTTGATCATCGCGTTTTTTGCGAAGTATTGAGGTGCAGGCAAGATGCCCGTGGTTAATTCTTTAACAAAGTCCTCTTTGGTCAAATTTGCGCGCAAAGCATAATTAGATAGCTTCTGATTGCCTAAAGTATCAAAGGTTTCTTTGCTCATATTCTTCCCACAAGCGCTGCCGGCTCCATGAGCGGGATAAACAATTACATCATCAGGAAGCGTCATTATTTTTTCTCTTAAAGAATCATATAACATTCCTGCAAGATCCTCTTGAGACAAACCATTTTTTATGGCCAAATCAGGGCGACCCACATCACCAATGAACAACGTATCCCCTGTGAATATGCAATAGGGCTTATTCGATTCATCAATCAATAACCAAGTAGTACTTTCCAAAGTATGACCTGGAGTATGCAGTGCCTTAATTTTTACCTTGCCGATTTCGAACTCTTGGCCGTCAGTGGCATTATAAATATCATATTCAGTGGAGGCCTGCGGACCGTAAATGATGCTCGCGCCCGTCTTTTTTGAAAGATCCAAGTGGCCACTTACAAAGTCTGCGTGAAAGTGGGTTTCAAATATGAATTTGATTTTAGCCCCATTTAACTCTGCCTTTTTAATATACGGCTGCACCTCTCTCAATGGGTCGATTATCGCCGCTTCACCTTCACTCTCAATGTAATAAGCTCCTTGAGCTAAACATCCTGTATAAATCTGTTCTACTTTCATTTTCATTATTATCGTTGCAAATGTCTAAAAAGTGCACGATTACAAAATCAAATAGATTGCTAAATGTTCCTTATTGGTGAAAAAAGTTTTTTGATGATTAAACCTTGTATTAACAAATCAGTCATATTCGCGTAACTATTGAACCAAAATGAAAAGAATCACTACTACCGTGGTCGCTATGGCCATGTGTGCTCATTTTTGCGCACAAAATCTCCCCAATCAATGGACCTTGGACGAATCCGCACACCGTATCACTATCGGTAACATCGATGATGACGGCCTTTACGACCGAACAGTAATTCGTGAATATTATCTGGATTTTACTCAAACGAACTACTGGAGTCAACTCACTAACAACTACGGGACTGATAATGAAGTGCAGGCGACCTTGACTGTGGACGGATTAAGTTATCCGCAGGTAGGAGTAAGCTTTAAAGGCCAAACCTCCTACATGATGGCTCAAGGAGAGAAAAAGAGTTTTAGTATAAAGATGGATAGCTTTATTCCTGACCAAAACTTGATGGGCTACCAAACACTAAACCTTAATAACTCTTTCCAAGACGCCTCTTTTATGAGGGAGTTTCTTTATCTGAGTCTCATTCGCAAGCATATACCGGCAGCGAAGGTTTGTTATGTTCACCTGTTTATCAATGGCCAAGACTGGGGCATTTACCCAAGTGTTCAACAAATGAACAAAGACTATTTAGAAGAGTGGTTTCTGAGCAATGATGGAGACAATTGGAGGGCGGACGCACCAACATCAAGCACAGGCGGCGGACCTGGTGGTGGTGGCGGACCACAATGGGGAGATGGCACGGCTGCGCTCAATTATAATGGATCAACTGCGGCAGACTACAACACATACTATACCCTCAAGTCGCAAGGAATTGACGAGCCATGGCAACACCTCATCAATACTTGCGATGTTCTAGAAAACACACCGATTGCAAGCTTAGCAGACCAACTGCCCGCAGTGCTCGATGTGGATAGAGCCCTCTGGTTTTTGGCTTGTGAAATCGCCTTCGGAGACGATGATAGTTATGTGTACAAAGGAAAAATGGACTACTATGCATATTGGGAATTGGAAACTGGAAGAATGACTCCACTTGAATACGATGGCAATTCCATACTTGGCAATCAAGCAAATACTTGGGGCCCATTTTATCACGCTGATAATGCCAACTACCCACTGCTCTATCGCCTGATGCAGGTACCTGCTTACCGTCAGCGATATCTCGCTCATTTGAGAACTGTATTGGAAGAATCTATCAATCTTACGCAAACTCAAGCTTTCATTAATGAATGGAGCGCCTTTATTGATGCCTTGGTGGAATCTGATCCCAAAAAACTAACGACTTACAATCAATTTGTATCGGAAAAAACTGTTTTACAACAGCGTCTAACAGCGCGACGAAATGCACTTATGGCAAATTCTGAGGTCAATACAACTGGCGCGAACATCTCTGAGGTGAAGTTGTACACGAATGATATAGAATGGCAATTACCAGAGCAAAATCAAGCACCAATAGTAAAAGCAACCGTTTCTTCTACTGATCCAATAGCCGCTGTAAATTTATATTACGCCACCGGTCTCGTTGGCAATTTCTCAACGGTGGCTATGACATATAATGGCAGTCAATACGTGTCTGAACTTCCTGTTCAAGCGCCTGGTACAGTAGTGCGATTCTATGTTGAAGCAGTGGAGGGCAATACAGCTGGAACCAGAAGTTATAATCCTGCTGGAGCAGAACATGACTTTTACTACTATTTCATTCTTCCTTCACAAGCTCCTGAAACGAGCGTGGTGATTAATGAAATAATGGCTTCAAATGGTGGCGTGGCTACCGACGAAGCGGGAGAATCAGATGATTGGATTGAATTATACAACCCAACATCAGAAGCCATTGATTTGACGGGATTCTATTTGACAGACAACCAATGGAACTTAACGAAGTGGGAAATTCCTTCCGGAACGATACTTAATCCTGACAGTTACCTTATTGTTTGGGCAGATGAGGATGGACTCCAAGGTGATTTTCATGCTAATTTCAAACTGAGTTCAGAAGGAGAAACAATTCTCTTAATGAATAGTAGCAATGAAATTGCCGACATGGTGACCTATGAGCAACAACAGCAGAGTATGGGATACGCCAGAAATCCTAATGGCACGGGACCTTTTGTTATCCAGATGCAAACGTTTAATGCAAACAATACTTTGAATGTAAGCGTAAGCGAAAATGAACTTCAAGGAAGCGTCGAGGCTTTTCCAAATCCGTTCAGAGGAAACTTGACCATATCTTACCATCAGATTGACTCGAAGGAAACGTCTATTGAACTGGTGGACCTTAGCGGAAGAACCGTATTCTTGACCAATGAACAATCATTGGGAGGCAACGGAAGCATTACTTTGGAAACCAATGCGCTGGCTTCTGGAAGTTATATTCTCAAAGTTCGCACTCCTGAAATGCTCATTACCAAGCATCTGATAAAGAATTGAGTAAGCTGTTGCAAATTGGAAAAATAATCGTACCTTTGCAGTCCTTTTAAGAAAGCCCATAATCCTGATTAAGGGTAATATTCTAAGGATCACATAATAATCACTTTAAAAGTATTGGCATGTACCTTACTACAGAGACAAAAAAGCAAATTTTTGCCAAGCATGGCAAATCAGAAAAGGACACAGGATCAGCTGAAGGCCAGATCGCCCTTTTCACAATGAGAATTAACCACCTCACCAACCACTTGAAGAACAACAAGAAGGATTATGGGACTCAGCGTTCTTTGATTCGTTTGGTAGGTAAGCGCAGAAGTCTTCTTGACTATTTGCAAAAGACCGAAATTAACCGTTACAGAGCAATCGTAAAAGAACTTGACCTCCGTAAATAAGACACTAAAATAGTGCTGGCTATATGCAAAGGGCAATTGACACCAATTGCCTTTTTGCGTTTTTTTTAAGTACACAAATTATCCGCAATAGACGCAATGAATTACGAATTGATTACCAACACCATCGACCGTGGAGATGGACGTCCAATTACCATTGAAACTGGTAAATTGGCAAAACAAGCACACGGATCTGTGGTGGTAAGACAAGGCGATACCATGCTGTTGGCAACCGTTGTCGCAGCCGAAGAAGCAAAAGAAGGTATCGATTTTTTACCCCTCACGGTTGAATACCGTGAAAAGTACGCTGCCGCTGGGCGTTTCCCCGGTGGATATTTCAAACGTGAAGCCCGCCCTTATGATGACGAAATCCTTGTATCTCGTTTGATTGACCGCGCATTGCGTCCAATGTTTCCAGATGACTTCCACGCAGAAGTGCAAGTAATCGTTACATTGATTTCTGCTGACAAATCAAACATGTCTGATAGCCTCGCTGGCCTTGCTGCTTCTGCTGCTATCGCTGTTTCTGATATCCCATTCAATGGCCCAATCTCTGAAGTACGCGTCGCTCGTGTAAATGGAACGCTCGTGATCAACCCAACTTGGGAACAACTCGAGCAAGCTGACATGGAGTTGATGGTAGCCGGTAGCGATGATAGCATCGTGATGGTAGAGGGTGAAATGAAAGAAGTGAGCGAAGCCGAAATGGTAACAGCTCTCGAACTTGCCCATGAAGCCATCAAGGTGCAAGTGGCTGCTCAAAAAGAGCTTGCTTCAAAAGTTGCTAAGTCTCTCGTGAAGCGCGAATACAATCACGAACCAAAAGACGAAGAATTGAAGAAGTCTATTTGGGATGAGTGCTATCAAAAATATTACGATGCAGCTAAAAAGCCTTCTGCTAAAAAAGAACGTGGCGCTGCATTCGCTCAAATCGAAGAAGAATACAACGCTCGTTTTACCGAAGAAGAGGCAACAGCGAAAAAATTCTTGATTAAAAAATATCACCACGATTGTGTGAAAGATGCGATGCGCAACATGATCCTCAACGAAGGTATTCGTTTGGATGGCCGCAGCACAACACAAATTCGTCCTATTTGGTGCGAAGTAAATTATTTGCCAGGAACACACGGATCAAGCATTTTCACTCGCGGTGAAACACAATCATTGACCACATTGACTTTGGGAACAAAGCTCGATGAGCAGTTGATCGATAGCGCAGTACAACCAAGAACAGATAAGTTTTTGTTGCACTACAACTTCCCTCCTTTTTCAACTGGTGAGGCGCGTCCGATTCGTTCTACTGGTCGTCGTGAGATCGGTCACGGAAACCTCGCACTCCGTGCGTTGAAGCCCGTGCTTCCATCACGCGATGAGTGTCCTTACACGATTCGTATCGTTTCTGATATCCTTGAGTCAAACGGTTCTTCATCTATGGCGACAGTGTGCGCAGGTACACTTGCGTTGATGGATGGTGGTGTTCAAATCAAAGGTGCCGTATCTGGTATCGCAATGGGATTGATCACCAACGAAGACAATTCAAAATATTCTATCCTTTCAGACATCCTCGGAGACGAAGATCACCTCGGTGATATGGACTTCAAAGTAACAGGAACTGACAAAGGAATCACTGCATGTCAAATGGACATCAAGATCAAAGGCTTGAGCATGGACATGGTGAAAAACGCACTGGAGCAAGCGCGTCAAGGAAGACTCCACATCTTAGGTGAAATGTTGAAAACCATTGATAAGCCTAATGAAGATTATAAGCCACACGCGCCTCGAATGGTTTCATTTGATATTCCAAGTGAAAATATCGGTGCTGTAATCGGCCCAGGTGGTAAGATTATTCAGGAAATCCAAAAGACAACTGGAAGCATCATTACTATCGAAGAAAAAGATGGAAAAGGTATCGTGGAAATTGCTGCTACAAACAAGGATAGCCTTGATGCAGCAGTGAAGCGCGTACGCAACATCGTATGGCCACCACAAGTGGAAATCGGTGAAATCTATGAAGGTCCTGTGAAGAACATCCAAGCGTTTGGTGCGTTCGTTGAAATTTTGCCAGGTCAAGATGGATTGATACACGTGTCTGAACTCGAGTGGAGACGCGTGCAAGATGTAAGAGAAGTATTAAAAGAAGGTGATATTGTGAAGTTCCAGGTGATTGGAAGAGACCCTAAAAATGGCAAGCTCAAGCTTTCCAGAAAGGCCCTCCTCCCAAAGCCGGAGAATCAGAATTAATTCGGGCAGGATGTTAAATTTCGTTTTGTTTTATTATTAGCAAAACAAATACACCCTACTCTCACGTTATTCAAAGGAACCTACAAGTATAATCGTCATTTTTTTTAAGTAAAAATGAGGCAGTTAAAAATCACAAAACAGGTTACCAACCGCGAAACGGCGTCGTTGGATAAATACCTACAAGAAATCGGTCGCGTTGATTTGATCACCGCGGAAGAGGAAGTGGAATTGGCACGCAGAATTAAAGCAGGCGATCAAGCCGCTTTAGAAAAGCTTACCAAAGCCAACCTCCGTTTCGTTGTTTCCGTATCTAAGCAATATCAAAACCAGGGGCTTTCGCTTCCTGACCTTATCAATGAAGGAAACCTCGGTCTCATCAAAGCCGCACAGCGCTTCGATGAAACACGTGGTTTCAAATTCATTTCATACGCAGTTTGGTGGATTCGTCAGTCTATTCTTCAGGCTTTGGCAGAACAGTCACGTATCGTGCGTCTTCCATTGAACAAGATTGGATCTATCAATAAAATCAACAAGGCTTTTGCTAAATTGGAACAAGAGTTCGAAAGACCTCCAACACCAGCTGAATTGGCAGAAGTACTTGAGATGACTTTGGATGAAGTAAAACAATCATTGCGCAACAGCGGTCGTCACGTATCTATGGATGCTCCATTGAAGGATGGCGATGACAGCAGTTCTACGATGTACGATGTACTTCAAACCAATGATACGCCATCACCAGATACAGATCTGTTGCATGAATCTTTGCGCAAAGAAATCGAACGTTCATTGCGTACACTCACTTCACGTGAAGCAGACGTTATTCGCCTTTATTTTGGTCTCAATGGAGAACATCCGTTGACATTGGAAGAAATAGGTGAGCGTTTTGACCTCACACGCGAGCGCGTTCGTCAGATCAAAGAAAAAGCAATTCGCAGATTGAAACACACCAGTCGTTCGAAGATACTGAAGTCGTACCTCGGATAGAGACTAGTGACTAGATTGGAATTTGGAGATTGGAAATTGGATTAAAAAATCCAAACTCCAAACTCCAATTTCCAAATTCTGAATTCTGAATTCAGAATTAGTAATTCAACGTTTAAACACCAGTCTTTCGTTGAACGGGAAAGGTTCAATTGATTTTACTTTTATTTTCTTGAAGTCTTTGTGTCGTGGGTTAATCAGTATGTTGTAGTCACCCTGTGTGATTGCTGATGGCACGTATAATAAGCAGTTTTTTTGTTCTAGAATAAATCTATCTCCAATCTGCTGAGTTCCTTTTATATGAGGAAATGCGTTCCAATTCTCTGGAAGTGACTTCTCCTCTACTCTATCCTTGGAAATGTTTTCTGGCACCTCTATGGTAAGCATCACATAATCCAATGGACGTGTTGCCAAGGTAAAGTGAACTATCACTTCAGCCATGGCCAATGAGCGATTCTCCGCAGTGTAAATTACTTCAACTCCACGCGAATTCCATCGACCGCCTACTAATGAAGCTCCCACACCTGAAAACGGAAGAGCATACTTTTCTCTACATAAACGGAAAAGATTCATTTAGGAAAGGATACCATAGTTGATACGCATGAGCTCATTCATCACCAACTCCTTTCCATATGAGTCTTTTAGAAGCTCCAATGGTAATTGATTGCCGAGAGCGTAATTAGGAGTATTGAGCCAAGACTTGAAACGATCATTATCTCCAAAGACATCTTGACCTAATCTGGAAACCTCCGCTATCTCTATGATTTTTTCGGATTGAATTGGCTTGAAAAAATGCTTGGTGTCTTGGCTATAGCGCTGAAGAGTTTTTGTAGAAATATTAAGAATTTCTGTCCAATCATCATCCGTAAAAGGTGAGAAACCCTTTATTAATTCGAAAAGAGAATATGGCACTCCTATTCTGATCAAAGAAATCATAAGCATTTTCTCGGCGAGAAAATCATCAAACGTGAGCTTTCGCAGCATTTCTTTGGAGTAGTATGGCATCGCGCTCTGATTAAGAACGGAGACAATTTCTTTGTTTAATTTTTGATGGTGCGCGAGTGTCATAGTACCTAAATTAGACATTTGTCTTCAAAATTAAGACATTTGTCTTGATTTTCCAAAGCGACCCAATATTATTTTCAAAGTTTTTGATAATATTTATTTCTCTTGATTCTTCTGGTAACTTCATTGGGCTTGAGATTGAAACGATATCCGATCGTAAGGCCTCCACTGAGCAAGCCGCGATTGATTTCAATGTCGTTGAACTTTAGAAAATCATAATCTCCCATCGTCCAGCTATAAATCAGCAAACGATCTCCATTGTAACCAAAACTCACTCTCGATTCACCATTATTGATGCTCAGCTTCATTTCTTTCGTCACTCCTACCTCTCCTTTATCCAATATTCTCCATTCTAATTGAGGCCCCCAAGCCAATGTTACATTAAAGAAAAATCTTTTGAATACCACGATATTCGCGCTGAAACCAGGGTTGAGAGAAACGCCAGCAGTAAGCACACGTTTCATATCACGATAGCGCGCATAGTACATGCGATCCATAATTGAAGGAATGATGGATTGATTGGAAGAAATTTCCTGATAATATAAGTTTCCAACCCACATAAAACTAATCGCTGATTTAAGCTGACGCTGAGTGTTTGCATAGGCTGCCGCGTATGAGAAGCGATTCTTCTTATTTCTGAAATACATCGCTTTTGTCTTAAAAGAAATGACTGACAAATCGTTGTTCTGATAGTACGGAGTATTTTCATTGAAAGCTGGTATATTGACCGTATTACCATCATAAAATCCTCGATAGCTCCGAAACGCATTCTCGATTCGCATTTTTTTCAAGTTAAATGAGAGGCCAATATTCCTAGATCTACTTACACCTTGCCGCTCATTTTGATCGGGAGGTGTTGGGGTTTTCCAGCTCACGGCTAACGAAATCTTATCCCAGTCCAAGCTAAAACCATTCATTAGCTTCGAAGAACTATTATAGTTAACCAAACTTCCGCCGGTGCTATCAGCGACCAAAGACTGTTTAATTTCTATTCTCTGCGTTCTATAGAATTGAAACAGTGAAACAACCAAACGATCTTTATAAGACTTTACATAGTTGGTGTCAAGTTGTGCGCTGGCGGACAAGCTCATTCCTCCAGAGAAAATAATGGTGATGATTATAATGTTAAGTAATTTCATCAATAATCACAAACAGATATCAATGTTTAATTAATTTTTGTCTCCAAACACGACCTGCCTTATTCTTGAACTCCAAAATGTAAACACCTGATGAAAGGGCTGTCAAATCGACCTGTTGATCTGCAGGGGTTAGATTAAATGGAACCCTTTCTCCCATAGCTGATAGAACCAAAATGAGTTCCAGGTCAGCATTATTCCAATAGACCAATCCCTTTGTAGGGTTGGGAAAAAGATAATAATTCTCAAGTGAATTTTCGTTTACATTATCTGGTATAGCGATTCGATTGAGAGCAACGTTGGTGAAAATCGGATCATTATTATCAAAATAAATATTCGCACTATTTTCAATTATTGTTGCAGGAGGTAAATTCTCAATTTGATTTATTCTAAAGCGAACAAAGCCTTGTGAAGCCTGCTCATCCTGCTCTATGCCAGGAAGATAAATATTATAAAATGTAAAAACTGCTAGATTATTTTCAATATGTAAGTCAAAGTCGTGTGACCAAGCTACTGGTTGTAATGATGAAACTACGAATAGATCAGAAATTTCATCGGTAATGATTACATTCTGAGCTTCGGCATTACCAATATTCTGAAAGTTGATTGTATATTCAAGTGTAGTGTTAGGCTCAATATCGTTAAAATCCCCCTCTCCGGTATGAGTAATCTTATTGTTAGGATCGTAGGCGCAAACAATCTCCATTTCCAATGACTCTTCATCGATTGGGTCGCTCAATGTTCCTGATCCTTGATTATAAAAACAAACTGCATTGTGTGTGGTAACTTGACCGAACGCCGTTTCGGCTGGATTTTGAAGCGTCAAGTCTATTTCAAACTGCTCATGTGCAAATAGAGTAGGTATATTGAAGACTATAGTGTTGTTGAGTTGAGAAATGACTGAGGCAGATGTTTGAAGAATAGTGTACAGCGGATCAATGTTTACCGCTAATTCCCCGCCTGGAAAGAAGCCTCCTTCGTTGAAAACAGAAATGCTTGCGTAAGATATAGTATTACAATTTGGTGTTATCCCCTCTATTGAAACTTCTACATCTACGTCGAAATTGTTATTAGGCGTAATACCAAAAAAGAATTCTTCAATAATGCCTTCCCCGTCAATGCTATTGATTTCAATAGATGTTGGTGTCGTAGCTTGCCAAATACTATTTTCTAAATAAAGTTCGAATGTAGTTGGTTCTTGAATGTTTGAATAAATCTGACCGTTTTCATTTGAATAGAATGTTCCAAGTGTATTTGTCTGAACAGGAATATACGGTACACGCAGTTCACCATCATCCATGATCGAATTCATATTTTCATCAAAAAAAATCGAAATCAAAACAGTATTGTCGGGGATAGTAATGAAAAGAGAGTCAAGATCCGAGCACCCAGAATAGAGTGGCAAGTCCATAGTAAGAGTCGCCCACGTATCCTCTATTGGAAAATTTACAAATGACGACAAACTGTCAGGAGTTTCAAAAATATCTTGTGGTGTCCAACTGAAAATTGGATTTGGTGTTGGATTGGAACGCAGTTCAATTTGAAGAGGATTATTAAATCCAACACACGAAATACTTTCGTCTGTGATAATTCGAATGGTTGCACAATCGTTCATCAATATAAAACGTTCAAGATATTCACCATTTTCATTCAGGTCAACGTGTCCAGAGTAAATAGGATTGGATAAAGTATCTGTGCCATCCCAAATGGTTAGCAAATCTGTAATCTCCATTTGACCAATCACAGATAATACAGGATGACTTGAACAATCGAAATAGTCAGAAGCACAAAAAGTATAAAATTGATATTCATTATTACCATAGCAGATAGAAGTCTCAAACGTTTGTCCATAACACTGCTGATTATCTAATTCAAGACTAGATGTAGTCAAAACGGGATAAAAATCAGAAAAGAGTATGTCGTCACCTGCATTAAGTGTTACATTAAAATCAGTAAAATGAAATTGTTTTGATGCATTGGAAACGCAACCCGCAGTGTTCGTAAATTGATAATTTATAATCCCCAAATCGTTTCCATTAGGTAAAACCGTAGCATTGGTAATGGATGTATTCTCAAATAAAAACTCCGAAGAAGACCACTCAAAAGAGTTAAATCCGGAACTCGTATTATCATAGACAAGCTGAGTAGAAGTTGGAAAATTCAATCCCCATGAAAAAATGTTTCCATTGTCCATAGCAACATTATCGACAATTTTCAGAATCCATTCACCATTAATGGGACATCCAATGAATGCACAAAAACTGTCATCGGGACGATAAGTCCCAGATGGAATACTAGCAGAGCCGGGAAAGGATGAAATTGATTGATCAATTGTAGAGGACGCATTTTCAGACCAATAATAATCATAGCCAATACCGGGTAAAACGTCTGCTTCGCTAGTGCTCGGTTCACCGAAGTAATTGCCGTTCGACGAAAATTCTGGAAAAGAAAGTAAATCAACCATACTTCCATTAGGACAAGTCAATGAAATATCTAAATCACCTATGTAAGAATGTTCGATATTGATAAATACAGAACTTAAATCTGTGCAACTTTCTATTGATTGATTGTCGTAGCCTGAAATAAAGATTGAACTCTGTGTTGAATTAGTATAATCTGGTAAAGCAATTAGTTCATTAATCAAAAATAGATTACTAATATCCGCCAAATCAAAGGAAACCTCTACAGGTGCTCCTTCTTGTAGACAAGTGCCAATGGTCTGATCTATTGTAATCTCACGAGCTTCGAGATATAAAATGGGCATATCAAGAGCAAAAGTCGCTGTGCAGCCAAGTGATGATAGTATCTCTACCGTAATCTCATTTACCGAGGCTATTCCTGAATTGAACTCTAAAGTTGTTTGAGTTGCCTCGGGGATTTCTGCGCCACCCAACTTCCACTGTATTGAAACAATACTCGCGTCATCAGGCAGAACAATAGATTCACAGCTTAAAAAAATACTCTCTCCTACACACTGCTGATAGAAACCATCATATGTGGAGTAATGTCCATTAATTGTCATTGTTGCTTCCGCACCAATACATTCTTGTTGAGATTTTGCATGAAAAGAAAAAAAGAAAATAAAGAAGTAAAGATAAAATTTATGCATCTACAAAAGGTTTAAGTTTACGCGAAGATAAGCACATCATATCTATTTTGAAACCTCATAAATCCCAAACCTAACTTTTCTTTCCTCCAACCCTTCCTCATCCTCGCAAGGCACACCAACCAATGTTCCAAAATATTGTTTACCCGTGAAAATTTTACTAATGGAATCATAGGTTTTTAGAAGGCTTGTGTCAAAATAACCCTCAATGAACTGCCGCTCCCAGATGGGGAATATCTCAGAAAAAGTAGAATCGTACCACTGCTTCAAATTACCAATGGTCAAATCGTCGTAATAGTCTTCAAACGCATATCGTTGATTTAATTCAAATCCTCTCGCCTCTATTAAAAAGGATAGTTCTTCTTTAAAAAACATTGTATCAACCCGTTTAGAGGATCGATTTTCCATAGTCTTCCTTTTTTCTTACCTTCATTCATTCGCATTATGATTATGATTCTAAAAAGTGCTTTGAAACAAACATTTGCTACTTTTGAAGAAAAGAATATTTGACTTACTCCACGGCCTGCACCACCCCTTCGACAAAGCTCAGGGCATGCCTTCGACTTCGTTCATCAACAGCGCTTTCGCTTGTTGATTCACTTCGCTCAGGGACCGGTGCATACCGTCGCAAATACGCGGAGGTTGGGCAAAAAAAGAGGAGGTGTTGGAAAACTGCGTTTTTCCAACACCTCCTCTTTTTTTGCCCTTTTACTGATTCTCATATGAATGGTCCCTGAGCGGAAAAAATTATCGAGCGAAAGCGATGATAATTTTTGTAGTCGAAGGGTGGTGCTGACCGTGGATAAACCTAAATTAGTCCACTAAATGGGTTACACTAGTTTTGCAAAATGAAACAGCAAGTCTGGCAGCGATGCCTTGAAATCGCAGAACAGCAAATGAAATCATTGGAAGCAATGATGGTTGAATTGCGTAAAAGCGCAGCCAATGAGGGAAAGAGCACAGCGGGTGATAAACACGAAACGGCTTTGGCTATGGTGCAAATCGAACAAGAGCAATTGCAGCGTCAGATCAATATTGTTCAATCTCAACTAAATCAATTACACGCTGTACGTGCCTTAGATGTAAGTGAAACTGTTCAGGCCGGAAGTCTCTTGAATACTGATCAGGGATTATTTTATATCTGCACAGGAATAGGCAAATTAAACATCGACGGAAAAGATTTGCTGTGCATCTCCCCTACTGCACCGCTGGCCAGCTCATTTTTAGGAAAGAAAAAAAATGATGTCGTTTTCTTCAATCGACGCGCATTTAGAATATTAGATATCTCATAAAAAAAGCACTGCCTAATGCAGTGCTTTTTTTATTTATTATCACGAATATCTTATCGAGCAATGTGCGATTGCGTCATCAACACATCACCATTTTGATTAACTGCCCTGATCAAATAGAAGCCAGCAGGAATTTCCATTTGTAAAAACTGACTTCCATTCAAACGAATATTTTCAACCAATCTTCCCGTAGCGTCCAATACCTCTACTCTATCGCATGTAGCTGGCGCATTGATATTGGCCACTCCATTTGATGGGTTTGGATATACAAGCATTTCAACCAATTCCAATTCATTACCTACACTCACCACAGACAAATTTTCACTAATTGCGGGACATCCGTTATTAACTACAACGGAATATGTACCAGAAACCGTAGGAGTAAAAGTCAATCCATCAGCGCCAGCAATAGGCTGATCATTGAGTGTCCACTGAATTGATGAATTACCATCATGATTGGTCAATGAAAATGTATTGTTGTTGTATTCAATGATTGGTGTGACAGGTGGGAAATCACTGATTAATAAATTATCAATAAAGAATACAGACTCAAATCCATCTATCTCATAAACAAGCTCAATATCATAATTTCCTGGGTTCTCAAATGTATATGCAGCATCTGCGTCACAAGCCGGAACAGTATTGCCATCGCCCATTCTATAATAACAGTTCGAAACATTCATATTGATGTCGCTGGTATTTATTAAATTGATGGTGCCGCAATCGAAAGTGTAGTCAACTCTCGCCTCCAATCTTGATATCATACAATTCTGCGTCTGGATTCCATTTGCGCCTCCAGTGTTTGCGGAACAGTATTGCTCAAAGCTCTCTCCACTCAGAAAAACATGAGAGGAGAGTGCTGAGTCTGAAAGATCCGCAATCGCAAGCTTGATGTGATAAGTTTCGCCTACCACCAATTGACCAATACATGCGTGCAATACATCGGTAAAACCGTCTAACATAGTTATTCCCATTTCATTGCTGCTCACATTATAATATTCCGAATTGGTTTGTTCATTTACAGTGTTAATCCCTACTGCCGTCTCAGAATTTGGAAGATAAGCCAAATTTACTGCGCCATTTGAGAACGTTCCATTTATACCAGGCCCGCTAATAAAAAATCCAAAATGATCATTGAACGAAGTATTAACAAATTCTGGGTATTCCACAGATGCAAACACATATTGAAATGCCATAGAGTCGCCTGTGGCAATGAAGTCAAACTCTAATGTTGCTAACTCTCCGATGTTTAATGGTTGTTCTAAGAGCGCAATGATATCGGGATCCTGTTCCAAATAGCCCTCGCCATTTCCAAATTCACTTATAAGCTCGTTCACATGTCCTGTGCTTAGAACGATTCCCGAGGTTACACCTAGTGCCGGATTCGCGTCTTGAAATGCAGAGAAATGCACGGATGAAACTGGGTTCGGCTGACCATTGAAGGTTATATTATTGGTAAATATCCCATTACCAAGAAAATTACTTTGTAAGGCTTGTTGGATATTATCGTTTGTGACTAATGTGATTTGACCGTAGCTGCTTAAAGCAAAAGCAAACCCTAGTACACATGAGTAGATTTTTTTCATAGATAGTCGGTTTTATTTGTTATATGCTTCAAATATAACATTTTACAAGAACTAACCTAAAAAAAATTCAAATTCCTTTGCTCCAAGCAATAGATCGTCGCTCGATGAGTCGATAAAACAGGTATGAAGTAATGATTGAAAAAATAATGGCGCCTGTTAGAATCGCATATCCTGTCCAAATATTCGAGTTGTATGGGAGCAACAAGTAAATAAAGAGTCCGCCGAATAATGGATGTGTCAAATAAAGGGAATATGAAATTTCACCTAGTCCATTTAAAACCGAAGGTGTTTTTATTATATACAAAATAAAAAACACAGCAAATGTAGCCGCTATCAGCCAGTGAGGACCAACGAAGTATAAGATGTTCACACTCGCCAAAGTGGCGTAGAGAAAGGCTTCTAAGAAGTGTATTTTCTTAATTAAAAAATAAAAAATGGAAAAACCTAGCACAAAAGGACCAATGTAAAACGTGATAAAGCGATCGTCTTTCAAGAAATAAGTGGATGCCAACAAGAGGATTACGAAGGACGCCCTTTGCCAAATTTTCTCTCCATTAAACCAGGAAAAGGTCAGCGCCAGCAGCAAATAATATTGAATCTCGATTGCCAACGTCCAGAATATAGGGTTGAACCATTCAAGATTGAAAATCTTGGTCGTGTAAAAGAGGTGCGATAAAATTCTAATAGCGCTAAGATCTTCATTCGACTTTCCCAAGAAATTATTGAAAATTATCAATGCTATCGTAAGGAGCAATGTCAAGAGATAAGGCGGATGCAATCGCCACAATCTTTTCTTGAAGAAATTAAAAAAGTCTTCTATTTGATAACTCGACTTATGCATCGAATATGGAATGATAAATCCCGAGATGACGAAAAAAACAAAAACGCCTGTTGGGCCGTATGAGGAAAATCGAAGGACGGGATCGCCCTCTGGAATCAATGCATGCGTTCCATCGGTATGGCCTGCCAGGTGAAACACACACACCATCAAAGCAGCAATGCCTCTGAGAGCTTGTACATTATCGAAACGAGTAGCGATCGCCATAGAGGGCGCGAAGATAAGCTTGGAAAATCACGAAACTCACTGAATTTGTGGGATTTGTGAAAAAGTTGTATATTTGCAGCCCTTTTTGGGAACACTGTTGTAGTGCGCTGACAGTGAATTAATTACAAAGTAAAACCCCTTTCGTTTGCGCCACCTCTATCATAGAGAAACGAAATACAAATTAAAATGCCCTCATGGCAGAATCTAAAAAAGTTAAAGCTGCTGACGCAGAAAACATCGATCCAATTGAAAACCTCGCTGAGGAGACTATTGCACCAGCAGTAGAAAAAGAAGAGATCGCAATCGAAGAACCTCTTGATTTGTACAGCACAGCGGATGACGCGGCTTACCTCACAAGCACAGGTGAATTTAATTGGGATGCTTACGAAGCAGCAGGCGGATATACTACAGACGAGCGCTCTCGTTTTGATAGTATCTACGAAAACACACTTTCTACTATCGCTGAAAAAGAAGTAGTAGATGGTACAGTTGTTCTCGTGAACAAAAAAGAAGTAGTAGTAAACATCGGTTACAAATCAGAGGGTGTTATCCCAGTAACTGAATTCCGCTACAATCCAGACCTCAAGCCTGGTGATGTTGTTCCTGTATATGTTGAACAACAGGAAGACAAAAACGGACAGCTTAAAGTTTCTCACAAGACAGCACGCGTATTTAGCGCTTGGGGTAATGTGAACAGAGCTCTTGAGTCTGGTGAAATCATCAAAGGTGACGTTAAGTGTCGCACGAAGGGTGGTCTTATCGTTGATGTATTCGGAATCGAGGCATTCTTGCCAGGTTCTCAGATCGACGTGAAGCCAATCCGCGACTATGATGTATACGTTGGTAAGGTGATGGAGTTGAAAGTGGTTAAGATCAACAACGAGTTTAAGAACGTTGTTGTATCTCACAAAGCTCTCATCGAAGCTGAGCTCGAAGAACAGAAGAAGCAAATCATGTCTGGTCTTGAAAAAGGTCAGGTATTGGAAGGTGTTGTTAAAAACATCACTAGCTACGGTGTATTCGTTGACCTCGGCGGTGTGGATGGTCTTATCCACATCACAGACCTTTCATGGGGCCGTATCAATCATCCAGAAGAAGTGGTGCAGCTTGATTCTAAAATCAACGTTGTTATCCTCGACTTTGATGATGAGAAGAAGCGTATCGCTCTCGGCTTGAAGCAGCTTTCTGCTCACCCATGGGATGCTCTTCAGGAAAACCTTGAAGTAGGTCAAAAAGTAAAAGGAAAAGTGGTTGTTCTTGCTGACTATGGTGCATTTGTAGAAATCGCTCCAGGTGTAGAAGGTTTGATCCACGTTTCTGAAATGTCATGGAGTTCACACCTCCGTTCTGCTCAAGACTTCTTGAAAGTTGGCGAAGAAGTAGAATGTGTGGTATTGAATGTAGATAAAGATGAGCGCAAGCTTTCATTGGGTATGAAGCAATTAATGCAAGATCCATGGGAAGGTATTGAAGCTCGTTTCCCAGTAGAAAGCAAGCACAAGGCTAAAGTTCGTGCATTCACCAACTTTGGTGTGTTCTGCGAACTTGCTGATGGCATCGACGGATTGATCCACATTTCTGACCTTTCTTGGAGCAAGAAAATCAAGCACCCATCTGAATTCTGCCAAATCGGTGATGAAATCGATGTAGTAGTATTGGAGCTTGATAAAGACAACCGTCGCATCAGCCTCGGTCACAAGCAGCTTGAAGAAAATCCATGGGATGTATTCGAAACAGTATTCGTTGAAGGTTCTAAGCACCAAGGTACTATTGTGAAGAAAGAAGGTAGCCACGCTATCGTAACTCTTCCATACGGTCTTGAAGGTTTCTGTATGAATAAGAACTTGAAGAAGGCTGACGGTTCTACTGCTAAAGTAGAAGAAACCCTCGACTTCATCGTGTTGGAATTCAACAAGAATCAGCGCAAGATTTCTGTATCTCACACTGGTACTTGGAAAGAAGAAGAAGCTGGTGCAGAAGCACCTAAGAAAGCGGCTCGTCCTAAGAAGGAAGGTGGCGCTGAATCTTCTTCTGCTGTGAAGGCTGTCAATGCTCAAGTTGAAAAGTCAACACTTGGAGACCTTGATGTATTGGCGAATTTGAAAGACAAAATGGAAGGTAACAACAGCGAAACTGCTGAGTAATTCTTTCTGATTTTATAGAATTAAAAAATCCCAATCGAAAGGTTGGGATTTTTTTTGCCTTATCAAATCGATAGCGGAAATAGTTAAGTATAGACTCGTTTATCTTAGCATCCATGAAAAAGCAAAAAGATACCAACGACTTGATCATTGTACCCTCGAATAAAGAAGCTACACTTTCGAAATCAGCGAAAAAATTCAATACGCTTCTCAAAAAACTGGAACAATTAAAGACCGATCAAGAGAAAATCAAGTTGCGTTTGGAGCAAAATCTACTGGAAACCCATAGAGATGTAATGCCCGTCTATGGCGAACTCTGTGAATTGCAAGCAGATTTTCTACTATCAGTGATTGATTATTTCAACTCTAATAAATTGAGTCGAGAAAAAGAAAACTATATTCTGCAGTATGTGGATATAATCAAAGGTAATCTTATGCACTGTCCCTATCAGATTAGCGAAGAAAAGCTGAAAAAACTGGAAGAGGCAACAGGATACAACGACAAAGAAGATGCTGAGCTCAATGACATTTTAGATGATATTTTTGGAGAAATGGAAGAGGATTTCGGTGGCGAAGAAGAAGATTTCCAAAACTATTATCAATCTCAACCTTTTGATAATGGAGGTGAAAGAAAAGAGAAAAAGAAAACTAAAAAGCAACTAGAAAAGGAAGCGGCCAAGGCGCAATTTGACGAGGAAAAGGACAAAAGTTTTTCTGGTATGTATAAAAGCCTCGTGAAGCTCCTTCACCCCGACAGCGAGCCTGATGAAGAGCTAAGATTGAAAAAGACGGAGTGGATGAAACAGCTCACTGTGGCTTACAAAAACAAGGATATTCAAACCTTGTTGAAGATTGAATTGGAATGGATTCAGAGTGATAAAACACTTGCGGAGAAACAATCGGAGGAGCGATTAACTTATATAAACGAGATGCTCAAAGAGCAAGTGCGTGAAGAGGAATATAAATTCGCCATGATACTAAATGATCCGCGTTATAACCTCCTGCGCTATTTTTCTTCATTCAGCAATATTGTATACTACAGCTCAAAACTCATTGCCAAGGAGCAACAGAAGCATTTAGATAATTATAAGTTCATGATGTCACAAATGCAATCTTCAAAGAAAGATGCCAATTCCGTAATCAAAAACATAGTTGATGATATGAAGGATCAGGAGTTTAATATCTGGTGATGAGCATTATTTGCTCACCACCAATTTTAAAGTTCTGCTGGCTTCACCCGATTTAATTCTTATCAGATAGACCCCATTTACTGAAGGTTCAATAATATATTTCAACATCCCCTCCCCTTCTGAAATTTTTCGACATGGCCCAATGAGGCGGCCGGTGACATCTAATAATTCAACTACTGGAGTTTCGCCAGTAAAATCCGATAACTCTAAATAAGCTGTGTTGTTGGTTGGATTGGGGTACAAAACGCTAGCTATGGAATTACCAGAATCTTCTACATTAAGTGGTAGTAAGTCGAATTCATACAAGAATGTTAACTCGCAATCGCCGATTGATACAGTTGCGGTAATACTAAAGATGTCAACGGCATCAAAACTAAATATGGGCGACGCAGCGGTTGACGCTTGGCCATCGCTGGTTTCCCAAAAATAAGAATCATACGTTCCTGATAACGCGAATTGTATCGGTGTGCTCACAAACAATGGTCCGACCGTAGAGATATTATCCTCAATTACCTCAACTTCCAATGTTTGTGTCGTTTGCGCTTGTCCCAATTCATTGATAGCCGTCAACGTCACCTCATACACTCCAGATGCCGCGTATTCATGCACCGGATTGGCATCGGATGAAGTATTTCCGTCGCCAAAGTTCCAAGTGTAGGACGACGCATTTACTGAATTATTAACGAATCCTCTTTGTTGGGAACATCCACCCTCAACGACATTAAACAATGCTATAGGCAACAGATCTTCGCCGATAATGAATACTACAAAATCATAAGCTGAGCCGCCGTTGGGAATAGTACAAGGATTTAATTGAGAAGCATTATCATCGAGAATAATTCTCATTCTTAGAAGCTCTCCACTAATTGCATCAGCAGGCAGAATAAATTCATAATTGAGGAAATTACTAAAACCAGACGTGAGCAATTCGTTATCTGAAAAAGCTAAATCATTATTATAATCGATATAAATTATATATGATGAGTTTACACCAAACTCCAGCTCAAACGTTGAAAAAGCGTTCTCTTGCAAATAAATCAGATCAGAACAAGAAAAGTTTGAGTAGTGACTTTGATTATTTATTAAAAAAGTATTTTCATGAATTCCACTGATAGAATATAAGCTATTAAGCACACTATTACAACAACTGCCCGGAGCAGAAGGAATACACGAAAAATCCTCAATGATAGAACTTTGAGAAATGGTTACATACTGAGTGTCTGTCACACAAAGTATGGAATTGCAGACTTCCATCACAACTTCATAAATGCCTTCTCCAGGTAAATCCAATTCTACGAATTCTCCTTCGTAAACTCCCTGTCCTTCTATTGTCCAAATAACAGAATTATAGTTGATTGAAGTGTTTTGCAAAGTGGTAGCCCCATTGCAACTGCTCGTTACAGCGAATGACGGACAAGGGCTGACATCTAAGTATAAGTTGATAAAAACAAACTCTTCACCATTCAATGGATCATTGGTGTAAATAGGGACAGCAGTATTATAGACTCCAGACGGCAATCCTGTGATATTAAGGCTAAATACAAACTCTTCAGATTCTCCAGGTTCGATGGTGCCACTTGATTGCTCTATTGTAAGCCATTCAGGTAGAGTCGTTGCTACGAAGCCATTATTTACTTCAACAGAACGAACCAGCGCACTGGATGCATTTGAATTTTGAACAAAAAAATCATAGCCTATTAGGTAAGCACGTCCAGCACCAATCTGCCTATATCCATAGACATCATTACCGTTGAAGGTAATAAGTGATACGAAATCGGTATTTGTGATATTGGCATAATAGGTAGTGGTGACAGCACTAAAGAATGACGGAAAAAATGCAGTCAATTCATTCGATGTATTAGCAAATAACTGACCTGAACTCGTGGACCCTAAATGTTGTCCAGTGAAAAGACCTGTATTAGTGATATCCGCCGTTGATCGCGGGGCACACTTAATCACAGTGCCTCCCTGCTCGGCAAAGTCAAGTAATAGAGAGCTGATGATGGAATAAAAGTTTACATTCTGTGTAAGTTCAGGAAGTAAAACCACATCATAATCATAAATAATTTGCTCAATCAGTGTAGCATTTGAAAGACTTGATTGGTCCACCAAAAGGTTCGTTGGTATAGAATAAAGTGCAGTAAGCAAATTCTCGTTGCCTATGTTAGGATTAGTACCATGAGTAAGCATCAAAACTCTTACTGGACCATCCATAATAGGCTCAAGTGACCAATTCAATTCTCCATCTCCATTATTTGATAAGATTATGGAAGCATCTTCTTGATTGAAGCATCCAGTAATGTAGTTTACTTCAGCACCATTGACTTCAAATTCGGGCGCTTCCTGCACAAAAACTCGATAAGTAACAGTATCAGAATCTTCACAGTTACTTGCAATTAAACTCACGCTATACATTCCTGGCATTAAATAAAAATGCGATGGATTGAGCTCCGTTGAAATTGATCCATCCCCAAAATCCCACAAGAACTCATCAGCATTTGCATTCGACATATTTGAAAAATTCACGTCTTCATAAAGCGCTGGGGTTGAGTTTGAAATGGTAAAATCAGATACTACATCACCCTGCGACAATAAAGTAGATGTCCATGAAACTTCGAATCCAGCACCCTCCTCAGAAAAGCTTGTGGTCCAGACAATAAATACAGAACCACTAGTAGCTTCGATTGTAGTCGAAGGGGCAACTTCATTAATAGAAGCAATCAATGGTGAATTCTGAGAAGATCCATTATAGATCTGGAATTGATCACAACATCCATCGGTGCTAAAGAAATCTATATTTAAAAAAATAGAACCAGCACATTCTGGTTGAATCAAAAAAGTACATGATTCGTTATTCTCATACTCACCAAATTCCCCTCCCGAATCATAAAGTACTCCAGAAGGCATTGTCGTAGTTGTTATACCTGAACATAAGTTCACTGTATTGGTGATTGTGATATAGTCAGGTTTTGTAATAGTATCGGAGCCAAACTCATTGGAAGCGATCAAAGTCACGTCATATACCCCAATTTGATTATAAATATTTGTAGGATTGATGTCATTGCTTTCTAGAGAATTTGCCGATTCAAAAATCCATTGATAAGTTGTGGCACCTCCAGTGGTAGTATTTATAAAATTCATTGTTTGCCCTATAAAGCCTGTTTGAGGAATTGCGAAAAAATCCGCAACGGGAGGCCCTGAAACCGGCAATATTCTAACGGCATAATCCTCCGTTTGTCCATTGGCTGGATTAGAACACGCTCCAGGAATTAAAAAAGCATCCGACGTTATACGAGCTCTAAGCGGTGTGTTCAACACAGCATCGAATGGGATGAAAGCTACACCACTATGAATATTTTCTAAGGAAGAATTTTGGTAGATCAGCTCTGTATCATCATTAAACTCCCCATTATTGTCAAAATCAATCCAAAACTTCAATCTTTCATTATTAAACGTTTCAATCACAAATGGAAGATTATCACCTGCTACTACATCAGTTAGATAATCACATGAGTAATCTTGATAATCATCGACTCCTCCTTGAGAAGTGTTTGAGATACTTCCAAAATTAACTTTCCAAATACCATATTCATAAAGTGAATTTACGTTATTGGTTATACAGCTTGGAGGTATTGGCTGACTAATCGTGATCACATCGATTGTTTCAATCTTTGTGTCACATCCAAAATCATTACAAGCAGTTAGCGAGACTTCGTAAATACCACTTTGGGAATAGCTATGACTGGAATTCAATTCCGTATCTTGAACTCCATCACCAAAATCCCAAACAACGCTTGTCACGTCGTTTATACTTGTGTTTAAAAAATTCAAAGTATTTTGACAAGACTGAATATATTCAAAGTCAGCGCATGGGGCGCCTTGCACATCAACTACGACGAATACGGTATCGACAAAACTTAACTCATCATTTACTTGAAACCCAAAAGGTATAATGTATCTTCCATTTGATAAGTTGTCGGAGCTTATAGTGAATTCAATCGCTGTCGATTCACCTTCATTCAATGCTAAATCGCTATTGAAAGTAATATTTCCTTGATAGTCTATTGGAGCATCGTTTATAATATTTCTCAGAAGAATATCAGAAAACTCCGAAAAGTTTAAATAGGTAAATCCGAAATAGAAAATACGCCCAAGTCCATTATCGCGATAACAAGCCACATAACTAGAACCAAACGTTGCAATGGGTTGTATGCCGGGGTTGGTAGCCTCAATGGCCACAGTAAAAGGGCTGGAAGCAAATTCCTCTGGAAGACCAATACTAAAGTCACTTTCAGTATTCACTTGTATATCTCCAAACACGAACTCATCACCAGTTACAGAAAATAGTCCCAAGCTATTTTGAGAAGCTAAATTTCCTTGACTTTGACTAAATAAAATCACGCGGCCACCTGCAAACGTGAAATCCTCTAGAATAGGATTCAAAATGAAATTGTATGAAAGTGGACTGGTTTCTATTTCTGGTATTATTATAATATCTTTTCCTTGAACAAATTCAGATATAGCACTTTCTGTTGATGCAGAAGTAACAGTTAAATTGTAATTACTTTCGGGCAAATTCTCTAAAAAGTCGAGAATATTCCACCAACCATTAAAGACATCAACGCCATTAAGCAAGACTCCTATTTCAATTACTTCAATTGGAGATGGCAATTCTGATATACTAACGTTTACCGGCTCTGCAAGGTAATTCGTGGCTAAGACTTGAATAGACTGTGTGTCACCACATGTGTTCAATTGAAGATTTAGACTATCTGCATTCAATACAAACCCACCTGTTAAAACTCCATTTCCTTCAATACAAAAGGAAAATGTGCTCACATTACTATGCACTTCGGCAAATGTATCAAACTCGCCTTGCGAACCAATAAAGCCTCCAATTGTGACATAAAGACTATCCTGAGGCAAAATAATATTACCATTAGGGTATGCTTCAAAATTCTCATTCTCAAAGATTATCGAAGAGATATTGATTTCCTCACAGCCATCATTGTAAAGCCAAATACCCCTTGTTTCAAATGAATTAACAGGTACTTCACCCATATCCAAACATTCATTCAATGTTCGAAACTCACCTTGGCCAACAACATTCAGATCAATGGGAATTTCAATTTGGTATTCGTCATCATCGTTTGAATCAAGAATTAAATATCCTTGATACTCTCCAGATAATAAATCAAGAGTCGAAATGGACAGTTGAATTTGTTGAGTGGATTGTGCTCCGATCTGGCCTGAAGCAGTTTCTGAAGTTATCCAATCTAATGATTCTGCGGACCTTGCAGAGTTCAACATATTGGCGAAGAGTCTTGTGATATTAGAATTTGTGGTGGTAAAATCCGTTCCCAATAAATAAGCCCTTCCTTGCCCTATTTGTCTATATCCAGCCATTGTCCTCAGAGTTCCATTTAAGCTCGTCGGATAAAGTAAAGAGACATAGTTTGGATTCGTGATTCTATACGATCTTGTGGAATTCGGTCCGATGATCGGCAGCGTCAATCCATTAGAAATGGGATCAGCTGGATTGCTCAAGAGAAAACTAGTGTTGACTTCAGGTGTTTCGGTGGTAAAATTGAAAATATCAAATAAATCCAACACTGTTACTTGACTGAATGATGGATGACATTGTATAACTACTCCTCCATTCGACACAAAACTCTGAATCAACGTAGCGACATTATTATATAAAGTTAAACTTATAGATTCATTTTCTGGAAACAATATCACATCAACATTTTCCATTAATGCAGCTATCGTATTAGCATTTGTGCTTGAAGTAGTAATAACGGAATAGTTTGTCAACTCGGAAGAAATTGCAGCAAGCGTGTTAGCAAACTCCATCCCTATATCGGTGCCTGATGTAAGAGCCAAAATTGTAAGATGACTATTTAAGGAGTCCGCTTCGGTCAACCTCCAATTCAAATTTGACTCACCAATATTTGAAACATCTAGTGTAATAGTCGTATCCGTTCCGCATTGCAAAGTCAACTCTATCGGTTCACTTATTACATCTATTTCAGGTGCTCCAGAAACTGTTATTATCTGTGACCCTATAAATGAGGTTCCACAAACAAACACTTCCATTTGCACCTCAAAAACACCATTGGAAAGGAAAGTGTGAATAGTGTTGTTTCCTGTTGCTGTGCTTCCATCTCCAAAATCCCAAGCCGTACTTAAATAAGGTGCAGTCGTATTATTAGAAAAGGATACAGGAGTATTGTAAATTGCTGTGCTTGTATTTGAAAACAAAATAGGTTCAATAGGCTCACTACCGACAGCAATTGTTGACCAATTAATTTGAAACCCCTGTCCTGCCTGAGAAATATCTGAATTCCATATCATGAACATGGAGCTATTGGACCCCCTAACTATTGTTGACGAAATCGTTCCTGATTGGCTAAAGAGTATAGGAAAAGTGCTGTTCGGGCCGTCATAAATGGTGAGAAAGTCATAACCCTGCTCTGTAGCGAAACTTACTATGTTTAGTACGATGCTATCAGCGCAAGCAGGACTAATTAAAAAATTACAGTTTTGGTTGTTTGTATAATTAGAGCTAGGTCCGCCCGAATCATAGAGCGTTCCATTATCGGAATTTGAACTCGTATTAGAACACATGGAAAACGTTGGATTAACCACAATGAAGTCCAGTTTGGTTTCCGTGTCTTGTCCAAAAGAATTGGTAACCGTTAACGTCACGCTATACGTCCCTGGTGTAGAGTAGAAGACACCAGGTGATGCAACCGTACTCGTAGAAGGATTTCCACCGGAAAAAGACCACTCATAGCTGGTCACTTCGCCAATAGATGTGCTGGTAAATGTAACACTAGACAAAGCAGGCAGAACAGTGCGAGATGCTGTAAACTCCGCCTGTGGAGGATTGAGTTGTGAATACTCAAATGAATATTCAAAATTATTTTGAGACTTAAAACTAAGCTGACTAAAAGTATTGAGCGACAAGAATATTAAGACAAATGTCGCTTGAAGGCCAATAAAAATGGTTTTCACGTTTGGGTAAATAAGAATGAGGTTCTGGTGATGGTTATATTACAAATATAAATTAAAACCACCTTCCCCCACTCCTACTCCTACTCCTACTTCCTACACATCCTCCTTCCTTATTACAACTCCATTTTCAAAAACTTCCCAGTGTGTGAGGCTTTGACTTTTACTACTTGTTCGGGTGTTCCCTCGGCGATAATTTGCCCGCCACCTTCTCCACCTTCAGGACCTACGTCGATGATGTGATCGGCCACTTTGATCATGTCCATGTTATGTTCGATGACCAATACGGTGTTGCCGCGATCTACCAAGCGATTCAATACATCAATCAACATTTGGACGTCTTGAAAATGTAATCCTGTTGTCGGTTCATCCAAGATATAAATGGTATTTCCTGTATCACGCTTCGCCAACTCCGTGCTCAACTTCACGCGTTGAGCTTCACCACCACTGAGCGTCGTGCTGTGCTGTCCCAAGGTGATGTAGCCTAAGCCCACATCTTTCAATGTTTGAACTACATTTTTGATTTTCGGTAGTGCATCAAAAAACTCAACTGCCTGCTCTACGGTCATATCCAAAATATCCGCTATGCTCTTTCCTTTGTAACGGATTTCAAGCGTTTCACGGTTGTAGCGCTTGCCACCACAACTTTCACATTGCACAAACACATCGGGTAAGAAATTCATTTCAATCGTGCGCAAGCCCGCTCCTTTGCAGGTTTCACAACGTCCGCCTGCTACATTAAAACTAAATCTACCAGGTTGATAGCCTCTGATTTTCGCTTCTGGTGAATTAGCAAATAAGGCTCTGATATCTGTAAAAATTCCAGTATAAGTGCTCGGATTGCTGCGCGGGGTGCGACCGATAGGACTTTGATCAATTTCGATTACTTTATCCAAATGCTCGAGCCCTTTAATTTTTTTATAGGTTAATGGTCTCTTGACAGCATTGTAAAAATGCGTGTTGAGTATCGGATACAAGGTGTGCGAAATCAATGATGATTTACCGCTGCCGCTCACTCCAGTAACACATATAAACTTCCCCAAAGGAATAGTAAGCGTTACATTCTTCAAATTGTGACCGTTCGCTCCTTCTAGAACAATATTTTTTCCGTTGCCCTTTCTTCTTTGTTTGGGCACCGCTATTTGCAAATCGCCTTTAAGATATTTAGAGGTGACGCTATTCTGCGCCATGTGTTCTTTCGGGCTTCCCTGCGCTACAACGCGACCTCCGTGAACTCCAGCACCCGGTCCAATATCAATCAAATGATCGCTTTCCAACATCATATCACGATCGTGTTCTACAACAAGCACACTATTTCCGCCATCTCTCAATGCTTTCAAAGAATTAATAAGGCGATGATTGTCGCGTTGGTGAAGGCCGATAGATGGCTCATCTAAAATGTATAATACACCAACGAGCTGTGAACCAATCTGAGTGGCAAGTCTTATACGCTGCGCCTCTCCTCCACTCAGCGTTCGCGCGCTGCGATGCAAGGTGAGATAATCAAGTCCCACATCAATCAAGAAGCCCAAGCGACTTTTTATTTCTTTTAATGGCTCCGTGGCAATCGCCATTTGACGCTCGCTGAGGTGCTTATCCGCCGTATCAAACCATTTCGCTAGATCGCGCAGGTCCATGGCAGCGAGCTCATGGATATTTTTTTTATTTATTCTAAAATACAATGCCTCCTTCTTCAAGCGACTGCCCGAACATTCAGGGCAAGGCATTTTATTCATAAAACTCTCAGCCCATCGGCGCAAGCCAGGATTCGAGTCATCCTCAATTTGTTTCTCGATGGTATTGATAATGCCCTCATACTTGGCGGGGTAAGAATAACCAGCGCTCGACTCGATATTGAAAATTTCCTCAGAACCATAGAGCAAGGTATTGATCACCTCGTCTTCCATGTCTTCCAAAGGTGTGTTGAGATCGTGACCAAAATGCTTGAGCACCGCCTCCACTTGCGACATTGCCCAATTGGACTTGGCTTCTCCCAAAGGTGCGATACCACCTTTTTTAATACTCTTTTTCGGATCTGGAATAATCTTTTTCATATCCACCTCTGCCACTTCACCCAATCCGTTGCAATGCGGACAGGCGCCATAAGGAGAGTTGAATGAAAATAGATTTGGTTCAGGCTCAGGATAAGAAATGCCACTGGTCGGACACATCAAAAAACGAGAGAAGTGACGCACGTCTTTTTTGCCATGCTTTTGTATCATCAAACTCCCCTTCCCTTGCCTCATGGCCGTTTGAATGGTCTGTGCGATGCGCAGCTTATCTTTTTTATCAACTTGCAAACGATCCACCACCAATTCAATATCGTGGATTTTATAGCGGTCCAGTTTGTATCCCTTTTCCAACTCCACGATTTCGCCATCTACGCGTGCACGCACATAGCCTTGCTTCATCAATTGCTCGAATAACTCGCGGTAATGTCCCTTTCTACCTTTCACTAAAGGCGCGAGGATCACAATTTTTTCACCATCATATTCTTTGAGAATGAGCTGACCAATCTGTTCGTCGGTATAACGCACCATTTTTTCATTGGTGACATAACTAAAAGCATCAGAAGCACGAGCATAAAGAAGACGTAAGAAGTCATAGATCTCAGTGATTGTTCCCACGGTGGAACGTGGGTTGCGGCTCACAGTTTTTTGTTCAATCGAAATTACCGGAGATAAACCATTGATCTTATCGACATCCGGACGTTCCATTTCACCGAGGAATTGGCGCGCATAGGCGTTGAAGGTCTCAATATAACGGCGCTGCCCTTCAGCATAAATCGTATCAAAAGCGAGCGACGACTTTCCACTTCCACTAAGGCCTGTGATCACCACCAATTGATTGCGAGGGATGGTCACGTCTATATTTTTGAGATTGTGCTCTCTGGCACCAATCACTTCAATTACTTCTTCTTGCATATCGGTTCAAAGATGAAACGGAAGTACAAACAATTCAAGTCTTTTTTGTTCATTTTTGCTAAAATTATCAGCATTGTTTAAAATGCTGACCTCAATCATTCACGATAGCAAACCACAGCACCTATATTCGCGACCACAAAGACCAGACGTATGTATTATTCTTCCTACCTGCAATTAGACAAAATCCTTAGCGCTCAAACCCTTGAGAGCGACAGACTCAATAAGCACGCCCACGATGAGATGCTCTTCATTGTGATTCACCAGGCATACGAATTGTGGTTCAAACAAATTCTCTTTGAGGTAGGCAGCGTGCATGAAATCATGTCAAAAGAAAACATCAACGACAATTCTCCTGAATTGACTGTTGCTGTGCGCCGTCTCAACCGAACAGTAGAAATCTTACGTTTATTGGTTCATCAAGTGGATGTACTCGAAACGATGACTCCACTCGACTTCTTGGACTTCCGTGATATGTTGCGTCCAGCATCAGGTTTTCAAAGCATGCAATTCAAAGTATTGGAAACCGTGCTCGGATTAAAAGTCGAAGACCGTCACGGCCGCGAATATTTTACATCTCAACTAAAGCCCGAAGATTCACAAGCCATCTATGATTTGGCTAAAAAAACACCATTGCTTTCATTGGTCAACAATTGGTTGGAGCGCATGCCCTATTTCAACCATGTTGAATTTTGGACAGGTTGGGAAAATGGCAAGGACTTTTGGAACACCTACAAGGAAGTCTATGGAGAAAGTCTTGGAGAAGGCGAAAAACAGAATGTTCGCGCATTCGAAGAACTTTTCCTAAGTGATCTCACCAACGAAGGCCGCAATCTCAGCGACAAAGCCCGTCGCAGCGCGCTCTTCATCATGCTCTACCGCGATTATCCTATTCTTCAAAATCCATATCGTTTGATCAATCACCTTTTGGAGATAGACGAACTCCTCGCTACATGGCGCTGGAGACACATGAACATGGTTCATAGAATGATTGGAACGCGCGTTGGTACAGGCGGAAGCAGCGGTAAAGGCTACCTTCGCGAAGCAGCATTAAAACATTATATCTTCCAAGAATTCGCCGAACTCACAAGTTTCCTCGTAGAGCGTTCACGACTTCCACAATTACCAAAAGCACTCGAGCAGAAGTTGGGGTACAATGCTTAAGGGCGATGGGCGAATGAGAGGGGCGAAGGGCGATGGGCGAATGAGAGGGGCGAGGGAACAGGGGAACAAGGGAACAAGGGAGGATTGGGAACATGGGAAGAAGGGATTCTGAATTCCGAATTCTGAATTCAGAATTGTGAATTGCGAATTGCAAATTCGCTTTCCAGCGAGGACTTTCTTTTTGTATAAAAAAATCACAGCATGTTGTAATGAGCTATTGAGGGGGGGCGAGGATATTTGATGAGTAATAATTCTATTACCATTAATTCATTCACATCATGGAAACGAAACACAGCAATGAGATCTTCAAGATCACAGGCAACTGGGAGACGCAATCAAAAGCTCTCAAACAAAAGTACTCACAACTTACAGATTCAGATCTAAAGTTTGAGCCCGGTAAAGAAAATGAACTTCTTAGCCGCGTAGAAACCCGTTTGAATAAAAAACGCGAAGAGGTAATCAACATCTTGAAAAAGAATCAGACGGAGAAAGTATAATCCGCTCTCATACTTCGAACAGAATGTAGAAATAATATACGGTTAGTTACACATTCGCGAAGCCTACAGGTTTAAGGACTGCCTCAAAAGGGCAGTCTTTTTTTATAGCTATTATTCTATCGATTGTAAACTAAAAAAGGCCCACGTAAGTGAGCCCTTTCTTGTACCTTATTGTACTTTTTACTATAACTTGAACCCCGCGGTAAACTGCAGCCATTGATTCTTATAGCGAGGCGTTAGAGATGATCCGTCACCATTGTTGGTTTGAAAATCAACTCCTACTCTACCCGATATCAAAAAGTTTTGATAATAGAAGTCCAATCCGGCGGTGAAACCGAGAATGTTCTTGCGAATATTATCCGTTTCAAATTCTTCTTTTTGCTCAACACTGTTCGTACCGAATGTGTATTCATCCTTTTGCTCAATCAAATAAGAAAATTGTGGACCAGCTACTACAGTAACGAATTTTGCTGGCTTGAGCTGCAACAGCAAAGGCACATCAATAAATGTAGCGGTACGAGAAAAGGAATAAGGAGAACCCAACAGCGAGCCCGATGCCTTGAAACCTTTTTGAGAAATCAAAATCTCTGGTTGCACTCCCAACCACATTCCAATTGGAATGCCTACAAAAGCGCCCCCAACGATTCCTGTTTTGGAATCTGCTGTAAATTCTTGACCTCGTTCGTCCCAAACATTGGAGATATTCACTCCAGCTTTTATTCCGAATTCGAGATTGTTTCTTCTGTCCTCATCTTGAGCTACTGCCGTCTGAGCGACGAGTAGGCAAGAGAATAGCATATAACGTATATTTCTTTTCATGATTATTTTTATTGATGAATATTTGAATTCCTCTGAGGAATAGTGATAGCGATTTATTTTTCATTTTCTTTCTTATCACCTTTAATAGTGAAATCTCTGAGTGCAGTTCCCAAATCGCTCATGTCACGACCAAACTCATCTTTGAATTGTTCCCAACTAATTCTGTTACTGGTGTTGAAATCGTTCATTTTCTTTTTTAAATCGGAGTTCTTTTGATTGAGCTCGGCGATCTTCTTCTCATAATCTGCTTTGGCTTCAGATTTTTCGTTGGCAATGCGCATGTTGAACTCAGTGATGCTCTTCTCATTAGCTTCAATCAAAGCCTGTTGTTCCTTTTTATAGTCTTCCATTTCCTTCTTCAGAGCAGCATTTTCTTTGTCTAACTCGTCGTTGGCATCCGATACATTTTCTTCAGCCTTTTTAACTTTTTCAGCAGAAGTTTTGCATCCATAAAACGACACTCCTACCAACAACATGGAGGCTATGAATAATTTAACTGGTGTTTTCATCTTTTATTTATCTATTGCAGATACGTCATTGTATCTACGAGGCAAAGATGATGGGGCATTATGAAGAAGACATTACATACAAATAATTATTCTTTGTATGTTTTTATTTTTCAGAATAGAATAATTTTAAAGATCCTCGATATTTGATCGAGTTCTCTTAGACATGTGCTTAAAAAATGACGGTGTAAGGCCTGTAATCTGCTTAAACTGTCTAGACATATGAGCAAGGCTGCTATAATGCATCTTATCGGCAATTTCGGAGAGATTCAATTCGTCATACATGATCAATTCCTTTATCCTCTCCACTTTGTGTAAAATAACGAAGTGTTCAACAGTAACACCCTTCGTCCTTGAAAACAAGTCGGATAAACGGTGATAGTCTGCGTGAGCCTTTTCTGAAATAAAAGTGGAAATATTTACCTTTGGTACTTCACTAGAGTGATGCACCATGTCAACGATTATATTGATTACTCTTTCAATTAAAATACTTTTTTCACTGCTTAATAACTCTAACCCGTATTTGCGCAAAGAAGACTTAAGAAGATTCCGCGTTTGATCATTGATAGGATCTAATAGTTCCACCTCTCCTAATTCTACCGACTTGTAAGATAACCCATAAGTATTCAGAATCGATATCACTACCAATTTGCAGCGCATACTCACCATATTCTGAATAAATAGCCTCATCGAATAATGATCATATGGGTAAAGGTAACTAAATAAAAAAAATACAACGAATAATCCGCAACTATGCAACCACAATCGTTTTTACGTTCACAAACTCCATTAGACCTGCCTTACCGAGTTCGCGGCCAAGGCCGCTGCGCTTTACGCCACCGAAGGGCAATCGCGGATCTGACTTTACGATGCTATTAATAGAAACTGCTCCTTCTTCGAATCTGGAAACAAGCGAAAGCAAATACTCTGTGTCATTTCCATAAATAGAAACTCCGAGTCCGTATGCCGTGTCATTGCTTACGCGGATGGCTTCATCAATATCCCTGTAACCATAGATAGGAAGAACTGGACCGAAAAGCTCTTCGCGCATACACGTCATCCATGAAGTGACATTGGTGAGAACAGTCGGTTGAAATACGCCATTTATGATTGCTCCGCCGCAGGCCACGTCAGCCCCTTCTTGCAGACTCGCATAAACTTGCGCCAAAAGATCATCATTGAATTCTAATTTCGCTAATGGACCAATAAACGTACTCTCATCCAAAGGATTGCCGCATTGAAGACTGGCTATACGTGCAAGTAATTTTTCTAAAAAAACATCATGAATATTTTCATCTACTAACAAACGTTTGGCCGCAATACAACTCTGTCCATTGTTTTGAAAGCGACCTATAATTAAATCTGCTACCGCCTTGTCGAGATCCGCTGATTCGGTCACTATGAATGCATTGCTGCCTCCAAGTTCGAGTACTACAGGTTTAATCTCGCGCCCTGCCAAAGCTGCAACGCGAACGCCTGCTTCCTCGCTTCCGGTGAGCGAAATACCCTTAACGAATGGATGCGAAACGATGGTGTCCATATCACTTCCAGCGACTACAATATTCTGGAATTCGAATGTTTCAAAGCCAGCTTCATGAAAAAGAGATTCTATTCGATGCGCGCAAGCTTGAACATTCGAGGCATGTTTTAAGATTAGATTATTACCCACAGCCAGCGCAGGAATCGCGCAGCGGAATACTTGCCAGAATGGAAAGTTCCACGGCATTATTGCCAACCACATCCCTACCCTCTCATAGCGAATGATCGACTTTTGTCCAGGAGTATATACTTCTTCATCTTTCAAATAAAAAGAGGCATTCTCAGCATAGTATTCGCAACAAAGCGCGCACTTCTCGATCTCTTGCAGGCTTTGTGTTATGGGCTTTCCCATCTCACGAGTGACGAGTGTAGCAAGCTCGCTCTGATGTTGTCTCAAAAGAGAAGCAAGCCTTGTAGCTTTGGCTGGAAAGTGAATGCGATCGATATGGTGTTGATGTGCAAACGTGATTTTAGTATTCACCTCATCCATCGTGTGCGCAGGCCAAGTGGCCCAAACCTCGCCATCCCAAGGTTGAATGCTTTTCATCATTTGCCAACCGAATGAACGTTCGCTTTAAGAGCAGCCATTATCCAAGCAGCTATAAATAATACACCACCGATGGGAGTTATTGGGCCGAGAAAACCCACGGGCAATCCATGAATGTCGCGTGTGGAAAGCAGATAGAGCGAGCCTGAAAAAAAACCAAGACCGCCTAACATCAAACCTGATATCCATTTGAAGCTTTTTTCATTAAAAAAATTCATACGAAAAGCGATGGCTAAAGCCATGAGTCCGAGGGCGTGATAGAAATGATATTCTACCGCCGTCTTCCATACCGCTAAAGATTCTGGTGTCAATCGCACCTTCAGAGCATGCGCTCCGAATGCACCGAATACCACGGCCAAAGCCAGAAGAAAAGCTGCTATTTTAAAAATTCTCATACTGCAAAGGTGAAGCAATTCTGAACTCGAAATTAGTTTTTTTTTAGAACAAGAACAAGAACAAGAACGAGAATCCTATTTCCTATCCCCTATTTCCTATTCCCATCGCCCCTCTCATTCGCGCGTATTCATTGCACTTTTTTGTACCTCTATTCCCCATAGCATCATAAACAAATCCAAGCTCGGTTTTGAAAACACGAATAAATATTCTACGTTCGCGTTTCATACGGATCATTTAAGGATTCGATGACTTCATTCAACTTGTCCAGTTTTTACAGACCACTACATAATAACTACAAAGTAATATCTTTCATCATTGTGCTCTTCAATTAAAACTTGAGGACTCTCAACTTCAAACAAGACATATTTTTTTTTATTTTTTCTCAATGATTCACATCTCCAACTGTAGGACTGTAGCAACTGGCTTTCCAAGGGCTATAGATCTTCACAAAAGGATAGATCTCTGGATCATATGTTCTAAGCTTCTCCCCGCGCCTTGTTTCATTAAAAACGAATGCAACCACATTCGATTTAAGTTTGTAAATGACGTCGTTATTCTCGACTCCTTCTACAGAACCTAAATAAAATTTCTCCAAAGGCAATTTCGAAAAACTATCGGGAATTCTTTGTAGTTTGTGATTATATAGGTTTAAATCCTTTATTGGCCATTCACCAATCCACTCTGGTAACTCTTCCAGTCCACAGTCGTATATATAAAGTAATTCAACCTTTTTTAGAACCTTCCAATTCTCAGGAAAAGACTTGAAAAGAGACCTAATGATAGTTATATTATTCAGAGAGTCTGGCACAGTTCCAATAAATTCGTAATTATCTATTTCACAATTATTAATTACAAGCCATTCAAGAGTTTGTGGCAGTTTGGGTAAGGAATATAAATTGGTCGAACGAATAACTAACCTCTTTAAGTTTGTATTTTCTAAATCTAAAATTGGATTATCAGGCAAATGATAAAGACATAATAATTCAAGGCTATCACAACCAGATAAAGCGCTCAAATCCAACTTTTGGCCTCCATGAAATTCTAATGTTTTTAGTCCAGACATTTTTTTAACCTCTTCCGGTACTTTTGTTAATGCACATTCATAAAATCGAAGAACTTTGAGCTCTCTCAATCCAAAAAAGGAAGATTCGTACCCATTAAAACTACAACCGACTAAAACTAAATCTTCAATTTTTAATAATCTAAAGTGTCTGTCTATCGCTTTAAAATTAATACCAGAAAAACGAATTCCTTTAAGCTTAGTTAAATTGGCAATCTCCTTTGGAACTATTATATCCTCACCACTACCCTGAACTACCAAATGCCTTAAACTTTTACATTTTGTTATCTCATGCAATAGCTCATTCGTTAAATAACCTCTTAAAATCACTAATCTTCTAAGATTTTGAAAGTTTTCGAACTTTAGTTTTTTGAGTTCAGTAATGTCACTAACTGTATCAATTGCCAGATATAGTAAGTCCTTACAATTATTAATTTTTCCAAAGTCCACTCCAGACTCAACTGCATAGCTCAGAATGATTTCTTTTTGGTCGTAAATTCCTGATTCAAGTTTTCGAAAATCATCCTCTTTTCTCCAATCAAGTCCCTTTCCATAACCATAGTCGTTCCATTGAAGATCATATTTTTTATCAATCTCGTCTGAAATCGATTCATTGTTGCATGAAATCAAAGTAACAAATAAAATAAAAATTAACCCTTTAATTTTCGTAATGCACTTTGTATCCAAACGTCTAAACATAGCTTTATAGTCCTTTGAGCTTAATCGAATTTGCTTTAATTTTTCCTTTCTTTTTTCATGATGTTAAGGTATTAAATCCTCCTTAACTCGGTGTCCTGACAAAAGTAGCACACCCATTCTTTCATTTTATAACTTTTAATTATAAATATGAACTAAAAAATCCGGAGTCATTCTTTGGCCTGTATTCATCCTTATATACAGAACCATTTCACAACTAGCTTACACCATACTTTACCGCAGATAATTCCTTTTAATCACCTCCGGTGCCACGCCTCTGCGAAATTGCGACATGGCTTTGACGTTGGCCCAATTGACTTCAAGCCATGTGCGTCCATTGTATTTGCGGGCACTCACGAGTACATCTTTTTGAATCAAATGGTATTTTATTCCCAATCCCTTCACTCTGCGCAAGAGATCATACTCTTCCATGATCACATAGTTTTCGTCGTATCCATTTAATTTTTCAAATAAATTCTTTTGAATAAAAATACTCTGATCTCCTCCTCTAAACGAGGTAATATTAAACCGTGTCATATAGGAGTTGAACTTCAAAATCCACTTATCACTATCAAATCTGAATCGAAAGCCTCCAATTTGATGTCCTGACTCCACAGCATTCAGAACTTCCTCAAAACAGCACTTCGGGGGCATTGCATCGGCATGAACGAAATACAAAATACCTCCCTTCGCCACCTTTGCTCCTTGATTCATCTGATGCGCCCGCGATCTTACCTGAGTCGTGAGCACCTCGGCTCCAGCTTCCCTTGCCTCATTTACCGTATCGTCTGTGCTGTTTCCATCCACAACGATGACTTCTACCCTTTCGCTAAATGGACATTGTCTTAGCCAACGAACCAACCTGCCCACGTGAGCTTCCTCATTCAGCGTAGGAATGATGCAGGATATTTTAACAGTCTCCTCATTCATTGGAACGAATTTAGTAAAGCACGGGCATAAAATGTCACCTATATTCGTAATATCATTGTCCACGCATGAAAATTATTCACGTAATACTCGCTTCACTTGCGCTTTTCCTGTCTACAGGATGTAGCAGTCAAAAAATACCAAACGACTCAAAACCCATTAATCATGAACTATGGGACGCCCTTTTGAAAAAACACGTTTCAGCAGACGGGCACGTCAACTACGCAGGTTTTAAAAAAGATCAAAGCCAGCTTAATTCATACCTCGACCTTCTACGTAAAGGACACCCCAATCAAGAGAACTGGAGCCGCGATCAGCGCCTCGCCTATTGGATCAATGCATACAACGCTTTTACTGTTGATCTCATCGTACGCAACTACCCCTGCAAATCCATCAAAGACCTTGGCGGGGCTATTTATAAAGTAAACACGCCTTGGGATATTCGTTTTATCACCATTCAAGGAATAACCTACGACCTCAATAATATCGAACACGACATTCTGAGAAAGGAATTCAATGAGCCTCGCATCCACTTCGCCATCAATTGTGCTTCAGTGTCATGCCCTGTTTTGAGAAATGAAGCATATACGGCTGAAAAGATCAACGCGCAATTGGACAGCGCCGCAAAGAGCTTTATCAATGACCCCACTCGCAATAAAATCACAAGCTCATCTGCCGAACTCAGTAAAATCTTTACTTGGTTCAAGGGCGACTTCACAAAAAAGGAATCACTGGTTTCATTTATAAATAGATACAGCAATACCAAAATTTCGGATAAGACCCAAATTAACTACTTAGATTACAACTGGTTGTTAAATGAATAGACCAACATTAGAATATGCATAAGTTGACTAAATTTGGTGCTGATCAAAGGGTTAACTATAAGAAATTGTAACCCAATAAGATTAGTTCCGTATCAATACCCGTGTACCGACATTTGACAAGGACTTGAAAGTACATAAGTGAACAACAACGGAAGTCTAATTTGATCTAAGCGCATGAAACGCACAACACTGGTCATCGCCCTATGGGCCGTGTTTGTAGCAACTGTTTCTGCCCAAAAAGCAGGCAGTGAGCCACAACTCGCTAAAGAAGCTAATGAGCACTTTGTCTCGGGAGATTTTCTCAAGGCCTATCCGCTCTATTCTCAATTGGTTTCTCTTTATCCTCAGAATGTGGATTACAGCTATCGCTTCGGCGCTTGTGCAATCTATAGTGATCCCGATAAATCAAAAGCAATCAAGTTTTTGACCAGCGCCACCAAGCGCAACGTCGCAGACCCTATGGCTTGGTATTACCTCGGCAAAGCATTTCACCTCAATTACCAATTCAAAGATGCTGTAAAGGCCTACGAAACATTCGTTACCAAAGCAGATCCAAAAGTGGTTGAAAAGCTGAATGCCCAGCGTGAGATTGAAACCTGCATCTATGGTTCGAACCTGCTTGCCAACATTAAGGATCTCGTGGTGTTAAATAAAGTAGAAGCCGATCGTGAAAACTTCTTTCGCTACATGGACCTCGATGGTATCGGTGGCAAAATTCTAACAGTACCAGCAGAGCTTCAATCAAAGCTAGATCAAAAAGCAGGCGCTCCAGGTGTGATTCACTATCCTGGAAATAGCACTACCATTTATTTCTCCAGTTATGGAAAAGATGGTACTACCGGAAAGGACATTTATAAAGCACAAATACTTCCAGATGGAAAATTCAGCGAGCCTCAGAAAGTACGCGGTGATGTAAACACCAAATACGATGAGGATTTTTGTTTTTTACATTCTGATGGAAAAACCCTCTATTTCGCTTCCAAAGGCCACAATAGCATGGGTGGCTATGATATTTTCAAAAGTGTGATGGATCCAAAATCAGGTGATTTCGGTCCTGCCATCAATCTTGACTTTGCTATCAATACACCCGACGACGATATATTTTATATCGCTGATTCGTTGAATCAAAAAGCATATTTTGCCTCTGGTCGCAGCAGCGATCAAAAGCATTTGCACGTTTATAACGTAAAAGTTCAAGGTATTCCACTACAAATCGTTTATCTCAAAGGAAGCTTTGTAAGCGAGATTGACGCAGAACAAAAAAATGCGACCATTCAAATTCGTGAGAGTATGACAGGTAGAATGGTGATGGAAAATACCACTCAACCTAGTGATGGTAATTATACTCTCTACGTTCCAAAAGGCGGCGACTACAAATTTTATATTAAAACAGAAAATAGCCCTGTCGTGCATGAGTCCGAAGTAAAGGTTCCTTCTTTCGATAAGCCAGTAGCGTTGAGACAAGAAATGAAATTGGTGAAAGAGTCTGGACAAGAAAGATTAATCGTTACCAATTACTTCGAAGAAATTCTCAATGAGGATATTGCTGCACTCGCTGCGGAGATGCTCCGCCGCAAAGCAGGTCTTGAAGTTAATGATTCTCCAATACCGTCAGGTGATTCAGCTCCTGTCGAGGCGAATAACCTTTCCGTTGAGAAAACTATGGAGAATGTAACATTAGCTGCAGGCTTCGGTTCGGATGTTACTATCGCTACTGTTATTGGTGACATCGAAAAAGACATTAACAAGAATGCTACTTTCATCAAGGATACTGAATCGCGCATCAATACAGCTTATTCATTTGCGCTTAACAAGCAAAAAGAAGCAGAGACTCTCACTGCAAAAGCAGAAGGATTGCGAGCGGGACTTACTGGTTATACTACAACAGAAGACGTAACAAAATTAAAAGAATCACAAGCCCTGCTTAACAAAGCGCAAGAACTGAAGCGCGAAGCAAAGGCCGCAATTGTGGCCGCATCAAACTTGCAAAAAGAAGTAGAAACAGCTAAAGCAGAAAAAACGGCTCTTACTGAAGATGTTGCTGCTATTAAAGCTGCACAAGCAGAAAACAATTTTGACAAAACACTCGCTACCCTTCAAAAAGAAAAAGATCGCATTGTAGCCAATAGAATGGCAAAGCCAGAACCATTGGCTGAAATGACGAAAGCAGCGAAAGAAAAAGAAAATCAATTGCACAATTCAGAAGACAAGTTGAACAACCTTCGTCAATCTGAAAAAGAAAAGGAACAAGAAATTGCTGCACTTGAAGTGAAGAAGGCGAATACTAAAAAGAAAAGTGAGCTTGCTGAAATAGAAACTGCCATTGTAAACGCGAAGAGTGATTTGGATGGCATGCGCCGTGCGATCAAGGATCGTATCTATCTCACAGAGAAGATGGGTAAAGAAACAAAAGATGCATATGCCGCAGCGGCGGTATATGGAAAGCTTGTGAAGGACGATAAATTGGGTGTTGATCAAACAGCTATTCTCGAAGAAGGCCAGCGTAATAGTCTTTCAATGAAAGTAGATGCCCTAGACACGCGCTTCGAAAAACTCGTTATCACAGACCCACAAACACTCGCACTCATCACGGATGGAAATACCGACAACTCTCTAACTTCAGAGGTAGCCATCAATGTGCGCGCTGAAAACGAGAACAAGAACGAGAACGAGAACGAGAACGGGAATGAGAATGAGAACAAGAACGGGAACGAGAACGGGAACGAGAACGGGAACGAGAACGGGAATGCAGATGTAGTGGCGGTAAATCCTGATTCGCAAAACCCAATTGCTAATTCTGGTACAGCTTCTCCTACTCCTACTCCTACTCCTACTCCTACTCCTACTCCTTCTCCTACTCCTACTCCTTCCCCTACTCCTACTCCTACTCCTACTACTCCTGCCACTCCTACTGCTTCAGGCAACAACGATTACGCAAGCATCAAGGCATCAACTGACGAAGCGTTTAAAAAAACCAGTGGTAACGCACCAGCGATGAAGGATGCACGTCAAATGGTAGTTAGCGCATCGTATGCTCAAACTGAATCTCGAATTCAAGAGATTCAAAAGAAGAGAGCTACTGGTATTAGTGAAGAAGAAAAACAAGAATTGCAGTCATTGATTGCTTATAAAACAGAATTAAAAGCATCGATGCCTTCGACCGCCGTGGCGCCTGCTCCAGCAGAACGCGTCAAAGCAGTGAGCACCAGCATCGATCCTGAGTATGCCGGTAAAATGGTGGACTTTGAAAACATGGAAGGCACCGAGATCGAAAAAACCATTGCTCGCGTGGGATACCAAGAAACTACACTTGCAAAGCTTGAGCAAGCTCGTATAGAGAATGCATTAAAAATTAGTGCTGCAAGCAGCGAAAACGAAATCGCGGCATTAGCGGCAAGAGATAAAGAATTGAACGCTGTCATTACATCTTTGAAAAAAGAAACAAATGATGTCAACACTTTCAAAGCGGCATACGACTTAGAAAATAAAGAAATTCTAAATAATCAAAACATAAATGAAAGGCTCGAAGACCAAGTGGTTTTGACACAGTCTTACATGAATACCCTTGAAGCGCTTGAAGCAAAAAAACAAGAACAATTGGCTATGAGCACTGACTTGGCAGAGTCTGATCAAATTCGCAAGGAAATATCTTCAATTAAACAAGAATACCAAGCTGCAAATGCTAAACTCACCAGCTATCAAAGCGATCTAAGACTTACTGCCGCAGCAGCAGAGCCAACTGCGAATGATTCGTCAGTAGTGATGAATCAAGGAAAAAATCTAGAAGAAAGCATAGAAGAATCGAGCAACAATAACAATAATAGCAGTAATAATAGCGATTCATCAAACGCTTCAAATAGCGCTGAAACTAGCAATGCATCCGAACCAAAGCCTCTCACCCGCGAAGAAATCATGACACGTGATGCGGCGAAAATGAAGGTACTATTTAAAGCTAAAAATGAGCAAGAGTCCATCTTTGCATACGAATCAAAAGACATGACCAAGATGATGGAAAAATATCCTGAGTACACTTCTGATATGCAAGACCAGGATAAAATCGAATCCATCCAGGATGAAATCCTCATAGTAGAGGCTGAAGTAGAAGCGGCGACAAGCAATGCTCAAGCAAAGAAACTTGATCGTAAAGCTGAAGATTTGTATTACAAAAAAGCACAATTAGAAATTCGCAACAACCGTTCGATAGCCAATATGACCCGCGCCGAATATGACGCGATGAATGCAAAAGTAAACGAGCTAAATACTACAAACCAAGAAGATCTGAATAGTCGCGTAATGTTGCGCGATGAAGTACAAAAGTTGTACAATCAAGCTCGTGCCAATTATGACGAGGCCCAAACGCTTAGAACGAAAGCAATCAACTTTGAAGATCCTATCGAACAAAACGATTACTACCGTCAGGCATTTGCCAAGGAAGCTCTAGCAATTAATCAGCTACAACAAATTGTAGATATCCATGACAACATGGAGCTCTTCCTTGCCTATAGCGACCAAGAGTTGACAGACTTACGATACAACAATGTAGCGCCTGCCACCACAGCGACAAGCGACACAGCGGCGAGCGACGGAGTTACGGAGGTACGAAGCGACGGAGTTACGGAGGTACGAAGCGACGGAGGTACGGAGGTACGAAGCGACGGAGTTACGGAGGTACGAAGCGACGCAGAGGTAGCAAGCACTGGTAGCGCAGAGCGAAATGCTTCGGCCAATACAGAAAGAACTGCAACTGCAAGCGCAGATAGAACTGCTGTTACAAGTGCAGAAAGAACTGCAACTACAAGTTCGGATAAAACTACTGCTACAAACGCAGATAGAACTGCTGTTACAAGTGCAGAAAGAAGTGCAACTACAAGCCCAGATAGAACAGCTGCTACAAACGCAGATAGAACTGCTGCTACAAGTGCAGAAAGAAGTGCAACTACAAGCTCAGATAGAACAGCTGCTACAAGTGCAGAAAGAACTGCGAATGTGGAGCGCACCTCAAGTGCTGTGTCGGCAGGAAGAGACGCCGCACGCCCTGCTAGCGCTGCCGAGCGCACTGCTGCAGCTGATGCTGGATACTACGAAAATTCACAAGCAGACGACTACTATTACGAACTTCCTACTACCCTATCAAAGAATCTATTTGTTAGAACTGGCCGCACCGTATATAGCTCGAGCAATCCAATTCCTGTTAGTCCAGCAATGCCAGAGGGCGTTTATTACAGTGTACAAATTGGAGCATTTAGAAATCCGATACCACAAAATCTTTTCGATGAATTCGCACCTGTTATTGGTGACAAATTGTCGTCAGGAATTACACGTTACATCGCAGGTTTCTTTATGACCTTCGATCAGGCAGATGATATTAAAATGGAAATCCGCCGCCTTGGTTACAACGACGCTTTCGTAGTAGCTTATCGCAATGGAAAGCGTGTTCCTCTATACGAAGCAATGGCAGTGACCGAACCTGATGCGTTGGCATCTATGGAAAAAGAATACGCTTATGGTGATGGCGGCGTAGCTCCTTCGCAGCGAGTAAAAGACATGAATGGAAATGTAAACGCTCGTGCGGAAGAGAATATCGCAGCAGAAAGAAATGCGACGAATGGCACTTCAGCTAAAGCCCCTTCTGTTAATGGCAAGCGTACTGATTATTACAAAGGCGTGCCAAACGCTGTAGCTGCTACACAAGTAGAAACAGTGAAAGGTTTGTTCTACACCGTACAGATTGGTGTGTACAGCAAGCCAGTACCAGCGTCCAACATCAAGAATATCTCACCTGTGAATAGTGAACTCACAGCAAACAATAAAATCCGCTATACGAGCGGTATTTACAACAACCTAGATGCAGCGGTAAATCAACGTAATGTTGCGAAAGGCCTCGGAATCAACGATGCCTTCATCACTGCCTATTACAATGGCGAGAAGATCACTCTAAGTGAAGCCGACCGCCTCATCAAAGAAAACGGAACAACGATCCTTGTCAAATAGTCAGATCATTTAGACTTCTGAACATTTCAAAAAACCATCGCAAACGTGCGGTGGTTTTTTGTTTGGAACGGGAACAGGAACGGGAACGAGAACGAGAACAAGAACGAGAACAAGAACGAGAACGAGAGATTCAGAATTCAGAATTGCGAGTTCTCGAGCCGCCCTTCGACGTACTGCTTAAAATTATCAAGTATCGCTTGCCAACCATCTCTCTGAAGCTCAATGGGATTTTCTGTTTCGGGGTCGAAAATGATTGTGAGTGACGTGCTCGCGTTCTGTTCTGTGAAAGTAATGGTAGCAAACCGGCCACCGAACTCATAGGTAAAACTATTTTCTGGATCAATCTCAGTATAGAAGGCGTCGAAGTCGAATCCAAAGCTCCCGTCGCGTGCTTCCATTCGTGCGCTATACTTCCCTCCTACTTTCATATCATTTGAAGCAGATGGGCAGTGCCAACTGGGGTGAGCAAAATTCCATTGAGTGATGTGTTCTGGGGAAGTGTATTTACTCCAGACTGTGCTTATTTCGGCATTTATTGATACCGATACGGTTATTTTTTCTGTGGACATGGTGTGACAAAAATAAAGAAGAAAGGAATAAGAGCGAGAACAAGAACAAGAACAAGAACAAGAACGAGAACCCCAAAGGGGCGCAGCGAGAAAAAAAGATTCTGAATTCCGAATTCAGAATAGCGAATTGCGCAAAATTATTCGTATAATTGATATCATAAACTAATTAATGGTCCCATGAAAAAACTTATTTTGCTATTTTCTGCACTGGTAGTATTGTTTTCTTGTGGAAAGGATAAAGAAGAACAAAGTTCTTCCATCCAAACAAAGTCCGCGAATTTTGAATTGATCGGTAATTGGAAGTTGATTGAAATCCTCCAGCACCCTGGTATTGGAGAGGCTCAATTTTATCCTGTAGAAAGTGAGAAAATTATCACTTTCAATAGTGACGGTACCATCACCTCAAATGGCGATTTATGTTCCATGAACACTGCTGCCGACAGCCCTACATCAGGCACCTTCATTGGCATGGAAAATAAGTTCAACTCCAACGATTGCAACAACCCCAATTATTTTTTCACTTACATACACCACAACACTATTTTAATTGTCAATTACCCGTGCTTTGAACCTTGCCAAGCCAAATTTCAAAAACTACCTTGAATAAACCTCAACCACCTTCTTCTTCCTAAACTTTCCAAATTTCAAGTTCTAACCAGTCACTAATCTCCATACAATCATACACCAGTATCCAATACCAGTTTCTCGTCGCTAGTCGCTAGTAACTAGTATCTATCAAAATTATATTTCCAACTTTTTCCTCCAAACCTCTACTCCTTTGCTGTCGTAGATTACTACTTCAACAGCTCGATTGGCTTTGTCTCCGGTAATGTTTAAGATAGCATAATTTTGATCAGCTATTACCTTTCCATCAACACGCAAAGTATTATTTTCCTTCGAATTGTCGTAAGCCCCGCTCGTAAGAGGCGAGGCGGTTAGATCATAGATCATACTACCATTAGCCAATTTCAATGCACTTAACTCTGTGCAATGTCTATCTCCGCTCAGAAAAATAACACCTTTGATATTATTCTTTTCTATAAAATCAATCAACATTTGTCGCTCCTCAGGATAGGTCGAGTAATTTTCAAACTTCGCTTCCGTATTCAAAAACTGACCTCCCATTGCTATAAACTTGAATCGTGATTTAGAAGACAACAAAGCCTGCTTTAGCCAAGCAATTTGTGATGTCCCAAGGATGGTGCCCTTATCTTCTAATCCACTTGGCAAAGTCTTGTTATAACGATTATCCAGCAAAAAGAACTCAGCGTCTGAATAGGCAAAGTGTCCAGTTATTCCTTCACCATCGATTCCATAACTAGAATTAGCCCAGTATTCTTTAAAAATTTCCGTTGTCCAATCCTTGTGAATGAAAGAACCATTGCTATCATTTGGACCAAAGTCATGATCATCCCAAATAGCATAATGCGGACAAACAGTGAGAAGCTGCTGCATCTGCGGCAACGCGCGTGTCAGCTGATAGCGACGCACCATGCTAGATTTACTTTCAAAATCCACCTCTCGCAAATAGACATTGTCTCCCAACCACAACATAAAATCAGGTCTTTGTTTCGCTATCGCTTCAAAAATCTCGTACTTATTGCCATAAGGTTTTCCCGGACGGTCATATTTTTCTTCATTAATAAAAGCACAACTTCCAGTGGCAAAAGAAAAGTTAGGAGCGTCCGTACGCCATTGCCAGAGGGCTTCTGTTTTGAAGCTCAGTTCGCCAAACTTCGTGTATTTCTCTTCCGCGCCATTTTTAGAAAGAGTTACCTCGTAACTGTAAACTGTAGCCGGTTCAAGATCAGACAAGGTAATGAGTTCGGTCAAAAATTCACTATCCGTAATATTTCCCACAACCGTTTTACGTTCCGATTTATTGGCAGATGGCCAGTAATCCACACGATATGAGCACTCGCTGGTGGAATTCAACAGTATATTTATTTCCTTCATATCCACATGACCCAACATCGGGGCAGCATTGAATAATGATTGAGCATTTGAGAAGACACTCATCAAAATGGTGAGGAAAAGAAAAATAACCTTTTTCATTCTATCGTTTTTTTTCATTAAAAACTTTCTCCAATAAATCAATCGTCGCAGACCAACGAAAATCACTTTCTATCAATCTTCTGCCTCGCTTAGAAAATTCCTTTCTCAGCTCTTCATCATTCAAAAGCCTTTCTATTGCCGCCACTATTTCTTCATTGCTATCAGAAACTATAAATGCCTCCTGCTGAGCTGTCGTAAACGCATTGGCTGCCAAAGATGTCGTTATACACGGCAATCCCATACTCATAGCTTCAAGAAGTTTATTCTGTAAACCACTTCCTATTCTCATCGGAGCCACAAAAATGTATGCATTTGCATAAGATTTTCGAATATCCTCTACCCAGCCTGTCACAGTAACTCCATCTATTTCTTTCAACTCTAAAACTTCTCGTGCTGGGGTCGCACCAGCTATTTGAAGTGTAAGATGTCTATTTCTCTTTTTTAATAATGGTAATAGTTCTAATGCGAGTCGGCACGCTCCGTCAATATTAGGAGGATAATTCATATTCCCCGTGAAGACAATGTCAAATTTCGGAGAAGCTTCCATTTTTGGATAAAAGTAATCGCTGTCAACCCCGTTTGGAATTACCGCAATTCTTTGTCTGTCTTTATGAAAAATCAATTCTCTATCCTGAGACGATATGATGGTATGATGATCAAAGTAATCAAAGATGATATTTTCATATCGCACCAAACGTTGAGCTTCTTCTTTTATAAAGTATCTTTTGATAAAAGAAGCTCCTTCCACCCTTCTGCGCACACCAGCATTTAGTGCATCCATATAATCCAACGTCTTCGAAACATCATGACGATGCTTCACATACTCACCAGTGCGTATGAGTTGACAATAGACGTGATCTGGTTTTATGTCATCAATGATTTTATTGACTTTTTTTACAGCCTGACTTTGCGTAAAATAATGAACCTGAAAAGGCTTTTCACTCCAAAAAGCCTTCATCATATTCCAAACTATCAACCCCTTCTTTAAAGGAATAATGTGCAAACTTGTTACTATCTGACTGAGATGTCTCCTTGTTTCTATGCTCGCTCTGCTATCGTCTAAGCAAATGAGATGTACCTCATGTCGCTCTGCCAATAACTTCACTTGGTGATAAGCACGCAACTTATCGCCTTTCTCAAGCGGATAAGGAACTCGCGATAAGAGGACGACTAGCTTCACTTCATTTTTATTTTATGATAGAATCGAACTAAAGTCTCAATAATAGCTTCATTATCGAAGTTCTTCGTGTGCTCCACTCCTTCCCTTCCAAGCCTATCAATGAGTCCTTCTTCGTTTAAAATTCGGTCTATTGATTTGAGCCATTCAGAAGTGGCGTCGGCGATTAGAATATTTTTATCATCTACAGCACCTATTCCTTCTGCGCCTATTGATGTCGAAATAATTGCCTTACCTAAAGCCAAGCCTTCAATAATTTTTACTCGAACACCACCTGCACTCAAAAGTGGAACCACCATCACAGCTTTAGAACTCATAAATTCTTTGGCATCTTCCACTTCTCCAACTATTTCTACATTGGGCCATCGACCATTTGTAAAATCAGCTGGCATATTTCTACCCGCCAAGTACAGTTTCAAATTAGGATGTGCCGCATTTACTTTCGGCCAAATCTCATTCAAAAACCATTGGAAGCCTTCGATATTCGGGCTCCAGTCCATTGCTCCAAGATGAAAGAGTGCCAACTCAGAGGGTTTACCAGCATAGGCAGCGTAAGCCTTGTGATCTACACCAAAGGGTATAGTTATCATTGGTGTTTTAACACCTAAACTTTTAAATCTCTGAGCGTCCTCGTCACTAATAGATGCAATACCCGACACTTCATTAAGTGTCTTTAGCTCCACTTTCCTAAGCTTTCTGCTTAAATATGTCAGATACAGTTTCTTGAAAAAATTATTGGTACCCTTCGCAATTTTTTCCCATATCACAAATTCCAAATTGTGGGCTCGCAAAACGATATGTGCTCTGCTATATCTGCGTATCGTGCCAAGATAAGGAGTCATAAACAAGGATTCAATATGTATAATATCAAATCGATTGTTCTTTAAGGTCCTGGTTAGCTTTATGTCAAAGTCGGTGCTAAAGAAGCGATTCAAATTGTAGCTATCACTAGTCATAAAACTCGAAAACGCATCCACGACATTCAATTGAGTATCTACATAAACTCCTTCTATCTCTGTAGCGTTCAGATAATCTTCTGACATTTGCTCAGGCATGAAGTCATGCTTGTGCGTGTATATGGTCAAAACCTTTACCTTATGGCCAGCTTTAAGCAAACCTTGGGTGATATTATTCATGGCGATACAACCGCCATCCACTGCTGGCAGCGGTGGTTTATGACACAGTTGTAATATTTTCATCGCGCTTCTTAATTTTTATCCAGCCAAACATTTTCTTGAATAAACGACTGTAAGCGTCTTTCTCCAACAATGCTGACTCCTTTGTTGCTTTGTAGGTAATCCAAATACTCAACGGCAACAAGATTACGGTACTAATCCACATTCCAACATAGGGTTCAACTATGGCTGATTTAGCCATTTTTTCTCCTGCAATCGTTAGCATTTGATAAAATATAAATAATCCGAGAGCAATCACCGTCGGCATACCTAAACCTCCCTTCCTTATGATGGCTCCCAATGGAGCACCAACGAAAAATAAAACTAAACAAACCACCGCAAGAAAAAACTTTCTATGCCATTCGACCTTGTGTCGAATTAAGAATTTTGTTCGTGCAAAAATCTCCTCCTGTTGTTTTGGAATCCCCTCACGTATGCGTCGTGTGCTCTCGATAGCATTCGTCAGTGCTTTTTGCTTTTCTCTTGTCGATATATCATTAAAAAACCATCCAGTAGTCGGCGTGATCACGCTATCTCTCGTATTGTCCAGGTGTAAAACTTTAAAACTTGCTTGAGCGATTTTATATTTCGTACTGTCCAATCTATTTTCCAAGCTATCGATTGCAGACGATAACTGCGGTATGTTCATCATTTCATAAGAGGTTTTGAACACCTCCTCATCATTGGCTTTAAAAGCAAATGAGCTTAAATCCAATCGAATAATACTCTTCTCAAATTTCGATGAAATAGAAGGATAAGCTCTGTTTTTTCGACTTCCCTCCTCTTCTTGTTCGTCATAGCTATGCCCGTTGAACATCGTAAGCACCAAGAATCTCTTATCTGAAGTTTGATCCATTGTGCCCCGCTCCGCCCGAATGACTGTTCGGTTTCCTCTTGACTTGTTGCGATGGTCGTAAATAATGATATCCTGTAGCTCACCGGTTTCTTTATTCTTCTTCATCACACGGATGCTAATCCCTTCAATGCCGCTATAAAAAACTCCTTCTTCCAGATTTAATGCAGGTTTCGCCTGAATTATAGAAAACAACAACGTTCTGTATTTCAAATTTGCTATGGGCCAAATATTGTTTGCAAAAATGAAAGATGTGACACTAATAACGATGCTGAATATGATCAAAGGACGCATGATCCGAAAAAGAGAGATGCCGGCACTTTTCATTGCGGTTAGCTCATTGTTTTCGGCGAGAGCTCCCATCGTCATAATACTGGACATCAGAACGGCCAATGGCAGTGCCATATTCACTATTCTGGCGCTGGCATAAAGCAGCAATTCACCAATCACTGGTAAATCCAACCCCTTTCCCATCAAATCGTCCAGATAAACCCACACGAGCTGCATCTCAAATATAAACATCGCTATTAGCAAGGTCACGAAAAACGGACCGATGTATGATTTGAGAAGAAGTACTGAGAGTCTTTTCACCAGAATCGAATGTTAACTCACCATTTGCGACTTTGCAATTTGGTTTGGGTTAAAAGGATAAAAATAGAAATCAACGCTAGAAAATATACGACATCACGAGAGTCAATCAAGCCTTTACTCAGTGACAAATAATGATCATTAATACCAAGCCCGATGATGAAATTGTCGAGAGGACCCAATAATTTAAAATCACCTATCGATTGAAAACCCGCATACATCACGAAGCAAAGCAAAGCGGCGAAGAGAAAAGCTACAATTTGATTATTGCTCAGACTGGAAGCGAAGATGCCAATAGCGACATATCCCGCTGCCAAAAAAATTAATCCTATATAAGAGCCCCAAGTGCCACCGCTGTCAATATTACCAACTGGATTACCCAACTGAATAATCGTGATATAATAAACTAACGTTGGAAGCAAGGCAATGATGACAAGAATAAGACCCGCAAAGTATTTTGCTAATATGATTTGAATATCGCTGAGTGGTTTGGTAAACAGCAATTCCATTGTGCCATTTCGCTTTTCTTCGGCGAATGAACGCATCGTAATTGCGGGAATCAAAAACATAAACACCCAAGGGCTTATGTAAAACAATGTTTCCATGGTGCTAAATCCCATATCAAGCACATTGCTATCACCTGGGAATATCCACATGAACAAACCCGTGATTAATAGGAATACTGCAATCACGACATATCCTATTAGTGAACTCAAAAAAGTGCGTATTTCTTTCTTTAATAAAGCCAGCATAAATTCTAATTACAAATCGTATAATTCATTGCAAGTCCATGCTTGCGGTGGTTCGGCAAAAAGCATCTTGGTGCGCGGCCAAACAATGCCAAAGGTATCGGATTGTTTGTATAGTTCTAAAAAAGATTCGTCTTGCCAAGTGCTGTAGGTAAAAAAAACATTACTCTCCGGATTTTCACGCAAAAGTTTCAGTGACAAACAGCCCTCTGCCGCACGGATATGCTTGTGAAACTCCTCAAAGAGCACCAGGAAATCATCGCATGACTCCGGACGAAAGGTCATTTTAACTATTCGCGAGATCATTGAATTTTATTATGATTGGTTCTAATAATTTGGTCCCAAAAAGCGATTGTGCGCTACCTCCCATCTGAGAGGTCCCTTGATTGATGGCTATAATAAGGTAACCATTGGAGCCCCATAGAGCGACCGCCGATCCTTGGGTAACTTCAGCAAAATCATTGTGAATTTTTGTAATCACTTGGCGCGTTTTGGGGAGTTGAATAGCAAAGGTTCGCGAAGCGCGATACATGTCGAATAAAGAACGATGAATATTGGTGTGAATATTTCCGAAGTTATCAAAGTGAATAATATTTCCTTTGATAGAAAAATCATCCCCGCTAGCGACTGGTACTCTTATTCGTTTATAATCATTCACTCTTCTCCCCAGCAACTCTGGCGCTCCTCCCTTAGCAAGATGCGCAGCACAAGTGGCGAACACGCCTCGCATTGGAAAATACCAATCATCAGGCTGCGTGTAGGTGATTTCGAAAATATCTTCTGGCGCCTCTTTGAATAATAAACTGAAAATACCATTGTCAGCACCGATAAAGTAATGACTCATATAATGAATAATCAAATGAGGAGTCGCAGCGGTGAGCTCCGACCTTACCCCAATCAAGTGTACACTTCCCATCGGAAAATGAGTCCAAGATGAACCTAATACGTACGCCGCGTGTTGCACATCCAAATGACGAATGCTGTGTGATATATCCACAATGCGCGCATCAGGCATCTTGGTAAGTATAGAAGCCTTTACAGTAGCCAGATAATGATCACTGGTCCCGATGTCTGATGTTAGCGTTATGATGCTCATGTAGGTAAAAAGAAAGGCTGTTTAAATCTTCCTTTTTTTCAGACAACGAAATTGCTCTACTTTCGTCAAACTGATCACAGAAAAAAGAATAAGTTTTCAATAAAGGAATTAACCTTGGTAGATAAAGAAATTCTCATCCCCGCCATCGACCCTTTGGAGCTCTTTGGCCCTAACAATAATAAGTTCAAGCTCATTTGTTCGCGTTTTCCGAAACTCAAGATATTTTCCAGAGGAAATATCATCAAAGCAAATGGTGATCCTGCTGAATTAGAACATTTTGCAGACAAGATGAGCCTTATTTTTTGGCACATTGAGATGTATAATCACCTCCATCTCAATCAGCTAGAGAAAATTCTAGATGGCGAAACCAAAGAAATTACGCGTGAATCCAACGGCGACGACGTTTTGGTGTACGGACCCGGTGGCCACAAAGTGACCGCTCGTACCGCTAATCAAAAATTGATGGTGAAAGGTGTCGATGAAAATGACATGGTTTTCGCCATTGGCCCCGCCGGAACAGGAAAGACATATACTGCCGTGGCTTTAGCGGTGCGCGCTCTTAAAGAAAAACAAGTGAAGCGTATCGTCCTTACTCGTCCAGCAGTAGAGGCAGGCGAAAACCTGGGCTTTCTTCCCGGCGATCTCAAAGAAAAGCTTGACCCCTATCTCCAACCGTTATACGACGCTTTAATGGATATGCTCCCCTATGAGAAGCTCGCGGACTATATGGATAAAGGCGTGATCGAGATTGCACCATTGGCTTTCATGCGCGGACGAACCTTGGATAAAGCGTTTGTCATACTTGATGAAGCTCAAAATGCAACGGTGGGACAGATGAAGATGTTCCTCACCCGAATGGGACAAAGCGCTAAATTCATCATCACAGGAGATGCTTCTCAGGTCGACTTACCAAAAAACCAACCAAGCGGACTAATGAAGTCTGTTGACTTGTTGCGCGGAGTTGAAGGTATTGCCATTGTAGAGTTAGACGGAAGCGATGTGATTCGTCATAAACTCGTAAAGCGCATTATTTCTGCTTTTGAGAAAGCCAATATTTAGAATTCCAATCACGCAATTCCTTCATTTGAAGATGACATGTGGTCAAAATCTGATCAGCTGAAGCAATTTCCGGTCTAGGCTTTATTGCTGGTCCTATGTAGTAATACAAACCACCATTGCTCTCTTCGATGCGATTTTGGAGATTCTCCAATTGGACGATATTTCCTTCAAACTTTTTGTGTACAGCCTGCATCTCCGAGATCGGTGAATAGCCTTGTAGGTACTCTTTACTTTTTTTGTCTGGATGTTTTTGGGCTAAATCATTTAAAGCCTGTGCTATCAATTTTCCTTGAACTTCGAGGGAGTCTTGCATATCACTGGTGTACTTCCCCACTTTTTCAATAAGTCGGGGTTTATCCATCCTGTAGATTTTAAATCCAGCACATGTTGCTTGATATGCGTTGGCCGCAGTTTTGGAACTTGCTTTTAAATCTGATAAAACTCTTTCCAATAAGATGTACTTTGTTCCTATTTCATTGGCAGCAAAATGAACACTGGCGGAATCAAACTTTGCCTTTTCCACAATGGCACTGTCGGCCTTGTTTTTTAAGGATTTGAAAAGACTGTCCAACTTGTTGTAAGGTACCTGGGCAAAATCGGCAACTTCCTCTCGCAAGCCTAAATGAAACTCTCTCAAACCCTTGAACTGATCAACTGTCGCCGTTTGAAGTGCAACGAGCTTCGAATTTTGAACGCTGTCAACTTGGGCAACAGCGCTTGAGTGCAGGAAAAATAAACTGATAAAAAAAATAAAAGTCTTCATTAGCGAATTCTGTCAACAGATTTAACCAATTCTTCGTCCTTCTTGATAGCACGAGCGGCGAGCCAATTGAGTGCTATAGCCACGAGTGGCAAGAAAAACCCAACACCCAAGGCAAACTTCATGCCTTGCAAGGCTCCTTGAACATCATTGACATATAAGGCCATCAATACAAACGTAGCTGCGAACAACAGAAAAGAAAACTTAAGTGAAAGTATTTGAGATTTTCTGTTTTTAAAGGATAACAAGGCACGAATCGTAAGCACCAAGGCTACTGTTAGCGGAGCATAAAAATAATAGTTATTGTTTGCTAACCTCAAACCAGATTCGGGTTCTTGAACCCCGTAAGGTGTCATTTGCATTATCGAGGCTTCATCTGCCATAGTACCTATCGGCACAAAGAAGGTGGCTATAATTGAGAAAATGGAAATAAGCATGAATAATGACTGAACTCTTTGAATCATAGTACTTTTTGTTATTTTACATCAACATCTACTTTGAATGATAAATCCTAATTCGGGTGCAAAGAACATAATTTTTTTCAAATACTCTTGCACATCAGAAAAAATGGCGTACAATTGCACTGCCCATTCGCGGCAATCCTGTTTTTTCTCCTAATCTTTTTCAATAATTTATCCGAAAGGAATTTCACATTTATGTACGATATAATCACCTTAACAGGTATGAAGGTGGCCGAATTGAGAGCCATCGCTGAGAAGTTGGAAGTGTCCAACCTGGACAAGCTCAAAAAGCAAGATCTCATTTTCAAAATTATGGACGTGCAGGCCGTGAAGGCAGAAGCTGCCGCACCAAGCGCTCCAACCGAGGCGCAGGAAGGAGATTCCAGTGCTGGAGGGGACAAGAAGAAAAGAGAACGCAAACCTTTCGTGAAAGCCGAAAAAGCGAATAATCCGGTAAAGGAGAATACAGCAGATTTATTCGCAGAGAATCAACCAAGTGTCGCTCAAGAAGCACCCTCTGAAACCAAATCGACTCCTGAAGCTCCCGCTGCTCCTAAGGAAAATGTAGGTCAACAGCAACAAGAAAGAAGAGAGTTCAAGCCAAGAGACAATAATTATCCTCAACGCGACCAACAGAGAGATCAGCAGAGAGATCAGCATAGAAACGACAGACGTGACAACAATTTCCGCCAAAGAGAAGGTGGCAATCAAGGCAACAATGGTGGACAACAAAATAATGGTGGAAATCAAAGCAATGGCGGTCAACAACACCAGAATCAACACCAACACCAAAATCAGCATCAACAAAATCAAAATATCGCCCGTCCTGACCGCAATAAGCGTGGCCAACCTGATGAGCATGGATATAACTTTGACGGTGTTGTAATCGCCGAAGGTGTTCTAGAAATTATGCCTGATGGCTTTGGGTTTTTGAGATCAAGTGATTTTAACTATCTCAACTCTCCCGATGACATATATGTATCTCAGCAACAAATTAAAACTTACGGACTCCTCACAGGTGATACCGTATTAGGTGCCATTCGCCCGCCTAGAGAAGGTGAAAAATATTTCCCTTTAATACGAGTGGACAGCATCAACGGCCGCGATCCAGGATGGGTGCGTGACCGAGTTCCTTTCAAATATCTCACTCCCCTATTTCCTTACGAGCGCTTTCATGTTGCCGACAACAACTCCAACGTATCGATGCGTATAATGGACTTGTTTTCACCTATCGGAAAGGGACAGCGCGGTATGATTGTGTCTCAACCTAAAACGGGTAAGACCACTTTATTGAAAGATGTCGCAAATGCTATAGCTCAAAATCATCCCGAGACATATCTTATAGTATTGTTGATAGACGAGCGTCCTGAAGAGGTGACCGATATGAAGCGTAGCGTTAAAGGCGAAGTCGTTGCTTCCACTTTCGATGAGCCAGCAGAGCGTCACGTACGCATTGCTAATATTGTTTTGGAAAAAGCTAAGAGACTTGTAGAATGTGGACATGATGTATGCATCCTTCTCGACTCAATTACTCGTCTCGCGCGCGCATACAACACCGTGGCTCCTTCAAGTGGTAAGGTGTTATCTGGTGGTGTGGAAGCAAATGCTCTTGAGAAACCAAAACGTTTCTTTGGTGCCGCACGAAAAATTGAAAATGGCGGTTCTTTATCAATCATCGCAACAGCTCTCGTGGACACGGGTTCCAAAATGGATGAAGTGATCTTCGAAGAATTTAAAGGAACTGGTAATATGGAATTGCAGCTTGATAGACGCATCAGCAACCGACGTATATTCCCAGCCATTGATATTCTGTCTTCCGGAACTCGTAAAGAAGACCTCATGCATGACAGAGATGTGCTACAGCGCATGTGGATTCTTCGCCGACACCTTGCTGATATGAATCCCGTAGAAGCAATGGAATTTGTAAAAGATCGAATAGAAAAGACAAAGGATAACTATGAGTTCCTTGCAACAATGAACTCTTAATTGAAATGTCTGACAAAATCATGAAATATATACCGTGGATTCTCGGCCTTATTTGGCTGGGAATCCGCGTTTCATTGTATTTCATAATGAAGGATTCAAACCCTGACGGCGCGCGATCGGCTGGTGTTATGATTAATCTCCTTTTTCTAATATTTATAATCTTCTCCGTTTTATCTCGATTATATAAAGAGAGAAGGAAAGGAATTACTTCTTCATTTTTTAATGATTTCAAAGCTGTACTCAAGGAAAATTTGAAGTACTGTCTGGCCGCAGGTATTTCTCTTGCTATTTTTTATAATTTCATCTCTACTGAACTCCAAGAGCGCAGAGCGCTTGATCATCAGGCAACAATTGAGGCGATTGATACAGAGCAAGAACTCAATGAAATCCGCAATCAAAATATTCAACTCAAAAATTTGAGCCGGGAAGAAATCATCCAGGCAGCCAATGATAGAACAGAGATATTTACAAATCCAAAAATTGTAAGCAGTGCTTCTTTTCTGGTGCTTGTGTTTGTTTCTTTGATCTACACATTATTCGCTGTCCTATTGTTTCGCTATTTTCTAAAAATGAGGTGAGCAATAAAGATTGAACGCTTGTGTTTACCTTTGGCCGCCAATTGAGGAAGAATGAGATTAATCCCTATAAGTTTTTTTATTTTAAGTTTAATTGCTGTTTCTGAGCAACTTCACGCCCAAACACGCAGTGGAACAAACCTTCCTCGATTTGATTCAAGGTTCTACCATTTTGGATTCTTGTTGTCTTACAACACTTCCTCGTTCTACATAGACAGAAAATTCCCTCCCAACCCCAACGATTCATTACTCAGTATTGAGAATGTGCCTCAAGCTGGATTTAATCTTGCTTTGCTCGCGAGCTACAACCCGATTAAAAACGTTAATATCCGATTCATTCCAGGGTTGAGCTTTCAGGATCGTGGAATGAATTTCACCTTCAGAACCTTTGCAGGCGAAACGGAAACTTTTCTGAAGCGAACTGAGTCCGTTTGGCTGGACTTCCCTATCATTTTAAAACTCCGAACGAATCGCACTGGTAATTTTGCAGCCTATGCTCTCATGGGGGGGAAGTACTCCATGGATATGCAATCACAAAAAGACGTAAGTCAGGCTTTGGCAAGAGACATTATCGTAAAGCTCAGCGATCGCGACGTCTCTCTGGATTTCGGTGGAGGATTTGACTTCTTTCTCCAATACTTCAAATTCGCAGTCGAGTTCAAAACCAGTATAGGAATGCGAAACGTTCTTATCTCAGAACCTACACCCTTCAGCGCTCCCATCGACCAACTTCGCACCCGCGCATTCATTGTGTCCTTTACCTTCGAGGGATAGAAATAAGCCACAAAGCACCTGCCCGTAAAGGGACTATCGACGAAGAGACTAGCGACTGACCAAAATAGAATGGTTAAATAAAAAGAAAGGGGTAATAGAAATTATCCTATTACCCCATTATCTTATTATCTTATTATCCTATTATCTTATTATCTTATTATCCTATTATCTTATTACCACGCTCGCGTTGGCTACTTTGTTTTTAGCAACTACTTGAACTTGATAAACACCCGCAGCGAGATTAGCAACGTTGAATGTCACGTTCTGCTTTCCTTGTGCGTTATTGATAAGGTTAGATGTTACAATTCTGCCTTGTGCATCAATAAGGTTCACTTGAGCTGATCCCTCAAAATTGCCTTTGAAAGAAACGTTGACTACATCATTAGAAGGATTAGGGAACAATGTGAAATCTTGTAAACCTTCGATTTCATTTATACCTACGAGAACAGAAACTGTCACTGGTACTCTCTCTGACACACAAGTTTGTTCATCCGTAGAAATCTGCCAATCATAGAAGAAATAATAGTAGTTGTCAAAGTCTTGGCCTGTTACAGTCGTTCCTGTGATTGCACCAATGGTACCAAGAGCGTAAGGAAAACCAAAGGGCTGTGCTGAAGTGAGGTCCTTATCTCTCCAGAGATTCGGATTTGATCCAGTTGCTGCTCTCAAGCCATGACCTGCGCCTGCTGGTACATCAAAATTCAATGTTACTACAGATTCACCTGAAGGTACGTCAACTGTAGCCTCTTGGATGGTATTACCTTGTGAATCAACCAACACAATCGTGCGATTGCCAGCAGTCTGCGCTCTTACCTTTACACTATTTAAAGTGAATGGCTCGTATGCATCGAATCTTAAGAAGAAGTTCGCATTGGTAAGATTTCCACCTTCATCTGATTGGAAATCTGTCTTACCACCTTGTGAAGGTCCACCATAGGTAGTAGAAGACTGAACATAATATGTGGTGCTTTCTGTAAGCGCAGGTGTTGTAAACGTATTACCAGAAGCAATAGGCTCTGTAGCATCTAAAGATTCAAACCACTGAATGTTCGAACCTGTTGCAGTCAAATCCACTGACTCATTAAAGTCAATTTCAACATCACCTGCTTCAGGAGCAGGGTTTGAAAGAACGTCCACTTCGATTGTCTCGGTTCTTTGAACACCACAACCTCCTGTAACATCAACATAAAAATCTCCAGGTTGAGTCACAGTGATGCTTTGTGTTACCTCACCATTGCTCCAGAGGTATGAATTGCCTGCACTGGCAGTAATAGTGATTGAACCGCCTTGACAGAAGGTCGTTTCTCCATCCAATGATAATGAAGGGGCTGCATCTTCGGTAACATCAATCTCTAATGAATTAGAAATAGAACCACAACCGTTTTCATCATATACAATCACGTGGTAAACTCCATCAGTGAATGCTTGTGTTGATGAGGAAGTTTCTGAATTGCTCCAAATGTAATTGCTAAAGTTTCCAGTAGATGTTAGGTTGATCGGACAGCCTACATCAGAACCATCAATTGCGATAGAAACACTTACGTTTGGACATTGTGTTTCCTCGATATTGTGAAACGTATCGATTTCAGGATTCTCGATCACTGTAATGATTCCAGAAGGCCAGCGGATAATGGCATACTCAATTGAAGTAGCACTGCCTATTCCGAAGTGAAGTTGATTGGTGTTGGTGATTCCATAAGACTCACCGCTTCTTACATCACGCACCTGAGTGCCAAATGCGCCGTGAATTTCAACTACGGCACCCACAGCCATTTTGTTTGAAATGGTTCCTTCCAGATCGAAAACTACATAGTGATTGTCATTTGTATTATTCAAAAACAAAAGGTTATCATTATCATTGTCTGGAGTCACGTAGCCGTCTCCGTATGTTGCATACAAATCAAGGAAACCATCGTGATTCAAATCTCCGATTCCGAAGCTGTGCATCACATCCGTGTTAGGAAACGTATTTGGAACATTTGTCCATGTCTTGTCTCCGTTGTTGTGATAATAACCATGATTACCACCAGCATATATTACATCAAGAAAACCGTCGTTATCGAAATCCGCGAGTTTGCCTTGTAAGAAGAATCCACTCACTTCAAGACCACTACCAGCGGTGATATCTGTAAAAAATCCGAACCCGTCGTTTTCATAAATCTCAAGCGTTCCAGAGTGTGTTGTAATAAAACAATCGAAGTCTCCGTCGTTATCAATGTCTCCAAAGTCAGCAGTCCAAGATTGCTCTAAGTTTACAAGACCACGTGCAGGTGCCTCGTCGCTGTAGTTATTTTGACCATCGTTAATTAGAAGTACGTTCGTGCGTCTTGGGTCAAACGGGTCGTTGATAAATTGGCGGCACTTTGCAATAAGGCAGTCTTGGTCACCATCACGGTCAAAATCACACCACACTACTCCATAGTTACCACTATTGTCATTACCGTTTACTTCTGGATAAAACACCATGTCAATCATACCTGCTCCGTCATCAAAAGTGCCATCACCATTGTTATGAAACAAAGCATTGTGGCCATCGTCATGACATGCAAAGCCATCGAGCCAACCATCATTGTCGATATCTGCGAAGCTGCAGGCCTGCATGAAGATACTCGCCCAATTGAAAGTAGTAAGGTTAGAAGAATTCAGTCCATCGATGTCCAAGTAGTGAACACCATCATAGCTGCCGCCGCTCATAATCTCCGCCCATCCATCATTGTCTACATCTGCAACGGTCATTCCCCATTGACTGGCATTGGATACAGCACCATAGCCAATGGTATTGAAGGAACCATTTGCCTGCTGATATGCTACATAGACATTTCTACTTTGGTCCAAAATGACAATGTCAGCCAGACCATCGTTGTTTACATCGCTCACTCCACCACAATTACCGCTGTGTTTGGGAGTACCTCCAACTGAGCCAAGAGAAAATGTCTGGGCATTGGAAGAATTAGCAACAGCCCAGAGAGAAAGGGCTACTAAGTAAAATTTCTTCATTTTTGAAGTTTGATTTTTGTTTGGTTTAAAATAATCCTCGATGCTAATGTAATGATAGTTTTACTTTCATTGCATCAACAAAATGTATTTGGTTTGTAAAACTTTGGATTACAAGGAATGGGAATTTTACCCTCCTGGGCAAGACACATAATCACAACCACTTTGTAAACATTTTTGAAAGAAATACGTTTAAAGTGCAAAAAGTTTACAAAACCTGCGAAAAATCATTGTCCCTTGAATGACTCGCACCTATATTGCGCCGAATTTCCAAGGAACATTATTCAGAAATCCACCTATGAGCGAAAATGCTAAATTGATTTTGGACGGCAAAGAATATGAATTGCCTGTTGTTGTTGGTTCAGAAAATGAAAAGGCCATCGACATTACCAAACTTCGTGACATCACCGGTTATGTCACACTCGACAGTGGTTACAAAAACACTGGAGCCACCAAGAGTAATATCACCTTCTTGGACGGAGAAACAGGAATTCTTTGGTACAGAGGATATCCTATCGAACAAATTGCCGAATACGCCACCTTTTTGGAGGTAGCTTATTTATTGATTTACGGTGAGCTCCCAACAGAAAAAGAACTGAACTATTTCACCAGTTCTATACGCAACCATACATTGGTGCATGAAGATATGAAGCGCTTTTACGAGGCTTATCCAACAGGAGCCCATCCAATGGGTGTATTGAGCTCGATGATTGCGTCAATGTCAACTTTCTATCCAGAGTCGCTCAACCCAAATCGTCCTTTCAAGGATATCGAGTTGACGATGCACCGCCTTATGGCGAAAATGCCAACTTTGGCTGCTCAGGCACACAAAGTGAGCATTGGTCACCCAATTATGTATCCAAAGAATAGCTATAGCTATACCGAGAACTTCTTGCACATGATGTTTGCACTGCCCACATTCGATTACGAAGTGGATCCAGTAGTTGACGATGCATTGAACAAACTTCTCATCCTGCATGCGGATCACGAACAAAATTGTTCGACCTCCACTGTGAGAATGGTTGGCTCATCACAGAGCAATTTGTACTCTTCTATTTCGGCCGGTATCGCAGCTTTATGGGGACCACTCCATGGCGGCGCCAACCAAGCGGTAATTGAAATGCTCGAGCGCATCAAAGCAGATGGTGGTGACGTAGCAAAATGGGTTGCAAAAGCAAAAGATAAAAACGATAGTTTCCGATTGATGGGCTTTGGTCACAGAGTTTACAAGAACTTTGACCCAAGAGCAAAAATTATCAAAAAAGCTTGTGATGATGTACTCAATAAATTAGGAATACACGATCCGGTGCTTGATATCGCAAAACAATTGGAAGAAGTGGCATTGAAAGATGAGTACTTCGTAGAGCGCAAACTCTATCCGAACGTTGACTTCTATTCAGGCATTATCTACAGAGCTATAGGCATCCCTACAGAAATGTTTACTGTAATGTTTGCCTTGGGCCGTCTCCCTGGTTGGATTGCACAATGGAAAGAAATGATTGAGCAAGGTGAGCCTATCGGCAGACCACGTCAGATCTACACTGGTGCAAATCTCCGTGACTATGTGCCACTCGCTAAAAGAGGCTAATTCAAAATATAGATAATAAAAAAACCGCTCAATGAGCGGTTTTTTTTATGAGTTCAAAATAAGATTACTCTGAAATTTTAGCGCCATTGGCATCAACTTCCACGTGAACACGCTTGCCATTGTGAAGAATATTAAAGGCAAACCCCTTCCATTGTTTTGGCAGTCTCGCGTTAAACTGAAGTTTGCCGTCGTACACACGCATCCCTCCAAAACCTTGCACCACCGACATCCAAGTGCCGGCCATAGAAGTGATGTGCAATCCTTCATGCGCCTCGTGATTGTAGTCGTCGAGATCTAGTCGCGCAGTTCGTAAGTACATTTCATAAGCCTTCTCATCATATCCGAGCGAACAAGCAAGTATAGAGTGAACACATGGTGACAATGAACTTTCATGAACTGTCATTGGCTCATAAAAGTCAAAGTTTTCTTTCAAAACTTGCTTGTCAAAGTTCTCTTCGAAGAAATACAATCCCTGCAGAACATCAGCCTGTTTGATGAAACATGAGCGGAGGATGCGATCCCAGCTCCAATGCTGATTGATAGGTCTTTGATTGGATGGAAGAGATGCTGCGCTTCTCAATTCTTTATCCAAAAAACCATCTTGTTGAAGGAAGATATTTGTGCCCTCCTTGGCTGGATAGTACATCTTCGCTTCGATATCTTTCCAACGCGCCACCTCTTTCTCTTCTTCAAATTTGTATTTGGCAGCCTTCTCGGCGTAGGCAGAAGGATGATTCTTTTTGATGTAGTCGAGTACCTCTCCGCAATACTTCATACACCACACTGCTATATAGTTGGTGTACCAGTTGTTGTTTACGTTGTTCTCGTATTCATTTGGTCCCGTCACGCCGAGCATCACATATTTCTGTTTGTCTTCACTCCAATGGATGCGTTGCGACCAGAATCTTGCAATACCCAAAAGAACATCCCATCCATATTGTGCGAGATATTCTTGATCTCGCGTGTATCGGATGTAATTAAATATCGCATAAGCAATCGCTCCGTTGCGATGAATCTCTTCGAATGTGATTTCCCATTCATTATGACATTCCTCGCCATTCATGGTCACCATCGGGTAAAGCGCAGCTCCATTTTCGAAACCTAACTTTTCTGCATTTTCAATAGCCTTACCCAATTGGTTGTAGCGATATACAAGCAACTGCCTCGCCACTTGCGCATCTTTGGTAGCCATGTAAAATGGTATGCAATAAGCTTCAGTGTCCCAATAAGTAGAGCCTCCATATTTTTCACCAGTAAAACCTTTGGGACCAATATTCAAGCGAGCATCCTCACCAGTGTATGTTTGGTTGAGGTGAAAAATATTGAATCGAATGCCTTGCTGAGCCTCAGCATCTCCGTCAATACGAATATCTGCCAAATCCCAAATAGAATCCCACTTCGCGATATGAGCTGCGTGCATTTTGTCAAAACCTAGTTCTTTTGCGCGCTTTGCAGCTTTTGCAGCACTTTCTGCACATACTGCTGGCGAATAGTTCAATGAACTCACTAAGCCAACATACTTGTAGAATACAATCTCCTTTCCCTTGTCAGCCTTGACAGTAGCGGTGGAACGAACAAGACTGTAATCCATGGTATTCTGCCATCGTGCGCCTTCAAGCACACAATTCATTGCAACAGCGAGTTCGAATTCCGTTTTCTTCGTTCTTGTTACTAAAACTCCTTCACCTTCGTGTGCGGATTTAGAAACCTCCACCCAGAACTTCTCATCATAGTTAGAGTCGTGATTTTTTACATCACCATCTAAATATGGAGAAAAAGTAACTTCTCCAGAGAAGTTGAGAGGTGTAATACTATAGCGAATTGCTGCGGTCTCATAGTCTGCCATTGAGATGAAACGCGTGACCTCCACCTTCATTTGTTTTGAACGCCCTCCGTCTCTAAATCCAATCATAGATTCATTGAGATGAGCAATGAATGAACGAGTAAGCGTTCCTTCTTTCATATTGAGTACTCTTCTAAACTCCGATACCTCAAGTTTAGCAAGATCCAACTCTTCACCATCAATTTGAATATCAATACCTACCCAGTTGGTGCTATTAAGAACTTTTGCAAAATATTCTGGGTAACCGTTTTTCCACCAACCCACTCTTGTTTTGTCTGGATAATAAACGCCTGCCACATAGGAGCCTTGGAGCGTAGGACCGCTGTATTTTTCTTCGTGACAAGCACGTTGTCCAAAAGTTCCATTGCCAAGGGAAAAGATGCTCTCTGAACTTCTGTGATGTTTGGCTTCAAACCCCTCCTCGATAACGAGCCAAGGGTCGGTTTTCAGGTATTTTATCATAATCTTCTAATCAGGGCCACAAAAAAAAGAAAGTGTACAAGTTACACCAAGTATTTTTTAATAAAAGTCGAAAAAAGTTATGACAAATCTAACCGACCGACGTCTTTATAAAAGATGTGAGTAACTTTTTTGGTTCAAAACATGCATTTATACAAGCAAACTTTAATCTTGTAGTTTACGTTGCAAGTAACAAATACGCAAGGAAAACATGGCAGTGACACTTCGATTTCTGATACTATTATTTTCATTTTCAGCATTTTTAACCTCAAACGCTCAACGTTTAGATCAATTCACTCGTGAGCAAGAGAAGTTTTTAGAGGAGCTTTCCGGACTCTTCAATGATGTAAAAAAAGGAACAGGAAAGGACTTTATCGAAAAGGAATTCGGCACTGTATGGTTTCCGACCAACGCTTTCACAGCGCAGCAGCAAGAAATGATATATGAGACCTTCGATATGTTTTTGAAAAACAAAAACAAGGTCTACCCAGATATTGAAAATTATGTGAAGGCATTAATTGCCTTTCCAAAAAGTGGGAAAACTGATAAGGACTTTTTAGAATGGCAAACTGTCTTAACCAAAATGATGGCGGATAAAAAGATCCGGAAGTTTGTACCTGAATTTGTGGAAACATCGGTAGGACTCTTTACCGACCGGGTTTTCTTCAGAAGTGAAGCTGTGCAATGGCAAAGCAGCAGTCCTGGATTTCGTTTTGCCTTCGACACTATTCCTGTGATCGAATTTCCAGCACTCGACCTTAAATGTTATAGCAAAGGAGACAGCAGCGTCATTTATAATACTTCGGGTGCATACTACCCTACTCTGGAGCGCTTTTTTGGAGGCAAAGGCCGCATTACATGGCAACGTGCGGGCTTTGATCCAGCTAAAACATACGCAGAATTTAACGATTACAACATACGTATTAAAGGAGCGACCTTTGTGATTGACTCAGTTACATTCTACAATGAATTTTTTGAAAAACCATTAATAGGCCAAATCACAGAGAAAATCCTTGCAGATAAGTCCGCCGCAAATGCGACTTATCCCAAATTCGAGTCTTACTACAAACGACTACAAATTCAAAACATCGTAAAAGGTGTTGATTATGATGGTGGTTTTACGCTAGCAGGGACCAAGCTGGCAGGATCAGGTACTAATGAGGAACCAGCGCTACTCACTTTCTACAAAGACTCTAAAAAATTTCTCATTGCCAGAAGTATTGAATTTGATATTAAGCCCAATCAAATTGTATCCCGACATTGCAATATCACCTTCTACCTGGATAAGGATAGCATCACTCACCCCGATCTAAACCTGACATTTGATAAAAAGACAAGGCAGCTCGTGCTGTTGAGAACAGAAGAAGGTGTATCCAAATCTCCATTTCAAAATACCTATCACAATGTGGATATGTATTTTGAAGCCTTGTATTGGAACATTGATGACCCAATGATCAAAATGGGTGCTCTGGAAGGAAGCACTCAACACATCGCAGCCTTTGAATCAAATACGTATTTCAAAAAGAAGCGATATGATCTTATGATGGGAATCAGCTACTCCCACCCACTTTATGAAATCAAAGAGTTTGCGAAAGCCAAGAATGTGGAAGAGTTTAAGACAATTGATCTGGCTAAGTTTCATAATAGCAGTGAAGAGCAATGGCATTTAGTGTTGATTGATTTGAATAATAAAGGATTTGTGCAGTACGACATGAATGCGCACTATTGCAAGATACGCCCAAAGCTTTACCACTACATTGAAAACAATATTGGTAAAAAGGATTACGATGTAATACAATTTGCAAGCGAAGTCCCAGATGGAAGTAATGCTTCGCTTTCCTTGTTAAATTATGATTTGTTGATGAAAGGCATTGAAACCTTTCAGCTTTCAGACTCACAAAAGGTGGTAATCTATCCGCGCAACGGCGAAGTGCTGATGCGCAAGGACAGAAACTTTACTTTCGGGGGAAGAGTATTCGCTGGAAATTTTGAATTCATCGGAAGCGAGTATGAATTCACCTACGACGACTTCAAACTTGAGCTTCTACGTGTTGACAGTTGTAGAATCTACGTGGAAGATGAAACCAGCGAAAGAGACATCTATGGCAACTATAACAAGCGTCGTATCAAATCGGTGCTTCGAGATTTGGCGGGAAATATTAAAGTAGACTCACCCACGAACAAAGGTGGTTTCCACTCCTACGCATATCCGCAATATCCAATCTTTACGTGTACCAAAACATCTTATGTGTATTGGGATGATAAATCAATCCAAAAAGGGGTTTATCAACGAGAAAAATTCTATTATCAAGTACAACCATTTACCATCGATTCTCTGGACAATTTCACAAAGAAAGATTTGAAGTTTAACGGCACATTGGTTTCAGGAGGAATTTTCCCTGACATAGAAGAGCCCTTGGTACTGATGGAGGATTATTCCTTAGGTTTCAAAAGAAATACAGGAGCTGGCGGTCTGCCGGCATACGGAGGTAAGGCAAAAGTTACAGCAGATCTAAAACTTGACTACAGTGGTTTAAAGGGTGGCGGTGATTTGGAATATTTGACTGCTAAAGCAGCCTCCAACGAATTTACCTTCCTTCCAGACTCCACGCTCGGACGAACGCATTCATTTATAAATCGAGAGCAAACGGCAAAGGTCGAAGTACCAAAGGCAGCGTGTGACACGACCGATCTTGCATTTTATCCCAAAAAAGACCTACTTGATATTGAGAGCTTAAAAACGCCAATTGACTTTTTTGAGAAAGAAGCAAATCTCAATGGAACACTTCACCTTAAACCTAGCGGTATGCGTGGTGAAGGTGTAATGGAGTTCAGTGGTGCGAAGCTCACTTCAAAAGACTTTTCATACACGCGACGTCGCATATTAGCAGACACCTCCGCTTTCCAGCTTGCAGGTATGGAAGAAGCAGGCGGTCTTGCTTTCAAAACAGATGATGTCAACGCCAACGTGGACTTTGATAAGCGCCAAGGCTTGTTTAAAAGTAATGGTGGTGAAACAAAAATTGAATTCCCAAGCAATCAGTACATCTGCTATATGGACCAATTCACTTGGTATATGGACAAGGATGAAATGGACTTGAGCTCATCGCGCAAAGCTTCCGACGACTTGGTGATTGACACTAGTGAAGAGTTTAAGAAAAGTAATTTCTTCAGCGTCGCCGAAGGGCAAGACTCTCTGAATTTCCTTTCTCCCAAGGCGAAATACGATTTGAAAAAATCACTATTAACCTGTCAAAAAATAGAGTACATTATTGTTGCCGACTCCAAAATCACCCCAGACAGCGGGAAGGTCGTTATTCAGAAATATGCGGATATGCAAGAGCTCACCCGTGCACAGGTGCTGAGTAACTATGTGACGCAATACCATAAAATGTTTAACTCTACTTTAAAAATTGAAGGCCGCAACAAATACTATGGCGAGGGAGATATCAATTATGTAGATGAAAATAAGCGACTGCAAACGATACATCTCGATGAGATTAAAGTTGATACATCCAAACAAACTGTTGGTAAGGGAAGTGTGAAAATTGAAGATCAATTCTTCCTCTCCCCTGCTTTTGAGTTCTACGGTAATTTTGAGTTAGCAGCAAATCAACAATATCTCACCTTTGATGGTGGTGCTAAGATCCTTCATAATTGTGAATTGATAGAGCGTACCTATTTTAAGTTCCGATCTGAAATCAACCCTCTTGAGATTTATATTCCTGTAGACACCACTATGCGTGACATGGACTACAGCAAACTCGGAGCTGGTGTGATAGTTACCGACGACTCGCCAATGGACGTTTATGGTGCGTTTTTGAGCAATAAAATTGACCCACAAGACAAAGCCATTGTTGAGGCATATGGATATTTGTATTTTGATAAGACCGGTAGAAAATATCTGATTGGTTCTAAAGAAAAAATCAAACAGCCCAAACTTCCTGGAAATCTTGTAGTACTCAATACAGAAGCTTGCGAATTAGCTGGTGATGGAGTAATGAACTTTAATGTCGATTACGGAATGGTGAAAATGCGTAATGTGGGAGACATGAAGTTTAGAATTCAAAAAGACGAAATGGAAAGTCAAACAACAGGCCTCTTCAACTTCCCATTCGTTGAAAACGGTATCAAGCGCATTGCAGATCAGGTGGAACAATGGCCGAATCTAACTCCAGTCGATTTAGCTAAGACTAAATATGAAAAAGGTTTGGTAGAACTGCTTGGCACCGAGAAGTCAGATAAATTAATCTCTGAATTGAATCTAAGTGGTCAGCTAAAACGCGTTCCCGAAGAACTCCTCAGTACTTTCTACTTTGCCGACTTGAAGTGGACGTGGAACTCTGTGGATGAAACCTTCAGCACCGTTGGTCCATTGGGCATCGCGAGTATTGACAAAAAACAATTATTCCGCTACGTAAAAGGAAAGATTGAAGTGGAGCGCAGACGTAACGCCGATGTATTGCGCATATATATTGAGCTTGACGCCGGTACATGGTATTTCTTTGAATACAAATTAGGTATTATGAATGTGTTGAGCTCAGACAAAGATTTCGCAACAATACTCACAGAAGTGAAGGATGAGAATCGTAAGTTTGAAGAAAACAAGCAGCGCTTCACCTATCAATTTGTAACTTCCAAGAAGAAGCGCGATGATTTTGTAGCACGATATCCAGATTTGGACTAATGTAACCTTTGATCATATCTCTCGTTTAGGATGGGAACAACCTGACAAAAACACAGATATGACACATGTACAATTAGAACAAATGTCGAGCTTAGTGAATACGCTCAGACTACTTCAACAACGCATGGCGCGCACGAAATCGATGTTTCCTTCGCACCATGAAGAATTGGAAAGACGATATAATCAGCTGTTAGCGGAAGCAAAACAGAATAAAATTACTCCGCCTTGGTTGGCAGCGTAATTTAGAAATCAAAGAAATCTTGACTCATTTAATAACCAACCGGTGATGCTTCGGCGCACCCGGTTGGTTATTAATACTTCGTGAATTTTATCACTCATAAAAAAAGCCAGTCGGCCAAAACGAGGTTCTATATCGAAGTGCGATTGATCTTCATTAAAAATTCGTAGCTGCCCCCCATCAGAGGCTTGCCAATTTTCATTTAGGTAAAATACAAAACTCACCACGCGAGAACTGCCCTTAGCGTGTTTGTCACTGTGGGCCACGTATCTCGTTCCCTCAGGATAGCGCGTATAATGAGTTTCAAAATCTCTAATACCCAAGTAGAAATTTCTATTTATCTCTCGATAAAGCTCTGATAAACGATCCAGGAAAATCTTTGCATCAACCGTACAATCATTAGGATCGAGCCATGAAATGAAGTCACCTCGCAAATCTTTGTTTACCTCAAAGGATTCAGCCTTGCCAATTCCCGCTTTTTTCATTTGATTTTCTTCAAATAAAAAATCGATATGATTCATAATATTTAGGGAATAATCAGTGGGAATAAAATCGTCAATTACCTGATATCCGTTGGCCTCAAAAAAATCTACGTCGAGCATGAGTTTCCTATATTTTTTTTACAAAAGTAAATGGAAGCTCGAAATATTTTAGGAGTTAATTTTAATCCTATGCTTATGATAAAATACATCCATTACCAAGGAATGAGGAAATGTAAGGCATGATATAAAAATTAGACTTACAACAGGAACTGACAGTGTAAAATTAAAATACTGCAGTGCCGCAAGGAAAATCAACATTCCCATGATAGAGATGGCAGTGAATGGAAGGAGAAGTTTGAAAAACGCTTTGAATGAAAAATTTTGATGTAGATTTTTGAAAAAACTAAACTCATGCCCAAGAACTCGACACGAGTGCAGAATGACGAAATACAAGGTAAAACCCAGCAATGGCGATGATATAGCAAAAACAAAAAGTATTGCCATCAATTGATAGAGTTCGAGAAAGAACTTTTGTATTTCAATTTTTTCAGAAAACAGAAAATAAAACAACATAGCCAGTAAAGCAATCGATGATAAGATGAGAGCGGTTCCAGCGTAGGTTAAAAACAGAGAAAACACAGGCAAGGAAAGGCCTGCTTGATCTAATGAAGCCATCAACTCCTTATGATTGGAATAGACGAAAGCAGACAAAAGCCAAGATCCCCATGAAAAGAAAAGTACGCGGTCGATAAGACGATTGGTCTTGATAAACTCTACGAACTGAGATTGACCAAAATGATAGGCACTAATTATCATAAAAGAAACAAATGCGATATCGGGACTTAAATACCAAAAAGCGCCAAAACAAAGCGCAGAGAAAACATATACACCAATAAACTTTAAATTTTCTTTTTGGGATTTGAATCCGTACAAATGATTGTCAATTGCGCCATGTGAAATTCCAAAAACAGCGATAGCTGCGATACATGTGACCAATTCAATTGTTTGAATGACGGGACCGCTCAACTGTTGAAATGGGAGTAGAAGAAAAGCAAACACGATAAAGATGAATGTACTTCTATGCATGACTTCTTCTGTTTGAAAATAAAAACAGGCGGAACATCTGAGGATGTTCCGCCTATTTAAATTGAAAAATTAAGCGTTCGCCTCTTTCGAACTTGAGATAGCTAGATTATAAACTACCAATCCAAAGCCTATCTTGTTGATAGCATCTGCGATGTTGTAGAACAAATCCACATTGGTGGATCCCCAACCAAGTGAGGTGTTGAGCCAACCGCCTGGCATACACATGTAGCCAATTGGGTAAATAGCCCAACCCACAAGTACAAACCATGCAAGAATTCTTACACTTTTTGCGACCATAGGATTGTCTGATTTTTTGGCCAATTGTGCGACCTCACCTACCCACGCTGCGTATAGAATGTACACGTAGCCGAGCGTTGAAAGCACACCATACACCACCGAATGCGTAGCACTACCGCCTTCTGGATTGAAAGCTTCACCGATGTAACCAAATACAAGCATCCACACAGAAGCGATGATGAGCTTCCAAAGAAGACCAACTTTTGCTCCTGCCGCTTTAGTTAGTAAATAAAATTCAACGCACATCAATGGAACAGTGAGTGTCCAGTCGATGTAACGAAGAGCTGTTGGATTTTCACCCGTTGCCAAATAATAGTCGCGCATATAATAATAGTGCACGGCAGCAATGAAGGTGATAAGACCAGAAACAAGAAGAGAAAGTTTCCACTTTCCGTCTACTCTGCTTCTTTCAAAGAAGAAGAAAATAGATGCAGCGAGCATGGCCATGTAGCCAGTGAAGAAAGTAAACGCTACCGCGTCGTCTTTCGGAATGGTTAGAACGTTAAGGATTTGCATAATGATAATGTTTGATTATACTGCGTACAACATCATGATTTTCATGATGTTTGTTTAACGTTTGCCTATACATACTAAAAAGAGTCAGCAATGACGTTTTTGTAATGAATTCAATTCAAATGTTTTAGATTTCTTCAAAAACCTTCTCCCGTTTGTACTTTTTATCATTCTTCCAGCTTGCACCTTTACTTACATTTGTATTATAATATCTACTTATGTCAAAAGTGATACTGGTGACTGGAGCCAGCAGCGGGATAGGAAAAGCAATAGCTATCACGTTTGTAAATGCAGGCTATAAAGTTTTCGGCGCCAGTAGAAGTGTCGAATCAGGACTTGTTGATAATGGTATCATTCAATTAAAATTGGATGTGACCTGCGAAGACTCGATTCAAAATGCTTTAAATTTCATTAAACAAAAAGAAGGCAGAATTGACGTTTTGGTAAATAACGCCGGCTTAGGAATGATTGGAGCACTCGAAAACACCTCGAGTCGACAAGTTGAAGAAATTTTCGAAACGAATGTTTACGGTGTTCTCAACATGTGTCGTGCAGTATTACCTATCATGCGCAATCAGAAAAGTGGAACCATCTTTAATGTTACATCCATTGCAGGATTGATGGGACTTCCATTTAGAGGAGTTTATAGCGCTAGCAAATCAGCTGTAGAAGGTTTTTCTGAAGCCTTAAGTGCCGAAGTAAATCAATTTGGTATTAAAGTAATCATCATAGAGCCTGGCGATTTTAAAACCAGTATCAACGAAAATCGTCGAGTTGCGGAGATTCAAAGCACCGCCTACGAGCCATTTCAATCCGCTGTAATTGCTCAAGTAAATCGTGAGGTAGAGAAAGCTCCTAACCCTTCACTCATTGGAGAAGCTTTGATAAAGATTTTAAACAAAAGAAATCCAAGGCTCCGCTACAAGGTAGCAACGCCTTTTCAGAGATTCTCTGTTTTCGTTCGGGATGTTATTCCAGATCGATGGTTTGAAAAATTGGTGAAGCGCTATTACAAGATGTAATTTCTTAATCTACCCAATCTGCGATGAATACATTGGTATCGCGGGTACGTCCGTTGTGACGATTGCTACACCAAACGAATTTCTTACCATCAGGACTGAACATTGGGAAGGAGTCAAATTGATCATCGAAGGTCAATTGTTCCATGCCTGTTCCGTCAATGTTGATCATGTATAGATTGAATGGGAATCCTCTTTCACTTTTGTAGTTGGAGCAAAAGATAATCTTATCTCCTTTTGGGGTGAATGTCGGAGCCCAGTTGGCCTTACCTAGATTGGTAATTTGACGTGCGTCAGAACCGTCAGCATTCGCAACCCAAATTTCCATATTGGATGGCTCTACCATGTCTTTGTCGAGCAACTCTTTATAAGCAAGCTTCTCCTGCTCGGTTTTCGGACGGCTCGCTCTCCAAACGATTTTAGAACCATCGGCGCTAAAACAAGCACCACCATCATATCCCAATTGATTGGTTATTTGTTTAACATTTTTACCATCAATGTCCATAATGTAAAGTTCCAAGTCGCCAGTGCGTAATGAAGTGAAAATGATTTTGTCACCTTTAGGACTAATCGTAGCCTCGGCATCGTAGCGTGGCTCTGTGGTGAGCTGTTTAGTGATGTTTCCCTTGAGATCTGCTACGAATATATCGTACGATGGGTACAGTTGCCATACATATCGACGCCCCATATCAGGCACTGGCGGACATGAATCGCCACCGAGGTGAGTAGATGCGTAAAGAATCGACTTATTGTCTGGCATAAACCAACTGCAAGTTGTGCGGCCTTTTCCTGTGGAAACCATCTTCAATTTGGAGCTATCTGCTTTTGCACTTACATCCAACAAAAAGATTTGATCGCAGCCCAATCCCCAGCCGGGATTGTCACTTTGAAAAATCAACTTTTTACCATCAAAACTCCAATATGCTTCTGCATTATTTCCACCATACGTGAGCTGACGTACATTTTTAAAATGTTTTTCCTGCTCATAGTGAATAGGCTCCTGAGAATAGTCTTTTGCTGGCGCACTCACATTGCTTTGCGAAACTGAGGAAGTTGGTGTTTCTGGAGCGGGCTTGGCGTAAACTGGCTGTGTTCTGTAACATGATGTGAAGAGGCTTGAAGCCAGAATAAGCGTAAAAAGAATTGTTTTCATATTGCAAATTGGTGGGCAAAAGTAGTATGGGTCAAAGAAAATAGCCTCATAGAATTGTAAATTGCGCCCACAATTACATTCCAAACCATGAATAAGCGCATCTTTTTCTTTTCTTCCATATTGAGTGTCATGCTTATCGCTCCAGGATTTCAATGCTCGCAGTCAAAGCGCGTGCTCGAAAAAAAGCTGGAAATCGATGAGTTTAGCATGCAGCGCTCGGTTAATGTATTAGCCTCAGACAGTTTGGAAGGGCGAGGCACAGGAACTGAAGGTGAGCGCAAAGCGGCAGCTTATATCATTTCACAATTTCAGGCTGCTGGCTTAAAGCCAATGGGTGAAAATGGAACGTGGACTCAAAAATTCACCTTCACTCCTCACCCACCAATACAAAAACATCAAGTTGGAGACTCCACTGTATTAGGAATGGCATTGGTAAAGGAAATCAGTGGCAACAATGTGTTAGGATACATTGACAACAAAGCGGCCACAACTGTTGTGATTGGCGCGCACTACGATCACTTGGGCTGGGGCGATGAAAACTCACTCTTTGGCGGTGGAAAAGCCATACACAACGGCGCTGACGACAATGCTAGCGGTGTGTCAGTAATGCTCGCGCTCGCTTATGAGTTGAAGAAAAGCAAATTGAAAAATAACAATTACCTTTTCATTGCTTTTAGTGGTGAGGAAAAAGGATTGTGGGGAAGTAACTTTTTTGCAAAAAATCCAACTGTATCGAATATGAACTATATGATCAATATGGATATGGTGGGCAGATTGAACGCTGAAAAAGCGCTTTCTATCAGTGGTACAGGAACGGCTCCTGATTGGAAAGAAACATTGGAAAAAAGCAATGAATTCGGTTTTAATCTAGTGCTTTCAGAAAGCGGCGTTGGACCTAGCGATCACACCTCTTTCTATAATGTAGGAGTCCCTGCTATTCATTTATTTACTGGACAACATGCAGACTACCATAAACCGAGTGATGATGCTGATAAAATCAATGTTGAAGGACTTTACGCTGTGAAGTCTTATGTGATGAATATTATTGAACGGCTGGACAAGAAAGGAAAACTATCTTTCCAAAAGACGAAAGATGAAAGCACCAATACGGCAGCAGACTTTAAAGTAACATTAGGTGTAATGCCTGATTATTTGTTTGGAGGTGAAGGAATGCGCATTGATGGCACGCGCGAAGGAAGACCTGCGGCAGCAGCGGGATTGAAACAAGGTGACGTGGTGATCAAAATTGGAGAGTATCCTGTAAAAGACATGACCGGTTATATGGAAGCCCTTTCAAAATTTGAAAAAGGTCAAACCACGGAAATCATTTTCATACGCGACGGGAAAGAAGAAAAGTGCTTGGTGACTTGGTAGTCTAGCTCACGAGCGCTGCCATCGCGATACCTATAATGATGGCTAAAAACTTCCACCAATTGAATTTATGCCCCTCTTCACTTTCGAAGATAATTGTCGTGGAAACATGCAACAGGATACCAATCAAGATACCTGTCACCTTTGGCGTTAGCTCTGCCACCCAAGTTTGATCTGTTTGTATCAATAAATAATGGGAGAATGCCCCTAATGGAGCCATCAGCGCGAAAAGCAGCAATAAAAGCAACGCACGGCTGAGTTTCACGCCGCTGCTAATGAGTAAGGCAGCGAATACCAGCGATTCTGTGACTTTATGAAGGGAAATACCCAAAAGCAATGAACCGCGGTGATCATGAGTGTGAATATGAGCATGGCCGTGATCGTGTCCAGCATGGTTGTGAAGGTGTTCGGGCATTGTGCCACCAAAAGGCATTCCTTCGATAAATGCGTGCACCCAAAGTGAAACCATAATCATGAATAAGAAACGGGTGCCCGCGTGAGCATGCACATGTGCGTGACCATGCTCGATTCCGTGGCTGAAAAAATCCAAAATCACTTGCAACATAAATCCCGCTAGTACATACCAACCCGCATGTTCGATACCACTACTGAAAAGCTCTGGGAATAGATGTAACAATGACAAACCAAGCAAATAAGCTGCGCTGAAAGATAGAAGAAGTTTTAACCCTTTACCGCTGTGCTTTTGAGTTGCGAAATAAATGGCCGATCCAGCAAACGCTGCCAGAAACAAGACCAACATATAAAACCATGGTGCATTCATCATTGAGCTCTTCCTACGAGAATAAAGCGATCTGAAACGTCGCTTTTATATTCATTCAAATAATAGTCGCCAAAGGTATGCAGTATTTCGAACGAATGCGACTTCAACATTTGCTCAAGGGAGGTTGGTGTAATCAATTGAACCCTTTCCTCAAACTCCATCTTCCTATTCTCTTGGTCAATGCTAATACTCTTAATTATCTGGCCTTTGTCAATTTTCTTACGAATCACAAAAGTGACCCCATCGATTTCCTTCTCCTCAAAAGGTAGCATCATTTGCTCCACTTTAATGGAATTGAAGTAATCCATAACGAAGAGACCACCTGGCTGGAGATGCTTATGAACGTTTCCCAACACTTGATGATTGTCTGCAATGTTTTCAAAGTATCCGAAACTTGTAAAAAGATTAAAGACAGCATTGAATTGTTTGTGGAGATCAAAGGTCCTCATATCGTCTCTAAGGAATTTGAGGCCCTCCTTTTCAAACTGCTTGGCGTAGGCGATGCTATTATTAGAAAGGTCAATGCCAACGACGCGATAGCCTTTGTCGTAAAGATGAATGCTATGGCGACCTCGACCACAAGCCAAATCCAAAATAGACGATCGTTCCGGTAAATCGAGCTTCTCCAATAGACGATCTATGAAATCAGCCGCTTCTTGTTCGCTGCGATTGCGGTAAAGTAGCGCATAAAATGGGCTATCGAACCACGTTCTAAACCACTCATTCTTGTCAAACGGCATATTATTCCTCTGGTTGTGAGGCGCGAAGATATGAATTCAAGTATTGTTGTAGTGTATCAACATTTTTTGCACCTTTGCGCTAACACTTAAAAGGTTACCCAAAGCACAACGTTATGGACAATATAGTACTTCAACCTTCACCAAAGACCCCTTCCGTTAATTTTGATGGGGCTGCAGGCATTCTCGAACTCAAAGGTCGCTCGATTCCAGAAAACTCATTGGAATTTTATCGTCCTTTAATTGAATGGGTTGAAAAGTATGCAACAGTAAGCAAGCCAGAAACCAATGTGCATATTCAGTTGGAATACTTCAATACGAGTTCCAGCAAATGTTTACTTGATCTCTTCAAACGATTGGAGACTATCAGTAATAAAGTGGTTATTAACTGGTACTACGAGCAAGACGACGAGGATATGCTCGAGGCTGGGGAAGATTATGAAGCTATTATCAATGTTCCCTTCAAGATGATTGAAGTGGAAGAAATGAAGTGAGATAATAGGGTAATAGGGTAATAGGGTAATAGGATAATAGGGGAATAGGATAATAGGGGAATAGGGGGATGTTGAGGGGGATTAGGGGCGCTTGGCGAATTTTTCTTTGATCGATTGAATCCTTGCTTCGATCCAGTTGGCCGAGCGTTTTAAACCATCAAAGAATAGCACCACCCCTAAAAGAAAGGTCATCATCCAAATTACAAGAACATTTGCACTAAGCGTTGTAATTTGTTTTCCCAAAAACTCTTTGCTCGGCGCGTAAAAGTGAGCTCCAAATAAGCCTTTATCTTGCGGAGTCAAATAAGCTAAATTTTGCTTTTGAACGAGTTCTTTATTGTACTCCACAATCTTCTTTAAGTCGTTCTTATTGGTTACAAAATCCTCCAGACTTTCATTGAAGTGGGCATCCTGTAATTTGAGGTAAGATTCTCTTAATTCTGGAGTAGCAGTGAGTTGATTTATTTTTTTCTCTCTCAACGCATTGGCCTCATTATACGCAAGAATGTAATACTGCTCCAATTCCATCAAATCCGCTTCCATCGCCGTTAGCATGGCAATATCAACACTTTCTACTGGAACTCTTACTATCTGTGAATTGAAATTCGAATTGTACTTTTTCTCCTTTTCGAATTCATTAAAAAGTAGTTCAATGTTATAAAGGTATTGCTCACGCTTTGATTGGTCGTTGATCCACTTTTCGGCTTCACTCACTTTGGTGAGCATTTCTTTTATCCAATAGTCTTTCTTCCAACCACAGTATTTTCTCGTTTGATCAAACTCGAAGAACTGGATGTTGAAGTCATTATTTCTAAACTGATGAACAGCCATAGCTTCGTATGCCCATCTTGATGTCATCACATTACCAATCATCGGCACGCTGCTTTGACTTGAAATTGCAGGAAATAAACGATCAAAACGTACAATCACTCCACTGAACAATAATTGTGGGATGATCAAAATTGGAATAATGATGTATATGACTTTTGCGCTGTTGAATGTGGCAGAAATATTTAATCCCAATACGTTGGCAAAACAACTTGTACTGAAAAGCACTAACCAAAATGGAATCAACATTCCTTTCACTTCTAAAATGGCGTTACCAATCAGAACAAATGATAGCGATTGTATCAAGCTTATAAAAAACATGATTCCAATTTTCGAAAAGAGATAGCTCCCTTTGCTAAGATGTAAGTACTTTTCCCTTTTAAGAATTTTCTGATCCTTAATAATTTCTTCGGCACTCACAGTAAGTCCAAGGAATAATGCCACCACCACTGAAATGAACAAATATTGGGGGAAGTTCAAATTCTCTCTAAGCGAATAAATTGAAACCCCTCCTTTCAACGTCGGATAATACTTGATAAATAATGAAAGTACAAACGCAAGAACTGGCGCCTCAAGGAAGTTGATTAACATGTACTGACGATTGGCAATTTTGCTCAATACGTCGCGAACCATAAATACTTTGAATTGCTCAAACTTGCCGGGAAGAGAGAATGTGCTGCTAGGCTTGTCTTCAATCGGCGCGCTGGCATTCAGGTGATTTCCAATGATTACGTTGAAGAAATTATTCCATTCCTTCGGTGATATTTTTCTGTGCTCCGTTTCATTTCCATACTCATCTACCACTTTTGCTTCGATGATGTTGAATATTTGTTCGGGATTCACATTACCACAATGAGGACATTCACTCTCTGAAAGGTTTACTTGATTGACAAGTCGTTTGAAGTAAATGATACTCTCAACAGGATTTCCATAATAAATTGGATATCCACCATTATCGAGAATGAACAGCTTATCAAACATTTTAAAGATGTCAGAACTCGGTTGGTGAATTACTACAAATATCAGTTTACCTCTCAAGGTCAACTCCTTGAGAAGATCCATAATGTTTTCACTATCACGGCTCGACAATCCACTCGTTGGTTCATCAACGAAAAGCACTGAAGGTTCGCGTATCAACTCTAGCGCGATGTTCAATCTTTTGCGCTGACCGCCTGAAATAGTCTTTTCGAGCACGCTTCCAACTTTCAAGTCTTTACATTCATAAAGTCCTATAGAGTTGAGTGTGTGCAATACCAATGCACGAAGCTCCTCGTCAGATTTATCTCTAAAACAAAGTCGGGCGTTATAGTAGAGGTTTTGAAAAACAGTTAATTCCTCAATCAGTAAATCATCTTGCGCCACATACCCCAGTACACCGGATACTTGTTCTCGATCCCTGTGTATATCAATTCCATTAATAGTGACCTTTCCAAATGTCGGAGTATAATTCCCGTTGAGGACGTTGAGCAGCGTGCTCTTGCCCGCGCCGCTTCCCCCCATGATTCCAACCAAGTTTCCACCTTCTTCATTAATATTGAATTGATGTAAAGCCTGTTTATTGGAGTTTGGAAAATAATAGCTGACGTTTTCAGCGCGATATACGATGCGAGAACCAAGCTCTAGTTTCAGGAATTTGTGAAGGACATCTGAGTAAAATATCGGATTGATTTTACTTCCCCTCACATTCGAACCCTGACTGAACACATAGGTTCTTTTGGTAATAATATTTTGGCTATTTAAGAAAAGAGAATCGCTTCCGAAGTAGCGCAAGAAAAATAAATTCTCCTCTTCTAGTCTTAAGAAAACTAAATGTCCTTTTAGTCCTTCAACACTTAGCACGCGATCATTGCTGTGATCGTGGCCAGCACTCTTGGCTACAAGAAAAGCACTATCTGTAAACTCTTCTTCAGAATCCACCGAAATGAGCGTGCGAATGAGCTGATAGGTTTCTTTGTCAATATTGAATGCCTCAGCAACTGTTTCTATGAACTCCCACTCCTGATCTCCTTTCTGACTGAAGTCGTTGATGAATTCAAGCAATCGAACCAGAACGAAAAATTTTTCTTTTTGCGCAAGCTCTTCATTAATTTGATCACAGATACGAAGTACTTTGACACTGGCTAGAGATGTTCGCTTCTCTGAAGATTTTCCTTGGTGAAATTTCTCAGCAAAACTTTCATACTCCTCGAGATACTTGTTGACTAACTCCTTATTGAGTTGTTGACGCAAAAATACCGCTACGATTTCGCGACCGCTGCTCTTGTTAGCACCGGCTATGATCGCGAAAAGCTGCATTAAGGCACGTAGTATTCCTGCACTCATCTTTTGGAGGAGTTAAAATGATGTTTTATTTAGAAAAAAATTATTTTTTAAATCCTATGATAATGACCGCACAACCACTGGAGAGTCGGGTTTGATCTAGGTTTGCTTCTACCGAAACCACCATCGTGCTTTCGATTACGAAATCCCAGTACGGTGCATTGCTATATTCTTTATTTGTAAAAAGAAGATTTTTGTCTTGATCGTAGATTCGGAAGACCAAGTTACCATCAGACTCCCCGCTGCATGCGGCGAAGCGATATGTATTACCTCCGAATAAAGTAGTTTTAAATTCTGCCACTTCTTGACCTGTCAGTAAAGCGCGGTAGGCTTGTCCGTCAGAAATATATTTCTGTGAAATATGCTTTTCGCAGCTTCCAGCAAGACTATCACATTGTGAAAAGCCAGCTAAAGAAACAATCGATAATATGAGGGTGAAGATTACTTTGTTCATGACGAAATATTATTGAATGATGATACTACGAATGGCTTCAATTCGGTTGCTAACAGCTTCCAATTGTTTCATGTCCATTTCTACCGTTGACTTACTCGTGATATATGTGGTCTTCTCTTTGGCGTCAGTGATAGGTTTTGAATAATTGTAAGTGACAGGAAAGTCAGCATAGATATTATTCAACTCTTTCATTTGTTCTAAGAGCGACTCCAATGATGGATCTCCAATATTTGTCAAAAGATTCGTGAGGCTGGCGCATGCGTGCTTTTGTTCTGCAATGCGCTTTCTAACGTCATCATTAGTTTTGGCTGCCTCGGAAGCAAAGTGAATAGACTCTACCCAACCGCCCAATAGAACTAGACCAGCCAAATCTGTGCGCTTATTATTTTTTAGATAACGGTCAGCAGAGTGAAAAAACTGACTACTCAATCTCAATACGCTGTCGCGGTTGCTGATATTATTGGAGAGTCTGGAAACCAATTTACCGTCGATATGATCCAATACTTCCAGTTCGCCAGCAACTTTACCCACAGCATCAAAATAATCATTCGCTAACTGGCCTTTATCAAAATTTGCGATATAAGCCAAGTCAGCACCGTAAATACCGAGGTTCATGGCCTTTTTCTGTTCGCTAAGGTAGTAATCAGCCTTTTTCAGGTCATGCAACTGCTCCTCTTTAAAAGGCACATTGGATTGCTTAACCAAAATGGCGAGTTGATTTGGAGATGGGACAGAAATAATTTCACCATCAAGCTTCACCGTACCAGAACCTGACACGCTATTGGCGTCGGTTGCATTACTGGAGGTGTTGGTAGATGCAGGCTGCTCACAACCAGTAGAAAAAACTACTAAGCTGACAACCAAGAACATACTACCGATGAATGTCGGGCGGAGACTCATAGATATAGATCTTTTAATGAACACTTTGGTTTTTGTACGTGATTATCTTTAAAAAGATACATTCACTACACAAAGTAAAGGTTTTTCAGCCACTCCCCTATTACATTTGCACCTCAGTTTATCAAAGGTACCTTATTCATATGTTTGAAAATTTAACCGAGAAATTTGACAGAGCCTTTAAAGTTTTAAAAGGCGAAGGTCAAATCACCGAAATAAACGTAGCAGAAACCCTAAAAGAGGTGCGCAGAGCGCTTCTGGATGCTGACGTTAGCTTTAAAACGGCAAAAGATTTTTCTGAGCGTGTTAAAGAAAAAGCCCTGGGACAGAATGTATTGACGAGTGTGAGTCCAGGCCAATTGTTAGTAAAAATTACCCACGATGAGCTAAAAGAGCTCATGGGAGGCAGCGCCAGCGATATCAATTATCAAGGTAATCCTGGAATCATTCTCATGAGCGGTCTTCAGGGTAGTGGTAAAACCACTTTCTCTGGAAAACTCGCCAATTATCTCAAAACCAAAAAAGGAAAAAAACCACTTCTAGTAGCGTGTGATATCTACAGGCCTGCGGCGATTGACCAGCTCCATGTAGTAGGTGAATCAGTAGGTGTTGAAGTATTCAGCGACAGAGGTAATACGAATGCGGTGGACATCGCTAAAAAAGCGATTGCTCACGCAAAAGAAAAAGGATTCAATGTAGTTATCGTCGATACAGCCGGCCGATTGGCTATTGATGAGGAGATGATGACGGAAATTGAAAACGTGAAGAAGGCCATTGCTCCATCCGAAACCCTCTTTGTGGTGGACGCTATGACCGGTCAAGATGCAGTGAATACTGCGCGCACTTTCAATGAACGACTTAACTTCGACGGAGTGGTGCTCACCAAACTCGATGGTGATACCCGCGGTGGAGCCGCACTTTCTATCAAAAGCGAAGTAAGCAAACCAATCAAGTTTGTTGGTACGGGTGAAAAAATGGATGCGCTCGACGTATTCTACCCCGAACGTATGGCCAGCCGTATCCTTGGTATGGGTGACGTGGTATCTCTTGTAGAAAAAGCACAAGAACAATACGACGAGGAACAGGCGAAGAAGCTCGAAAAGAAAATCAAGAAAAACCAGTTTGACTTCAACGACTTCCTGGATCAAATACAGCAAATCAAGAAAATGGGTTCTGTAAAAGACCTCATGGGCATGATACCAGGAATGGGCAAAGCATTGAAGGATGTAGAAGTAAGTGATGATGCCTTCAAACATATTGAAGCCATCATCCGCTCGATGACTCCAAAAGAAAGAACAAACCCGGGTGTTTTGGATATGAGCCGCAAAAAGCGCATAGCAGCGGGAAGCGGACGTAGTCTTGACGAAGTGAATAAATTGCTCAAGCAGTTTGACCAAACGAAAGAAATGATGAAAATGCTCACCAACAAAAGTCAAATGATGAGCATGATGAAAAATATGCGCGGAATGCGCCCGAGATAAAAAACCATGGAAGCCATTTACACTACCGATTTTAATTTCCCAAATCAGAAATCAGTTTACCACGGTAAGGTGCGCGACGTGTACGCTATAGGTGAAGATACCCTGGTGATGATTGCTACCGACCGTATCTCTGCATTCGACGTGGTGTTGCCGCGAGCTATTCCTTTTAAAGGCCAAGTGCTCAATCAAATCGCATCCTATATGTTAGATGCAACAAAGCATGTGGTACCCAATTGGAAAGTTGCAAGCCCTGATCCCAATGTTACTATCGGCAAGCGATGTGAGCCTTTCAAAGTGGAAATGGTAATCAGAGGTTATCTTACTGGGCACGCGTGGAGGACATATAAAAGTGGGCTTCGAACACTATGTGGTGTCGCCTTACCTGAAGGATTGAAAGAGCACGACAAGCTTCCTTCGCCAATCATCACGCCCACTACCAAGGCATCCGAAGGGCATGATGAAGACATTAGTAAAGAAGATATCATCGCACAAGGTATTGTGAGCGCCGCTGATTACGCAGTGCTCGAAGATTACACCCACAAGCTCTACACAGAAGGAACGAAAATCGCTGCCAAAAGAGGCCTCATTCTCGTAGACACAAAATATGAATTCGGTAAAATCAATGGTGAGATCGTATTGATGGACGAAATCCACACTCCTGATTCATCAAGATATTTTTACGCTGAAGGCTATGAGGAGCGACAAGCAAAAGGCGAACAGCAACGTCAGTTGAGCAAAGAATTCGTTCGTGAATGGCTCATTGCAAATAATTTCATGGGCAAAGAAGGGCAACAAATCCCAGTAATGACTGACGAGTTCGTGCAGTCTGTAACAGAACGTTATATCGAACTCTACGAAACCGTAACAGGCCTCACCTTCCAAAAACAAGACTACAGCGACGCCATGTCAAGAATCGCACGCGCGGTGGCTGGATATAGATTGGAGTCCCGATAGCTATCGGGAGGAATTTGGAAGATTGGAAGGTTGGAAATTGGAATTTGGAATTTGGAGTCCCGATAGCTATCGGGAGGAAATTGGAAATTGGAAAGAAAGTTCATCCCCATGTTCCCTTGTTCCCAAAAACCCTTGTTCCTAACCCCCTTGTTCCCCTGTTCCTAAATCCCTTGTTCCCAACCCCCCTTGTTCCCATGTTCCCCTTGTTCCCTGTTCCCATGTTCCCTTGTTCCCCATGTTCCCTTGTTCCCAAAAACCCTTGTTCCCCAAATCCCCCTCTTTGTTCTTTCAAAACTCCGCTTTCAATTCCAGCTTCACCACCTCATTGGTAATCGGGTGTTTGAATTCTAAATATTCTGCGTGGAGGTACAAACGCTCGGCGCGTGTGCCATACAAATCATCACCAACAATTGGCATATTTAATCCTTGCGGATGCGCAGCGTGCATGCGCAACTGATGCGTTCTTCCTGTAATCGGATAAAAGTGAATCCGCGTTTTTCCATCTCTTCTCTCCACCACCTCAAATCGCGTTACGGCCGGCTTACCGTGCTCGTAACATACCATTTGTCGCGGCCTATCTTCTAAGTCCACTCGCAATGGTAAATTAATCATACCTTCATCCTCCTTCAATTCCCCATCCAACAGGGCAACATATCTCTTCTTTACTTCACGCTTTAAAAACTGACGTTGCAGTGACTTATAAACTTCTTCTGTCTTGGCCGCCAACAATAAACCCGATGTGGACATATCCAGTCGATGCACTACAAGAGGACCCGTGGCTCGAGGAAATAAAAATCGCAATCGTGTGGCTACTGAATCCGAAATATTCTTTCCTGGAACAGAAAGAAATTCTTCTGGTTTATGAATAACAACTATATAGTCGTCTTCCCAAAAGATTCTAAGCTCCTTGCCCTCTGCTGGATTCTTAAGCATTGGATTTTCGGCGATGTCCATGCCTGAAAGCATGTGCCCCAATATGGGTTCGCACTTGCCCCTGCACGCAGGGTAGTATTGACCATGCACGCGGATTTCTGATGGTGGTGATTCACCCCACCAAAACTCAGCCATGGCAATAGGTTCGAGGTTATTCGCAAAAGCATACTGAAACAACTTTGGAGCTGCGCATTCGCCAGAACCAGCTATAGGCTTTCCATCAGGAGTGTTTTTGAAAATTTCACCTAAACTTTTTTTCTCATTGTTTTTATTGAGAAAATAAAACTGCTCAAAAATTTCAGCTTGTAATGCTGCTGATCTTGTCTTTCGCTCCTCCTTAAGAACTTCTATTTCTGTCTTGTGTTGAGCCATAGCCAACTCTATCTCGGAAATTTTTTCCTTCCAATACTTTGAAAGTTTTTTCTGCTGGTAGCTCTCATGAATACTCTGTTTGTCGAGCATTTTCAATTGCTCTTCCAACGCCGTTCCGGAATAAGTTTCTTCCAACTCCTTTCTTCTTACATGCCTTGCTTCTCTCTGCGTTTTGTTATTTGCTTTTAGCAATCGCATCTCTTCTTCCGATTGCTTTATTGCTTCTTTATAATCATTTTTTAGTGCAATAAATTCTTTGTTGTTTTCAAGCTTTTCGATACGAGCATTGATCTCGCTGACGATGGCTTCTCCTTTTCGATAAAATCCATCTTCTAAAAGAATATCGAATACAGGAGGTACAAATTTCTCATGCTGATTATGTCCTGCGAGTTTACCGGATACTGCACATATATACCCTAATTCACTTAGCTCATTTCTGACCACAAGGACGCCAAACATTTTTCCAATAGTGATTCCCTCTTGTGCTTCTACCAAACCAAAATTATGCTCCCAATCCTTTTGAGTTTCAAGATAAAATTGAAGTTCCTTCGCCGCAATAATCGCTAATGGATGAGGCTGATAATAGAAAGGATAATCAAATTTGTCTGGCAAGGAAATTCCCGCGATAGGAGTCTTAAATTGATTAAAATAACTGTGGGAATTCATGCGGGCGCAAAGATAAGGTTGTAAAAGAAAAAATTTAGGATATAAAAAAAGCGGCCTATCGGCCGCTTTTTAATCTTATATCATCTATTACTATTCATTCCCAATGACTGTTATGGTTCCAGATCCTTTCAATTCTTGACCATCCAATCCTTTTGCAACATAGTAATACATATATGTTCCGTCATTAAACTCTCCTCTTGGTGACCAAGAATCATACGAATCTCTAAAATCCCAAACTTCATCAAGATCATTTAGTGTCTCAATCAAATTTCCATTTCTGTTGAAAATCTGCAATTGGAATGTATCGATGAAATTTCCGAGGGCCCTAAAGCTGTCATTCTTTCCATCTCCGTTTGGAGTGATCACATTTGGAATCTCAATAAATGAAGTTGTGAATGCAACAACAGAGAAGAAAATTGTATCTGTACAACCTTCCAAATCTGCTACTACATAACCAGCATTACCACCTTCACCGTAGAATGTGTGCTGAACTTGGTTTGCAGTAGTAGTGAAATCCACTGTCTCATCACCATCAAAATCCCAAATGAAGTTGTCAGCATTAGAATCAATAATGAAATCTACAATTACTGGCAACTGACCTTCAATCACATTCTGTGCGTTCAATTGATTTGGTGGTAATGATGATAATTCAAAATCCAATTGGATAACATCTACAGATACTGTAGCCGAGCCTTGGCATCCGTTTGCATCTACTCCACTCACTGTAAACACTTCAGAAGAGAATGGAGAAGCGGTAGGACTAGCAATGTTTGCATCGTCTAACAATGAAGTGGGTGTCCACAAATACTGCACAAGCCCTGTTGCAGTTAATTGCACAGACTCTTCTTCACAGATCGCAGAACTAGCAGCACTTGCAACAACATTTGGCAACTGATTAACGGTCACCACTACTTGATCAGTTCCTTGACAACCATCAGCAGATGTACCTGTTACGGTATAGGTTGTTGTGGTGTTTGGTGCTACATTGTTGAAAGCTGAATTCGGATTCGAACCACTTGGGGACCACTGATACGTAGCCGCTCCAGTAGCGGAAATAGTTGTAGTCGCTCCAGCGCAGATTGCTTGATTGGCGCTAGCTTGAACCACTGGCAGTGGATTCACTGTTATTGTAAATTCTTCTGTCAATGTACAAATACCTGTAAGCGAATAGCTTATCTGATGAGGGCCCACTCCAGCAACTGCTGGATCAAATGCTACAAATAGAACTCCATCTCCCGACCAAGAACCGCCGATAGGTGTGGCTTGCAACACAACCGGTACTTGATTCAAACAAATTTCCGATGGTATGCTGAATACAACTTCTGGTTCTGCTACAACTTGAATCGTTACTTGATCTTGACCTACACACACATCGTTCACAGTGTAAGTGATCGTGGTGCTTCCTGGGCCAGCAACTGATGGGTCAAAAAGACCAAAGAAATCTACACCATTACCTGCCCATGTACCACCCAGAGCAGCTGATGTCAATTGTATTGGCTCAGCAGTTTCACAAATCGGATTCACTTCCGCAATTGTTGCGTCAATAAACTCTGTAATTACAAATGTAACTGATACAGGAGTCGAACAAGAGTTTGGTACCTCGTAAGTCACTTCCGCAGTTCCTACGCCAGCAACGCTTACGTCAAACAATCCTGTAGCAGCATCAACGATACCATTACCAGACCATACACCTCCGGTTGGAGAGGCAACGAGGTTAAACGCTGGAGCTGTAACGCACTGCGATCCAGGATTTGTGATACTCAATTCAAATGAAGGAATTACTTCGATAGAGATGGTTTCAGTTCCATCACAAGTATTTGGAATGGTATAGGTAATTGTAAATTCCCCAATACCTGCAACACTCGGATCGAATATTCCTAAAGTTTGATCCGTGATTCCAGTGCCGCTCCAAGTTCCGCCAGGAGTATTCGATACGAGATCAAATGGAACTGCATCAACACAAACTGGGGCAACAGGTGAAAGCTCTATGGCCACCGACTCAATTATTGTGATGCTTGTCGAGGATGGTGTGCTGCATGCATTCGCAGCGTATGTTACTTCAACCGTACCTACGCCAGCTACGGCAGGGTCGAAAGCACCGGTATTGGCATTGACGATACCCGGTCCTGACCACAAACCACCAGTAGGTGAAGAAACGAGGGTGACTATTCCCTGTCCAGAACAAAGAACCCCAGGATTCGTAATCGTTGACTCCTCTGTAAATTCAACAACAGTTATTTCTGTAGTGGCAGGAGCCACGCAATTGTTAACAGTATATGTAACGAGGAAAGTTCCAACGCCCGATACACCAGGGTTGAAGGCTCCCGTGACAGCGCTTACGATTCCCGTTCCTGACCATGTACCGCCGCTTGGTGTGCCTTGTAAAATAACCGCTCCTTGACTCGTACATAAAACTCCAGGATTGGTAATATTTGCAACACCTCCAGGTAGAACAACAATCTGAGCGGTTGCTGTTCCATTACATGCGTTTGGAATAGTATAAGTGATCGTTGTGGTGCCCACTCCAGCCACGCTTGGGTCAAAGAGACCTGTTGCGGCGTCTATGATACCCGTTCCGCTCCAAGTTCCGCCAGCTGTCGCAGCGGTTAGTTGGAATGGCGCGGCTGTTAAACAAACAGGGCCCGGATTGGTAATGGTCGCGTTGGCACTTGGCAATAAGTTGATTTGAACACTTGTGGTGATTACACAACCGCCTAAGCTGATGGTATATACTATTGTCTTTAAACCAGGGCCGCCGGCGTTATTCGAGTTGAAAGCACCTGTGATAGGATTCACAATACCAGGACCAGACCATGTTCCTCCAGAAGGAGAAGCGGTGAGATTGAATATCGGTGCTCCCACACAATAGGAAGGCTGAACTGGATTAATAACTGGAGTTGCTGGTACAACATACTCTCTTAATTCACTGTCAGAAATAGTGCCGCCGCAGGCTGCTCCAGGACCATTACCGGTGATTGTTAGAGTGAAGGTTGTATTTTGCGTTGGACCTGGGTTAACTGTCGGAGTTAATGAAGAGGTCGCATTTGGAATGGTTACCGAAGGATTGGCCGACCACTGATAGCCATTTTGGTAGGCTATTGGAGCCGAGTTTACTGGAACATTAAATGGCGTTTGTGTGCAATTACCTCCACCTGGGGAGTCATTAATTGTTGCATTAAAGTTTGGCGCGGTAGTATATGTGATTGTTTGATTTTGACCACACGCGTCTTGACCGATAAATGTAATTGTAGCATTGGTAAGTGCACCAGAATCTACGCCTATGCAATCATCAATTCTCGCAACCCAACCTCCTGCGGCAGCATTACAACCATTCAAAGCTGCCCAGTTTATCGGTGTATTCGCCGCTCCGTATGAGTCATAAGTGCCAGTCAATGGCGTGGGAGCTCCACACATATTGAAATTTGGAAAAGATTGAACATTAGTAAAACACAAGTTATTAAAATTATCGCCACCATTGCAGTTACTCAACTCAGCAGGATTTGGGGAAAGTTGAATAACTGGGCTACCGCATGAAGGGGGGCCTACCATCAAAAAATAAATATCCGAAACGAACGTGTGATTTCCCGAGAAACAAACTGTAATTTGTGTGTTCGCGTTGATCAACATTGGATCGGGTGGTGGATTATAATAAGGCGTTGCTGTCGCATAGGTAACTTGCCCATTCAAGTTTACAGCTCCACATCCACCAGGGATCGGATCCACGTTTACACTTGGATTCGTAAGTACCTGAGAAATCCAAGCACGATCGCAACCCACAATGTTCCCATTCGCATCAGCAATTGACACGCGATACCCTCCTGCCGGAAGATTATTTACGGTAGCAACGTTCAAGTCATTTTGAACCAAGTAAGGCACGTAAGAATTTGTTCCTGTACTATACTGTTGCCAAGTGAAATCATAAGGACCAACACCTCCAGAAGGTGTGGCCGTCAAAGAACCGAGCTCACCAGCGCAATAGAAATAAATACTATCATTAGTAGCACCATTCGTATATGCAGTGAGCGATCGGCTTGAAAAGCCGTTGGCAGTGATTTGTGCAAAGCTTCCCAGTGCAGCAATTGTCGCTGCAAAAAGCAAAACTATTTTCTTCATTGGATTTCTTAGAGATTAATAGAGTTGACAAACTCGTCGATACTGATCGTTTTACCCTCAGCACCAATTACTTTTTCGATGTTCATCATATAGAATGCCTTGTAAATTACATTGCGATCCCACTTTTCAGCCAAGGTGAAAATAGTAAAAGACTTATCACCAACCTCAACTGTTAAAAACTGAGCGTTCGCGGCTGACCATTTTAAAATCTCGGACTTTTCAGACTCCGTCAATTCAGTGTCAAGTTTCATCTTCAAAACCACTCGGTCTTTAGATGAATTCAATCCTACAGCGCCATCTAACGTCGCCACGTGTTGGGCGCTCATCGATAAAGAGAGTGCAGAAAAAAGCACGATGAATAATTTCTTCATTTGGTTTGGTTCTTTTTTTATTGCAAACAGCAAAGAAAATAAAGAAATGGTCTTCTTTGTCATTTACTTTATGTTGATGATAAAAATTCATTATAAGTTGCTTAGCTGACAGTAATTTTTTCGTTTGGTTGACCTTTTTCATACATTTACCTTTCCATTGTTAGTAGGAGGTTAATTTGAAGAAGGAAGTCATTTTTTGTTGTATATCCTGTTTATTCTTTATTTCTCAAGAGTCTGTCGCTCAATATAATACACCCCCTTATGGTGAAGTTTTTCTACAAGATGAAATTTCCATTGTCAAAATAGAAGTTGACCCGGATAGCCTGGAAATCATGCTATTAGAGGAAAACCTATTCAGCGATCATGAATACCCCGCTACTTTCATTTTCCAAAATTCTCTGATCTCGGACACTGTGTATAATGTCGGTTTTCGTCTGAGGGGAAACACAAGCCGCTTAGCCGCAAAAAAGTCGTTCAAAGTATCCATCAATAGTTTTGAGCCCAGAAAATGGCGTGGGTTGGAAAAGGTTAATCTCAACGGTAATCATAACGACGTTAGCCTCATGCGTGCAAAGCTTTGCAGCGATATGTATAGAGAAATGGGACTACCTGCTTCTCGAATGGCCTACACAAAACTTTATATCAATGACGAATACCGCGGCATTTATCTAAATACAGAACATATCGATGAGGAATTCGCTGCAAAATACTTTGACGAACAAGGCGATGGAAACTTGTATAAATGCTTATACCCTGCTGATTTGAATTACTTAGGTACCAATCCTACGACCTACCAACAAGAAGTTTTTGGTAGAAGACCTTATGAACTTAAAACCAATCTATGGCAGGACAATTATGGTGATCTGGCACAATTTATTTCAGCGCTCCATAATGCAGATGAATCTGGGGTTGAATGCGAAATACTGGAACACTTTGACCTACACTCGTATGTCAAATACTTAGCGCTGGAAATTCTTCAAGGACATTGGGATGCATACGTCTATAACAAAAATAATTTTTATCTCTACCACAACGAAATCACCAATCAAATTTGTTGGATACCTTATGACATGGACAACACCCTGGGTATTGACTGGGTAGGTCAGGACTGGACGCAACGCAACATTTACAATTTCCCACCTTCAGGTGAAAATCGATTGTTATATGATGTCATAATGGAAAATCCGTTTTGGCGAGATCAATTTTCACAAGCCATTGATGATGTTCTCACCAGATTTTTCAACGATAATTGGCTGTCCGACAAAATTTCTTATTACCAAAACTTACTAATCGCTGAAATTCCAAATGATCCATATTTTCCTTTGGACTATGGATTCACAGCTGAAAGTTTTTCTAACTCCCATACGACAGCATGGGGCGGCCATGTGAGTTTTGGGCTACTGGATTTTTTTAATCAGAGACGAATTTCAGCTCTAGAACAATTGGATTCGTTTGAATCAAATTTCGCGGCGGTGGCGATAACAGATAATGGTCCCGAACCTAATATTCCGATAATTAGATGTTTTTATAATGGAAATGACACACCGCAACTCCGCTACCGATTAGATGATGGAGCGATCCAAGAAATCACCATGACAGATGATGGTAATTTCCCAGATGATGCCGCGAATGATCAAGTTTTCCATGCATATATCGACGGGGCAAATGCAGGCAAGATTTCGTATCAAGTTTTTGTATCCGAAAACCTATTCCCTTGCACAGGTGAAAAAGTTATCTGGTTGAGCCCCTCCCCGCTTCCTCTTCAGATTAATGAAGTAATGAGTCAAAATACATCTACGCTGGCCGATGAAGCGGGCGATTTCGACGATTGGATTGAGTTGCACAACCTTGGGCCATCAAATGTAAACATGTCTAATATGTTTATTACCGATGAGTTTGGTAACTGGAATAAACGCGCTTTGCCTCCCGTTATCGCTCAGGCAGGCACGTTTAGACTTTTATGGGCCGATGATCAGCCGGAGCAGGGCAATGCTCATCTCAACTTTAGACTTTCTGATAATGGAGAAACAATTTGGCTTATCCGCTATGAACTCGGAGCGCCACGTATCGTTGACGGGGTGGCATATCCAGACATTCCAGCTGATTTTAGTTTTGGAAGAGTAACAGAGTCGAGCTCCAGTTTTATCGAATTCGCCTACTCTACTCCACTGGCGCCAAATGGCGTAGTTAATGTCCAAGAATCAGAGGAATCTGAAATTATTGTATATCCCAATCCATCCAATTCTCTGGTCTATTTCACGCAACCCGCGGGCAGAGCACAACTTTACTCTCCCGAGGGCAGGTTGGTTTTGGAGCAAATAAACTCTGAATCAATGGATGTGGCGGATTTTCCAACAGGCATCTACATTTTGCGTCTGGACAATCAATTCTATCGAATAAGCATACAGCATTAGAAAAAAGGTTTTCTTAATAGCCGCTCTAAAGTTACCTTTGCCGCTCATTTTGTATTTTGAATCTCAAGTCACACATACGCTCCCAATTATTTAAAACCATTGGAAAAGCCGCTGCAGAAATTAATGTAGAGGTTTACGCTATTGGAGGTATGGTGCGCGACATCCTATTGAAGCGTCCGAATAAAGACTATGATTTTGTTACTAATGGTGATGGAATTTTGCTTGCGCAACAAGTGGCAAAACACCTTGGAGTCAAAAAGGTAAATGTCTTTAAGAATTTCGGTACAGCTCAATTTCGTTTTGCAGACTTCGATCTTGAATTTGTTGGAGCTCGCAAAGAATCATACAATCAAGACTCAAGAAAACCTGATGTGATTCCCGGTACATTGACCGATGATCAAAACCGACGGGACTTTACTATCAATGCGATGGCCATCAGCTTGCAAGCCGATTCTTTTGGTGACTTAATTGACCCATTCAATGGTGTTTTCGATTTAGAAAACAAGATTATTCGAACACCACTTGATCCAGATATCACCTTTAGTGATGACCCTTTGAGAATGATGCGTGCAGTGCGTTTTGCTACACAGCTCAATTTTAATATTGATAAGGAAAGTTATGACGCGCTTGCTCGCAATGCAGAACGTCTAAAGATTGTGAGTGTGGAGCGTATCATGACGGAGTTGAATAAAATCATTGCGACGCCTAAGCCCAGCAAGGGATTTAAAATTCTATTCGATACCGGACTATTGCATCAGTTTTTCCCAGAAATGGTAAAACTTCACGGCACTGAAACCAGGAATGGGTTGAGTCATAAAGATAATTTTTATCATACCCTTCAAGTGTTGGATAATCTTTGTGAAACCAGCGATAACCTGTGGTTGCGCTGGTCGGCAATACTGCATGACATCGCGAAGCCTCCGACCAAGCGTTTTGAACCAGGCATTGGCTGGACATTTCACGGTCATGAAGATCTGGGGGCGCGAATGGTACCTAAAATCTTTCAACGTCTTAAGTTGCCCTTGGATCATCACATGAAGTACGTGCAAAAGATGGTACAATTGCACCTGCGCCCTATTGCACTCACCAAAGAGGAAATTTCTGATAGTGCAATCCGCCGCTTGCTGTTTGAGGCTGGTGATGATGTGGATGATCTGATGCTACTTTGCAAAGCGGATATTACTTCAAAAAATGAGGCTAAAGTGAAACGCTATCTCCGCAATTATGAGGTAGTAAAAGAAAAGCTCATCGAAGTTGAAAAGAAGGACCATATTCGAAATTTTCAGCCTCCAATCACGGGTGAAATGATCATGAATACCTTCGGAATTGCCCCTGGCAGAGAGGTTGGAATCATAAAAAATGCTATTAAAGATGCCATTCTTGATGGCGTGATTCACAATGAATACCAAGAGGCATTTGACTTTATGATGGCGGAAGCCGAAAAAATTGGCTTACTCAAGTCGCAGAAATAAGCCAATTTTCAGCTTATTTTTGCAATATGACAACAAAACTTATTGGATTAATCGGTGGCTCTCTCTTCACCTTGGGTGTCTATGCACAAGGATTTGTGAATGCAAATTCAGATCATGGACTTTTTCAAATCAACGTAGGAGCTATTTCTCACGGTGCTGGTGTTTCTTTTTATGATTTTAATAAAGATGGCTTTGATGACATCACTTATTGTCAGTCCGGCGATTCCCTTGTGTTTTATGAAAGCACTGGAGATAGCTTGATTCGTCGAGAAATCATTCCCAACACGTTCGACATGCGCATGGCGTCTTGGGCAGATTATGATAATGATGGCGACGCCGATTTGTTGTTGACGAGAGCGCGCAACGTAGGTAATAACACTAGGCTTTATCGCAACGATGGCTGGCCTGTTCTGACAGATGTGACACCCAATCTTGCAATGCCTAATTTCGGCGGTGTTCGCAGTTATGGAAGCTGTTGGGGAGATTATGATAAGGACGGGTTTTTGGATTTGTATATCTGTAACTATAATCTCGGAGGCGGCATTACGAATTGGCTGTTTCATAACGACGGCGATGGAACGTTTACCGAAGTAGGCGCGGCCGCTGGTGTGTCCAATGGCAGTCAACTTTCATTTCAATCTGCTTTTTGGGATTTCAATCAAGACGGTTGGCTTGATTTATACGTCATCAATGACCTCAATCAGCAAAGCGTAATGTACTACAACAATGGAGATGGTACATTCAGCGACGTAAGTGTGGCCACAGGAACTAATCTCCAAATCGAAGCGATGTGCATTTCGGTATTCGATTATCAAAACGACGGAGACTGGGATATTTACGTTACGAATATTGCGGTAGGAAATTATCTCTTGGTAAATGAAAATGGAATATTCAGCAATCAGGCAGATGTCGCTGGATTGGAGCTCAACCGAATGTCATGGGGAAGTACATTTATCGATTTCGATAATGATACCGATCAAGATGTACATATTGTTACCACTCAAGGGAGCAACAACCAGAATCCATTTATGGAAAACAATGGAAGTGATTTTTTTACTGAAAATAATGCACTCGGCTTTGCAGGAGACATCACCAATGCCTACAGCAATGCAAAAGGTGACTTTAATAATGATGGCTTTTATGATCTTACCCACTCTACTGTCGGGAGCCAAAACAGCTATATTTTTTGGGAAAATATCGGCATCGGAGGAAATTGGGTCAAGGTAGATCTTACAGGCACTTATAGTAATCGCGATGCTATTGGCAGTTTTGTGCGCTATTGGATCGACGGTGTTGAAAGAAGATATTTCACATCAGCAGGTGGCGGATTCTTGAGTCAGAATGCGCATACTGAAATTATTGGTATTGCAGAAGCTACGCAAATCGATTCTCTAACCATTACTTGGCCTCGAGGATTCGTTGAAACACATTACGATCTCCAAGCCGGGCAGCGATACGATTTTATTGAAGGACAAACACTGGTTGCCACTATTGAAGTTTTGGAAGAAACTTCAATCATCTGTGATAGTCTTCATTTGAACGCGGGTGAATGGACTACCTATCTATGGGAAGATGGCAGCACAGAAGCGACGCGTACTATTTTTTCTGAAGGAGAATACACCGTTGTTGTTACAAATGAATTTGGAATCTCAACCACAGCGAGCATCGTGATAACGCAAGGTTATATTCCACAAATTACTGCTGAAGTAATTAATAATTCTTGCTATCAATCTGGAAATGGAAATATAGCCATTGCAGAAGCAAACAATCAACCTTATACTGCAATTTGGAATACTGAAAGCGGAAATCTACCTCAAATATTCTTCGCCGGAATTTATACGGCTGTAATCACCTCTCAAGATAATTGTAGTATTGAAGTGTCGTATGAAATCACCGAACCAGGTCCGTTTGAATCGTCATCGGAGGCTACAATGCCTTTATGCGCGGGTGAAACAGGCACAGCGACTATTACTTTTACCGGCGGCGCTGAACCTATCACAACCGACTGGCAAGGCTTCGACCCTGCTGCTCTTGAGACTGGAGATTATTTCATCAACAGTACAGATAACAACGGCTGTGTGGTTTCAAATTTCATCTCAATCACCTCACCTGAAGCATTGGTTATTGTAAATTCTACAATAACTGACGCGGAAGATGGCGCAAACGGTTCGATAGAATTAGTAATATCAGGAGGTGTGGAACCTTATAGCTTCAGTTGGTCAAACAATACGACTGATAATCCAATCGTAAACATCGGTCAAGGACAATACGAGTGCGTGATTACTGATGCAAATGGTTGTGAAATTAGTTTCGAAGCGAGTATTATTGACCTCAACATTGAGGAAATAGAAAACAGCTTGCTGATTTATCCTAACCCCAGTACTGGACTTGTTCAAATTGAACAAATTGTCAGTGGAGCAACCGTGCGAGTGCTGGATGGACTTGGCAGGATAATTTGGAATAACACATTGAATTCATCACGACTAGAACTCGATCTGTCAGGGCACACGAAAGGTGCATACATTCTTGAAGTAATTACGGATAAAAAAGTAGATCGAAAAAAATTGATTATTGAATAAACTCCAATTTTGAGAGATCGAGCTTCGTTTTGAAAACTCCGAACGCAACGATAGCTTGGCCGCTTTCCATCTCTAGTACCTTGCCTGTTTGTTTTGTGTTTTCCAATCGAACAAGAGAGCCGATTTTGATGCGATCGCGGTGAGACTGCTTTGCCACCTTCTCTTCTTTAGTCTTTTGAACTTTCTTTTGAAGGCTTCGTTGCTTGCGCTCTTCGTCGATTTTTGTCTTTTCCACCACCACGTATTTTTTGATCTCATCAAGCAGCTCTTTGTTTTTTGCTCTGAGATTCCACGACTCAATAAACTGGGCCATGCGACGACCATGATTGAGATATTTGTTGTTGCGTTCTATGGTCTCTTGCTGACGCGCGAGTCTTTCTTCAAACTTTTCTTTTTTCTTTTCAAAATCCTGAATTGTAGTGCTAGCGAGTTTACCAGCCTCATCTGCGGATTTAGATAGATCTTCAAGTCGCGTTTTTTCAGCTTGTAGGGAAGATAAAATTTCGTCCATCATCACCTTTTGTTCGCTGAGCTTCGTCTTGGCCGCCTCGATCATCTCTTTTGGAATACCATTGATTTCCGCCACTTCAAAGGTGAATGAAGAACCCGGTTGACCAACGGAGAAGCGATAGGTAGGTTCGAGCGTATCGGTATTAAAAAGCATGCATCCATTTATCGCGTTGCGAAGCTGTGCAGCCTTTAGCTTTATATTGCTGTAATGCGTGGTGATGACACCGAAAGATTTTCTATTGTATAACTCCTCAAAAAATACTTCAGCCAAAGCACCGCCGAGATCTGGATCTGAGCCTGTTCCAAACTCATCGAGTAATACCAAACTTTTTCTGTTTGCCACATTGAGAAAATGTCGCATTCGCTTTAAGCGATAGCTGTATGTGGATAGTTGGTTTTCGATACTTTGATTATCCCCAATATCTGTGAGTACTGCATGAAAAAGAGACATCACACTTTTATCTCCCACGGGTACGAGCAATCCGCTTTGAAGCATGACCTGCAACAACCCAATGGTTTTCATGGTTATCGACTTTCCACCTGCATTCGGACCGCTGATAACGAGCATTCGGCTGAACTTGTCCATTCTCAGACTTTGAGGAAATGTAGGTCTTCCGAGACGTTTGTTATTAATGAATAGTACTGGATGAAATGCTTTTTTAACGTCTATAACTTGTTCGTCTGAAATTTCTGGCAACTGCGCATCGAGATCTAGAGCCAACCTGCATTTTGCTTGAATAAAATCTAGCTCAGTAAGCAGACTTTGATATGCCGTGATCAAGGGTAAACGATGGCGGATCGAGTTGGTCAAAGCCAAAAGAATCTTTCTAATCTCCTTTCTTTCGTCATCGAAGAGCGATTCCAGCTCAAAGTTGAGTTGAATATTCACTTCGGGTTCGATGTACGTCAAGCTTCCTGTTTTGCTGCTACCTGCCACTACCCCACTCACTTTGCGTTTGTGAGTGCTATAAATAGCAAGCACCTTCCGTTCATTGATATATGCCTCTCCAGTATCCGCCAAAAAACCTTTACCAGCGAGATCCTTCATGACCTTCGCAAAATTTTTGGCTATCTGTCTTCGAACCGAACCAATTGAAGAACGTATCGTTCTCAATTCATCTGAGGCATCGTCTTTTACAATCCATTTATTTGTGAAAACCTGCTCAATAGCTTGAATGAGCTCTTGGGTTGGTTCTATCTCCTGAATTAGTTGAAATAGAGACGGAAATGCAAGATCCAACCCTTCAAAGGCTTTTATAATTTCGTTGGTCAACGCTGAAGCCTTGTGAATGCGTGCGAAACTCTCCTCACTGAGAACGCTATCTTTTACCTGAAGCCATTTGATTTCTTGCTTTAGCTCTTCGAAGTCGATAGCTGGCAAAGGCACCGCTTCCCTGCGCATTCGAGTGAACTCATCCAACTTTTGAAGTTCTACCCGCAATAATTGATGATCCAATAGCGGACGCAAATCGCGCATGCGTTCCTTCGCGGTCGGTTGAACGCAATACTCCCAAAGAATTTCGCGCAGAAAGTCGAATTCTAAATCCCTTATGGTTTGATCATCAAAATGATTCATAATCGTTTGCAAAGCTATGATTCACGAGGTGATTTAACACCTTTCGAGCACAATAGTTCTTATATTTTTTAAATCCCGCTTTATTCTCCTTAGAATGTTCATAATCCATTCTTTTGTGCTTCCATTTTTTCCTCAAAACAAATCATCTTTGAAAGCAAGAAAAAGGCATCATGAAAAGGAAATTCCTACGTTTTTTCAAAAACAAATACACCCTCTCACTAACTATTTTTCTTTTGTGGATTTGCTTTTTCAATAACATCGATTTGTTTTATGTAATCGAAAGCCGTGTAGAGCTTTATCGACTGCAAAAGGATGTCCGAGACTTGGAGAAGAAAAATGAAGAGCTTAAAATTGCTTTGGAAGATTTGAGCAACAATAGCGCTTCACTGGAGAAGTTTGCTCGCGAGACTTATTATATGAAACGCGACAACGAAGAGGTATTTGTATTTAAAGAAAGAGGCGAATAGCCTTAAAGAAATAAGTCAATTAGTCCCTCCGGCGCTTCGATTTCTATCTTTTTCTTCTTGTTGTCAATGTTTTTAATAAAATCTTCATGTAATGGAAGTAGTATCATTTTACCATTAAAATCTATTTCCAGTTGAGGATTTCCTGCTAGTTCCAGAATTTGATGAACCCTTCCAATATTCCCTTTCACGTGATCTATCACTTCATAACCTAAAATTGAGCGCAGCTCGAGACGCGTTTCATCAGTCTCAGAAAGGTCTTCTTTGAGAATAAAAATTTTAGCCTTCACCAGTGATTTGGCAGCATCTTCTGTATCGACACCTTCAAGTTTTACTTTAACGGTTTTGTTGGTTTTTGAAGACAACGACTCCACGAAGTATGGAATTAACTGACCTTTTACTTCGATAAAAATGGATTCCACATCTTCATAATCTTGCAGCACCTCCGTATCGAGATACGCGGTGAGTTCGCCTTTATAGCCATGCAGCTTGGTAAAATATCCTAGTTCGTGAAGTTCGCTTTTATCTGGTGTCATGGAAGTTAATTTATGAAAAGAGGCCGCCTCTTTGGGAAGCAGCCTCTTTAAAGTAATCTTTTCTGGAAGAATTATTCAGCGCTTTCAGCTGGTGCATCAGCCGCTGGGGCTTCATCAGCAGCAGGAGCTTCGGCAGCAGCCACAGGTGCCTCTTCGGCAGCAGGAGCTGGAGCTGCGGCAGCGGCGAGTGACTGAAGACGTGCTTCATTAACTGCCTTTTCTGCCTTAAGAGCTTTGCTCTTCGCATCCTCTTTGCCTTTCGCCAAAGAATCGCGCTTTGCTTGAATTTTTGCTTCTTTCGCTTCTCTCCAAGCAGCAAGACGCTTGTCTGCCTCTTCTTGAGTCAAAGCACCCTTCGCTACACCTTTTTGAAGGTGAAGAGCATACAATACGCCGCGGTAGCTAAGCATAGCACGCATAGTGTCAGTAGGCTGAGCACCATTTTGAAGCCATGTAAGCGCCTTCTCGTTGTCGAGGACGATTGTAGCAGGGTTAGTGTTTGGATTGTAGCTACCGATACGCTCGATGTATTTACCATCACGTGGTGAACGAGCATCTGCGGCAACAATGTGGAAGAAAGGTTTTCCTTTCTTACCGTGACGTTGAAGTCTGAGTTTTACTGGCATTGTAGATTGTTTGATGGGTACGAAACCCGGTTAACAATTATTTAATTGGGCGGCAAATATACGATGATTTATTTATCCCACAAGTATTTATCGCGCCAAAAAAAGACCGCCCCGAACATGGGGCGGTCTCAAATTTATACCTTCTTTTCTTATTGAACAATCAGACGGAACACTTGCTCTCCCATTTTAAGCAAATAAACTCCGCTCGCCTGTCCTTCCAGATTGAGGATATTCTCATTGTTGGTCCATCTGCCTGCCTTCACCAACGCTCCTTGTCCATCGAATACTTCGAACTGAACATCGGTGTTTCCAGCCAATTGAACACGGAACAAACCTTGTGAAGGATTAGGGAATATCTCCAAAATAGAGCTGCCTACTTCCTCTTGGTTGAGCACGATTACTTCAATGCATTCAGAGGTTGCTGAGCATTCTCCCAAGCTAAGTTGTAAAGCGTATTCACCACTTGCACCAGGCGCCATCGAGTTAGCATTAGCACCATCAATCGGCATTTCAGTTGCGCAATCAATCCATTGGTAGCTCGCCTCTCCTTCGTGCATCGACATGATAGTTCCATTATCGTTAACGATATCCAAATTGAGGCTTACAATTTCTAACTCCAGATTAATGGTTACTTCACAACCGTTTTGATTCATGTATTGAAGTTCATAAGCTCCGCTTTCTAAGAACTCAAGGCCATCATATACATAAGGACCACACGATGTAACATCCATGTTTTCTACCAACATTCCAAGAGCTGCGCTCTCTTCACAGTTTAACTCTCCATCTCCGTCAGTATCGCCAAGGAGATCAGTGATGATAAGGTTGTATGAAACCAAGCTGTCACAACCCGCGGCAGATTCGAACATGAAATTGTAGATACCAGACTCGGTGTACACTACTCCATCCAACTCATAAGATTGATATGCTACTACATCGATATTGGTAACAGTGCTGTGAAGAATAGTCAAATTCAGACGTAGTTCAACTTCACAACCGCCCTCGTTCATGATGTATTGAGTGTATTCTCCGCTCTCTGTGTAGGTCTCGCCATTGAAGCTATAACTATCACAGGCTTCTACGAATATCTCTTCGCGGTCACTCTCTACAATGTTGAGGTTAATAGTGATGGTCCATTGACAGCCTGCCTCGTTCTCAAGCTCTTGAACATACACACCACTTTCAGTATATGTGATATCATTGAGCGAGTAGACACCGCATGTAGTCACGTTCAATACTTCATCCATTACCTGAATGACTGTCAAATTCAATTGTAACTCATACTCACAACCAGCATCATTCACTAGAACTTGAGTGTAAGTGCCACTTTCTGTGTAGGTTTCACCATTTAAACTATAGCTATTGCACGCTACAACATCCATTACTTGGCGGTCGTTTTCTAGAATAGTCAAGTTTAAAGTTATAGTCCAAGTACAACCTTCCTCGTTTTCGAGTTCTTGAACGTAAACTCCGCTTTCATTGTAGGTGATACCATTCAACTCATATATTCCGCAAGTTGAAATGTTGAGTACTTCGTCTGCAACTTCTACAATTACTAAGTTCAGTGTAATCGTTGAGTCACAGCCTGCTGCATTTTCCAATACTTGAGTATAGATACCACTGTTTGTATAAGTTACATCGTTTAGTGTGTAGCTATTGCATGCTGTGATATCCATGCTTGAGAAAGTACTTTCAAGAATTGTCAAATTCAATGTCAAAGTAGAATCGCATCCTGCGGCGTTTTGCAACAATTGAGTGTAAACTCCACTCTCGTTGTATTCTTGACCATTGAGAGAGTAGCTATCACATGAAGTGACATCCATACTGGAGAAAGTGCTCTCAAGAATAGTAAGATTCAATGTTAATGTAGAGTCACATCCTGCAGCGTTTTGCAATGATTGAGTGTAAATACCACTCTCAGTGTAAGTTTCACCATTGAGTGAATAGCTGTCACAAATCGCTACAACCATGTTAGAGAAAGTACTCTCGAGGATTGTCAAGTTCAATGTCAAAGTAGAATCACAACCCGCTGCGTTTTGCAACAACTGAGTGTAAACTCCACTCTCAGTATATGTTTCATCGTTGAGTGAGTAGCTATCACAAACAGTCACATCCATACTTGAGAAAGTGCTCTCAAGAATAGTAAGATTCAAAGTCAATGTAGAATCACAACCTGCGGCGGTTTGAAGTATTTGAGTATAAACACCGCTTTCAGTATATGTTTCGTTATTTAAGCTGTAGCTATCACATGAAGTGACATCCATGCTTGAAGTAATATTGGCTGGCTGGTTGATTTCTACATTCCGTAAGATGCTACAACCATTTTCATCCAAGATTTCTAATTCGTAGATGCCTGCCTCCAAGTTTAAAATATCAGCAGTGTGGGCTCCTAAATTCAACCAGCTGTATGCGTAAGGTGCGGTTCCTCCAAATGCTTCCACAGAGATAGAACCATCACTACCTTCAAAGCAAGTCACGTCTATAGTTCCGATTACAGCATCGAGCTCTGCTAATGGCTGAGTGATATCAATACTTACAGAAGAGCTACATCCATTCGCATCTGTTACGGTACATGTGTATGTTCCAGCAGAAAGACCAAAGATAATCGCTGATCCATCTCCAGCAGGGTCGCCTGTCCAATCATACACATAATCTCCAGTTCCACCAATTGCTGCCACTGAAGCAATACCATCATTTCCGCCATTGCAAGAAACATTCATTTGCTCAGAGGCGAATACTTCGAGTAATGAAGGCTCACTAATCTCAATGCTTTGTGAAGCTGAACATCCATTCGCATCAGTTACGATACATACATAGTTCCCCGCGGCAAGTCCTGAAATTGATGCAGTACCTTCACCTGTTGGATTACCTGGAGACCAGTCGTAAGTATATCCACCTGCACCACCTGATACAGATACAGATGCAGCACCATTGTTACCACCGTTACATGATACATTTACTTGTGATTGAGCAGAAGCAACGAGCGCAGA
>CAYRZQ010000002.1:0-144194 GCA_964428835.1 uncultured Comamonadaceae bacterium | reverse complement strand
CACAAAAAAACCGATCTTTCAATCGGTTTATCGTGCGGGCGGATGGTCCCGATAGCTATCGGGACGAACCCCCATTTCTGGCGGCACGATAAAACTGTGCACAAAAAAACCGATTTTTCAATCGGTTTATCGTGCGGGCGGAGGGACTCGAACCCCCATGCCTCGCGGCGCTAGATCCTAAGTCTAGTGCGTCTACCAATTTCGCCACGCCCGCTTAAGAGGGGGCAAAGATAGCAAGAATTCTGAATATCCAAACTGCTCAACTTTAACTATCTTTGCGCCCCCGTTTGAAAATTACCTTGAACGGTGAAAATCAACGGTATTAAGTATAAAAAAATGAATATTGTTCAGAACAACATCGACGCGTTAAACGCAGAAATCACCATCAAACTCGAACCCGCTGACTATAAAGAGCGCTTCGAAAATGCACTAAAAAAATATAGAAAGAACGCCCAAATGCCCGGTTTTAGACCCGGTCACGTGCCCGCTAGCTTGATCAAACAACGCTTCGGGAAGTCCCTCTTGGCAGAAGAAATAAATAATGTTCTTCAAGATTCGATCTACAAGTACATCAACGAAAATAAAATCAACGTCCTCGGAAATCCCCTCCCTAAAGACTCTAGCGAAGAGGTGGGCGACTGGGACAACCCCGGTGATTTCCAATTTACCTACGAACTGGGTATGGCGCCAGAAATCAGCCTCAACCTCGATAAGTCAATGACATTCGACTACTTCGTAGTAGATGTGGATGCTGAGCTCATCAACAAACAAATGAAGGACCTCCGCCGCAGATATGGCAAGCTTTCTTCTCCAGAAGTAAGCGGCGCTGAAGATATGTTGATGGTAGACCTCGTGGAATTAAACGCTGATGGTACCGCTAAAGAAGGTGGTATTTTTAGCAAGACTACTGTGAGTATTGAGTTCATTAAGGACGATGCAGTAAAAGCTAAATTGATTGGTCTTAAAATAGGAGATAAGGTAACTGTAAACCCTCTTACCCTTAGCTCTAATCACGAAGACCTCGCTCGTATGCTCAATACGACGCACGAGGCGATTCACGGCTTGACGGCGGATTTCGAATTGATCGTAAACGAAGTGCGCTCAATGGAACCGGCAGAACTCAACCAAGAACTGTTCGACAAACTATTTGGTGAAGGCACCATCACCAGCGAAGAACAAATGAGTGAGCGCGTAAAGGCAGACTTACAAAAGATGTTCAGCCGCGATTCTGACTGGTTGTTCAAGAGAACATTCGTAAAAGAAATTGTAGAAAGAACAAATATTCAATTACCAGATGCATTCCTCAAAAGATGGATTGTAATGACCAATGAAAAGCCTGTGACCGTTGACATGGTTGAGGCGGAATACGACAGCTACGCTGGAGGTCTTCGTTGGCAGTTGATCGAAAATAAGATCATTCGCGAAAATGAAATCAAGGTGACCATGGAAGATGCCATGAGTCACGTGAAATCTCTCCTCGCTGAGCGCTACGCCCAGTATGGTATGAACCTCGAAGAGGCACAGTTGGAAGACTTGGCCAAGAAAACCCTCGGAAATCGCGAAGAGGCACAAAATGTTTATGACTATCTCTATGAAGACAAAGTAGTAGAATTGGTAAAGAACAATTGTACCATCAACGAGATTAAAATGAAGTACGACGACTTCGTTCACAAAGTGCAACATTCATAAAAAAATATTCCTACATGGAAAACGTGCATTCTTATATCACAGAAAACAAACAGCGTTTCTTAGACGAGCTCTTGGATTTATTGCGTATCCCTAGCGTAAGCGCAGATCCAAAATACAAGAATGATGTGGTGAGAACGGCTGAGAAAGTGGCTGAACACCTCAAACTCGCTGGCGCAGACAACGTGGAATTATGTCCTACCGACGGTTATCCGATTGTGTATGGAGAAAAAATCATCGATCCATCGAAGCCAACGGTGTTGGTGTACGGACACTATGATGTACAGCCCGCTGATCCGCTCGAGTTGTGGACAAGCCCACCTTTCGAACCGGTGATTAAGAAGACTGAGATCCATCCTGAAGGTGCCATCTTCGCTCGCGGAGCTTGTGATGACAAGGGTCAAATGTTCATGCACGTGAAAGCGTTTGAAGCCATGTGGAAGTCTGGCTCTTTGCCTTGCAACGTCAAGTTTATGATAGAAGGTGAAGAAGAAGTGGGAAGCAATAACCTCGGTCCTTTCTGTATCGCCAATAAAGAGCGCTTAAAGGCCGATGTGGTATTGATTTCTGATACTTCAATCATCGCAAATGATACTCCTAGCATCGATTGCGGTTTGCGCGGTCTTAGCTACATCGAAGTGGAAGTAACGGGTCCAAACCGCGACTTGCACAGCGGTGTTTATGGCGGTGCTGTATACAATCCGATCAATGCATTAGCAAAGATGATCGCTAGTATGCACGATGAGAACAATCATATCACCATTCCTGGTTTTTATGATGAAGTATTGGAGCTAACAGCGCAAGAGCGCGCGGATTTGAACCTCGCGCCTTTTGATGAAGAAGCATACAAAAAAGACTTAGATATCGACGAAGTACACGGCGAGAAAGGTTATACCACACTCGAGCGCACTGGAATTCGCCCAACCCTTGATTGCAACGGTATTTGGGGCGGCTACATTGGCGAAGGTGCTAAGACAGTTTTGCCATCAAAAGCATTTGCAAAAATCTCAATGCGCTTGGTACCAAATCAAGCGAGTGAAAAGATTACACAGCTTTTCAAAAAGCACTTTGAATCAATCGCTCCAGCTGGTGTAAAGGTGGAAGTAAGACCTCATCATGGTGGTGAGCCAGTAGTAACTCCAACCGACAGTAAAGCTTATCAAGCTGCAAGCAAGGCAATGGAAACTACCTACGGCAAAAAGCCAATTCCTACAAGAGGTGGTGGTTCTATTCCAATCGTGGCGCTTTTTGAAAGAGAACTAGGCTTGAAGAGCGTATTGATGGGCTTTGGTTTGGACAGCGATGCATTGCACTCACCAAACGAACACTATGGTGTATTCAACTATTATAAAGGAATTGAGACCATTCCTTATTTCCATAAGTATTTCGCTGAATAAAATGAAAATGCGTCAGTGGTTCATTCTTTCCTTGATGGTAGTAGCCATGTCTTCATGCAAAGTGTATGAAGAGGTGAAGGTTTCAGACGTTCAGGATGTTGTCCTCGGAGAAGTCACCTCGGATGGAGTGGAGGCACAGATCTATTTCGAAGTAGAGAATCCAAATTGGTACAAAATGACCTTGAAGGAATCGAACATCGAAGTATATGTGGAGGGGAAGTACTTTGGTACGATTGATCAATTTGACGAAATCATCATTCCGAAGCATTCAAAAACGACGCAGGTATTGAGAGTGAAGGCATCATCTAAGGCCCTAAACGACCTCATCGGCAATGCGCTAAAGCTCCTTTTCAAAAATGAGCTGAAGCTAGAAGCCAAAGGATATGTGGTTGGAAAAGCCCTATTGGTGCGACAAAGAATAGACGTGTCGGTGGTTGAAACGATCAGTAAAGGAGACCTGGGGTTGTAGTTACGAGGTTTTTTTTGTTGAAAAATTCGATTTTCACTTGTCAGTCAGAAAAAAGGGAGTATATTTGCCACCCTTTTCAAAGGAAACGTAGAACAGGTTAATAAGAAAGAGAAATGAAACGTACTTACCAACCCTCAAATACAAAGCGTAGAAACAAGCACGGTTTCCGCAAGCGCATGTCAACAGCTAAAGGTCGCGCTGTGTTGTCTTCACGCCGTAGAAAAGGTCGCAAGAAACTTACAGTTTCTGATGAGCGTCGTCACAAAGGAATCGTTAGACTCTAATCAGTTTGATTAATAATATTTCGGGCTGTCTCGTCTTCGACGAGGCAGCCTTTTTGTTATGAAAATAGCCGTAAACACACGCATGTTATTGCCTTCAAAACTGGAGGGTATTGGCTGGTTTACGAATGAAATTTTTAAGCGCATCGTCGAAGCGCATCCGGAGGTCGAGTTTCATTTTTTCTTCGACCGCAACTTTTCTCAAGATTTTATTTTTGGTAAAAATGTAATACCACACGTGGTTCCGCCTCAAGCGCGTCGCCCTTTTCTAATGAGGTTGTGGTATGATGTTTCTTGGCCCTATTTTCTCAAAAAAGTAAAGCCCGATCTCGTTATATCCCCGGACGCTCAGTGCTCCTTAAAAACAATGTTTCCGCAAATTGTAGTCATTCACGACATCAATTTTGAGCACTACCCTCAAGACATTCCGGCGATGTACACGCGTGACTTGAAAAAGCGCACCCCGCTTTTTTGCGCCAAGGCAGAGCGCATCGTAACAGTGAGTGAATTCAGTAAAAAGGATATTGCAGAGCATTACAAGATTTCACCAGAAAAAATTGATGTGGTCTATAATGCAGCTAACAAGGCGTATGGCGTATTGAGTGAGGCCGAAAAGTTGGACGTTAGAACTCGTTTAACAGGCGGCGAAGAATATTTCATATTCGTTGGCTCTATACACCCACGGAAAAACCTTCAGCGACTGCTTCCGGCATTTATTAAATTTAAAAATGCCACGGGTTCGCCAATGAAGCTGGTAATCGTTGGAAACACATTTTGGAAAAACAAGGAGCTCGCTTCTGTCATCGAATCTACTGAGCACAAGGAGGACATCATCTTTTCAGGACGATTAGATATTTCTGCATTGAGTAAAGTGGTGGGCTCAGCATTGGCAAGCGTATATGTTAGTTATTTTGAAGGCTTTGGAATTCCTGTTGTCGAGGCCTTTAGAGCAGGTGTCCCTGTGATTACCTCGAATGTTACCTCACTTCCTGAAGTGGCTGGTGATGCTGCCATACAAGTAGATCCTTTCAGTGTTGATGCAATTGCAAAGGCTCTTGAGCAGGTGGCTAATGATTCTAGTCTTCGTCAATCGCTTATAGAAAAAGGATTGAATCGTGCCCAAAGTTTTGATTGGGATGAGTCTGCCAAGAAATTTTGGACTATTATTGAACGAACGATTCAAGATGTGCGCTCTCATTCCTCGCGTAAGTAAATTTAAGTTAGAAGCCGGCTGCGATGAGGCCGGCAGAGGTTGTCTTGCTGGTCCGGTAGTAGCGGCGGCAGTTATTCTTCCAGAAAATTTTTCTCATGAGCTTCTCAACGATAGCAAACAATTGAGCGAAAAACAGCGAATGATTTTAAAGCCTATCATCGAAGAGGTGGCGTTGGCTTGGGCTGTAGCTTTTGTAGATCCGCGAGAAATAGAGGAAATAAATATCAGAAATGCTTCATTCCTGGCGATGCATCGGTCTCTTGACCAATTGAAAATTCGTCCTGAATTCATAGCCATCGATGGAAATGCTTTCAAAAAGTATCAAGATATTTCTCATGAGTGTGTGATCAAAGGCGACGGTAAAGTCATGAATATAGCAGCCGCATCTATTTTGGCAAAAACCTACCGAGACATTTACATGGAGCGCCTGCACGAGGACTTCCCTCATTATAATTGGAAAAAAAATAAAGGATATCCCACCGTCGATCACCGAAGTGCTATAAAAGAAAAGGGAGCATGCGAACATCATCGGATGACATTTGCATTGCTCCCAAAACAATTGGAACTAGACTTTTAACGTCCGCCCAAGAATATTTTTCCCGTGTTGATGTTTCCGTCGGAAGCCACTTTCACAACATAAATTCCTGTTGGAAGATTGTCGGGCAGTTCAATTTGAACAGCTGAGGCACCATCGGTATAATAGAAGGTTTGATTCATTACCTCTTGACCATTTACGTTGAAAAGGTGAACGTATCCCGTGCCTTTCATTTCGCTGCCGTTGAGGTCAATATTCATATAGCTCTTTTGTCCCATTAAATAAACTTTCATAGAAGCCCCATTTGCTGATTCAGACTGGCTTTCCTGAAGAATCTCAACTTCGGTAGGAATTTCGAGTTCATCTTCATTATTGTTGGTTGCCATCCCTGGAACTGGCGCGGCAGCAGGACTAACACTGAAATAACACCATGGGCTATAATTACCGCTCTGCTGAGAAGGCGTACAAGGGCTCGCTGGAGGCGTTTGGCCAGGCAACGCTAGACCAATTCCAGATTTAATTCCAATGCGGTATGTATTTCCCGCGGTACAATTCCCCAGGCTTATTGGACATAGAGAAGAAGTTGAAATAACTACACGTGGTGAGGCAACAGGCAGAAAAGGGGCCGCGGGCTGAACACGTGTGAATTGGAAAACGTATTGTGTGATACCCTCAATAAAAGGCACATCAACAATCGCATTGATTGCCCTCGAAGCAAAGCAAAAATCATTTGTTGCTGTGGGTGTGCCATTTGGAACAGCTATATTGGGCATTGGAGGGGTAAAGAACGTTAACGGCGCACTATTGGGGCCATTGACTCCACACCAAGGACCAGTGATACCGCATGAAATAACACGCACACGCGCAGTGTAGATTCTATTCCAACGAAGGCAGCTAATTGTACTTAGAGGGGCTTGAGTGAAAGTAGAGCTGCTCGTGAAGGTACTTCCGTTGGAACTCTGAAATTCCCATTCATAAACGGCACCGGCGCAAGCAAAATTACAGGTCAGGTTAGAGCTGAAGTTTAAGGTTGAATTGTTTGGAGTAGTAATATTGGTAGTCCCCGCAGGCTGCATAATCACAGGTCTTGGAACACCAAATCCACACCAATGGTCGTCCACTTGGAGTTCGCAATAGGCGAGATATTGAATTCCGTAGCACACACAAGAAAAATTACTCATTAACGCAATGGAATTCGTACCAGTCAAAATCGTTTCACACGTTCCGTTGTTGGGCGATGTTGTTGGAACTAAAACAATACGTGTGGCCTGCATTGTCTGAGAAATATTGTTGCGGCGAATTTGCTCGCAAATGTTGTATCCATCACCATCGCTTGGTGGGAAGGGCGTGAAAGTATTTCGAATCTCGCCTGATGCAGGATAGTATTCTATACCCAATTGAAACGCCGATCCAACTGAAAGAGTCGTCGATGAAATACGGACATAATAATCATTTCCAGGGATAATCGTTGCTGTAGTCGCGTTGCTTTTCAGGATATTGCCAGAAACGCATTGCATTTGGGTTAAAGAAGAATTGAATAAAGAAATGACAGGGGAGAAAGCGGCACCTACCACAGAAACCTTTACACAGTTGGTTCGAATGCTAACAGGAATATTGAACCTTACCCAATAAACACTTTGAGTTCCCACACACGAGGTGAAGACTTCGCCCGACCCAGATTGAAGACTCACGGAGGATAAGGTAGGAACGCCAATTGTCGCGTCCCAATATGCATCAGGAGTAACAAGCACAGCATTGCTCGAGCTAGACTGGGCACTTGTGCTTATGTACAACAAGATTGAAAAAATAATAAGTAAAAATCTTTTCATCGAAATGGAGTTAAGGTCTTCAAATATAATGATTTTTGTTAATAACAAGCAGATCATCAATTAGGTTGCTCCCAAACCTTTGGGTTATAAACCGCATAGAAGTCGTTCACATTTAAGTAATGTTCTGAAGGAGTAGCTAACCCATTGAATTTTTCGATTACATCCTCACCTGGCATGATGGGGATGACAAGATTTTCCTCAACCAAACTGCGTGCATAGTCACTTCCGTAACCCTTGGTAGCCCAGCAAAAGTTAACAACATCATAACCTGCTGAGTCAAAAAAAGTGGTGCTATAAATGCTTATTTGAATTTTACATCTTTCCAGATACTCGAAAATACTACTCTTAAGAGGCGCAATCTCTATAGAGTGATCACATATACTATCATATTTTGCAGCATTCTTTTCCAAAGGATGAAGTTTTACAATCGCCTTCCATTCAGGATGTTTTTTCAATGTGTTCCGTAGGCTCTCGATATAGGGAATGTACTTGTCTTCCATTCCTTTTTGAGCAGCTACTAAAATGAGATTCTCTTTCTTGGTTTTGTCGGCTACTGCAAAGTCATGAGCCAAATAATTTCCTGCTACTTGAACCATTCCCTCTTTCCATTCACTTCCATTTTTTAAAACTCTTTCCCAATAGGGGCCATACAAGAAGATCTTGTCTGGCATAAGTCCATTTTCAAATACATCTGCAAATACATCATGATAGACGTAATACAAATCTTTTTTATTGATAAGCCCATGCTGTAGTTCGATACACTCAATATTGAGTTTTTTACATGCCGCAATAATTCCTTCATTGTGATAATGCGCTATTAAAAATAGACGTTTCACATTGTGGTTTTTTAAAATGGAATAGAATTTTCGAAATGTGTGATAGAACACATGCAGCGATGATAGTATATAAGCTTGTTCTTGTTTACTGTAATGAACGCTCCTTCTTAATCTCCCTGCTACAAGGTTTATATCCTTAAGTACGTCGAGTTCAATATTGTCTAATGGTGCTGTTGGGGTTCCAAATTGATCAATGCTGAAATCAGCATTCAGTTCCGGATTATTATTCAAACTTATGCATGTGCATGAATTTTTCATGGAAAAGAGCAATTTCTTGCCATACATCGAGTGAAAATTATTCTCAGAATCTCTGTACGTTCGGCCAGGTTCTAGCCAAACATTTTCCTTTAACTTGAAATTTTGTGGTATGCTGGCCTTCACTCCTTTTCTCCAAAAGATGTTTTGGACCCATAGCGGATACCTAAAATATGTTTTTAAAATTTTCCCTTTGGTATGTAAGAAGTCATAGACAATTCCATGTTGAAACAACTTGAAATAAGAGAATTCTTTTCCTATAAAAATTCGATCTTTCCCCAGTCTAAAAAAAAGATGCTGATTTATTTGCTCGAAGGTTTTTTCCGCCATGGTTAAATGAGTTCAATATACTTCTCTTTTTTCTCTGCTACATGCCCAATACTTTTCAAGCAATCAGATGCAATATTAAAACTTTGCATAAGATCTGTAAGTTCCTTTGCTTTCTCGGGGTGAATGCTAATTAATAAGCCACCACTGGTCTGTGGGTCGCACAAAGTGAATAGTTGTTTTGAGTTCAATGTGCTAATTTCACTGGAGATGTGACTAAAATTTTTTGTAGTAATATCTGGGTAAATAAACTGTTCGAGATATTTATCCAGAAAGGGATATAATGGTATTTTTTCAAACTCAATGATTGCGGTCGTTTCGGAGGCTTTCATCATTTCCAGTAAATGCCCAGCCAACCCAAAACCTGTGATGTCAGTGAGTGCGTGGACATCATGCCAGTTACCAAGGACTTTTCCGATATCATTCAAACTTATCATATACCGAATGGCAGTTTCAAGATCAGACTGATCAGCTTGTTCCTTTTTCGCCGCAGCGCTGATGATTCCGTTTCCAAGAGGTTTTGTTATAAAAAGTAGATCTCCTTCTTTTGCCCCACCATTAGTTTTTAGTTGATGTGGCGAACAACTTCCTGTCACTGCCAAACCGAATAAAGGTTCGGTTGATTCAATACTATGTCCCCCTGCCAATGGAATACCTGCTATGCTGCATACAAGTTGGGCTCCTTCCATTATTTCGCGGGCGAGACTATTGTCTAATTTTCCAATAGGCCAACCTAATATGGCAACTGCCATCATAGGACTACCTCCCATTGCATAAATATCGCTAATCGCATTTGACGCTGCAATTTTTCCAAAGTCGCGGGCATCGTCAACAATAGGCGTGAAAAAATCAACTGTACTGATGATATACTTTTCATCATTCAACGCGAATACTGCGGCATCATCGTTGTCTCGATTTCCAACAATCAAATTTGGATGTATAGGTATTTCTAAATCTGTACTGAGTATACTCTTTAGTTCAGTAGGAGATAGTTTACAACCACAACCAGAACCTTTACTGTAAGTTGTTAATCGTGTCATGACTTCGATATATTAAGTATCGCGGATATTTCATTTTGACTGATATCATTGACCGTAAGCACAATTTTTCGAGGGTTTTTATTAAAACTAAAATTGTAAGTTTTATCGTAGTAATCCAGCAATACTGTGCTCCATTGTTCTTTATTTCCTTCACTAAGTGCAGTGAGAGCCTCTTTACATTTTTCAGGCCCCATGCGCTTTTGTAGTGCCAATGTCCTTTCATATAAAAGGCCCTCATCAAAGCCACCATACTCTGATAATATTCTCTTTTGCCTTTCTTTAAAGCTAATCTCTAACATGACACAAGGAGCGAAAATTAATTGCTCAAAGATGCAGTCGGGAATCAGTACTTTGCCTATTCTTCTGCTTTCATCTTCTACCAAAACCGAATGATCATTCGGTATCGAGTGCAAAGATTCGGCGATAAGATTTTCAAACTGCTCTTGCGAGCATTGTTCGGGTTGTCCCAGAGAGCCAAATGTAGAACCTTTGTGTGAAGCAAGTCCTTCCAAATCCACTACAAATGCTCCGGCATGTGCTAGAGATTGAAGCAAGTCTGTTTTTCCACTTCCAGTTTTTCCTGTCACTACAAGAAAATTTCTTTTCTCAGACATAACTTGAAGTACGTAACTACGGTAGGATTTGTAGCCACCTTTTAAGAGTACAACATCAAATCCAGCAGTGCTAAGGAGCCAAGCCATGATGTTGCTGCGGAGTCCGCCGCGCCAGCAATAGACTAAAACTTGACGGAGGGGAGCAATTTTTTTTGCTTCTTTTATTTTTTGAGAAAAAGAGGGTCCAACGAGTTCGAAGCCAAGCTCTACCGCCGCTTCTTGACCTTTTTCTTTGTAACAAAGCCCAACCAAATGACGCTGCGAATCATCGAGTAGTGGGAGGTTTAGCGACATCGGCAAATGTCCTTGTGCATATTCCTTTGGACTTCTGGTATCCAAAACAACAGAGCCCGCTGTGCGAGCGAGCTCCATGTATTCTTTTATTTCTAATAACTTAATCACTGCTTAGCGTCCGTCACCATCAAGGAGATTTCCTAATCCCCCGAGTATACTGCCTTCCTCGCGTCTATTGCCACCACCATACTGCATCATGCGCGAAGCAAGTCTTGATATTGGAAGCGTTTGAAGCCATACTTTTCCAGGGCCAGTAAGCACTGCAAAGAATACACCCTCACCGCCAAACAAGGTATTTTTAATGCCGCCTACGAACTTAATGTCGAAATCAATACCTGATGTGTAGGCCACGATACAACCAGTGTCAATGCGCAAGGATTCCCCTGGCTTAAGTTCTCTTTCGATGATATGTCCACCAGCATGACAGAAGGCCATTCCATCGCCTTCCACTTTTTGCATGATAAATCCTTCACCTCCGAAAAGCCCCGTACCTAGTTTGCGTTGCCATTCAATGCCAATAGCCACACCTTTCGCTGCACACAAGAATGAATCTTTTTGACAAATTATTTTACCACCTAATTGTTGTAGGTCAAGCGGTATAATCTTGCCTGGATAAGGAGAGGCGAAGGCAACCTTGGCTTTTCCTTGGGTAGTGTGGGTAAAAGCTGTCATAAAAAGGCTTTCTCCCGTTAACAAGCGTTTGCCCGCTCCCCATAATTTATCCAGAAAACCTCCTCCTTGCTTGGACCCATCACCGAAAATAGTCTGCATTTCGATGCCATTGTCCATATACATAAAAGCCCCAGACTCGGCCACTACCGTCTCTTGTGGGTCCAATTCAATCTCCACACACTGCATTTCTTCTCCAAAAATGCGGTAGTCTATTTCATGATTATTTCTCATTGTTGTGTTTTAGTATTGCAACAAATATATAATCTTTGAAAATACCGCATTTACGGGTATTTTATATTTTTTTTTCAGATATGCTTTTTTATATCGATATCGTGCATACTTTTGCCGCGCATTTTTCAAAGGGATAACCGCATGCAACTCACTTCAAATAGTATTGTCCGCTCAGTAGCAAAAATCACTGTTTTAACCATAGCATTGTTATGGTCCTCATCTACGGTGTTTGCAGGTGGCGGTGAGTCGCATGGCGAGGAGGAGGGTTTCAAACCCGGTGAAATGATAATGCACCACATTAGCGATGGTCATCAAATCCACATTATTGGAAGCATTTACATCCCTCTACCTGTGATTTTGATTCACGAAGGTCACGTGGATATTTTTTCTTCCAGCAATTTTTGGGACGGATTTGATTCACATGGTGAACTAAAGTTCAAACCGTACACTGCTGCTTCTGGCACTACATACGAAAATCATCACGAGATTATTCACGTAGTTGGTGGACACGGTCACGAGCACGGCGATATGCATCAGGTGGAGCCAGTAGCTTACGCTTCAGTTGATTCTGGCGCAGTTGTCACAGCTCCTGTGGATTCGCTAATGGTAATGAGCGCACCTGTTGTGGAAGAGGCACACGTTGAACACATCAAGCCTTTAGATTTTTCAATTACAAAGAATGTAGCGGGTATGTTTTTGGCGCTTATTCTAATGGTGATTATCTTTAGAAGCATAGCAAATTCATACAAGCGTCGTCCAGGTCAAGCACCAACAGGACTTCAAAACGCAATTGAACCTTTCATCCTCTTTATTAAAGATGAGGTAGCGGTTCCGTCGATTGGAAAAAAGAAGGCCCACAAATATGTACCTTTCCTTTTGACAGTATTCTTTTTTATTTGGATCTCAAATCTTTTAGGTTTGATTCCATTCATTGGAGGATTGAACGTAACGGGCACTCTTAGCATCACTCTAGTTTTGGCGGCCTTTGTGTTTATCATTACCACTGTGAGCGGTAATAAGCACTACTGGGGTCACATCTTATGGCCTCCTGGAGTGCCACTTCCGATTAAGTTTATTCTCGTACCAATAGAATTCGTGAGTATTTTCCAAAAGCCTATCGTATTGATGGTGCGTTTGACGGCGAATATCACAGCTGGTCACATCATTATTTTGGCTTTCGTGAGTCTTGTGCTCCTCTTTGGTCAAAACAGTGCGGTTGCTGGTTACGGTGTGGGAGTTGGAGCAGTTTTATTTATGGTATTCATGTTCTTCATTGAGTTGTTGGTGGCTTTCCTTCAAGCGTATGTATTTACGTTGTTGGCAGCACTCTACTTCGGAGATGCTAACGTGGAGCACCATCACGACGATGAACATCATTAAAAATTCAATAATTTAAACCATACAACAATGGAATTTCTTACAGTTTTGTTGGACACACTTATGAATCAAGGTTTGGCTGGTATCGGCGCAGGTCTTTCTGCAATTGGAGCTGGTATCGGTGTAGGCCGTATCGGTGGAACTGCTCTTGAGTCTATGGCTCGTCAGCCAGAAGCTACCGGAGATCTTCGTGCGAACATGATCGTTGCTGCCGCTCTCGTTGAGGGTGTTGCTCTTTTCGCGGTGATCGTGTGTCTCCTCGTAGCTCTTGGATAATTAAGTGTTTATTTAAATCCGAAAACCTCAGAAAATGGAAGGTTTGCTCAGTGTATCCGTAGGTACCGTATTTTGGGCGAGTATCTCGTTCCTCATCGTATTCTTCCTGCTATACAAAATGGCTTGGAATCCAATCTTGAAGTCTTTAAAAGACAGAGAGGAAGGAATTTCTAACGCATTGAATGAAGCAGAAAGAGCTCGTCAAGAAATGGCGAAGCTCCAGGCAGGCAATGAAGATTTGCTCCGCCAGGCACGCGATGAACGCGATAACATCCTCAAAGATGCAAAGGCTATTGCGGACAAAATGCGCGCTGAAGCATTGGCAAAAACACAAGCTGATGCTGATAGAATGCTCGCAGCCGCTCGCGCGGAAATCGAGAATCAAAAGAAGGCTGCAATTACAGAATTGAAAAACTCTGTAGCTACGCTCTCTGTTGATATCGCTGAGAAATTGGTGAGAGAAAAACTCACAGATGCCGAAAAACAAAAGGCTCTTAATCAATCAATGGCTGCCGATTTTAGCGCTAATTAACCATGAAAGGAATAAGAATTTCAACCCGATATGCGAAATCACTACTCATTCTCAGCACTGAGAAAGGGAAGGTGGATGAGGTATATACGGATATGGAACTAATTGCTGGAGTGGTAGCTGAAAATCGCGAACTAAAGATTCTACTTCAAAGCCCTGTTATCAAGCCTGACACTAAAATGCGCGTCCTAAACGCCATTTTTAATGGTAAGGTGAGTGAAATGACAGCAATGTTTGTGGAGCTTTTGACGCGTAAGGGCAGAGAAAGCATGCTTGGTGAAATCGCTGCTTCTTATGTGGAGCAAGTGAAGACTTACCGCAATGTAATTACCGCGAAAGTAGTAAGTGCAGTGCCTCTCGATGCGGACACCCGCGCGAAAATCACTGCGTTGGCAGGTAAGTTATCCAATGGCATGACCATCGAAATGAATGAGTCGGTTGACCCCGAATTAATCGGAGGTTTCGTGCTTCAAGTGGGAGACCACCGCTATGACGCTTCCGTTTCTGGCGAGATAAAAAGTTTGAAAAGAGAGTTCGAAAAGAACCCTTATGTGCCTGTGCTCTAAGAGCCCAGGTTTTTTTATACATAAAAAAATATTCTGACAAATGGCAGAAGTTAAACCTGCAGAAGTATCTGCAATTTTGCGTGAGCAATTAGCCGGTTTTAAATCCGAAGCTGAACTCCAGGAAGTGGGTAGCATCCTCCAAGTGGGTGATGGTATCGCGCGTATCTATGGACTTTCAAACGTTCAGTCAGGAGAGTTGATCGAGTTCGAAAACGGTGTTCGCGGTATCGCGCTCAACCTGGAAGAAGATAACGTAGGTGCTGTATTGCTCGGCCCTTCAGGTGACCTCAAAGAGGGTTCAACCGTTAAGCGTACTAATCGCATCGCATCTATTATGGCGGGCGAAGGTATGCTTGGTCGTGTTGTAAATACACTTGGAGAACCAATCGATGGTAAAGGCCCAATTTCTGGTGAGTTGTTTGAAATGCCACTCGAGCGCAAAGCTCCTGGGGTAATCTACCGCCAGCCAGTAAATGAGCCCCTTCAAACAGGTATCAAGGCAATTGACGCTATGATTCCAATCGGAAGAGGTCAGCGCGAATTGATCATTGGTGACCGTCAGACTGGTAAGACTACTGTGGCCATCGATACCATCATCAACCAAAAAGAATTTTATGATAAGGGTGAACCAGTATTTTGTATCTACGTTGCCGTAGGTCAAAAGGGTTCTACCGTTGCTGGTACTGTGAAGACTTTGGAAGACGCTGGCGCTATGGCTTACACCTGCGTAGTAGCGGCTACTGCTTCTGACCCTGCTCCACTTCAGTTCTACGCTCCTTTTGCAGGTGTAGCAATTGGAGAATATTTCCGTGATACTGGTCGTCCAGCACTTATCGTGTACGATGATTTGTCAAAACAAGCGGTGGCTTACCGTGAGGTATCACTTCTACTTCGTCGTCCTCCAGGACGCGAGGCTTATCCTGGTGACGTGTTCTACTTGCACAGCCGCTTGCTCGAGCGTGCAGCGAAGATCAACGCCACTCAGAGCGTAGCTGAAAAAATGAATGACCTTCCTCCAAGCCTACAAGGTAAGGTTCGCGGTGGTGGTTCACTTACAGCTCTCCCAATTATCGAAACACAAGCGGGTGACGTATCTGCGTATATCCCAACCAACGTAATTTCTATCACTGACGGTCAGATCTTCTTGGAATCTAACCTCTTCAACGCCGGTGTGCGTCCTGCGATCAACGTAGGTATCAGCGTAAGCCGCGTGGGTGGTTCTGCACAGATTAAGTCAATGAAGAAGGTTGCCGGTACATTGAAACTTGACCAAGCGCAGTTCCGCGAATTGGAAGCGTTTGCGAAGTTCGGTTCTGACCTCGATGATGCTACAAAGTTCGTTATCGAAAAAGGTCGCCGCAACGTTGAAATCTTGAAACAAGGTCAAAACGCTCCTCTTTCTGTAGAAAAGCAAATCGCTATTATCTACCTCGGTACTAAAGGCCTCGTGGCTAAGGTGCCAGTAGAGAAAATGAAGGCGTTCGAAGAGGAATTCCTCACTTACATGGACCTCAAGCATCGCGATGTATTGGATGCATTGCGCGCTGGACAATTCTCAGACGAGTTGACCAATGTGTTGGAAAATGTAGCTAAGGAACTTACAAGCAAGTACAATTAATTGAATTCATAAGGAAGGCGGGAAATGGCAAACCTGAAGGAAATACGCATTAGAATTACCTCTGTAAACTCCACAATGCAGATCACATCTGCAATGAAGATGGTGTCAGCGGCCAAATTGAAGCGCGCACAGGATGCAATTACCCGAATGAGACCATACTCTTTGAAGTTGCAAGAAATTCTCGGTAACGTTAGCGCTACGCTTGATGGTAACGATGGAATCTATAGCACACAAAGAGAAGTGAAGAACGTTCTGGTTGTTGCGATTACCAGCAACAGAGGTCTTTGCGGTGGTTTCAACAATAACGTCCTTAAAGACATAAAAACAAGTCTGAAGGGTCAATATGCCGGAGCTAATGTGAAGATTCTTTCACTGGGTAAAAAGGCGTTTGATGCTTATAAAAAGACTTCGCATCACTACAATGAGGGCTTTGGCGAAGCTCCCTACAGCATCTTTGATAAATTAACGTTCGGCAATGCATCTGCGATAGCTGAAACGATTATGAGTCAATATGCGAAGGGTAAATTTGACAAAGTCGTCCTAGTGTACAATAGCTTTAAAAATGCTGCCGCGCAGGAGATAAAGCACGAACAGTTCTTGCCAGTAATGCCAATGACAGGTGGTGCTTCTACTTCTAAGGTAGAGTACATCTATGAACCAACGAAAGAACAAATTTTGGAAGATCTTATTCCTCGTTCTTTGAAGGTTCAATTGTTTAAGGCTTTGTTGGATAGCAACGCATCGGAGCACGGAGCGCGCATGACTGCAATGCACAAGGCAACTGATAACGCTGGTGCTTTGGTGAAAGACTTGAAAATTACCTATAACAAAGCGCGTCAAGCGGCCATTACAAACGAAATCCTTGAGATCGTTGCTGGTGCTGATGCTTTGAAGGGATAATAATTAAGATATTGAAGGAAAGGGCTCGTTATCGAGCCCTTTTTTTATTTTGAATAATTGCCCTCATTGATTTAAGTGGCTTGAAAATTGCGACATTTGATGCATGCGGCGCCCACGACTTACCCTCCGATTGAGAATTTACGTCTCCATGTTGGCGATGATTCTTATTTCTTTTCTCGTCACCGGTGGGATCGCATTGTATGATCACTTCGAACAAAGTGAAAAATACAATATGCAGCGCCTGGAGAGAAAGGAGAAGGCCGTGAAGGCCTCAATGACATATTTTTTGAATCAGAACGGCGGGTACATGGCCTCTGACAGCATTCTTTATCAATTCAGTGACAAAATATGCGAGCTATCCGATGTACATAATCTATTTATTGTAATGTACGACTTGAGAGGAAACTACCTCATTTCGACAAATTCAGATAGTATGGCTGTGCTCAACGCACCGTACAAGGTCAACTACACCATACTTAAACAGCTCGTTACAGGAAATAATAGAGCAGTCCTTGAAAAGAGCATCGATTCGAAAGACTTGTCTTATGCATATTGGTATTTTAATGATATAGAGGAAAAGCCAATTGCAATAGTTGGAGTGGTTTACGAAAACTCTGAATTCGAAGGAAAGGATATAATCAGGTTCTTAGAAGAATTAGGTCAGAGCTACATTATCCTATTTATTTTGGCCGCCGCTGTCGCATACTTTTTAAGTTCCTATATCACCCGCTCACTCCAAGAAATTGTAGATAGAATGAAAGGTATTCAGCTGGGTGGTAAGAATGAGGAAATTGAATGGAACAGTGAGGATGAAATAGGTGCCCTTGTTGATCAGTATAACGTAATGCTCCTCGAATTGGAGAAGTCGGCGAATCTATTAGCACAAGAAGAACGCGAAAGTGCGTGGAGAGAAATGGCGAAACAAGTGGCGCACGAAATTAAGAATCCGCTCACACCAATGAAATTGCGCGTACAACATCTGCAGCGCTCATGGGAAGATGGTAGCGCGGACTTTGATGTTCGCTTGAAACAATTTGTAAAAAGTATGACTGAGCAAATTGATACACTCAGTCATATCGCCAGTGAGTTTTCTAATTTCGCTAAAATGCCAAAGCCAAATTTGGAAACACTTGATCTGACAAAGGTTTTAGATGATGTGGTAGATATATATCTCGATCAAAAGAACTACCAAATATCCTATAGAAAGTATCATTTGCAAAGCCCTTTGGTAAGAGGCGATAAAGAACAAATGATTCGCGTCTTTAATAATCTCATCAATAATGCCATGCAGGCAATACCTGATGGTGTAACGGGAAAAATTGATATAGCCGTAAGAGGATATAAAAACCGAGTGATCGTTCGGGTCTCGGATAATGGAATAGGAATTTCGGAGGAAGGAAAAAAGAAAATATTTGTTCCCAATTTTACCACAAAAAGCACAGGCACTGGACTGGGATTGGCTATGGTAAAAAATATCATGCAACACACGGGTGGCAATGTGTTTTTCTGGAGTAAGTCTGGCCGCGGTGCTTCGTTTTATCTTGAGTTTTCTAAGGGATAAGAAGCAGACTTCAAAATTATAATCACTTATTTATTTGGTTCTTAATTTAGGGAGTTAACATTTATTCTAATCAATTTTAATGCTTGGCATTTCTATTTTTATCTAATTAAATAGTATGGATATTATCCATATAATAGAATTGATAAACAAAGGAAATCCTATTTCTATATGAATAGAGTAATGTCAATGCTCGCATTGAGCTTAATCTTGTTAGTTCAGAGCGCTACTGCCCAAGTGTATGTTCGTGTTGACAACTACCGCGAATTAAGGGATCAAATGATCAAAGAGAAAGAGAAGGTAAGAAATTTTATTCTTCGGAATGAGTCGGATAGTATTAAGAAATATTTTGATGTCTACTATCTTGTTTCTGGCCGGGCAGTGAGTGATGCTATACCCTTCTTCAGCCATAGTGAAGAAACACTCATTAATTTTTATTTAGATGATTCTAACCAAATCTTCAGAGATATTGACGATAACACGCATTACTTTACAATTCAATGCAGGGTCCCAGCTAGTGCCAATATTATCATTCCTGATTTAACCGATATAATGAGTCCGTTTTGGGTAGAATTCGCTCGAAAGAGTACCGAAGGATCTCTCGCAAAGAACGACAAAGAAGAATACCTCAGACTCTATCTAAAGAGGGCAATTAATGAATTAACTGGATTTCCGTCAAGCCAGACTTTTAGTCAAGACTCAATAAATGCTTCTGTGCGGAGAATTATTGAAACAATGGATCCTATAGATTCAAGAAGGAAGTTTCTTGTTGACCATATTCTTTATGAATTGGAGAGTAGTGATTTCGGATTTGGATTTTCATTTTTACCAGCGGGTTTTAAGTCTTTTAATGGAGGACTTGCAGATATTTTTGGAAACTCCTATAGTTTCATCATGGACATAGATATCGTTTATAAGAGATTAGCTCTAAATTCAAGCATTTCCATTTCGAATTCACCACTTAGAAGGGAAGTTCTGCTGGATGATTTTTTATGGAGTAGCGAGGGAAGTGCCCGTATTAGTGGGGTTTCTGGAAGTATTGGTTATATGGTTATAAATACCAGTCGTTTAAGAATTACTCCTATGGTAGGGGTTAATCAAACACGAGTGATTTACAATTTCGCCGATTCTACTTACTCTGATAATTCGGAAGTTTTCGTTCAGCCGCATTTTGGAATAAACATGGATCTAAAATTTCGAATAAAGTCTTGGCGATGGGATTTGTTTTCTTCCGAAGGTTACCACCCCGGAACTGATCAGGACTGCTTTTACATTCGACTTTATGCAGCACATCTTCCGAGTGGATTTTCTAATACCTTCGGAGATCGAGGTAGCTTAAATATTATTGGTATCGGTTTAGGTTATTATCAAGGATGGACAAGATTGAGGACTGGCTTGTAATGAAATCAATTTGATATTGCTTTCATTAAAAATCATATTTGCAATTATTATTGAATAAATCTATGAAAGAGATTAGAATAGCATTAGACTGGACGCCGAATGTCAATCACATTGGTTTTTTTGCGGCTAAGGAATTGGGCTACTATGAAAATGAACACTTGGATTTGAAAATTTCAAATCCCATTGACGATAATTACCAGAAAACCCCGGGCAAGAAACTTGAAGAAGGCTTGGTCGATTTTGCTATCGCTCCATCCGAGACAATTATAAGTTTGAATAATAAAACCAATCGCGTGAATGCGATTGGAGTTTTTGCCTTACTACAAGAGGATCTTAGTAGCATAGCTTCGTTGGCATCTTCAGGGTTCAAATCCCCAAGAGAGTTGGATGGTAAGGTATATGCTTCCTATAAGGCGCGCTATGAAGATCAAATCGTAATGAGGATGCTCGTAAACGATGGAGGTAAAGGAAACCTTGAAATTATATATCCGGATAAATTGGGTATTTGGAATACGCTGCTGGATGGAAAAGCTGATGCGACTTGGATTTTTGATAATTGGGAAGGCGTAGAAGCTGCAGGAAAGGGTATAGAACTCAACAAGTATCGCATGCATGACTTTGCTATTCCATACGGATATTCTCCCGTGCTGATTACCACCAAGGAAAGTATAATAGCGAATAGACATGTTTTCAAAAAATTTATTTCGGCCACAAAAAAGGGATATCTGTTCGTAAAAAACAATCCTGCTCTGGCGGCTGAAATTTTGAGGAAGTATGTGACTGATTATGATCGCGAGAATATTGATCTGATGGCGTCATGCACGGCATCCTTGAAATATTTTGGTGACGACACAACTTGCGGTCGTTTTGACTTTGAGAGAGTAGATAGTTTTTTAAACTGGCTGGTGGAGTATCACTTAGAAGATAAAGTAATTTTAGAACAACAGTTGTTTACAAATGAGTTGATAGATTGATAGAGAGGGTGGGGATAAAGGATTCTTCTATATTTGTGAAAACAACCATTCCACTTAAAGCAACTCCTATTGACTATTCCTTTCGAACCAATTTTATTTGGAGTTAAGGTAAACGTTCATCTTATACTGGAATATCTTGCCTTTTTTGTGGCATTCAGATATTATGTTTTATTGCGAAAACACAAGCAAGATCACATTTCAAGCTCGAACAGGTTGTCAATCATTCTTGGGGCTATAGTCGGGGCTTTTTTGGGCTCCAGGATCATCGGCTTTTTAGAAAACCCAGTAGTTCCTTCCAGCATAGACAACATCCTGGATTTAATAGACAACAAGTCCATAATGGGAGGATTGTTTGGTGGTCTTTTGGGAGTGGAATTGACAAAAAAGATAATCGGCGAAAAATCCTCATCTGGCGACTTGTTTACTTACCCAATTATAATCGGTATTATGATTGGACGTGTAGGATGCTTCTTAACGGGAATCAATGAGTTTACCTATGGCGTAGAGACTTCTTTCTTTATGGGAATGGATCTCGGTGATGGATTGATGAGACACCCAATAGCGCTATATGAAATCGTGTTTTTAATCCTACTTTTTTTCTTTTTGAGAAAATACAATTCCATCACTGAAAAAGAGTTGGGTTTAAAATTTAAGATCTTTATGATTGCATACTTTGGTTTTCGATTTTTAATTGAATTCCTAAAACCAAATGTATTTTTCTTCCTTGAATTGAGCAGCATTCAATGGCTTTGCATCGTCTGCTGGGTTTATTATTTGAATACTTTGAAAAGACTCTTTTTAAATGCCAACTAGAAAGTACACATATTATGATTTTACACTCAGTCTCTGCCCTGATTGCTTAAAGAGAGTAGATGCTAAAATTGTATTTGAAGACGGGAATGTTTATATGCTAAAACGTTGCCCCGACCACGGCAGCTCTAAGGTGCTTATAGCAGATGATATTGAATATTATAAAAATATACGCAACTATAATAAGCCTTCTGAAACGCCCTATAAGTTCAACGCAAAAACGCATTATGGATGTCCATACGACTGCGGTCTTTGTCCCGATCACGAACAGCACTCATGCCTAACAATCGTAGAAATAACGGATCGATGTAATTTAACCTGTCCAACCTGCTATGCGGGCTCCTCTCCAAGCTATGGAAGACACAGAACTCTGGAGGAGGTGAAGACGATGCTGGATATTATTGTCGAAAATGAACGGGAGCCGGACGTGGTTCAAATTAGCGGCGGCGAGCCCACTCTTCATCCGGAGTTTTTCGATATTCTTGATTACGCGAAGTCGCTTCCAATAAAGCATTTAATGATCAATACCAATGGTATTGAGATTGCAAAAAGCTTTGAATTTACTGAGCGTTTGAAATCATACGCTCCGGATTTTGAAATCTATTTGCAGTTTGATTCCTTTGAGGACGAAGCGTTGGAAACCCTTCGGGGGGCGCGCTTGAAGAGGATTCGAGAACAAGCTTTAGATCACCTTAATCAACTCAATTTATCTACAACACTTGTTGTCACCCTACAAAAAGGATTAAATGATCATGAAATAGGTAAGGTAATTGATTTCGCATTAAAACAGCGATGCGTGCGAGGCGTTACGTTTCAACCAACTCAAATCGCAGGACGACTGGAGAACTTTAACCATGAAACTGATCGAATTACTCTAACCGAGGTGAGAAGAAAGATAATGGAACAGTCCGCCGTTTTCTCTCAGGATGATTTAATACCAGTGCCTTGTAACCCAGACGCTTTGGTAATGGGTTATGCGCTCAAACTTGATGGTGAGGTTTATCCTCTTACAAGATACATCAATCCTGCAGACTTATTGGATAACAGCAAGAATACAATTGTCTATGAACAGGATGAGGCCTTGCATCGCCGGATGTTTGAGATATTCAGCACTGGCACTTCTACAGATGTAGCGTCATCAAAATTACATCACCTACTTTGTTGCTTGCCGAATATAGAAGCTCCAAACTTGAGCTATGACAACCTGTTCAGGATTATTATTATGCAATTTATTGATGCATATAATTTTGATGTAAGGGCGGTGAAAAAATCATGTGTACATATAGTAAATAAGGACAATCAAATCATTCCTTTCGAAACAATGAATTTGTTTTATCGGGATGAGAAAAAGAGTTATCTCGAAAAATTAAGAACGCAAATTCACTAATCATATGGAAGGTTCAGGTTTTTTATGGTTTATAATTGGTATCTTCTTACTAATTTATTCGCCTGCGATAATCTTACTTATTGTGGGCTTGGCAAAGCTTAAGAAAGATCCGAAAGTGGCTAAAATCCTTCTGATTTTAGCGGGTGTTTATGTATTGGTCGGGGCGGGTGTCTGTGCAATAATGTAGTATGTTTTTTTTGACGGTACTTAATCAATTATTGACGCAAGTTTTTCCATCCAAATGAACAACAACCGTGTAGAAAAACCAATACAAAGAGGGCGCTTTCGCAAATATTTCGGAAGAGAATATTTCATTCTGAAACGCCGATGGCACTGGATTTTTGGTAATGATGTTTTTGCCAAACAAGACTTTCAGACATCTTATAATTTTCCTATCATTCAACATCGCTCTTTTTTGTTGCGTCCTCTAAAAGATGTGGAAATGTACTTGCAGCATAACAAAGTAACTAACCTTAAACTTGCTATCGCCAACTTGGATAAGGTGGTGATACAACCAGGACAAACATTCTCGCTGTGGCGTTTGGTAGGTAGGCCAACACGATCAAAAGGCTATTTGGAAGGCATGACTTTGCATAATGGAAAAGTGTTAAAGGATATTGGAGGAGGACTTTGCCAACTGGGAAATCTCTTGTACTGGATGGCCCTGCATACACCACTTACAATTAAAGAACGATGGAGGCATGGTTATGATGTTTTTCCTGATGTCAACCGTACAATTCCATTTGCGTGTGGAGCTACGCTGTCTTACAACTATGTCGATTTGCAATTAAAAAATGATACGGATAAACCTTTTCAGCTGAATCTCTGGATAGATCAGGAATACCTGAATGGTCAAATTACATGCAATCAGGATTTAGAAGTGTCTTACGAAATCTTTGAGACGGATCATCACTTTAATCAGCAGTGGTGGGGCGGATACACAAGACACAATAAGATTTGGAAACGAATAACTAATTTAAAATCTGAAGAGGTGACAACAGAACTTGTCACAGAGAACAATGCAATCATGATGTATAATCCTCTCTTAGACAAAGAATAGGATGAAAGTAAAAATCCTACATATTCTTCTGATTTTATCATCATTGATAGGCTATCTCGAATGGGGAGGAGGCAATGCGTCGTTCCTTATCGAAGCGGAGATATTGATTTTTTCTAAGTTAGTTACAGACCCAATTTCTGTCTTGCATCCATTTATCCTAATTCCATTGCTAGGTCAATTGTTATTGGTTATTACTCTTTTTCAAAGAAGCCCAAATAGAATTCTCTCGTTTACAGCTATCGGTATGATTGCGTTAATCATGCTAATGATATTATTTATCGGAGTGGTATCAACGAATTGGAAAATTCTCTTGTCGTCCGTTCCGTTTATTGTACTGGCTATAATAAGATTTCGTGTTCCCTTAACAGTGTGATTTAATGCTCATTTATTTTTACTTTTGACTCCGTCACTAATACCAGGTACTATGTTTTCTTTCGTCAAGGACTACTTCAAAGTTTGGATTTGTAGCTATGCCTTCCTTTTGGTTTTTCCTTTCCCCTTAGATATGATCATTTCGACGCAGGCAATTATGCATCGATTTGATCCGCTCTCAAAGGTAGTGGGACAGATATTTTTTGGATTGGAAAATGTAGTGCGCCCAGAAATGACTGGAAGCGGCGATACGCAAATGGATTGGCTTAATATAGTATCCATTGCATTACTCAGCACCTTGATTTCGATTATACTTATATTCATTCGATACGTAAGGAAAAATCTTGATGCTATCTTGAATTTTATTCGTGTGTATTTGAGATTCTATTTGGCACTATTTCTTATTTTCTATGGTATCGCCAAACTTTATGTTAATGGTCAGTTTGGCCAAATAGAGCTTTATCATCTCGATTCGACTTTTGGTAATAAGTCGCCTATGGGGCTGCTTTGGACCTTTATGGCTTATTCACGAGAGTACACACTTTTTATTGGTGTGATGGAAACCCTCGCTGGGGTTCTGTTATTATATAAAAGGTCTTCTTTAATTGGTGGACTAATGGGCTTTGCGATAATGCTCAATGTGTTTTTATTAAATATGTTTTATGATGTACCAGTGAAGATTTTTTCATTTCACCTCTTGCTATGTGGACTCATTATTATTTTACCTGCAATCAAGAATATTTTGGTTTTCTTGACAGGAGGAAATGCCCAACCGGTTACTTTGAGTGCTATAGAATTTGGAAATAAAAAAGTAACCATTGTTTTTAATACATTGAAAACATTGCTTGTGGTGGTATTGGTGAGTCTAGACTTTTTTTCATTCAATGACGAAATGGAGGAACCGGCAGATTATCTCAATGGAGTGTATAGAATAGAATCAATAGAATATAGCAACGACAGTATTCCCGTCTTGAAATGGGAAAAAATGCTGTTTAACTCTCTTTATGGATCAGTCACCGACTACTCGGGAACAAGAAATCAGTTGGACCTTCAAATCGATACAACAAAGAAAATAGTAGACTTCAACTTCAGACTTGACTCTACCTCAATGTCCTTTAACTACGAATTATACGCTGGAGATAGCGTGAAATTTACAAATATTCAAGATGTTGATACCATTAGAATATTCACCAAACGTCTGCAAAAGGATGACTTCCTTTTAATGAGTAGAGGCTTCCACTGGGTCAGCGATTACCCCCTTAATCGCTAGCATAGTTCTTTAATTCCTTTAATAGGGCGATGTAGCTGAACTCATGTTTGTCATGGACTACTCAGGTATAGTGGTTTTGCAATAGCTGAATGGTATAACAGGAATATTTCCGATATTGCGGACGTTATCCAATAGAAAGGAAAAGGGAATATGCTTTTCAACTCACTAGACTTTGCCATCTTTTTACCCATAGTGTTTTTTCTCTATTGGTTTGTTGCCAAAAGAAATCTTCGATTACAAAATATTCTTCTATTAGTTGCGAGCTATTTTTTTTATGCTTGTTGGGACTGGAGATTTCTATTTCTGTTGATGTTTTCTACCCTTCTTGATTACTTCACAGGCATCAAAATGGAAAGTGTTGCGAGCCAATCGAAGAAGAAATTTTGGTTTTGGCTTAGTATCATAGTGAATCTTGGTTTTTTAGGGGTATTCAAGTATTACAATTTTTTCGTTGAGTCATTTGCAAATGGAGCAGCAGCGATTGGTTGGCAAGTGAATCCTTGGACATTGAGCATTATCTTACCAGTAGGCATATCCTTTTACACATTCCACGGATTGTCTTATGTGATTGATATTTATAAAAATCGAATATCTGCGGAGCGCAATTTTGTGGAGTATGCTGTTTTTGTGAGCTTCTTTCCGCTGCTCGTTGCGGGTCCTATCGAGCGAGCAACACATCTTCTTCCACAAATAAAGCGCAATAGAGTTTTTGATTATTCCAGAGCGGTGGATGGGTTGAGGCAAATACTTTGGGGACTTTTCAAGAAAATCGTTATAGCCGACAACTGCGCAATTTTTGCCAATGAGATTTTCAATAATTCTGCAGATCATAATGGCAGCACCCTTGTGCTGGGAGCCTTGTTTTTTGCATTTCAAATTTATGGTGATTTTTCCGGTTATTCTGATATTGCTCTTGGCACTGCGAGACTGTTTGGTGTAGAATTACTTCAGAACTTCTCTTTCCCATATTTCTCGCGAGATATAGCTGAGTTTTGGAGACGTTGGCATATTTCACTTTCATCATGGTTTCGAGACTACCTCTATATTCCATTGGGAGGTAGTAAGGGAGGTATGATCATGAAGATTCGAAACACATTTATAATTTTTGTAGTAAGTGGTTTTTGGCATGGCGCAAACTGGACATTTATCATTTGGGGTGCTTTGAATGCGATATACTTCTTGCCTTTGCTGATTACCAATCAAAACCGAAGTAATTTGGAAATTGTCGCAAAAGGAAAACCACTGCCGTCAGTCAAAGAATTGGGACAAATACTTTTAACTTTTGGCCTTACTGTTTTTGCATGGATTTTTTTCAGAGCAGAAAGTGTTGGCCATGCTTTTCAGTACATCTCACAGATTTTTTCAAGGTCATTATTTACCTTACCCAATCCATCAACATATAGCGTTAGTGCCATTTTTCTGATTGTGATTTTTATATTAATTGAGTGGAAAGGACGCGAACAGAAGTTCGCTTTAGAGAAGCTCGGATTGAATTGGAGTTATCCCTTTCGATGGATTACTTATGCTGTGATCGCTACAGCAATACTTCTATACAGCGGAAAAGCAGATGAATTTATTTACTTTCAATTTTAAATGTAAATGAGAAAATTCATCATTAAGACAGCTTTATTTTTAGGAATTGTAGCCACCGCCTTCGGCTTAATTCTCGCTCAGGCTGACGGACGCACTGACCCATTTTATGTAAGGTTTACAACACCACCGAAAGATAACCTAATCCTAGGAACATCCAGAAGCGCGCAAGGTCTGCAGCCTAGTGAATTTAGAAATATCCTCGGAAAGGAGTTTTTTAATTATAGTTTCACCATCGCACATAGTCCTTTCGGTTCCGTTTATTTGAATAGCATTAAAAGAAAACTAAACCCAGATGTCAAAGATGGTATTTATATAATTACCGTTGATCCTTGGTCGATTTCGAATAATCAAGTAGATCCCAACGACACATTAAAATTTTCAGAGAATACTTTAGCTTTAGCGAACGTAAAAGACGTTAATGCAAATCCTAATTTCGAATATCTCTTTAAACAGTTCAAGGGTGAGTATTATAAGATTATCACTTCACCTGAGAAGAATGGCTTTTTGCATCAAGATGGTTGGTATGAAGTTTCAGTGCCGATGGATAGCGCTACAAAAGCCAAAAGATTGCAAAATAAAATCAATAATTATAAGAAGGAGAACCTACCTGGAAGGCAGCTATCTCAGGTAAGACTGGACTATCTCCAAAAGACGATAGCGTTTTTGAAAATGCATGGCGACGTCTATATTGTTCGTCTTCCGGTGAGTAGGGAAATGTTTGCAATAGAAGAGGAATTCATGCCCAATTTTAATGAGATCATTGAACCCGCGATTCGCTCAGCCAACGGATATTTAGACTTGACATCAGAAAACGAAAACTATGAGTTCACTGACGGTAACCACCTTTGGAAAGATTCAGGAAAAATTGTTTCATCAAGTGTTGCGCGATGGATTCAAGCGCAGAGAAAGTGATTTTAGCAAAGAGTTTATTTTTTAAGCAACCAAATAATTCCTTCGCGCAATTGAAGGTACCATGCGGCGCGTGTAAGTTCGTCAAAGGGTAAAGACAAAAGCGCCCCCCATTCTTCCATTACTTCAGCATAGCTGAGCGGTTGATCAGAAAACAATTCAAATCGCGCTTTATTCGACGATATATAGGATGCTATTGCATCCGGAAGGATTACCTTTCGATGACCTTTCTTTTGAACGAAAATAAGCTCGGTATTCCCTTTCTCAGAACGCAAGGAGACAACTTCAGTTTGATGCCAACAAAATACATATCCGCTCAACCCGGGCAGATCAGGCAATGGTTTCTTGATGTGTTTGGCAATGAGTTTATTTGGAACCGTGGTGTTAGGAATTTTGAATTCAAAAAATTTACCAAGTGGGAAATCAAACCCATTGCGGTGCATGTAATTGTAAAGGGCTTTTTTTAAACCAGCACTATATCTATCATGATCAGCGCCCGTGGGATCGTCGTGATATAGATCATTATTGGCAAAACCTTCGAACTCAGGTCCAATGCGCACCACCTTATATTTCTCAGGTTCTTTTCCGACGGGGCTGTGAACAGTCATTGCGAATTGATGCCAGAAGCCAGATTGAAGCAGTCCAGCTTCAAAGAGCTGCCTTACAATCTCCAACGAGTCAATGGTCTCTTGCTCCGTCTCAGTCGGAAATCCATACATCAAGTACGCATGCACCAATATTCCCGCATCGCGAAATCCTTTCGTTACCCGAGCTACTTGTTCAATGGTAATTCCTTTTTCCATCAAATCAAGAAGGCGCTGACTCGCCACTTCAAGACCGCCAGTAACTGCAATGCACCCCGAAGCCGCCAGCAGCTTGCAGAGATCTTCGGTGAAAGTTTTCTCAAAGCGAATATTTGTCCACCAAGTAACCTGAAGATTTCGTCTCAGAATCTCGATTGCGAGGTCGCGCAAAGCCAAAGGCGGCGCTGCCTCATCTACGAAATGAAATCCGGTTTCTCCAGTTTCTGCAATGAGCTTTTCCATTTTGTCCACCAACTGAACTGCAGGTGTATTTTCATAACGAGCGATATAGTCGAGCGTGACATCGCAGAAACTACATTTTTTCCAATAGCAGCCATGAGCCACTGTGAGCTTGTTCCAACGCCCGTCGTTCCACAAGCGATGCATCGGATTAGGAACATCAAACATGGAGAGATATTCATCGAGCCGTAGGCCTTGATAGCTCGGAGCAGGCAGTTGGGCGTGTAAAAAATCTCCACCAATCTTATTATCCAAATAGACTACTTTTCCCTCAGACCGAATGAACGTTCGCTTTAAAAGTGGTTCTTTTAAATCCAATGTAAGGGAATCATATATCGCCATGATTGTACCTTCTCCATCATCAAGACATATATAGTCGAGATAGTCGAAAACACGAGGATCATACAGATCACGCAGTTCAGTGTTGGCATATCCACCCCCAAGTGCAACTTTTGTTTGCGGATAGTGCTTCTTCACCCATTGCCCAATTTTCAAAGCTCCGTATAGATTTCCACCAAAAGGAACAGTCAGTCCTACAAGTAGCGGAACTTCTTCTTCGAAATACTTAGCCGTAGCATTGAGTAATAGTCGATCGAGATAGGTGGTAGGTTCATTTAGAGCTTCCTCAATAGGTGAAAAATTAACAGCAGTTCTGGCTATTCTCTCCGCATATTTCGAAAATCCAAAATGAGGTCCGACGGTAGCCTGTATTAGATCTGAAAGATCCTCCAAGTACATGGTACATAAATACCTTGCTTTGTCGTGCGTTCCGATTTCACCAAAAAATAACTCTAATTCATTCAAAGTTTTGAAGCGGCCAGCCTCTGGTAAGAATTGGCGAGTAGCGATACGATAACCAAGTGTATAATTTTTATTTTGTAAAAAAAGAATGACGCTATCGATCGTTTCTTCATACGCTTTGCGCTGAAGCAATACATTTTTCAATGCAGGTTTCAGGTCATACTTGCCCGCTTCAATAGCATCAAACAATTCAACTAAACCTTGTTTATTGAATAATGCCAGCACCATATCAAGACCGGCATCTCCCTGACGACATGGGATTTTCTTCTCATCCAAAAAGCCCTTCAGATAGGCCGTAGCAGGATAAGGTGTGTTGAGCTGTGTAAGCGGCGGTATGAGTAGTAATACGGAACCCAATTGTTTTAAATAGGGTTCGAAGATAAGCCTATTTTACTTCAACAAGCGGATACAATATTGGCCTGGAAGGAGCGGCATCATTTACAAATGGGGCTATTTGTAGCTCAAGCAGATAAAGGCCGTCACTTATTGTATTTTTTACAAAAACAAACTCTGTAATGGTGCATTGCTGGCGAGAAGTATCACCATTTTTCCAGAATGCTTTGTGCGCAGCTAGTTTACCTTCGTCATGCTCTCTGTCAACAGAAGGTAAGTCAACTGCTAAATGCTTAATGTTTCTTTCAGCAAGAAAATGAAGAGCTTCTTCCTCGAAGTAGGGGAAGTTGGTGTTGCTATAATTCTTACTTAATTTCTCATCGGTATTCGGTAGTGTACGAATCACGAGTGCTTCAATGGATTGTTCAAGTTGTTGTTCAATTTGATTTTTGGAAATAATTCGGTCTTCGCCAACTTCTTGAGGAGTGAGTGTTAAGAGCTGAGCTGTGAAAAAATACTTGGGTAATAAAGAGCTAATAGGCAGGTTTACTGCAGCCACATGCTCGTAGGATTCTGTGTGCGTTCCGTGTCCATGCGGATTGAATTGAATATCTCGGAAGTTCACTGAGCCTCCTTGGGCAACATCTCCAATAAATCCATCTCCTTGCACAGCCCGAATGCTCATTCGGTCCACATACCAAGCGCGCGGCCCGTCTTGAGAAAGAGGAATACTAATATCAAGCGGTTCATGCAGATGTGCTACCAAATTTTTTTCGTTATGTTCAACTAGGACTTTCATATTTATAATTCTGTAGTTATAAAAAAATCAGAAGCAATGCGGTCGGCTCGAAAGAAACCTTCTTCGGTTAGTCGAATTTGATGCGCTGTTTGCAACAACCATCCTTGCCTAAGATATTGCTCTATTTCTTGCTCGAACTGAAGAGAAAGATTGACTCCAAAGAGATTTTGAATGTCATCTGGATGAACGCCGTTTGCGGTTCGCAACCCAGTCATTATTTTTTCATTATAAAAATCTTTTCTACTCAGAATCTCGTATTCAGTTGGCAGTTTCCCTTGCTGAATTTCACGCATGTATAATGCATTGTTGTTTATATTCCAGCTTCTTTTATTATTGCCATCAAACGAGTGTGCAGATGGTCCGAGCCCCACATACGGAAGTCCTTTCCAATAAGAGGTATTGTGTTGAGAATAACGACCGGGCTTCCCAAAATTGGATACTTCATAATGTTCGAATCCATTTTCAGAGAGAGCCTTTACCAAAAATTGATAATGCTCATATGCGATGGTATCTTCGGTAGATAGAAGCTTTCCTGATTTCTCCCATTTACCAAAAACCGTTTTTTCTTCAATCGTCATGCAGTAAGCACTGATATGAGGAACTTCTAATGAAATAGCCGAATCAAGATTTTTTCTCCATCTGTCAGTGGAGAGACCGGGTATCGCGTAGATAAGATCGATAGTGATGTTTTCAAAACCAGCATCCTGTGCTGCCTTTACAGAGTATTCACCTTCGTGAGCACTGTGTGCTCTATTCATGAGTTTTAAGTCCTCCTCAAAAAAACTTTGAATCCCGATACTGAATCGATTGACTGGTGTTTGCTTTAGTTCCCGAAGCTTTTGAAATGTCAAATCATCAGGATTGGCTTCAAGTGTGATCTCTGCGTCACTGGCCAATGCTGACGTTTGCTGAAGAGCATCGAAAATTCGCATCAATTCTTCATAAGTAAGTAAGCTCGGGGTTCCTCCGCCAAAATAGATGGTTTGAATTTTTTTAGGAAAATCAGCTTCTTTGCGAAGTTGAATTTCATTTATAATCGAAGTCACCATTTCCTCCTTGCGTTCGAGACTAGTGGAGAAGTGAAAGTCGCAATAGTGACATGCTTTTCTACAAAATGGTATATGAATATAAATGCCGGACACTGCTCAAAAATATTTAGCTTCGCAGCGTAAATCCAAAGTTATGATTCACGCTACCGTAAATAATGCCGCAACTTACGATATTCATTCGGATAAATCTGGTTTCGTTGGAGAAATCAATGGCCAGGTATTTCAAATTGATGCGCTCCGCGACGGCAATAAGTTTCATATTCTTTGGAATGGCAGATCCTATAATGCGGAGTTGCTCTCAATAGATATTGCTGCAAAGTCATTTTTGATTAAAGTAGGAAAAACGGAGTATCCCGTGGTATTAAAGGACCGCTTCGATGATTTGCTAAAGAGTCTGGGAATGGAAGGAGCGGGTGTACCAAAGGTATCTGAGGTGAAGGCTCCCATGCCAGGAATGGTATTGAACATTATGGTGGAGGAAGGTCAACAAGTAGAAAAGGATCAGCCTCTAATTATCCTGGAGGCAATGAAAATGGAAAATGTTATAAAGAGCCCTATTCAGGGTACGATTCGTAAAGTAGAAGTATCAAAGGGAATTGCCGTCGAGAAGAACACGATTTTAATCTCGTTTGTTAATTCTTAGAGGCAACATTATCGTTTGTTAATCGTTGAATTCTGGGTGCGCTTCAAACATTGCGATGTTTATAAGAATTGGCGTATTTTACCCATGATTACTTAGGATTCCGATTTTTGCAAAACGATGAAGGTTAGACTAATCTTACTCTTATTATCCCTTGCCTTATCAAAGGTGAACGCACAAACCTGTTCTGATTTGGCGGCGAACGTGATGTGCGCAGACGCACAGCCCCTTAATGGAGTAATGGAGGATGCTCCTGTGTCTATAGGTTGTTTTAATTCCGCCATGACTTATTACACCACATTCACCACGGGCTCATTGGGCGGCGGATCTATTACAGTCAGAATCACTCCTGGGGATTGTGATGATTTTACGGGACCGAATAACATTGGATTTACAATTATTGAACTACCAACTGGAGCGGATTCATGTGACCCAACAACATATGGAGGTCAAAGTGCGTGCTTTGCTGATAATGAGGCTTTCAGCGCAACAGTGAATAATTTGGCGGCCAACACTACTTACATCTTACTCCTCGGTTCGGATCACTTACCAGCTTTCGGCCCTTGCGAATTTGATGTTGTAGTATCGGGAACAGCCATTGATATTTCCACTACTGTAACTCCCTTTTTGGTTTACCTCGGTGGATCTGCCGATCTCGCGGCTTTCAATGGCTCAAGCTACAATTGGAGTCCGCCTGATTATTTAGACGATGTCAATTCCGCAACACCAGTCTCTACTCCTGAAGTATCCACACAGTACACAGTGACAGCAACAATCGGGGATTGTGAGGTTTCTGCGGAAGCTACAGTTACAGTGGGCCCTCCTCTCGTAATCTATAATACCATTACTCCAAACGGCGACGATATCAATGATACCTGGACAATTGTGGGTATTGAGAGGTTCGAGGCCAGTGTAGTTACCATCTATGACCGCTGGGGGCAGCAAGTATTTAGAAGTACCGGATATACCCAAGAATGGGATGGAACAAATCGCGGAAAACCACTCCCGATGGCCGCGTATTATTATGTTATTGAACTCAACTCTTTTGAGGTGGAAATTCCACCAATCACTGGAGTTATATCCATTGTGAAATGAGAAAGCTAGCATTTGTCACATTCGCCTTGATGTTAGCGGCTTTGAGCTCCAAAGCTCAACAGCTTCCTCAATATACATGGTTTACATACAATTACGTACAGTACAACCCTGCGGTGACAGGAGCTACGGATTGTCTTGAATTAAAAATGGGAGCGCGCAGACAATGGACTTCGCTTGAAGGCGCACCAAATACAGGTTTCGCCAGTATTCATGGTAGATTGCGTAAGAAAAAATTTAACTTTCATGGTGTAGGTGCTACCATTGAAAATGATAGATTCGGACCATTCGGTTATACAGGCCTTAATCTCAATTATGCCTACCACATGAGAATGAGAAAGGGGTACATGCTCAGCTCAGGATTGGGGATAGGCTTCAAGCAATTCAGAGTCAATTTTTCAGAAATGTTTCTGAGGCAGCAGGACGTGGATCCCGTAATTACAGCGGCTGCAAATGATTTTGTTTTTCCTATCATCAATTTTGGCCTTTGGCTTTATAAAAATGACCGCTTTTACGGCATTTCTTTGAGACAGGTAAATGGCGCACAAGTAGAGGGTATCAATGAAGGTCGATTACAAACACATTGGACATTTGCCTACGGCCGCGCATCAAAATTGACGGATGATATTCTTTTTAAACCTGCTTTTTTATTGAATTATGTTGCTCAATCGAGGCCCTCAATCGAGGCTCAAGCCTTGTTGAGCTACAAAGAAAAAGTGGCGTTTGGTCTTGCAGGGAGAACAGGCTCGGGCCTTTCAGCGCTGCTTAAGGTCGAGTTTCTTGGCTTCCTTACAGCAGCTTATGCTTATGACTTAACACTTTCAAAAATGAGATTCGAAGGTGGTCCAACACATGAAATCATTCTCGGTATTCGCGCATGTGGAAATGATGGAGAAGGCCACACCAAATGCGCTGCTTACGATTAATCCAAATGAATCTAGAATTTGTAAGAGAATATTGTTTGTCAAAGAAGGGTGTTACCGAAGATATGCCCTTTGATGATGAAGTACTCGTTTTTAGAATTGGAGGAAAAATCTTCGCACTATGCGACATTACCAATTTTGAAAGCATTAATCTAAAGTGCGATCCCGAAAGAGCTATTGAACTAAGAGAACAATATAACGGAGTGACGCCCGGTTATCACATGAATAAAAAACATTGGAATACCGTAGCTTCCAGAGGAGATGTCCCTGATGCAGTTTTCTTAGAACTTATCGACCATAGCTATGACTTGGTTCTAAACTCTCTACCCAAAAAAGTTAAAGACGAACTCAGGTAGTTGGTTGATTTCTTTGGTTAATAAGTCTTTTTAAACCAGGAGATTCTAAAAAAAAAGATTTTTAATTTCACATCATGAACGATCAGGTAAAATTCAAACGTATTCAGGAGCTCGCATCTACAGTGCTTGCCGGAATTGATGAGTTGAATCTCGGGAATCTCTCGATTGATCAACTCGAACTCCTTACGGATAATAGCCGAGAGTTGTATGAGCGACTCGTTGTGCTTCGCCATAAGGCCTATGATCAAAAGGTGAAAGGTGTTCCAATTGAAAACACTGAAAAGAAAGAGGAGACTTCCAATAGTTTCAGCATTCCTTTCAAAATAGAAACTCCTGTTGCTCCTAATCAGGTGAACCTCATCGATGCTATTGAAGAGGTTACTAAACAGGAGGAGATATTCTCAAAAGAAGAAATTTCCGAAGTGCCAGAAATACCGGCCGCAGAGAAAATTACACCTCCAGTGGCTACTGTAAACAACGCAAATACCATTGCCGCTGAATCTCTCAACGATCGTCTCAGCAAGGCTGTTGGAGCCGTTAATACACTAGCGCAAAAACTGGAACACACTCCAATTCCAGACTTGAAAAGAGCGATAACCTTGAATCAAAGATTCCAATTCTCTAAGGAACTGTTTAAAGGAAATAATCAAGATTACGAGGTGGCCATTGATAAACTCAACTCCATCAATAGAGATGAAGCCTTAAATCATCTCGAACAACTGAAGTCAAAGTACGCTTGGAATAAGGAGTCGCAAGTGACGCTTGACTTTATTGATTTGATTGAGCGTCGTCATCAGGCATAAACGTGAGTACGCTTTACGTCGTTCCGACGCCCATCGGCAACTTAGAAGATATCACCCTCAGAGCTCTAAGAGTGATGAAGGAGTGCGATTTCATCATTGCCGAAGATACTCGAGAGACAAGAAAGCTTTTGCAGCATTTTGGCATCGATAAACCTCTGGTGAGTTATCATCTCAACAACGAACATCAAGTAGTAAAATCACTTACCGAAAGAATCTTAGGTTCGAACTCTGTGACCCTTGTTTCAGATGCGGGAACACCTGCCATTAGCGATCCCGGGTATCTATTGGTTAGAGAGTGCATTCTTCAAGGGGTTGAAGTCTTTACGCTTCCGGGGGCCACAGCCTTTGTTCCGGCTTTGGTTCAATCGGGCTTGCCTTGTGAGAAGTTCGTATATGAAGGTTTTTTACCGCATAAAAAGGGAAGGGAAACAAGGTTTAAAGCTATCGCAGAGGAAGAGAGAACAACAGTACTCTATGAAAGCCCGCATAGATTATTAAAAGCGCTTGAACAAATTGTTTCAATATGCGGAGGCGATAGACAAATATCTGTGAGTAGAGAAATATCGAAAAAGTTTGAAGAAACAGTAAGAGGCTCGGCGTTAGAAGTTTTAGAGCATTTTAAAAAGAATGAGCCTCGCGGAGAGTTTGTAATGGTTATTGCAGGAAAGTCCTAGTTTTCGCCATCCTCACACCTGCACGGCGCCGACATGATAATGCGCGCCTTCGGCATAATATTTTGCAAACGAGATTGCGTATCAGCATTCATCTGATTGTTCAGTAAGTCTAAAATTTCGAGATTTTCAAGTAAACCTAAAGAATTGGGATAATAATTAATTGGATTATCCCATAAAATGAGAATGCGCAATTTTTTTAAGCGATCGATTTCTTCTGGAATTCTTTCGATAAAATTATCAGCCAGATTGAGTGTTTCAAGATTGCTCAATCCCGTGAGGGCATTGGGAATAACAGTTATCTTATTGTGCTGAAAACTAAGAAGCTTGAGATTCTTAAGCTTCAATATTTCATCGGGAATCTGTTCAATTTTGTTTTTATCAAGCTTAAGTTCTTGAAGATTTTGAAATTGAAATATTTCAGGAGGAAATGACGTCAACTTTGATTTCGAGAGATCCAGATAAACTACAGAATCCTTTTCTGCCAGAGCCTTTTCAAGGCTTTTGTAAACTTTTTTAGGCCTGGTTTGCTCTCCTTGGGACCAGCCAACAAGGGAAGTAAACGCAATCAAAATAAATATGATAAGCCTGCTCATAATAGGGATTTCACTTTTTGAATGTCAACGAAGATTTGATTTTTTAGTTCATCAATTGAGCCAAATTTTTTCTCATCTCTTACTTTAAACAAAAATTTCACTTCGATTTTCTCATCATAAATGAGATTATCAAAATCGAATAAGTGTGCTTCTAGCTGCCTTTGTAAGCTTTGATCGACAGTAGGGCGCACTCCTATATTCATGACGCCATAATATTTGCGGCCATGAACCTTCGCTTCAATGGCATAGACTCCATTGGCTGGGGTAAGCTTAAATGGATAGTCAACATGAATATTGGCGGTTGGAAAACCTATTCTTCTTCCCATGGCTGCGCCATGAATCACAGTGCCTTTAAGACTGTATTGATAGCCCAAATATGAATTGGCAGTACTTACATCACCTTGCAGCAAACACTGCCTTATTTTGGTAGATGATATATTGACGGCATCGATTTCTTTGGCCGGTATTTCCTGTGCTTCGAAGCCCAACATTTCAGCCCATTCAGAAAGTGTGCTGAAATCCCCTTCGCGATTTCGCCCAAAGCGATGGTCATAGCCAACAATCACTTTTTTCGCATTTAAACCATTGACAAGCAGGTTGCGCACATAGTCGTAGGCAGATATTCTGCTGAACTCCTCGTTAAAAGGATATACCATGAGATGGTTAACGCCTGACTCCTGCAACTTTTCTGCTTTTTCTTCGGGTGTTGTCAGTAAAGAAAGCCCGTGATCATCTGGATGCAAAATCATCCGTGGATGAGGATAAAAAGTCAGAATTACACTTTCAGCATTGAGCTGTGCTGCCGCTTCTCTCAGACGTGAAATAATCGCTTGATGTCCTATGTGAACACCATCAAAGGTGCCAATGGTGACAACAGTTTTTTTGTTTTTAAACCTTGTAAAATCGGTGTGTATTTCCACTGAGGCCTTTTGTGCTAAGAGGCAAAGTTAACATGACATGTCATTAAAAAAAAATCCCCTCAGCTGTTAGGCGAGGGGACTTTGAGTGTTAGAAGCAGATGCTTATTTAGAAACAACTAGCTTTTCTCTGGCAATCATTTTTCCATCTGAAACGATACCAAGAATATAAGTACCTGATGCAATTTCATTTACATTGATATTTATATTCCCTTTACCCGATGGGAATCTGCCCATATTATCGAAGGTGATAAGTTTACCATTGACATCACGAATTTCATAGGCTACATAAGAACCTGTTTGAAGTTCGAAATCTACTCTAATGTCAGTGGAAGCTGGGTTAGGGAAGATTTCAAGGCTCGAATTGGTATTCTCTTCATCTACACTCACGCTGCGGTCAGAAACAATTACGCGAATTGCTGGTGAGAATGTATTTCTACCAAACCAAGTGAGCTGTTGATTAGCGTTGAAGTTCCAGCGCAATGTTGAATTATCAGAATCGCTGTTTGCTTGTGCACGAACAGTAACTTCGAAAATAGAATTATCTTCAACTTGAATGGCAGCCACATGGAAGTCTGTGTTATTTCCCTCAGGAGAGAAAGTATTGTCAAAAGGCAAATAGATAGGATCGCTATCAATCCATTGCTCCGAGATACTAAAATAACCTAATGCCTCTGTGTTGAAGTTTTGTCCTTGCGCGGTGCTGAGATCCGTGTAAAAAGCGGCTAGCACATCTGAGCCTGCGTCAGTATTTGGACCAAAGATGGTTGTTACCCCGTAAACTGTTGAGCCTGGATTAGGGAAGTGGAAGTAGTTTCCAACACCGAATGGAAGGAATTGATCTGGATTATCAGGGTCAGCCATTCCTCTTAATTCACCTGTAGCGAGTCCATCACCGTCGTGTCCATACTCATCTGTGGTGTAGCGAATCACTCGATCGCGTGTATTGTCTGCAGGAGATGACTCCTCCTGGTCACTTTCAATAGTGGCTCTTACGATGTAGGTACCGATTTCTGAAGGTTCCCAACCTGTATTAATGAATAGGGTATCCAAAACAGGTGCTGGACAAATGAATTCATTAGCAGGGGCAAGTAATTCGAATGAAGGAGCGGTTGCAGTAGCGAGAACCGTAGAAGCGTCTTCATTCAAGATCTCTACTGTTACCTGACAATTGGTTTGATCCTGTCTGCCGTTGTTGCGGAAGATAACACCTGCTACCAAACCTCCATTAGCCGCAGGAATTGCTTGCTCTATTGGTGTAATGGTGTATTCGAAAAGGGTGAAAATGTTTCCATTAGTAACCTGAGTTATTTGAATATCATTTTCAACATCCGTCTCATAAATACAAATATCATCTAGACCCCAGAAATAGTGGGAGTAGCCATTTGCAATAGTTGGATTATAAGCCCAACGGATATAAACACTTGGTTGGTTAGCTGCAATACAAGATACATCGATAACGGTGAGTAGTGGATTTGCAGAAACCGCGTTGGCACCAGTAATCAATGTTCCGGTAGCACTGAATGATGTCCATGTAGCGCCACCATCAACTGACACTTGAACAAACATTGGTGAAAGCTGCGAACAGCAATATCTAAAGTATTGATTGAATTCAACTTTGACATTTTCTAACTCCGACATATTTAATTCTGGAGTAGTGAGCCAGCCAGACATCAATTCCACAGGATTGGTGTTTGGGTTGATGATGCCGTCTTGAGCTAAGTCAGCGTCGAAAATAACCCAACCATTGCTGGCAGAAGGTGAAGCCATAGGGTTTAGGTTAGTAGAATATACACCAGCAGGGCTGTCTGCCGTTGCCATTGCCCATACTTCGGCGTTTTGACCGCCTGTAGTCCACGCACCGAATGCAGTGGAGCCATCTAAGCCATTAGAAAAGTCTTCACAGAAAAATTCGCTTCCTCTGTTTGATCTCTCTACTCCTGGGCGAACTTGTTCATTCGCAAAAATTACTTCTTCTGGTGAAGCTGGTTGAATCGCATGCTGACCAATAGAAGGCACTGATAATGCAAATAATCCGAGAATTGTAAATATTTTTTTCATCCGATGTGGTTATTAAGGTGAGCCGAAAATACAGCATTTTACCTTAAAACCCTACAACAACTCCATCTTCTTTTTCAATTCTTCTATTTCTCGCTCTGTTGCCTTGATTTTTTTCTCGATTTCTTTACGCATCGCCTCAGCACCTTTGCCAGTGAAGAAGCCCATGTTGTTCTCGTATTGCTTGATTTGAGCGTTGAGTTTGTCCAGTTTATCACGCAAGAAGTTCTTTTCTTTCTTCACTGCTTGATCACCATTGCCTGTTGATTTAATGGATTCAACGCGGTTTCTGAAAGCACTCATTTCGCGCTCTTCACGTTCTGCATTGATTTGACCGTATTTCTTATCTAAGGCAGCATTGTAGCGATCCATTACTGATTTGATATGGTCTTTGGGAACATATCCCACAGCATGCCAACGCTCACTGAAAGACTTAAGCCACGCAAGGTCATTGCCTTTGTTGCCAGAAAGTTCAGTAGATTCAATCTCTTCAAGTAATGCTATCTTTTGCTTAAGATTTTCATCCTGTTGGTTTACGATTCCGCTATAATGTTCCTTTTTTCTGGAAAAGAATACATCGCATGCTGAGCGGAAACGTTGCCACAATTTTTGCTCGTCTCTCGGATCGGCACTGCCAACTGCTTTCCACTGCTCTTGTAGCTTCTTTAAAGACTCAGTAGCATTTTTCCAATCATCACTTTCCTGTAACTCTTTGGCTTTTGTAATGAGTGCTTCTTTCTTGTCTTTATTATCCTTGTAAGCGTTGCGCTTAAGGTCTAATTGCTCTTTTCTCTTACTAAAGAATAAATCACATAGGCCTCTGAACTCTTGCCAGATTTCCTCATTATCCTTTTTCTTTGCCCAGCCAATTGTTTTCCATTCTTCCTGGATTTTCAACACCTCATCTGTCCAACGATTCCATGTACTGGCATTGGTAATTTCCATTTGAAGAATCTCACGCATCTTTTCCACCAGCGCTTTTTTCTTGGTCAAGTTCTCTTCACTATTCGCGTGAAGGGCATCATAATGAGCTTGGATTCTGTTCTGTGATTCGCGAAGGATTCCAAAGAATGTATCTCCCAATTCCTTGTAAGTCTCCCTCGGAGAAGGACCGATGTTGAGCCATTCGCGCTGGAATTTTTTGACCAAAACCTCCAATTCATTGACAGCAGTTATAGTTTCAAGAGATTTTACTTCTTGAATTAACTCTTCCTTCTTCTTTTGATTGATTTTTAAATCGTGATCCTGAAGGCTCTTATAGATATTGATATTGTAGAAAAAGCTGTGATTCAGCTTTTGCCAATTATCCTGCAATTCATGGTACTTATCACCAGGTACATCCCCGATGTTATCCCATTTTTCTTTTAAAGCTTTATGAGTACTGAAAGCCTTACCGATGTTTTCTTCATCAGTAATAAGCTTCTGGAATTCCGCGAGAATTGCGGATTTCTCTTCATAATTCTTTTGACGCTCTGCAGCAAGTTTTTTGCCGTGCTCTTCAATACGATCTTCGTATTGCTTCAAAAGTTCTTGAAACTTTCCCTCAAGTTCGTGTGGAATGTACACGAACTCAGGCTTTTCAGTTCCTTCTTCCGTCGGTAGCGCATTATAGGCTTCCAACTGTAATTGTTTTTCTTTAGCAGATTCGGCTTTCCAATCGTTTCGGATCTCCTTCACCGCCTCACGAATGCTCATAATCTCTTCTGTTTGTAGCAATTCGTGCAGTTTGTCAATCAATGTAGTCTTCATCAGAACGTGTTTTTACAATGGTCTTATGACCTTTGTACATGGCAAAAGTAATAAAAGCTTATTTAAATTAATCTTTTGAATAATGATTCTATCTTTTGGATACTGAAAGTACTTTTTTCACAATATTACTGTCGAATCCACGAGTCAGAAGGTACCGCATCACTTTTTGCTCTTTTTGCCATTCCTGCAAACCTTTTCCTTTCTCTCTCTCGAGGCGTTTTTGAGCAATTTCTTGAACGGTTTCTTCATAGGCTCGGGGGTCTATACGTTTGAGGGCATCTCTAATGTTACGTTCGCTGACACCTTTGGCTTTCAGTGCCTGCTCGATTTTCATGATTCCCCACTTATTGAATCGAAATTTATCGTTCGCAAACGCCTCTGCATAGCGCGTTTCGTTCAATAAGTCTTCTTCAATCAAAATAGAAATTATTTTTTCGCGATCGGTCGAGAAAAGTCCCCATTGAACCAATTTATTGCGCACGTCCTTATGCGCACGCTCTGCCTTGTCACAGTAAGCGCGTGCCTTCATGAGACACATTTCATAAGAATACTTCTGCACGATCCTCTCCACGCTAGTTTCAATATTACTTTACTTCGAAAATCTTTATGTAAATGCAATAGATTGTCAATATGACAACGGGACTTACTAGGATTGCGCCCAAGCCACAGGTGAGCAATATGAAGAGCGCACCACCAAGACCCATTACGATGAATAAGCCTAGAAATGACCAGAAATTTTTCGCTACAACTTTTCGAGAGGCTTCCATTGCATCCCAAAACTCCAATTTATTAAAAAGCAAAATGCAATTAGCAAGTGCATAAGAAACCCCTAACCAAATACCAGGAAGGATACAGAGAAAAGTACCTACGATGATTAAAATTGTCGATATCAATGAGAGTACTATCAGCTGTCCCAGCGGAGCTTTGAAGCCATCAAAAAACGTATTGAATGTATAAGGCTCTCCTTTACGGATTTTATCTGCCACAAAAAAATAACCTGCCGCAATCGGGGGACCCACCACCAAAGAGGCTATACTGCCAATAACCGGTACAAGTGCAAGCCCTACATTGATCGCAAGCACAATCAGTGTAAAGAGAACAAAGTTGCCAATGTCCTTTTTAAAAAGTTCTATACCTTGTCCTATCGATTCGGTAATTTCAAAATTATAACCCTGTTCAACTACCTGCTCTGGGCTTTTAAATTCGCCGCTATTGTTTTCTGGTTGGTCTAGTACTATCATAATTTGGTTTTATTAAGAATTCACGAAAATATATAAATAGTCTTTGATGTCGTACATTCGCGGCTCAATAACAAAATTTCAGCAAAGATGACCGTCACAATAGATGCAATCAATGGGCTGAATGAGCGCACTGATGCGCTCAGGAGGTACCTTTGACGTCGATACGAAGCTAATTCAAATCGGCGAAGACGAAAAACACACCCAAGACCCCGGTTTTTGGGATGATCCCAAAAAAGCTGAGCTTATCATGAAACAAATCCGCAATAAAAAATTGTGGACAGATGCATATAAGGAATGCCGCTCTGCTGTTGACGATCTCACCGTTCTCTATGATTTTTTTAAAGAAGGCGCAGCTTCCGAAGAGGAATTGCAAGCGCAATTCTCTTTTACAGAAAAGAAAATTGAGGATTTGGAATTCAAAAATATGCTCAGCGCCGAAGAGGACGGTTTGAGCGCAGTGCTCCAAATCACCGCCGGTGCAGGTGGCACAGAAAGCTGCGACTGGGCCGGTATGCTCATGAGGATGTACCTCATGTGGGGCGAAAAAAGCGGTTACACCATCAAAGAGCTCGACCTCCAAGAAGGGGATGTGGCTGGTGTCAAACAATGCACATTAGAATTTTCTGGAGAATTTGCCTTTGGTATGCTCAAAGGTGAAAATGGCGTGCATCGACTAGTGCGCATCTCTCCTTTTGATAGCAACGCACGAAGACATACAAGTTTCGTTTCAGTTTATGTTTATCCTCTCGTAGATGATACCATCGAAATTGATATCAATCCAGCAGACATTACATGGGATACTTTCCGAAGCGGTGGTGCTGGTGGTCAAAACGTGAACAAAGTCGAAACCGGTGTGCGCCTGCGACACAAACCATCCGGTATTGTAATCGACAATACTGAAACACGCTCACAGCTTCAAAATAAAGAAAAGGCTATTCAATTGCTCAAGTCGCAATTGTATGAGATGGAACTCGCCAAACGCAACGCTGCACGTGACGAGATTGAAGCCGGTAAAAAGAAAATCGAATGGGGTTCTCAAATCAGAAACTATGTGATGCAGCCCTATAAACTCGTTAAAGATGTTAGAACTGGACATGAAACAAGCGACGTAGATGGAGTTATGAATGGTGAGATCGACGAGTTCTTGAAGGCTTATCTCATGGGACAAGGAAAAGCAACAATTGTTTAAAATATAATTTCAATAAAAAATGGAATACCGCATAGAGAAAGACACCATGGGCGAAGTGAAGGTCCCTGCTAATGTTTACTGGGGTGCCCAAACAGAACGCTCACGAAACAATTTTAAAATTGGTCCAGAAGCTTCAATGCCAAAAGAGATCATTCGCGCTTTTGCGATTCTCAAAAAGGCCGCAGCACACGCCAACCACGACTTAGGTGTATTACCCGCAGAAAAACGCGATGCGATTTCTATGGTATGCGACGAAATTCTCACAGGTAATCTCGACGATCAATTCCCCCTCGTTATCTGGCAAACAGGTTCCGGAACACAAAGCAATATGAACCTCAATGAGGTGATTTCAAATAGAGCGCACGTTTTGTTGGGTAATAAACTTGGCGAGGGAACTCCATTACTCAACCCTAATGATGACGTAAATAAATCACAGTCCTCAAACGATACATACCCTACTGCGATGCATATCGCAGCATATAAATCAGTGGTGGAAATTACCATCCCCGGTGTGGAAAGATTGCGCAACACACTCCACAAAAAATCACAGGAGTTTATGAACGTGGTGAAAATCGGGCGCACTCACTTGATGGACGCGACGCCTATCACCCTCGGCCAAGAGCTCAGTGGTTATGTGGCACAACTAGACCACGGCGTTCGTGCACTAAAAAATACACTTCCTCACTTGAAAGAGTTAGCTCTTGGCGGAACAGCTGTAGGCACAGGTATCAATACTCCAAAGGGTTACTCCGAACTCGTGGCTGCTAAAATCGCGGAGTTTAGCGGATTACCTTTTGTGACAGCTCCAAACAAATTCGAGGCTCTCGCTGCACATGATGGAATCGTAGAATCACATGGCGCGCTCAAGCAACTTGCCGTTTCCTTAAATAAAATCGCCAACGACATCCGAATGATGGCGAGCGGTCCAAGAAGTGGCATCGGTGAGATTTTTATTCCTGAAAACGAACCGGGTTCTTCTATCATGCCTGGTAAGGTCAATCCCACACAATGTGAAGCACTTACTATGGTTTGCGCTCAGGTAATGGGAAATGATGTGGCAATTACTGTTGGCGGAACCCAAGGTCACTATGAGTTGAATGTATTCAAGCCAATGATGGCAAATAACTTCCTTCAAAGTGCCCGACTGCTGGGCGATGCATGCGTTTCGTTTGATGAGCATTGCGCAGTAGGTATCGAACCTAACTACGGAAGAATTGATGAATTGGTAAACAATTCATTGATGCTGGTGACCTCACTCAACACCAAAATTGGATATTACAAGGCAGCTGAAATTGCTAAGACTGCTCACAAAAACGGAACAACACTCAAGGAAGAGGCGGTACGTCTGGGTTATGTGACCTCAGAAGAGTACGATCAAATCGTGGTGCCTTCCAAGATGGTGGGAATGTAAAACCGATAAAGAATTTATTTTTAATAAATAGACAAAATTAGGCCCGTCATACCAACGGGCCTTTTGTTTGTTTAATAGGAAAAAGCTACATTTGCGCATCTTTCCGCGGGAAGGAGTAATTATACCTAAATGAGCAATACACAAACTCAAGTGAAGGAGCTAAAGGTGTCGAAAATGGCTGAAAACCTAATCGGCTCTGAAATCATCAAATTGGCTGGAGAAATCCGCGAATTAATTGCGAAAGGTCAACGCATTTACAATTTCACTATCGGTGACTTTGATCCAAAAGTTTTTCCAATACCAGCCGAGCTCAAAGAAGAAATAATAAAGGCATATCAACAAGATGAAACAAACTATCCTCCTGCAGATGGTATGCTTGACTTGAGAAAGGTAGTAGCTCGACAAATTAAGGATTGGCAAGGTCTCGAATATGGAGATAACGAAATCCTAATTGCTGGCGGTGCTCGACCAATCATTTATGCGATTTATCAGGCGCTCGTAGATCCTAATGAAACAGTGTTGTTCCCTGTGCCTAGTTGGAACAACAACCACTACACGCATTTATCACATGCACAACAAGCGTTCATTGAAACTACGCCTGAAAATAATTTCATGCCGACAGTCGATGAGTTGCGACCACATATTTCAAAGGCTACTTTGTTAGCACTTTGCTCTCCACTTAATCCAACCGGAACTGTTTTTTCAAAAGCACAATTGGAAGCAATATGTGACTTGGTAATCGAGGAAAATGCACGCCGCACCGCTGATCAAAAGCCATTGTACATCATGTACGATCAAATCTACTGGACACTCACTTATGGTGATACAGTACACTTTGATCCAGTGAACTTGCGCCCTGAATTGCGTGACTATACCATATTTGTAGATGGTATTAGCAAATCAATGGCGGCTACTGGAGTGCGCGTGGGATGGGCTTTTGGGCCAAAGAAAATCATCGATAAGATGAAATCAATCCTCGGTCACGTAGGTGCTTGGTCGCCCAAAGCCGAACAGGTAGCTTCTGCACGTTACCTTGCTAATGATGCTCAAGTACAAACTTTTTTAAATAGTTTTAAAGATCAACTGGAACAGCGCCTGCGCGGATTCTACAATGGCATTCAAACGCTCAAGGGAGAAGGATTTTCTGTTGATGCAATCGCTCCAATGGCGGCCATTTATTTGACTGTTAAGTTTGACTTGAAAGGAAAGAAAACTGCCGATGGTGTAGTACTCGATTCTACTGAAAAAGTAACCTCATATCTCTTGTCAGAGGCGAAGTTGGCTGTAGTGCCTTTCTACGCTTTTGGCGCAGATAGATCAAGCCCTTGGTATCGCCTTTCTGTGGGCACAGCCACTATGGTTGATGTCACAGAGGCAATAGAAAGCCTACGCAACGCTCTTTCCAAATTATCATAATTGAATCTCCATCGCTACGATGAACAATAAGAATTACTGTGTTATTATGGCCGGAGGAATCGGTTCACGATTCTGGCCAATGAGTAAAACTGCTTTTCCAAAACAGTTTCACGATATACTTGGTGTAGGACGTACGCTCATTCAAATGACCTACGACCGTTTTTTACCAATAGTACCAAAAGAAAATATTCTTATTGTCACCAATGAGCGATACAAAGATTTGGTGTTAAAACAACTGCCAGATCTAAAGCCAGAGCAAGTGCTCTGTGAACCATATATGCGCAATACTGCGCCATGTGTGGCTTACGCTGCGTTTAAGATTGCCGAAAAAGAACCTGATGCAAACATCATGGTAGCTCCAAGCGACCACTTGATCTTAAAAAATGAAGAATTCCTTCGCGTGATGGAGGTAAGCATTCGTCAGGCCAATGAGAGCGGCAATCTCGTTACACTCGGCATCAAGCCAACTCGCCCTGATACTGGCTACGGCTACATTCAGTGGGCAGATGTGCCTGGTGCTTTCGATTCTCGAGTGAAAAAAGCAAAAACATTTACAGAAAAACCAGACCTGGAGCTCGCGAAAGATTTTCTGGAAAGCGGCGACTTTTATTGGAATTCTGGAATTTTCATTTGGACATTGCCCACCATTCTCAACGCGTTTCAAAAGCATTTGCCTGAAATGTTCAAGGCTTTCTCCGAAGGAGCTGGAATGTACAATTCGGAAGAAGAGGCTGCTTTTATCGAAAAGACTTACAGCTCATGCGACAATATCTCTATCGACTACGGTATTATGGAGAAAGCAAAAAATGTGAATGTTATTCTCAGCGATTTCGGGTGGAGCGACTTGGGTACGTGGGGCTCTCTACACACACATCTTGCTCAAGATGATCGTTCGAATGGAGTAGTTGGGAAAAATGTAATGCTTTACAATTGCGCAGATAACGTAGTAAATGTACCCAACGAAAAACTCGTGGTGCTGCACGGCTTGAATGGATATATCGTGGTGGATTCTGGCGATACTTTGCTTGTTTGTAAAAAAGAAGACGAGCAAAAGATTAAGCAATTCGTCAACGATATCCGCGTACAAAAAGGCGAGGCTTACGTCTAGAATTACTGTTCTATTTCAAATAGAAAATCATTGTATGGGAAACGCGTGATGTGAATCTCGCGCACGCGCTCGTAAAGTAAATCGCGGAACTGTTCCATATTACTTTTTTCAATAGCAGAGATGAAGATGACATCATGGTCTGGAATTTTTGCCATCCATGATTTTTTCAATTCTTCTAAATTAATATTCTCACGAGTCATCGGTGTGAGATCATCTTCATCCTTTTCAACGTGCTTATATGCGTCGATTTTGTTGAACACAATGATCGTTGGCTTATCCCCACTTCCAATTTCTTGTAAAGTGGAATTCACCACATTAAAATGATCTTCAAATTGAGGATGTGAGATGTCCACAACGTGCACGAGCAAATCTGCTTCGCGCGTTTCATCAAGAGTGGATTTGAAACTCTCAATCAACTGGTGCGGCAGTTTGCGAATGAATCCTACTGTGTCTGAAAGTAAGAAAGGCAAATTTTTCAAAACTACTTTTCGAACCGTTGTGTCGAGAGTTGCGAATAATTTATTTTCGGCAAAAACATCAGACTTCGAAAGCACATTCATGAGTGTGCTCTTTCCTACGTTGGTATATCCGACAAGCGCTACGCGCACCATCGCACCGCGATTGCTGCGTTGAATACTTTTTTGCTTATCGATTTCTTTGAGATCTTCTTTGAGCTTGGCAATGCGATCTCGCACTATTCTTCGGTCAGTTTCAATCTCCTGTTCACCAGGACCACGCATCCCGATTCCACCACGTTGTTTTTCCAAGTGGGTCCACATGCGCGTAAGGCGGGGGAGCATATATTGATATTGCGCCAGCTCCACTTGCGTTTTCGAGTGAGCTGTGCGCGCACGACTTGCAAAGATGTCCAGGATAAGATTATTGCGATCGAGAATTTTTACTCCCTTGTCTTTGAATTCTTTTTCCAGATTTCGAATTTGTGAAGGAGCCAACTCATCATCAAAAATGATCATGTCTGGTTTGTATTCATCCACGTAAGCCTTGATCTCATTGAGTTTGCCGCTGCCTACGAAAGTGCGTGAATCGGGGTGATCGAGATTTTGTGTGAATCTCTTCAGACAAACAGCGTTTGCCGTGAGCGCAAGGAATGCCAATTCATCCAAGTACTCATCCAATAATTCGCGCGACTGTTGTTTGGTTACAATACCTACCAGTACACAGGTTTCCTGCTTCTTGGCAGTGTCTATCATTTTTGATTTCAAATCCTACTTCCTTAGTTTCATTGCATAATCTGCTACCGCTGCTATTTCTTCTTTGCTCAAAATATCCCGTTGCGGTGGCATATTATTTTTTCCATTTGTAATAATGGCTACTACTTCTTCTTTCGATAGTTTGCTGATGGTGAGATCAGGAGAACCAGATGCCATCAACTTGCCATCTCTGCCGTGACAAATACCACATTTGCGGTTGTATGTTTTTTCAACATCAAACTGTTCTGCACCGGCAGTGCCATTAGACCCTTGCTCTTTGCCGGACGAACCACAAGCAAAAAGGAAGGTTACTACTATTATTGAAAAGACTATTTTTTTCATAGAAAAAATTAAAACCAACCAATGCCCAAAGCTTTGGCTGCTTCTCTAAATGGCCATGGAATAGAAAGCATGATGAGAATAAAGCCGATGGTATAGTAAACGAAGATGAAGCGATGTTTCGCCCACTTTTCTGAGGCGCGCTTCGCTCTTGAATATCCTACAGTCACGAATACTGCAGCAAGCACCATTCCCGCGAAGTGTTCAACCACCCAAAAACGGCTCACACTGTCTTTCATTACATCTCCTGCCTCGATAAACTGGCCCACATGATCGCCAAAGAAATAGAGCGCAAGACCTATGATGATCTGTGTATGCAAAGTGGCTAGGGTAAACAATGCGAGTTTCTTGTCAGTCGCATTGAATGAGCGATACATGCGTAGAAGGCTATCAACGATGGTTGCAACTAATAAAATAAGCAACACCCATCGGAGTGTAGAGTGGAGGTGTACAAGTCCTGTAATCATAATAGAGGGTATTTATTGGGTTCCAAAGGTAAGCAAGGAAGGTTTTAGTTGGCGCTAATGTCGGGCATTGCTGTTTGGTACTCGTGAACGATTTCCAATACTGTCCGGAAAGCTTCAAATCTGCCACCATAACGCTTGGTGTGATCGGCTTGCAGGGTGGGGGCGCACTCCTTTTGGTACTGCTCATAATCTGCCATGCTGCGTGCCACATATTGAATTGCATAGGTCAGGCCGCCTTCTTCAAAAGCATGCACACGACAAATGCGATTTTCTAAAAAGAAGCCGGTGCGCATCACGTCTGGAATATGGACTGTTTTCATCCATTCTAACCACTCTTGTTCAATCTCCGCGTCGATGCTTACGGTGACGTTGTATAATATTTTATTCATCTTCTGGCTTGATAAAGACTGCTGAGCAACGCTCATTGTTCAATACAATGGAAATGGTGTATTTACCGCTTTCCATATCAGTCAAAGGTAAGAGAGTTTGATGAAATCCAGGCTCTACTCCGCTGTCGATGAATTCTTTGATAGTTATTCCCTGTTCGTTGTGTATTCGGATGATTAAATCACCATAATGCTTGTTGCTGTAGCGAACGAACATACGATTGCCGACGGGTTGCATTTCATCGCTGAATAAGCAAAGCGTCGTGTCGATGTCCATTGCGGACACCGAAAGTTGAGTTATTGTAAAAAGTACTAAAAGCAAAGGCTTCATGGATGCAAGGTAGCCGTCAGTCTTCAAGGCTCTAAGTGCCATTAAAAGCTTTTTCAACAACGAATAGTTACCATTACAATGCGATTCAGAATCATTTTTAGACATTTCAGAAAAATTGAACACATCGTTGTCTTCCCTGCATTTAGCTTTGCATCCAAATCGTGATCAGTAATATGAAAGTTTTTGGTAAAAATCCCAATAAGACACATCAATCAGCTTTTGAGCGCTCGGAGCGTTTCAGCAATGGCTTTTTTACCAATGCAACCGAAACCAAGATGATGGGTGAGGAGGCGAGCTTCGTAAACTTCACCAAGGGTATATTTGGTCGTTCCCCTCATCTCAAACCCAGTGGTGTCCTGCCAAGCAAAAAAACTGAAATCACTACGGGATTATCAGACCTCCCCGTGATTACTTGGTTCGGTCACAGCAGCTATCATATTGCAATTGAGAATAAAAATATTCTTGTGGACCCCGTGTTCAGCGGCGGAGCCTCACCCGTGAAGGGTTTTGTGAAAGCGTTTAAAGGCGCTGACGTTTATGGGGTTGCCGATATGCCTCCCATCGACTTACTCATTCTCACACATGATCACTACGATCATTTGGATTATAAAACAATCGTGGCTTTGAGATCTCGAGTATCAAACATTGTTTGCAGTCTCGGTGTAAAGTCACACCTTGTTTATTGGGGATTCAATCCTGATATCATTACTGAGCTTGATTGGTGGGAATCTTACGAGTTTGCGAAAATGAAAATTACAGCAACTCCTGCACGTCACTTTTCTGGACGGGGCATCCAAAGAGCACGCACGTTTTGGAGCTCTTTCGTTTTAGAGTCACCTAATCATCGCCTCTTTTTAGGAGGAGATTCGGGATATGATGAGTTTTTTGGAGAGATTGGGGAAAAATTCGATGGCTTTGACATTGCTCTTCTTGAATGCGGTCAGTACAATAAAATGTGGCCCTACATCCACATGCAGCCCGAACAAACCGCCCAGGCGGCCATTGATTTAAAGGCAAAAGTTCTAATGCCGGTTCACTACTCCAAGTTTGCCTTGGCATTTCATGCATGGAATGAACCGCCATTGCTAGTAAGTGAAGCTGCAAAAGCAAAGGGACTTCAAATCACAACACCTATGATTGGTGAAAAAGTGATCGTGGGTGATCACTATCCTTCTAGTCGATGGTTTGAAAAGCCATAAAAACAAAAGTCCCGCCGTGGCAGGACTTAAGTTTTGCACTCGCTTTACAAATCCGGTTACTTCCTTCGCCGGCTGTAGCTTCTTTATGATTGGATATAATCGTTGTCGTTATCTGTTGCTAATGTACTCTATACAACCACATTTGGTTTCCCCCCACCTCGCAAAGAAATTTATTTCTTTACATGTCAAGCCGAGCAGATTTTGACAAAAACGTATTCTATAGTAACAGGCTTTCATAGCGTTATTTCTCTTCATGCATTATAAAAATAGCAGAACACCTTTCCGAATTTAACTGTATGGATAAGGCATACTTTCCTGCTCTCATTGCGCTTAATGTAATGAGCACTTGGTGAAATCCTGGCTCCACCGATTTATCAATAAACTCTTTTATCATTGAGCCTTGATCATTATAAATTCGAATGATAACATCTCCAGCTTCTTTGTTGCTGAATCGCACAAACATGCGGTCACCACTGGGCTTTAGCTCATCACTGTAAAGAAAAAGAGTTGAATCTTTTGCGGCACCAATAGAGGTGAGTTGAGTTATTGTAAACAATACAAAAAGTAAATATTTCATAATCGGGAGATAGGTTAGGTTGGAGTGTAAGTTGACTTGCTTTCAAGCACTCACAGACCTTTTACATTGAATTTTATTTTCACCCCACCTATTAGAAAATATTTCGCGCCCGCAAATTGAGTAGCTATTTTAAAGTTCTATCCTAATGCCACCACTTCCATATCATCGGTGTACACAAGATAACCCTTGGTTGGCTGTCCGCTTATTTTTTCAAGTTCATCTCGATACTGCTTGATTTGATCCAAGTGTTTTTTTGATCGAGCACCTGTTTTAAAATCAATCACATCCCAGCCATTATCATTGATTACCACGCGGTCTGGTCTTATAGGCATACCGTTAGGTAAAATGATTTCACGCTCATTAAAGATTTTGACTTCATTACTAAACCATTTGCGCAATGAAGGATGATCACAAATGCGTAGTAACTCTTGCGCCAAGCGCGGATACTGCGAACTATTGAACATCGGATACTTAGGCATCACTTTTTTAATTGCGTGATCAATATCTACTGGAAGCATTATATGACTTAGACACTCGTGTATGATTGTTCCAAGCAATCGCTGCTCTTGGTGCTCAAGTATTTTTTCTTTTAAAACAGTATAACGCAACTGTGCCGAATGAACATTCGGTTTTACATTTCCATCAATCATGAGATTATTTTGAAGAGCACGACGTTGGCGCTGCGGTTCAGCTGTTTCACCCTTTACATAATGCCCATCGACCGCGGTCATAGAGCTCGTGGCGTGGGTTATCATTTCTTTAGAAATGGTATCAGCACCTTTTTCTTCAATCAATATATAAAGTCTCTCTTCTGGTCGCGTTGTGGCAACATAACACAGGTTTAGTTTGTCCAGTGTGGTCATTTCGATATCATGTTTCACTGCTTGTGGCATGTCTTCATGTATCGTTGATTTATTATTCTTGTAAATAAACTTTGATAGACCAAATATCTCTGGATCTACTTCTAGCCAAATTTCATTGCCATTGTCACGACCTGAAAAGCGAGGGTAGATGACTACAGGAAATTGAAGACCTTTACTTTTATGAATAGTCATGATATTTACCTTGTCATTTCCTTCTTGCGCTGAGATGTACAACTTCTCGCGCTGATCTTCCCACCACTCGCATATCTCTTGAAGGGAATAATCCTTTTGAGTACTCAGGCGCGTAAGGTGATCGCATAAGAACTCCAGAAATACATCTTTTTCCAAATCAAATAATCGAATCGTTGTCTCTGCAATTTCAATGGCACTGAGCAACATGTTCACTTCAGTAACATTCGGATATTCTTTTTCAAAAAATAGTATGGTATCCGGTATGATTTGTTTCTCAAGTCTAATGGAATAGTTTTCCGTAAGTCCCCGAAGGTTAAATCGCTGTGGAAAAAGCAAACAGAGATTTTGCCAAATGCTCACGCGACTATAAAGGTGATCTGGCTGAGTCATGTATTTTAAGAATGCCATGACTAGCTTTACTTTTGGTGAATTGGCCAGCAAAAAACTTTCCTTTGTCACCACTTGAATACCCGCCTGAAAGAGTGCTGCAGAGATGGGGCCTGCATCTTTTCCTCCTTTCCTCGTAAGTATAGCAATATCCCCGGGATCATAACCGTCAGCAATGCACTTTTGAACGGTGCTGACGATATAACCGAGTGATTGTTCGGTTTTATTTTTTTTCTCTTCAGCATTAATAAATACTTCGACGTAACCTTGCGCCTCTTTTACTTTTTCTTGGGCCTGGTCTTCATAAACGTCCTTAGCAAGTATGAGCGATTCACCTTCTTCATATCTTTTATAAAGTTGATTGTTGAAATCGATAATTGCCGCAGAACTGCGAAAATTTTTGTTTAGTACTCCTTTTTGATAATTGTATTGAATAGCTTGTCTTCTCTCTGGAAGTTGGTCTCCAAGCAATTCAGGTAATTTCACAAACTGTTCAGCCTTACCATTACGCCAGCGATAGATGGCTTGCTTGCCATCACCCACCAACAAGTTGAAGTGTCCTTTGGACAAGGCGTTTTCTATCAAGGGTAAAAAATTGCTCCATTGCAATCCCGATGTATCTTGAAATTCGTCAAAGAGTATATGATTGTAACGCTCGCCTACACGCTCATAGATGAAGGGCGCAGGATTGTCATTGACTATTTCAGAAATTATTTTTTGAAAATCTTGAATTAAGACAAGATTTTCTTCCTCTTTCAGTTCGCGCGCCACAAGGGCAAGCTTTGCAAGCATGCCCATACTATAGACGACATTCGCGGCGTTTTCTGCGATTTTATAATTTTCGAAATCACGACTATCTATGATTTCTAATACTTCCGCTGCGCACTCATTTAAGGTGGGGAGTACTTGCTCTACCTTCATTTTGATTGCAGCGGGCACTTTAGCGGCAAACCAGCTGTTGGGCTTGTTAACGGTATCGCGAAAACGTTTGCCAGGTAATTCTATAATGCCTTGAAGCAGCTTATGGAAATAGGCGAAAGCAGAAGTTTTTTTATGAGCGTAATCAGAAATCACCAATCCGGCGGCATCCGATGCTTCAATGGCCTTCCTGCATGGTATTTCCAGCTTACGCTCGTAGTTGCGGATGATTTCAAAGAGCTGTTTACGAATGCGGTCAAAGTCGCTGAGTCCCAATACTTCAATTTCTTTCAGTGCTGCTATTGATTCTTCATTCCCGAGTTGATAACAGACCTGTTCTAGATTGCCTCTGATTTTAAAACTCTTTTCGGACTCATAATTTTCGAGAGCAAATTTTTCCAAATATGTCGTCAATTCTGGATTGGAGCCTATCTGATCTAGCACGGTATCCACAATGCGCTCATTGAACGCCGCGGTATCCATTTCAATGGTGAAGTCCGGATGGAGGCGGAGGTCGCGGGCAAAGCTGCGCACAATGCGGTGCGTAAAGCTATCAATGGTCGAAATACCAATCAGTCCATAGTTGTGCAGCATGTGCACAAGGGTCTTTTCCGCCCGAATCCTCAATTCGTGATCGGGAATGCCCAATTTTTCTTTTATTTCTTCAAAAAGTTGATTTGGCTTCGCTCCCGGCTCTGGTAGGACGCTAAATTCTTTCAAACGCAAAATGATGCGCTCCTTCATCTCTGCGGCAGCCGCATTGGTAAAGGTAATCGCGAGGATATGCTTGTAGTAGGTATGGTCTTTTGTGCCCAGTGCCAATTGAAGGTAAAACTTCACGAGGGCATAGGTTTTTCCGCTTCCGGCGGAACTTTTTAGCACATAAAAGTTCTTGATGTCAGCCATGCAGCGAATATGGTTATTTTTGTAGTCTATTTCAAATGTTGCGATGAAAGAAATTACCTGTTCATTTTGTGGAAGAAAGAAAAGTGAAGTGAGCATCCTTATTGCTGGCCTCAGCGGCCATATTTGCGAGGATTGCGCCTCACAAGCGAATGCAATCGTCAATGAGGAGGTGCGTTCTAAGGCCGCAACACCGGCCAATAAAGACTTGGAGCTTCAAAAGCCTGCTGACATCAAGGTGTTTATGGACGAATATGTAATCGGTCAGGACGAGGCGAAAAAGTCGCTCGCCGTGGCTGTTTACAATCACTACAAGCGCTTGATGCAAAAGGATACCAAAGATTCTGATGGTGTTGAAATTGAGAAATCAAATATCATTATGATCGGTGAAACAGGTACGGGCAAGACGCTTTTGGCCAAGACCATTGCGAAAATGCTGCACGTTCCGTTTTGTATCGCCGACGCTACCGTTCTTACAGAAGCTGGATATGTGGGTGAAGATGTAGAAAGTATTTTGTCACGTTTGCTACAGGATGCTGATTACGACGTGACGCGTGCTGAACGTGGAATCGTTTTCATTGATGAAATTGATAAAATCGCTCGCAAGAGCGACAACCCAAGCATCACCCGTGATGTAAGCGGTGAAGGTGTGCAACAGGCTTTGCTGAAGCTTCTGGAAGGCTCGGTAGCCAATGTGCCGCCACAAGGTGGACGTAAGCACCCCGAACAAAAAATGATTCAGGTCAATACCAAGAATATCCTCTTCATCTGTGGAGGTGCTTTCGACGGTATCGATAAAATTATTGAAAGAAGAATGAACACCGCTGCGATAGGCTACGGCACACAAGGCGCCGACATGGTAGATCGCAACAATATGCTTCAATATGTGAGCCCGCTCGATATTAAGCGCTATGGTCTAATTCCCGAATTGATCGGACGTTTCCCTGTACTCACCCACCTCAATCCTTTGGATGAGGTGACATTGAGAAGAATTCTCACAGAGCCGAAAAACGCCCTCATCAAACAGTACGTGAAATTGTTTGATATGGATGGGGTAAAACTGACCTTCGATAAAAAGGTATTGGATTTCATTGTTGAAAAAGCGATTGAATACAAACTCGGAGCGCGCGGTCTTCGGGGTATTTGCGAGGCCATCATGCTCGATGCGATGTATGATTTGCCGTCTTCAAAAGAAAAAGAATTCAAAGTCACATTGGCCTACGCCAAGGATAAGTTCAGCCGTAGTAAACTCAGCCAATTAAAGGTGGCATAATTTTGCCTGTCTTTTTTGTTGGTTTTTTGTTGAAAACTACGAGTAGGAATTTTCAGGTTACGTAGTACGTTTGACTCAACGATTTTTACATGATTAGCGAAGCTGCCGTCTTCTTTATTGAGGCGGCAGTTTTGCTTTTTTATAAAAGGTGAAACAAGAAAACGAACATATCAGCGCCGTGAATGATGGAGTGGTGGAAACCCCGTTGATGAAGCAATACAACGGAATAAAAGCGCGCTATCCAGATGCTTTATTGCTTTTCAGAGTCGGTGATTTTTACGAGACCTTTGGCGAAGACGCCATTCGTGCTTCTAAAATTTTGGGCATCACGCTTACCAAAAGAAAAAACGGCGCTGCAGCATATGTGGAGCTTGCGGGCTTTCCTCATCATAGCCTCGACACGTATTTGCCCAAACTCGTTAAGGCTGGCAATCGCGTTGCGATTTGCGATCAACTCGAAGATCCAAAACTCACGAAGAAAATTGTAAAACGCGGCATCACTGAACTGGTCACGCCAGGTGTTTCTTATAACGATAAAACGATCGACGCTTCGTCGAATAATTTCGTTGCTGCCGTGGCTTTCACTGGCAACAACAATGCACCTGGTAATGCGGGTGTTGCTTTTTTAGATATTTCTACAGGCGAATTTCTTGCAGCTCAAGGTTCGATAGAATATGTGGACAAACTCATTCAGAGTTTCCGTCCGAATGAGGTCTTGTATCAAAAACAATTTGATCAGACTTTTAAAAATACCATCGGTGATCGTTTCTACACGTTCCGTTTGGATGAATGGGTATTCACTAAAGAATTTGCAGAAGAAATTTTGACCAAACACTTTGGCACCAAATCACTCAAAGGTTTTGGTGTGGAAGAGTTGAACCTCGGTGTGATGGCTGCGGGTGCGATCATGCATTATCTCGCAGAAACGCAACACGACAAAGTAGCGCACATCAGCACGCTGGGCCGCATTGAGGAAGATCGATATGTGTGGCTCGATAAATTCACCATTCGAAATCTTGAGTTGGTGAGCAGCGTGCATGAGAATGCAAAAACACTGGTGGATATACTGGATGAAACAGTAAGTCCAATGGGTGGCCGCCTATTGCGTCGCTGGATTCTCTTGCCGTTGAAAGAAGTTTCGCTCATCGAGCAGCGACTTGCAGTAGTAGATTATTTTAATCATCATAGCGAAGTCTTAGAAAATCTAAGCACTGAGCTAAAACATATAGGAGACTTAGAAAGACTTATTTCTAAAGTTGCTGTGGGCCGCATCAATCCACGCGAAGTACAACAGATTCGTCGCGCACTCGATGCCATTGCGCCTATCAAAGAAATGTGTTTGCAATCGAAAAATCAAGAGTTGGTTGCTATCGGAAATCAATTGAATCCTTGTGAAGACATTGCCAATCGCATTCGTCGCGAGATTCATCATGATCCGCCGATTGCCATGAATAAAGGACAAGTGATTGCAGAAGGTGTGGATGCGGAGTTGGATGAGTTGCGAAATCTTGCATTCAAGGGAAAAGATTATTTACTACAAATACAACAACGCGAAGCAGAGCGTACAGAAATTCCTTCGCTAAAAATTTCGTATAATAATGTATTCGGTTATTATCTCGAAGTGCGAAACACGCACAAGGATAAAGTACCTGCCGACTGGATTCGCAAGCAAACGCTCACACAAGCGGAACGCTATATCACCGAAGAGCTGAAAGAATACGAAACGAAAATTTTGGGAGCTGAAGAAAAAATCGGTTCAATTGAGTTTCGTATTTTCAACGAGTTGGTGGCGGCAATTATGGAATACACATCATCGATTCAATTGAATGCACAATTGTTGGCACGTGTGGATTGTTTGATGTCGTTTGCTAAGGTGGCTGTGAAATACAATTACGTGAAGCCGTCGGTGAATGACAGCAAAGTGTTGAAGATTTTGAATGGTCGCCATCCAGTGATCGAACGTTCGTTGCCTGCGGGAGAAGAATATGTGAGCAATGATATTTATCTCGATAATGAGACGCAGCAAATCATGATGATTACTGGTCCCAACATGTCGGGTAAGTCTGCTGTGTTGCGTCAGACTGCGCTCATCACATTGATGGCGCAAGTGGGATCGTTTGTGCCTGCATCATCGGCGGATATTGGAATTGTAGATAAAATATTTACGCGCGTTGGCGCGAGTGATAATATTTCGAGTGGTGAATCTACCTTCATGGTAGAAATGAATGAGACTGCAAGTATCCTCAACAATTTGAGCGATCGCAGTTTGATATTACTCGATGAAATAGGACGCGGTACGAGCACTTATGATGGTATCTCCATCGCTTGGTCGATAGCGGAGTTTGTACACGAACATCCGCGTTATAAAGCGAAGACGCTATTTGCCACCCATTATCATGAGTTGAATGAAATGGAGGGAATCTTCAAACGCATTCGCAATTTTAATGTGAGTGTAAAAGAAGTAGGGCAGCGCATCATCTTCTTGCGCAAGTTGGCTCAAGGCGGCAGCAATCACAGCTTTGGTATTCACGTAGCGAAATTGGCGGGCATGCCATCGAAAGTGGTGGATCGTGCGAAAGAAGTATTGGTGCAATTGGAGAAATCACATTCGAAAGAAAATCTCAATGGCAATATCAAACAAGTGGCGCAAGATGCTGCTGTGCAATTGAGTTTTTTCCAACTCGACGATCCCTTACTCGAACAGATCCGCGACGAAATCATCCACCTCGACATCAACACCCTCACCCCCGTTGAAGCCCTCATGAAGCTCAACGAAATCAAACGACTGCTCAAGCCATAGGAAGGGAGGTACGGAGATACTGAAGTACGGAGCGACTAATTTGCGATGACTAATTCGCAATAATTAATTCGCAATGATCAATTCTAAATTCCAAACTCCAAATTCCAAGTTCCAGTTTCCCATGTTCCCCACCTGCCCATGAATGGGCAGGCTATTAATGTTTATCTTTAACCCTATATCACATTCCCTATTCCCTATTTCCTATCGGTCCCTCCGTCCCTCCGTAACTATTTCCTATATTCACAAAAAAATTCACTACTATGAAAAATATTATTGTTGCAATGGCTTTGGTCGTTGCGTTGTCTGGTTGTGCGGAGAAGAAAGTGGAAGAAAAAAAAGCAAGCTTTGATGGACAAGCTTTCGCGAAGTCATATTTTGATACTTTCAATCGCCACGATTGGAAAGCATTGTCAGACTATTATGCAGATGATGCGACATTTCTCGATCCATCGTTCGGAACGCAGCCCATCAAACAAAGCAAGGCTGATTTTGTAATTAAGTATTCCGAAATGACCAACATATTTCCAGACTTAAAAGATGAATTGAAGAGTGCTTATGCCGTTGATTCCACCACCGTCATCGTTGAATTCGTTTCCAGTGGCACCGGACCCGACAGCGTGCGTTTCGAACTCCCCATCTGTTCCATCCTCAAACTCAAAAACGGTAAGATCATAGAGGACAGGACGTATTATGATAACTTTTAAATTAGATACTAGTGACTAGTTAGGGATGGAGGTACTGAGTTACTGAGGGACGGAGTGACGGATTCGCAATTCTAAATTCCAACGTCCAAATTCCTCCCGATAGCTATCGGGACTCCAAATTCCAACCTCCAATCTCCAAATTCTCGTTCTCGTTCTCGTTCTCGTTCTTGTTCTCGTTCTCGTTCTCGTTCTTGTTCTCGTTCTCGTTCTCGTTCTTGTTCTTGTTCTCGTTCTTTACTTCAGTCCTTTATTGATAAAATCAATCATAGGCTGCGTGGTGGCGAAGGCTTTGAGGATTTGTTTTTCTGCTTTGCCACTGATGAGGTCGGCGTCGGGAATTTCGAGGTAGGTATAAAATCCTTTCATACGAATGTATTCATCGGCGGGATCATTGGGCTCAAATCCTTTAGGTGCGCGCGTTAGAATCTCAGGTGCTTGCACTCCTTCAGGATAGACTTTGAGGAATTGTTTGTCTTCTACAATCTTCTTCCATTCTTTCAATCCATATTGAATCTCCTTGCGAATGTCGAGTAGGTGAGGAGGTTCGGGCATGTATACGCCGCCTCCAATAAAACTTCCACCAGGAACTAATTGAAAGAAGTAAGAAGCGAGATGACTCTTCTTGCCACCCTCACTGATGATGGCGAAGAAGTTTGTTTTGTAGGGTGTTTTGTCCTTCGAAAAACGAATGTCACGATTGATACGGTTAACACATTTTTTTGCATCGAGTCCTGCAGCTTTGATGTTGTCATCAAATTTTGATATGCCGCTAATGAGGTCTGCTACTGCTTGTGTGAAATCCGCCTTAGCCCCCTCGTAGAGGGGGCGATTGGCGTCAAACCATTCTTTATTATTATTCTTCTTCAACTTGCTTAGAAAGTCGAATGTGCTCTTCTGAATCTTCATCCGTAAAATCAATTTTTCTGCCGTGAAGATAGACTTTTCTGAGCTTTTTTTAACCTCGGCTATACACCGACTCTATGTGTTGCAGCACGGAGGTGGGTTTGCGGCCGAGGATGGTGGCGAAATCACTGCTGGTTTTGTCTAGCTCGCCTTGGGCTTGCGCTACCGCAAAGGCAGTGAAGATGTGTATCATTTCTTTGGGTAGTCCGAATCCAGTCAAGGTTGCCATGTATTCTTCTGATGATGGCGAGAGATATTGAATGGATTTTCCAGAAATTTTACCTAAGAATTCTGCAATGTCTTTGTAGCCTACACTTTGCTCATTTACGAAGTCATACATCTTATTTTCGTGACCGTCAGAGATAAGAATTTGTGCCGCAGCTTCTGCCATTTCAGAACGAAGCACTGCACTAATTTTTCCATCACCAGCGGGAACGTAAATGGTGTTGTTGTCAAAAACATTTTCACCTACAAAAGCGGGAAGAAGATCGAGGTATAAATTGTTTTTTAAAATCGTGTAATTGAGACCACTCTCCAATATGGATTTTTCGGTGTTCAAATGAGAATCTGCCACAGCCCAAAGCGGCGATGATGAATCTTCTGTTTTTCGCTGCAAGCTGGTGTAAACTATATGCTGCACTCCAGCCTCTTTTGCGGCGCGCACTGCGTTAAGTTGTTGTGTTGTTCTGTTGTACAAATCGTTGCTCGACACGAGAAGAAGTTTTGAAACACCTTTAAATGCATTCACTAATGAATCGTAATCATTATAGTCAGCGATGACAGCATTCACACCTTGGTTCTCCCAGTATGCCTTGTCCTCAGCTTTGCGAACGAGGGCTTTGATGTTTTGTGGTGCTTTTCCTTTGTTTATTAGAGCGTGAATGGTGGCTCTCCCAAAATGTCCGTTGGCGCCAGTTACTAAAATCATTGTTTTGTTTTTTTAAATTAATAATTACATTTGTTACGCGAAGTAACTAATGATAGTTTAAAAAAGTAACTGTTACCAATTGGTAACGGACAAATAAGGTAGGAACAAAATGGTAACCAATAGGAAAAAGAAAGATGATTTGGTTTGTCCGGTGAGTGGACTTTTAGAATTGATAGGTGGAAAATGGAAGCCGATTATTCTTTTTTATTTGCGAAATGACACGCGTCGTTTTGGAGAAATTGCCGCACGCATTCCAAATATCTCAAGAAAAGTATTGACCGATCAGCTCAAAGAATTGGAGCGCGACAATCTTGTGATCCGCGAACAGTTCAAAGAGATTCCACCGCGCGTGGAATATCGATTATCTCCTATGGGACAAAGCCTCGAGCCCGTCCTGTCCGCCATGGCGCATTGGGGGACGAAACATTTGGGGAAGAAGTGATTCAGCATCTATTATGCTATCTTAGCCTAAGATTGTTCTAATAAGATGCCGTGCACGCTTAACCTTTACTAAAAACCGACGATGATAGCTTTCTATATTTTGTTCGCGCTTTATGTTGCCTATGTCTGGATAGATTATTTCCGAATGCTGGATATTTTTAAAAAATCCAATCTGGGAGTAGTCGTTAGTCAATTTGTACTAGGTGCAATCGCAGTATTACCTATTGTTGCATGGTCTCGTTTCGCACCCGATTTTCATTTTATACAGAAGGGAGATGACGCCTTAAGCATACTATTGTACAATATTGTAGAAGTAGGAATGGTAGAAGAGTTTTTGAAATTCTTACCATTTATCTTCTCTTATCCATTTATTAAAAAATTTCTGGAGGAGCCAATCGATTATGTGATGGCAATTTGTGCCTCAGCACTCGGATTTAGTGCGATAGAGAATGTTTTATATTTCATTGATTCATCCGGGTTGACATTGGTGAGTCGTGCTTTGTTTTCAACAGTATCGCACTTGTTCAACACTTCATTGCTGGCTTATAGCGTTATTCGATTTTTATTTAGGAAAGGTATTGGCGCAGGTTTAGTTTTTTTCTTTACTTTTTTGTTGGCTTCTTTCTCCCATGGAGTTTTTAATTCTCTCCTGAGCATCAAAGACCTTAGAATGGTAACTGCAATAATTTTACTTGCGGGCTATTTTATGATAGTAGTAAACTGGTTTGCTAGCACTATCAATAGTGCGATTTGTAACTCCCCGCACTTTAGTTACCAAAAGTACTTTGATAGTAATGAATTATTAAAAAAGTTAGCTTTGAGGTATGGTATTATAATCGGGGCTGCTGTTTTGGTTACAATTTTTTCGGAGGGCTTTGAGTCGGGTTTGGGTGTATTATTCTTTTCAACTGTTGGAATGGCGCTCGTGATGTCAGTGGTTGTCTTTAGAATAACGCGATTGACCCTTCGCAAGGATTACTGGTTCCCCTTGAGTCTTTCACTTTTCATTAGAATTACTTCAAATCTTTCTCTGGGGCCGTTGAGTGCTCGGTATGTACTCGTTGGTTCTGGAATGGCTGAAAATCTCTTGCATCGACATTTTGACAAGGATGCAGATATCACTCCGGTTTCAACAAGAAGTTTATATCTTGAATATACCCGTAAAGCTTTAATGTTTGATAAAGTCTTTATTGATGATGTCGCATTTTTTGTGTTGAGGGTCTACAAAAATAACCGAGATGGCCAATTCGATGTGGTTTTAATAAAGGACAAAAATATCGGAGAGGCTTGGTATGGGTCCGCTCCGATTGTAGGGGTATTTGAAATTCCGTATGAAAAACGAGGTGAAATAAATTCGTTGCAATTAGAGGAAATCAAATTTATAGAATGGGCGTGGATGGGAGACGAGGGTTGATAGCGTCGAACTTCCAATTTCCAATTTCACGCTCTTCACCGATTTTTCTCTTCATTTCACCGATTAAAATAATTCTTCCAAAATGCACACCATACGTTTGTCTCAAATTCAACAGCTATGGAGGCAATCGTTAAAATGGAGAAGGTGGGGTTGGCGTTTCGAAAAGGAACACCCGTCCTTTCAGATCTAAATTTAAATGTCCCAGAGGGAAGCATCTACGGTTTTCTGGGGCCGAATGGCGCGGGAAAGACAACAACCCTTCGCATCTTACTCGGTCTGCTCAAAAATCAATCAGGCACTGTACACGTTTTCAATGAAGATATTCATGTTGATCGTTCGAATATACTCAGACGCGTTGGTTCATTGATTGAGAGTCCTTCAATCTATGGTCATCTTTCAGCAATTGAAAACCTCCAAGTCTGGAGGGTTCTGTATAATGTCTCGCAAAAAAGATTGAATGAGGTACTTGCATTGGTGGGGCTTGAAAATACAGGTTCTAAACCAGCGCGTCATTTTAGCCTCGGTATGAAACAACGCCTTGCAATAGCAGTGGCGCTGCTGCATCAACCAACATTACTTGTACTCGATGAACCAACCAATGGCCTCGACCCAGAAGGCATTCTGGAGATTCGTGACTTACTCAAACAACTCAACAGCGAACATGGTATCTCCATCATTGTGTCAAGTCATCTGCTGAGCGAAATAGAACGGGTGGCTTCACACATTGGGATCATCCATCATGGTAGTATGAAGTTTGAAGGGAGTCTCGAAGAATTGAAGGCAATTTCATCAGCATCCGGTCGCGTGCATTTAAAAGTGAACGATATGGAACGCGCAGGCCTTGTTCTTGATGAGCATCGTATCAGTTTTATGTTCAGAGATGATGCCATTCAATTGCCAGCTATGAGGCCAGAAGAGATCGCGAGGATCAACAGAATGCTGGTGCTTGCAGATTGTGAGGTGCATCATCTCGCGATAGAAAAAAATGATTTGGAGTCAATATTTATAAATCTCATTCAACATGAAAAATAATCTCTTTTTAGCGAGTATTCAAAGTGAGTGGCTCAAGGCAAAGAAGAGTTCTTCTTCTTGGTTCGTATGGCTAGGCGCATTATTTGTGCCTTTCATCATTACGCTTATTCAAACATTCTATCCCAACCGTTTTGGTGTGTCAGTCCTCGATCCTTTTTGGATTAGACTATTCGAACGCACTTGGGAGATGACGGCAATCCTTCTTTTACCAATGGGTATCGTAATAGCATGCTCGCTCATTTGTCAAATTGAATTTCGAAATAATACTTGGAAACAAGTGTACGCAACACCTCAGAGTTTATCCACTATTTTCTTCGCGAAATACTTTGTAGTGCTCATGATGTTTTTTAAATGGCTCATCATTTTTACGATCGCAATTTTCATTTCTGCCTATTTACCTTCATTATTAAATGGTCGGATGGTGTTTACCGATGAAGTGGTTCCAACAAAATACATTTTGGAGAATGCTGGTTCTTTCTACATTTCAGCATTACCGATCATTGCTCTGCAATACGCATTGAGTATGCGGTTTCGGAATTTTATGTTACCTATTGGAGTAGGAGTAGCACTGGTTATTTGCAGCATGTTTCTAATCAGTTGGAAATACGGCTATCTGTTTCCATTCGTGTACACGAGCTATAAATTTTTCGAATTTTCCGGTATGCCTCGATACACAGCTGGCTATTCTATCGAAGCGCTTTCATTAGCAGCGTTCACATTAATTACAATTATTCATTATTTATTGTACATTTCTAATCGAGAGAGAGGTTAATATGACTAAGAAGAACATTTTAATAAGTTTAGTCCATGTCGGCTATTGGTTGATGTATGCTTTGCTATTCTTTTCTTTTTTCGTAATGCTTTTTGCAAGCGAAAGAAGAGAATTCGATGAGTTTTGGCCTACCGCCAAAGAGTTCGGGATATCAATGATTCCATTCGCGATTGTTACAGGTGTTATTGGTTTTTATGGCGCCTATTTCATTGGTTTTTCAACGGGATTTTTAAAAAAGAAATGGCTCCGTTTTATAGGCTGTTTTTGCTTGACGAATATCTCGGGAATTCTTCTCGCCTATGCTACATACTTTTTATTTTACGAAGGCTTTACCATCTATTGGTCATGGGAAACATTATACGCACAAGCACTTCTGATGTCTTTCATTGTGACAATCAACTTTGTAATTGGTGTTGTAGTGAAGGGATTCATTCATTCTTTTGAAGAAATGAGAATGAGGGAGGAATTGAATCGACGAACAACAGAGGTTGAATTGGAATTGGTGAAAGCTCATTTACAGCCACACTTTCTTTTTAATACAATCAATAATATCGACTCGATGTTGGTGAAGAACCCAGAACAAGCTTCGAATTATCTCAATAAACTAAGTGACATCCTTAGATATAGTTTGTTTGAGACAGACAAGCAATTTGTTCCATTGAATTCGGAGATTGAGTATTTGAACCGCTATCTTGAGCTACAAGCCATACGCACGCATATCAAGGATTATTCTGTGATTTCAGTTTCTGGTGATGTAAATAATGTAAGTGTTGCACCATTTGTTTTTATGCCTTTTGTTGAAAATGCCTTCAAACATGCTGCTCGCATTTCTCAATCGAATGCGATAGAGATTGATGTGAGGGTAGAGCAGGGCGAAGTGATTTTTCGTTGTGTCAATTTGATTTCTGAAGTGAGCGGCAAAAATGCAACTGACGTGGGAGGTATCGGAAATGAGTTAATTCGAAAGCGACTGGAACTCATTTATGGTTCTGAACATACGTTATCTTTACAAAAGGTGGAAAATAGTTTTCAAGTCTTATTGGTATTAAAATGCAGCGATATTCCTGTGTAATCATAGAAGACGAGCCCTTAGCATTGGAGAAGGTGGAGCTGTTCATTGAGAAGCATCCGCTTCTCACTTGTGCGGCGAAGTTTTATCATCTGGAAGAAGGTTGGGAATATCTCATGCATCATGCAGTGGATATCGTTTTCTTAGATTTAAATGTGGGTGGTTATTTTAGTTTCGATCGTTTGGAAAAGGATTTTATTTCTTCCAAGATCATTATTACCAGCGCTTATCCTCAACATGCACTCAAGGGTTTTGAATTGAATGTGGTAGATTATTTGGTAAAACCTTTTGCCTACGAACGCTGGGAAACCGCCGTAGATCGTGCGACTACTGCATTGACTACTGTAGGAAAGGTTGTGGCGATCAAATCAGAAGGTCGTACCGTTCGTATTCCAGTGAAAGATATACTCTACATCGAAGGCATGGACGATTATCGTCGCATTCATACCACCACACACCGCTGGATGACCTTGCAGACATTCACCCAACTCGAAGAATTGCTTGCTGACACTGCACTGGTGCGTATCCATCGCAGCTATATGGTGAATCGCGATCATATAACGACCTATAATTCAAAGGAAGTTCAAATCGGTGGCGTGACTCTTCCGATAGCAGCGGGGAGGAAGATTTAGAAAAAAACTCACTTTTTTCGCATTTGAAAAGTGTTGCCAGAAATTGTCTATATAATTGTAGAAGGATAAGCAATATCAAACTCAATTGTAATGAAAAACCTACTTCTCTATTATTTCCAAATCCTATTTCCTTTCCCATTATTGATTTGGGCCGCGTTCACAGATTCTACGATGTTTGTAGCCTTACTGTTCGCATATTACATCTATCGAGGGTTTGTAGATGGCCAGAGACTTTATGAGAAAGGTGTGATTGAAAAAGGGGAACGTTGGAAGATTTTAGTGATACCTTTTTATTCTTCAGCCTACTTCAGACAACTTTATTTTGAGAAGTAAAAGAAGAATAGACAATTTAAAAGTTTTAAAAACCTCTCCGCAACGAGAGGTTTTTTTATATCTAATATTTTAGAAGAAAAAAACTCACTTTTTTCGCATTGTTATGTTTTTTCATAAATTATATCAGATAATTGCCCTGCTGAATAAAAGATGATGTTAGACCTCTTTTCTTACTAAGTCAGTTTTGAAGGAATGCGGCAAAAGGAATGGCATTTTTATAGAGCTGGGTTGTAATAAGAAATTTAGGTTTGATATTTCCAATTATTATGTAATAACAAAAAAATTTAGAAAGGGCTATGTCCGGACTTGCCATCCAATTTCGTTGAAATTCAATCAAACGTAAAAAGGAATTCGAGTGATGTTATGAGCATCAAGCTGAAAATCGAAAAGAGTAGGCAACAAAAACTAAATTTTTAACTAAAAAAATTATAAAATGAAAAAGTTATTCCTTGTTTTATTAGTCTTCATAATGGCTATTGGTATATTTTCATGTTCTAAAGAAGAACAAATTGCTCCAACAACTACCATTTCACCAGTTAAAAAGTCAATGACAGAAACAGAATTTGCTTTTCTTGAGAATCTTCAACGATCTATAGCTTCAACGAATAATCATCAACAGTGGCGTTCTGATGAAACAGCTAACGAAAGTAATCCATTCGATTATTTGGGAGCGAGAAATGTAGACGCAATGAAGTTCGCTATTGCAATCGAGAAGCAAAGACCGGCGGGAACAAATCCGGATTTCTCTCGCTTTTCATCTAATGTACAAGCATATTTGACTACTAATCCAGTTATTGGTAATGTGCAAGTAGAGTTTAGTAGTGAGTTTCAAGTTGCTTTACAGAATTTATTGAAACTGGCATTTTGCCAGAGTAATCCGAGTGAAGCGAAAGTAGATATCAAGATTATTGAGGAAGCTATCTTAAATAGTGGTGTTATTACTGAGGCCCAAAAGACCATTCATCTTATTTTTGCCGCATCCTTGCGACATATGAAGGGTTTTGTCGCATCGGAAGACATATACATTGGTGACAGTCCAATTCCGAATGCACTTCCAACTTGGGAACAACTTTACGCGAATTGTTTAAATGAGGCTTTGTACAGTTGGGAGGAGGCACCGGTTGCAACAGCCTTGGCATGGGCTGACCTGCCATATACAATGGCTGCTTGCGCTGCTGACGCTACTTGGATAATAGCAACTCGTTAACTCTACATTATGAAAAACATAATCCTCATCTCAGTGGGTCTAGTTTATATGGCCCTTTGCTCCGCGGATAAAGTGGGAGTGGATTTACCTGTATCTGCCCTCATGTTGAGCGTCCCTCTTACTATACTAGGACTTGTCTTTGCACCGAAGATTTTTGGCGTTGAGAAAAGTGTCATAATGCCTTACGTCCTAGCTTGGTTTTACCCGGTGTTTTTGTTGGCGGCAGCCATGGGCGCTTATGGAGAATTTGTTGAGCTCGCTAAAGCGCTATACGTTTTTAGCTTAGTAGTTTTCTTCCTAGGTATGATTGTATGCTTTGTCCTGTATAAAAGGAAGAGCATATTTACAAAGACAGAGTTCAACAATATTTTTATACTCTATTCTATTGGATTGTTCTTCGCTAATTTCTATGCGGGATTTCTCTGATGGAAAGAAACTCACTTTTTTCGCCAACTTATGTTTTTTCATAAAAAAATGCAGAAAATTGCAGCGGAAAGCAATTTTAGTCCTCGCGGCTTTTATTCTTCCTTGGAGTATATCGAGCAGGTGAATCGATGAAACGAGAGTGATTGGTGATGTCGGGAATTAGCTCTCTCAATTCGCAATCAAGGGCAGACGCAATTTTGACAAGCGTCAGGATTTGCGGGTTGGAGCGGCCGTTTTCGATGACACTCAAGTTAGGCACTTCCATGCCGATGCGATAAGCCAAATCGGATTGCGTCAGCTCCAAAGAACGCCGACGCCTCGAAATGGCTTTGCCGAGCTCCAAGAGATATTCATCATCCGAATCAACCATGATCCGAAATAATCGGAACAGCGCGATAAAAAGCTTATGTAAATGCATAAGAATGGAGGTAAGTGATAACACACTTATTGTTTAGTAAAAGGCAAAAAAAAACCTCTCGGCGACGAGAGGTTTTTTTTAATCTATCAGTTTGATTTGTAGGTGTTTTTTTCGTAAACCATTGAAAGTTATGAATAAACATAATATCTTTGAAAAAAAAACTAATGAAAGAACTTTTACTACTTTCAATTTTAGCCTTTTCAGGCAACCTAATAAAAGCACAAGAGCTTCCTAGAAAAATCACAGTAGGCGTCTATGGCGGACTTTCCTCTCCTCTTAATGCTGAGTATGCGTTGGATAGCTATGCACTTCCAGGAGTCTCTTTTGGGTTAAATGCCGATTATAACTTTAGAAATAATATTTCAGTGGGGATAGAATTTTATGCTACTGCTCACGAAATGGATGCGCAAATGTTTGCTGATGATTTATTGTCCACTCAATCTCGACATTTTAATGTAGATGTGCTCTCAACAGAAGTTTTGGCTGGTTCATTTGAACACTATTTGACCATGGTGACAGCGAAGTATAATTTTAATCTAGGAAGTAAATTCACAATTGACGCAGGTTTGGGTCTAGGTGTAAATGCCTTTATTACTCCAGCTTATTCTACTACAGTATTCTTTGATGATCCAATTGCACTTGATCTTCAACAGCTAACTGATGTTGGAGATTCATTCGGTTATGCTTTTGCTGCTAAGGGTGACCTTGGAATCCGATATAACATATCTCCAAGATTAGGTATTCGTTTAGGTACTCAGTATTTCTCATCAACGAATCTTTTGTATACCGCAACGATAAGCTCATCTGAGTTAGACGATTTATTGATTTACGATATCAGCGAAGTTGAACAGGAGTTTGACTATCCAGCGTCATGGCTGAATTTTTCATTAGGCCTTACATATTCATTTTGGAATCGGACAGAGTAAAGAAGCGAATAAAAAAAGCACGCATAGCGTGCTTTTTTTGTTCAATTATTCCATGCTAAAGCCTTCCATAAACTTCGTGGTGAAGTCGCCTTCTCTAAACTTGGCGTTCTTCATCAATTTTTGATGGAAAGGAATCGTCGTCTTGATTCCTTCAATGATGTATTCATCCAATGCTCTTTCCATCTTGGTAATCGCTTCTTCACGCGTTTGCGCTACAACGATCAACTTTGAAATCATCGAATCGTAATGCGGAGGAATGACATATCCAGCATAAGCATGCGTATCCAAACGCACACCGTGTCCGCCGGGTGAGTGGTAAGACGTGATTTTTCCTGGTGATGGTGCAAAGTTTTTGAATGGATCTTCTGCATTGATACGACACTGAATCGCGTGCATCTTCGGATAGTAGTTTCTTCCGCTGATAGGATCACCCCACGCCAATTTGATTTGTTCTTTTACCAAATCATAATTGATGACTTCCTCAGTAATGGTGTGTTCTACTTGAATACGTGTGTTCATTTCCATGAAATAGAAATCACGATTCTTGTCAACAAGAAACTCTACTGTTCCTACTCCTTCGTACTTCACAGCTTCAGCAGCTTTAATTGCTGCTTGTCCCATTTTTTCACGGAGCTCATCGGTCATAAATGGAGAAGGGGTTTCTTCTACCAATTTCTGGTGACGACGTTGAATCGAACAGTCGCGCTCAGAGAGGTGACAGGCCTTTCCATATTTATCACCAGCGATTTGAATCTCGATGTGACGAGGTTCTTCGATGAATTTCTCCATATACATCCCATCGTTGCCGAATGCTGCGCCCGCTTCACGACGTGTTTTTTCCCAAGCGTCCGCTAGGTCTTCGTCGTTATGACATACGCGCATCCCTTTACCACCGCCGCCGGCCGTGGCTTTCAACATGATAGGATATTTGATTTTATTGGCAATGCTCAAGGCTTCGTCAAGACTGTTGAGAAGTCCATCGCTTCCAGGGATACAGGGTACACCTGCATCTTTCATCGTCTGCTTAGCCGATGATTTATCACCCATGGCTTCAATCATTTCCGGGGAAGCACCAATGAATTTGATTCCATTGTCTTTGCACACCTTGGAGAAGGTAGCATTTTCAGAAAGGAATCCATATCCAGGGTGGATAGCGTCGGCATTGGTTATTTCCGCCGCTGCGATGATGTTCGGAATCTTGAGGTATGAATCTTTACTCGGAGGCGGTCCGATGCAAATGGCTTCGTCGGCAAAGCGAACATGCAAACTGTCTCTGTCAGCAGTAGAATATACCGCCACCGTTTGAATGCCCATCTCTTTGCACGTGCGAATGACCCTCAGGGCGATTTCGCCACGATTCGCAATCAATATTTTTTTAAACATAAATGTTTGTTTTAGATGAGGCCCTTGGAGCTGCTTATGCAGGTTCTACCAAGAACAATGGCTGGTCATATTCGATCGGAGTGCTATCATTTACCAATACTTTCACAATGGTACCTGATACTTCAGACTCGATTTCATTGAAAAGTTTCATCGCCTCGATGATGCATACTGTATCACCTTTTTTGATAGAAGCACCAACTTCTACGAATGGTGGTTTATCAGGCGATGAACTGCGGTAGAATGTACCGATCATTGGTGATTTGATTTCTACCAAATTACCTTTTGCTTCTGCCGCTGGAGCCGCAGGTGCTGCCGGAGCTGCAGGCGCTGCTGCTGGAGCTGGAGCAGGTGCCGGAGCCACCGCTGCTACTGGCTGCTGCACTGGCATCGCCACTTGAATCACTTCATTACCTCTCTTGCCAGCTGGCTCGTGAGTTTTGATGGTGATTTTAAAGTCTTTCTGTTCGATCTCCACTTCACTCACGCCGCTCTTCGCAACGAATTTGATGAGATCTTGAATTTGAGTTATGTTCATACCCGAATGTATATTCTTTGGTTTGGTCTATGTTAACTTAACAAATGTAGCAAATAATAAATTCGGAATTCGGAATTCGAAATTCTGAATTCGAAATTCTGAATTCTGAATTCTGAATTTGGATTTCCAACTTCCAATCTCCTACTTCCAATCTCCTACTTCCTATTTCCTATTCCCTACTTCCTATTCCCTATTTCCTATCTTCCTATCTCCTATCTCCTATCTTCCTATTTTCCTATCTTCCTATCTCCCTCTGTCTCTCTCCACTAGTCACTAGTATCTAGTATCTAGTCACTAGTCACTAGTATCTAGTATCTAGTCACTAAGAGTTGTATCCCCACTTCAAATATATCGCTCCCCACGTGAAACCGCCGCCGAAGGCTGCGAGCACGAGGTTGTCGCCTTTCTTTAATTTGTTTTCCCACTCCCACAAGCAAAGTGGAATGGTACCAGAGGTGGTATTTCCATATCTCTGAATGTTTATCATAACTTTCTCGCTACCTACTCCCATGCGCTTCGCCGTAGCATCTATAATGCGGAGGTTTGCTTGGTGCGGCACGAGATACGCCACGTCGTCTGCTTTGAGGTTGTTGCGCTCCATGATTTCTGCCGAAACATCTGCCATTCCCACCACGGCCGCTTTGAACACCGGCTGTCCGTCTTGGAATACATAGTGCTCACGGGCGTCAATCGTTTCATGCGTCGGTGGTTTTACCGAACCACCTGCTTTTTGATGCAAATAATGACGTCCATTACCGTCAGACTTTAATACTGAGTCAATCACTCCCAAATTCTCTGTGGTGGGCTCCAGCAACACCGCGCCTGCACCATCACCAAAGAGTACGCAAGTAGTGCGATCTGTGTAGTCAATAATCGCAGACATCTTATCCGCTCCCACAATCACCACTTTTTGGTATTTGCCTGTTTCAATAAATTGAGAGCCAGTGGCCAAGGCAAATAGGAAACCGCTGCACGCGGCGTTTATATCGTAGGCAAAGGCTTTTTTCGCACCAATTTTATCACATATAATATTGGCGGTAGCCGGGAAGATATGGTCGCCCGTAACTGTTGCACATATTAATAAGTCGATATCATTGGCTTCGATGCCGCGCTTGGCCAAAAGACCTTTCACGGCTTCGGCACCCATGTCGCTGGTTCCGAGTCCTTCTCCCTTTAAAATGTGTCGTGTTTCAATCCCTGTTCTCGAACGAATCCATTCGTCGTTTGTGTCGACCATCTTCTCAAGGTCGGCATTGGTAAGCACATCCGGTGGGACATAGCCCTGAACTGCTGTAATCACTGCCTTAAGTGAACTCATGCTAATTGTTTTTTATACTAAAAGTGGGCGCTAATGTAAGTATATCGGTTCTTTTCTGTAAAGATGGTGTAAATTTTACACGAAGATTTTATGGGTAAAGGTTCATTTATCACCCATAAATCAAGCAGTTTCGCTTAATTTCGCCGCAAAATTTTTAACAATGAGCACTGCAACTTCTGCGGAATTGAATATCAGCCCTGTATTGACCAAATTGGGTCTAAAAAAAGTAAACGAAGGAACAAGCACTGGTAAGCACTTTTTTGGTGCGGGTGCCTTGATCGATTCTTACTCTCCCGTCGATGGAGCATTAATAGCTTCGGTCACTTCTACTACTGATGCAGACTATGAGAAGGTAATGGACGCGGCTACCGAGGCTTTCAAAATGTGGAGAAAGATGCCCGCTCCGAAGCGTGGTGAAATCGTGCGTCAATATGGTGATCGCTTGAGAGCATACAAGCAAGAGCTCGGAATGCTCGTGAGCTACGAAATGGGGAAGAGCCTTCAGGAAGGTTTGGGTGAGGTACAGGAGATGATTGATATCTGTGACTTTGCTGTAGGTCTAAGCCGTCAATTGTATGGTCTCACCATGCATAGTGAGCGCCCCGGTCACCGTATGTACGAACAGTGGCATCCAATAGGTGTGGTTGGAATCATCAGCGCGTTCAATTTTCCAGTAGCTGTTTGGAGTTGGAACAGCGCATTGGCCTGGGTTTGCGGTGATGTGTGCGTATGGAAGGCTTCTGAAAAGGCGCCGCTTTGTGCCATCGCTTGTCAAAATATTTGGAATGAAGTAGCAGCAGAAAATAATCTCCCTGAAGGTATCAGCGGCATCATCACTGGAGACTATCGTGTGGGTGAAATGATGACGAAAGATAATCGCGTTCCACTCGTGAGTGCAACAGGCAGTTCACGCATGGGCCGTATCGTAGGCTCTATGGTGGCAGAGCGTTTTGGTAGAAGTCTTCTCGAATTGGGTGGAAACAACGCCATCATCGTTACACCAAATGCAGATTTGAAATTGGCTATCCCAGCAATCGTATTTGGTGCTGTAGGTACTGCCGGACAACGTTGTACTACCACAAGACGTTTAATTATCCACGAATCAATTTTCGAGGATTTGAAAGCGAAGTTGGTAGCGGCATACAGCCAAATCAGAATTGGTAATCCATTGGATCAGAATAATCACGTAGGTCCGCTTATCGACAAGCACGCGGTGGATATGTATGAAAAAGCCATCGCTGATGCTATCGCTCAGGGCGGTAAGGTAGTTGTGCCAGGCGGTGTTTTGAAGGGCGAGGGTTTTGAAAGCGGCTGTTATGTGAAGCCTGCAATCATTGAAGTGAGCGGCACAGACTTGGCGATCGTTCAACACGAAACATTTGCTCCAATTCTCTATATCATGAAATACCAGTCGATTGAAGAGGCTGTGGCAAAACAAAATGGTGTGAATCAAGGATTGAGCTCTTCGATCATGACACTCAACATGCGTGAAGCAGAATATTTCCTTTCTGCAGAAGGTTCGGATTGTGGCATTGCTAACGTGAATATTGGAACCTCAGGAGCAGAAATCGGCGGTGCGTTTGGTGGTGAGAAAGAAACTGGCGGTGGACGTGAAAGTGGCTCTGATAGCTGGAAAGCTTACATGCGCCGCCAAACAAATACTATCAACTACAGCAATCAATTGCCGTTAGCTCAAGGTATAAAATTTGATTTCTAACAAAAAATATAGCGAGAAGAGAAAGAGGCATCCGAAAGGATGCCTCTTCGTCTATCTAAGTACTACGCAATAATTACCCTGTTTGTGAAATATTTCCTCTACACCCTAATTCTTCTCTCTCTCTTTTCATGCAGCGAATCCTCCAAAGACGCAAGCTCAAACAAAATAACACCCGGTGAATGGAAGGTGCTATTCGATATTAGTGATTCATCGAATAAAGCTTTTATCCCTGCTCGAATGCAAGTGGACTCCACAGGTCAGTTTACGTTAATCAATGGAGAAGAACGCATTCAGCTCGTTCACACCACTGGTGTTGGCGATACCTTAATAGCTCGCATTGAGCCATATCTTTCTTCGTTGCACTACGTCGTTAAGAGCAATGACAGCATCGAAGGATACTGGGAAGATGAGGCAAGAGAAAACTATAAAATCAAATTCAAAGCGAGTAAGGGCAAGTCATCTGCGCCAACCAATTCAAGCTTTGGAGATAGTACGTTCGACGCTACATTTTCGTATGATTGTCCAGATTGTGCATATAAAGCTGTCGGTGTTTTTCATTCTGAAAAAGGCAATATGACTGGAACATTTATGACTGAAACAGGTGACTATCGCTATCTTCAGGGTGAATCAAACGACGATGGAAGTTTTTATCTGAGTTGTTTTGACGGAGCACATCTCTTTTACTTTTCCGGTCAGATGAAAGGAGATAGTATCGTAAATGGCAAGTTCAACTCCGGAAAGCATCACAGCGAATTGTGGAATGCACGATTGGACGCGAATGCAAAATTGCGTGATCCAGATAGTTTGACTTATCTGAAAGAAGGTGTTCAAGAATTGGCGTTCACTGTGAGAAGTGCAACAGGTGATTCAGTTTTTTTTAATAAAGAAAAATTAAAAGGAAAAGTCAGCGTCATACAAATCTTCGGTTCGTGGTGTCCTAATTGTACTGATGAAACGAAGTTTTGGAGACAAGTCTCGGCCGAGTTTGGCGATGCTGTTGCCATTATACCCGTAGCATTTGAGCGTGGTACTGAATTTTCGAAACATGCAAAGGCCGTTGCTCACTATAAAAATCAATTCGACCTTCCTTACGAAGTCTATATCGGCGGCGAGTTGAGCAAAGACAAAGCAGCGCAAGTTTTTTCAGGTCTCAATGCTATCATGTCTTATCCTACTTCTATAATCATTGACAAAGAAGGAAAGGTGCGAAAAATCCACACCGGCTTCTATGGTCCCAGCACAGGAAAGTATCATACATTGTACACCGAGCGCCTCCGTCGTGAAGTTGAGAGCCTCATTGGGGCTGGTGGATAGAATAGGGGAGTTTGGAATTCTGAATTCTGAATTCCGAATTATTCCTTCCGTAACTCCGTAACTCCGTAACTCCGTCCCTCCGTAACTCCTTCCCTCCTTCCCTCCGTCCCTCCGTCGCTCCGTCGCTATCGCGGGATCGACTTTAGCAATGACTGCGTGTACTCGGATTGGCTATGGTGAAAAACATTTTCTGCGGTGTTCAGCTCTTCTATACGGCCGCGGTTCATGACCATGATGCGATCGCACATTTGATAGACGACACTGAGATCATGAGAGATGAATAAATAGGTGAGTCCAAATTCTCTCTTTAAGTCGGTCAACAGATTCAATACTTGAGCTTGCACCGATACATCGAGAGCGGCCACACTTTCATCACAAATAATAAAACGAGGTTCAACACTTAAAGCACGCGCTATGACGATGCGCTGCCTTTGTCCACCGCTGAATTCATGAGGATACTTATCCAATGCTTCTGCTGTCATCCCAACTTTTTCGAGTAGTTCCTGCGCTCGAGTCACGGCATCTTTTTCATTCGATCTGATACCATGATGCAACATAGGTTCAGTGAGAATTTGTCGTATCGAATGTTTAGGATTTAATGCGGAATAAGGATCTTGAAAAATGATTTGAAGTTCTTTGCGCCATTTCTTCCATTCTATGGCACTCATTTTTGTGAGATCATTTCCTTTGTAGATAATGCTTCCTTCGGAAGCGGGAATTAAACCTAACAAGATTCTACTCAGAGTTGTCTTTCCGCATCCGCTCTCGCCAACAAGACCGAGTGCTTCACCTTCATAAATCGTAAAGCTTACATCGTTGACAGCAAGAACTTCTTTTTTTTCTTTTTTAAAAAAGCCTTTATAAGAAGTATAGCGCTTGGTGATGTGCTCTACGCGGATGAGTTCTTTTTCGAATGCGGAGTTGGATATTATCTCTTCAATTTGTGGTACATTTTGATTGGTAAAATCTTCAATGGTTAAAAGCCGCGCTATTTTCTTTCCGGGTACAGGTCGACAGGCCATCAAACCTTTAGTATAAACCTCCTTAGGTTGATTCAGGATATCATTTGCAAGTCCCTTTTCAATTAGTCTTCCCTGTTGCATCACTACAATATGATGCGCTATTTCTTTCACCACGCCAAGATCATGCGTAATGAAGATCATCGACATATTATAACGTTGCTGTAGTTCTTTTAGCAAATCTAAAATTGACTTCTGCACGGTCACATCCAGCGCGGTCGTCGGTTCATCCGCGATGAGCAATTCAGGTTCATTTGCAATAGCCATCGCAATCATCACTCGCTGTCGCTGACCTCCTGACAATTGATGCGGATATTGATCGAGCATCTCTTCAGGTCGTGGCAATTTCACTTCCTTAAAAAGCTCCAACACTCTCTCTCGTGCTTGTTTTGTATTGAGCTCGCGGTGTAAGCGCAATGTCTCCGCTACTTGTTCTCCCACGCGCATTACAGGGTTGAGACTCGTCATCGGCTCCTGGAAGATCATAGCAATCTTATCTCCACGAAGCGAGCGCAGCACTTTATCGCTGGGGAGTATTTTATTTTCTTTTAGAAAAAATTCACCGCCGTTGAAGATTACATTTCCAGCTTTGAGAAGTTGCATGATGCTCAGAGAAGAAACAGATTTTCCACTTCCTGATTCTCCTACAATGGCTGTCGTTTGTCCTTTGTAAACATCAAAAGATACATCGTGCAATACTTTCTTCACTCCCATATCGGTGCGAAATGAAACGCTTAGATTTTTGATGGCGAGGTATGCTGGCGCGAAGGTCATGAGATTTTATTCCGATGGAAAAATTATAACAATTTCGGATTTGATTCCGAAAAAGTTATAACATTTTCGGAATTGATTCCTAGAATGTCATGTTTTTGAGGGTGTTGGAATTTTTCGCTTTTTGAAAATATGCGGTGAAGATTTGCGTTCACGCTTCGTCTCGCCTCCACAATACCTTATTACCATGAAGAAAAAAATCGTCTTCGCCGCATCGGCATTAGGCTTGGCAACTGCTATCTACTTTTTTCAACTTTCGGCTGCGTCAGTATCGGTCAATCAAAACAGTCCGATTGCGAGTGCACCGGCTTTTGAACCTTCACCTGAAACGATGGTCGCATCAGCATTTACAGAAGCTGTGGCCTCTGACGATTCGGTAGAGGAATTATTTAGTGCATATAAAAAGGCTCCTCAAATTTTTACTATTTCAAATGACGCTCCTGTTTCCATTACAGGCGCGATGGGTACAACAATCGAATTTCCCGCGAATATCTTGGTTCATGAAGATGGAACGAATCCCAAAGGCCCCATAACATTGGCACTAACGGAATGTTACGATATGGTGGATATTCTGTTTAATAAACTTTCTACCACTAGTAATGGGGAACTTATTGAAACGGCTGGAATGGTTTATTTGGAGGCAATAGCGGATGGAAGAAAATTGAAAATTTCAGAGGGGCGTTCTTATTCGGTTTCTTTCCCTCAAAAAAGCGACAAGGAAGATTTTCAACTGTTTTATGGAAAGAGAGAAAGTAGCGGCATAATCAATTGGACGGTGGCTGATAATACCGCGGATTCTATCGCAAGCAGTAATAACGGAGCTGTACTGAGCGCAATGCCTGAGAATGATACCTGTTTCATTCAAATCAACAGATCGTATTTTAGGAGGAACACGAAGATTTCGTTGATGGATTATTATACCTGGACATTCCTGGACGGAACCTTAGTCAATAATTGGTTTGTTGCGAATTTCAATCCTCCGTTGCAGATGGTAGATGAGTTTTGTGCTTTGAATTATCAAACAGAGGTAACATTGAAATTGGATCCGGATGGATGGGTGAAAGAACGACATCTTTCCAAGGCTTCGGTTCCAAGATATGATTTGGAAATTCTCAAAATGATTGATCAGATGCCGCAATGGAATATGAGTTCATTTATGAATAAATATGATGAGGACCACGCGGTAGTGCTACAGTTCGGTAGAGAAATCGGAATTCATAAAAGCAACGAGTTGGCTCAATTTGAGAGAAAATATGGTCGAGGCGATAAACTTGAATTGGGACCAGTAGCCAAAGCAGACATGGATTTTTATATTTACAATTCTAATCAGTTGGGCTGGCTGAACTGTGATCGATTTGAGAATTTTGATAAGAAAGAGGATTTTTTTGTAAATGTTCCTTTCCCAGATAAAACTTCGGTGAGTTGCGTTTTTACCGGAATTCGTGGTGTAATGTTGGGTCATGTTGAGGATGGAGTGGTAGTTTTTAACGATGTGCCGAGTAACCAATCTGTGAGAATAATAGCGGTGGAGGCAAGTGGAGGAGAGCCACGGATGGCAGCCGTTTCCTCAAATACAAGCAAGGGAAAGTTGATGATTAATGAAATGAAACCTTTCAAACTAGGAGAGTTGAAGGCTGCTCTAAGAGCGGTTTAGGATTTATTTCCTCAAAAAAACTTTCACTTCATAATTCACACTATCAAATGTCTCGAACGGTTTTTCGGGTTTGAAAAGTTTGAGCATTTGAAATTGCGACGTATCACTCAATTGTGAAAGCGGCGTGCGCCCTTCGTTAGGTCCGAAATGTGCATCCCAAATCAAAATATCTCCGCGTTGCAGACGCTGCGCAGGAAGAGAATCTTTTTTGAAAAAATAAGGTCGAATGATTGTCGGTTCGAATGGATCAGCATCTGCTTCAAATGCAATCTGTGGATCGAAATACCAAACTCTTCCTTGATAAGGATGTTTTTCCAACCATTCTGAGATATCATGCATCACTGCTTGCCCTTTCATGCGCTTCATGGGAAGCGGGAAAAAGAGGAAGGGCATGACTAGAATAAGCACGCAATAAAATGTTTGAAATCGAATACTCTTCTTCTTGTCATCTGCAAACCTTTCGACCATCCAGTTGAAACCGCGGCTCGCAATGATTGCGTAGAGCGGCATTACGGAGGCCAATACGCGTATCTCTCCGACACTGGATAGTTTGCCCAACCACCAGGCCAGACTGTGGAAAAGAAGAAATACAATCGCGGGAAGTACTACGAGAAAAAGCTCTTTTTTAATTTCAATTTCAAGTGTATTGAAATGTCGTCGCGCCGTTCGCGCCAACCAATAAGTACCGGCGCACAAAGCAATAAAAGTTGGAACGCCCCAAGTGACATAATTCGTAGAAATGAAATGATGCCAATTGCCGCTACCATAAAAGTCAAGCTCTACCTCGTATGGATTTTTATTGAATACCCAAAGGAAATCATGAAAGTAAAATAAGCCTCCAAGAATGCTGTACACAACCGTTCCAAATCCCAGTGCTATAAAGGGCAGCCATTTTTTATGCATCAAAAACCATAGTGATATAAATGGAATTAATACAAACCCTTCCGTGCGCACGAATGGTAAAAAAGACAATATCAATGCACCAGCATACCAGCGCTTTATTGCGATGTAATATGTCGAAACGATAATAATGGTAGAAAATAAAATTTCGGTCATGGCCGAATTGAGATGCACAAAGTAAATCGGCGCACAAAGGAGCATAAATGCTGCTGGCCAGGCCAAGCGATGACGAAGGTGTTTTGCTAACAAAAATGTGTACCACGCCGCTGTGAATCCGAGTACCGTATTAAGTAGCTTGGCTGCGGTGTATCCAAGTTGGGAGGCGGGCGCAAACAGAGCAGTGAAGAAGGGCTTGCCCCAATGATCCAAAAATAGATATGGATGTTTGAATGCCCACTTGGCGATCATAAAGTGCTGATACGTATCTCCGCCTTGATGAGCGCCGGTGGAGAGAATCACCAAAAGGCTTACGACTACAAAGGCAGCTATAAGAAAGGTGAATATTTTCTTGTTATCGTTTGCAATCATGATGAGACGAAGATGCTAATAATCTCCTGTTTTTCTATCGGTAAAGCCCTGTTTTTTCAAGATATTTTCTCACATCCTCCGTCACAAAATGTCGTATCTCTCCGCCTTCTTTGATTCGAGAGCGAATGAAGGTCGATGAAATTTCTATGATGGGCGCGTTTATAAGTTTTACAGGATAATTTTTTGACCGAATATTCATTCGGTCTGCTTCAGCGATTACTCTTGGAAAGACAAACACCTCATAGTCTGAAAGTATCTTGTCATAATCTTTCCATCTTTCAAAATGTACAAGACTATCTTCTCCAATGATCAATGAAAACTTGGAATCTGCTTCTTTTTCTTGAAAAGTTTTGAGCGTGGTGATGGTATATGATGGCTTTGGTAAATCAAATTCTATGGTGGAGACACTCACATTTTTCATGCCTTCAACTGCAAGATTGCACATTGCGGCGCGGTCTGCCTCCGAAGCAAGGTCTTCAATATTCTTCAAGGGATTGTGAGGACTTACCACTAGACGTACTTCGTCAAAAATACCCGCATGAACGAAATAGTCCGTGATAATTAAATGTCCGAGATGGATGGGATTGAATGATCCGAAGTAGAGCCCGATTTTTTTCATGACTGAACAAATTCGGACACCTTAGCTTCCGCTTGTTTCAAAGCTTCTTCTAACTGATCGTTGATTAAGATAAAGTCGAATTGAGAGGCGAATTGCATTTCGTGTGCAGCTTTCTCTATGCGCATGGCGATTTTCTCGGCAGTTTCAGTAGATCTATTTCTCAATCTAAAATTCAAAGCTTCAATGCTTGGAGGCTGCACGAAAATGGCGAGCGCATTTTCACCAAAAATCTTTTTCAAATTCAATCCGCCTACCACGTCAACATCAAAAATTACATTGTATCCGCTTTGCCAAATGCGCTCTATCTCACTTTTTAGAGTGCCATAGTACTGATCTGTATAAACTTCTTCCCACTCTAGGAAATCACCGTTTTTGACGCGGGTTTGAAAATCAGAGGCGGATAGAAAATAATAGTCTTTCCCATCTTCTTCTTTTCCTCGTTTGGGTCTGCTGGTTGCGGATACTGAAAATGATAAGCGCAGTGATGGAATACTCAAAAGATGGCGCACAATGGTTGTCTTCCCAGCGCCACTGGGAGCAGAAAAGATAATGGCTTTCCCTTTTTTAAGTTCCATGCGCGAAAATAGATAAAATCTTAGAGCACGTTGTTAATTTGCTCTTTGATTTTTTCTAATTCGTCTTTCATTCGCACCACGATCTTCTGCATATCACTGTCATTGGCTTTACTTCCAATGGTATTGATTTCTCTACCTATTTCTTGTGAAATGAATCCAAGTTTTTTCCCTTGAGAATCTTCCTTTAATTCATCTACAAAGTGTTCGCAGTTGGTTGTGAGTCGTTGGTATTCTTCCGTTACGTCAAGGCGCTCCAAATAGTAAATCAACTCTTGCTCAAAACGGTTGGGATCAATCTTATCGAGTGGAATAAATTCACTTAGATTGTTTTTGAGTCGCTCTTTGATTTTCTCTGTGCGCGCTGCAATGGGGGCTTCGAGGGCGTCGCGCGCATCTAGTATCAACGCGATGCGCTTACGAAAATCATCCTCCAGCTTCGCGCCTTCGGTAGTACGGTAGTGATCGAATTTTTTGTAAGCTTCTTTCACTAAATTCAAAACTGCTTTCCATTCTTCTTCATCCAACTCCTGCGACTCAGGCTTCATAATATCTGGAATGCGCATCAAGGCATTCAAATAGTCGGCATTCGTCATGCCCACTTTATCACCAAACTGCTTGAGGTCGTTGTAGTAGCTTTCGAGCAATGCTGTATTGATGGCAGTGCGCTTTTCCGCTTCGATGCTTTCGTAGTAGATGAGTAGATCAGCTTTTCCACGAAGGACATTTTCGCTGAGCCATCCTCTGAGTTCGAGTTCTTTTTCTCTGTACAAATTAGGAATGCGCAAATTCAAGTCAAGTTGTTTGCTATTCAAAGAACGCAATTCAACTGTGAATTTTTTTGTTCCAATAGTTGATTCGGCTTTCCCGAATCCTGTCATTGATCGAAGCATAGAATTGATATTAGAGAGGCATGTTGGAGTGTTTCTTCTTCGGTGCCTTCTCCGCTTTATTTTCGAGCATTTTGAATGCTCTGATTAATTTCTCTCTTGTTTGCGCAGGCATGATGACTTCATCTACATACCCTCTTTCAGCAGCGCTGTATGGGTTGGCAAACTTCTCAGCATATTCTGCTTCTTTTTCTTTCCACTTGGCAGTCGCATCTGCTGCTTCAGAAATTTCTTTTTTGAAAATAATTTCTGCTGCTCCTTTAGCGCCCATTACTGCAATTTCTGCGCTTGGCCAAGCATAGTTCATATCCGCTCCTATGTGTTTGGAGTTCATCACGTCATACGCACCGCCGTAAGCTTTGCGTGTAATCACTGTTACGCGCGGTACTGTGGCTTCGCTGAATGCATACAATAATTTTGCGCCATTGGAAATGATTCCATTCCACTCTTGGTCAGTGCCTGGTAAAAATCCTGGCACATCTTCAAATACGAGAAGCGGAATATTGAATGCATCACAGAAGCGGACGAAACGAGCGGCTTTATTGCTCGATTTAATATCCAAAACACCGGCGAGGAACGCAGGTTGATTGGCCACTATGCCAATGCTGCGACCCGCCAATCGCGCAAAACCAACGATGATATTTTCAGCATAGTCTTTATGAATTTCAAACCATGAGTTCTCATCAATCACATGCTGAATTACTTCATGCATGTCATAGGGCTGGTTGGGATTTTCCGGGATAATATTATTTAATGCAGGTCTACTTTCATCACCGCCGTTGTATTCCAACATGGGAGGTTGCTCTTCGCAGTTGGACGGGATATATGAAAGCAGATTTTTAATCTTCTGAATAGCTGCAATATCATTTTCTGCGGTGAGGTGAGTCACACCGCTTTTTGTGCTGTGTGTGCTTGCTCCACCGAGTTCTTCGCTGGTTACTTCTTCGTGAGTTACAGTTTTTACCACGTTCGGGCCTGTCACGAACATATAGCTGGTATTTTCAACCATCAATATAAAGTCGGTGAGGGCTGGGCTATACACGGCTCCACCAGCACAAGGACCCATGATTGCTGAGATCTGCGGTACGACACCACTGGCTTGTACATTTCTATAAAAAATATCGGCATAACCTCCAAGAGAAACAACACCCTCTTGAATGCGTGCTCCTCCGCTGTCGTTTAGTCCAATCACGGGAGCGCCATTCTTCATAGCCAAATCCATTACGCGACAAATCTTCTCGGCATGTGCTTCAGCTAATGAACCTCCCATAACTGTAAAGTCTTGAGAGAAAACATACACCAAGCGGCCTTGAATGGTGCCGTAGCCTGTTACCACTCCATCACCGAGATAGACTTCTTTATCCAATCCAAAATTGGTCGAACGATGTGTCACAAGCATTCCCAATTCTTCGAAGCTGCCTTCGTCAAGAAGGAAATGAATGCGCTCGCGCGCGGTCAATTTGCCTTTCTTATGTTGTGCGTCTATGCGTTTTTGACCACCACCAAGTTGTGCTTCGGCAATCAAATTCTCCAAACGACTGATCTTATCTGACATAATGGTTTATAATGAATTGGAGGCAAATATAAGCGACGAGCGCCCGCTATCACCCAATTCGCCAACGCAAACCAATATATCCCATACGTCCGAAGACAGGCCCCCAAATCAAACTAGCGTCAAAATAGGGCGACTGAGGGTTTTCAGGCGCGATGATGGGACTCATTTGCATGAAATTCCCTAGATTCTCTCCCCCTACATAAATCTCGAAATTGCTATTGAAGTGTTTTGAAACTTGAGCATTGATAATGAAGAAGTCATCGCTTCGCGGGTGCAAGTGATAGGGGTGTGGATTGCTGGCTGTATTGGGCAAGCGCTGCTCTCCGAGCCAACGCACGGTCATGTCAAACATCCATTTCGCACCATTGTCCTTTTCTTTGGTACTATACTCCAAATTCGTAAAGGCTCGATGCTGTGCAATAAGCGGGCGTAGAAGTAATTGCTCGCCATATTGAGTCTTGGCTTCCAACCAGCGATAAGCTACGCGCATTTGTAATCTGCGAATGGGGCTCCATTGCATTTCCACTTGAGCGCTGTTGGAGAATGAAGGGCCATCCAATTGGTAGAACTTAAGGACGGTAGGCGTTTCCCAATCCACTACAATTTGCTCTCTAAAGTCGGTGCGATAAAGATCTATGGCGAGCGTCGCGTCGCGGTGGAAAATTTTGAACTTTCTGGTAAATACCAACCCCAGATTAATTGCCTCTTCCATTTTCATCCCATAAGGAGAGCCAGCGTCTGATGTTTGAATCTGAATGCTGCGGTTGCTGGCAAACAAACCAACATTATCCATTAATAGGTTTGGCGAACGATAACCCATCCCCGCGGCGATTTTTACCGAAGTATTTTCATTGATACTATACCTTGCGTGGAGTCGTGGTGTAGCAAAGAATCCATAAGTGTTGTGATAATCACCGCGAATTCCTGCGATGATCGACCAACTTGGACTTGGTGTAAATGTGTGTTCACTGAAAATACCGAATGTTTGCTCGGTTCTTGAAAAATCACTGCTATCAAGTATTTCGGTATAGTCGTCAAGCACAAAACTAACACCGCTTGTTTGCTTTATCTTTTCAGAATATTCTGAGGCGAAAAGTAGATTGGCGCGGGCGTTTAATTGTTGTCCATCATATAGTCGTTCCCCATAATTTCCGCGCTGATCGTGATAAGATACAGAAACTTGAGACCCTAGGCTCATTCCATCTTTTTCCTCAAAAACATATCCTGTTTTTCCACTAAACTCATAGCGATCTGTGGTCACATTTACACCCCAAAGTTGTGAGCGAATGGCGTCAGTGGGTTCGAAATCAAATTGACCGCTGGTATTTTGTAAATGATGATATGAAAGTGTGTATTCACCACGTACGCCATTGTCTCCGGCATACGCCCATTCATTTCGAACAACAGCATTTCTGAAAAGCGGATTGTCTAAAAAGCCGTCATTATTCATATCAAAGCGAAGTTCCGACATGGCGCCATGAAGGTGAAGCATGCTATTCCAATGCTTATTTACGGGTTGTCGCAAAACAGCGTTGAATTCAAGGCGCCCCTGGCTTCCCGCGTAAGCGTTGATGAAGAGGCGTTCTTTCATCTGGATATTCTTGTGCGCCACGTTGATTTGACCCGTGATGCTTTCATGTCCATTGATTACGCTCCCAACTCCTTTTGAAATGGAAATTTCACGAATCCACGGTCCAGGCACGTAGCTCAGACCATAAATAGATGCCAAGCCTCTAACGCTCGGAATGTTGTCGAACATTACTTGCGTATAGCGTCCGTCGAGTCCCAGCATTTTTATTTGGCGTGTTCCTGTGATAGCATCTGTAAATGATGCATCAATACTGGCATTTGTTTCGAAACTCTCAGAAAGATTGCAGCACGCAGCCTTGCACAATTCTTTCTCAGTCATTACTTGTGAAAGTTGGGCATCTTTGAGGCTGATCATTGTAGCACCGATCTCTTCGACGATTTGAATCGTTCGCAAGTCACTGGTGGGTTGTAACGTCACTTCGACGTCCTTTTGTTCAGTAATCAATAATGTATCAGGCTCGAAACCAACCATAGCAATCACAAGTCGGTTTTGATTTTCCTCTAGGGCTATTTCGAATTTACCTTTTTGATCGGTATAGACACCCTTGGTGGTATTTAACCAAAATACCATAGCGCCGGGAAGACTTTCTTTACGGCCTTTTTCGTTGATACCGTATACTTCTCCGTGTACATGATCTTCATGATCATGCTCTTCGCTTTGTGCGAAAAACATAGTACTCATGAAGATCATTCCTGAAATGAGAATGATTTTTTTCATGATTAATGTTTTTCTTGGTCGCGATATTTACAACAGTCGTGAGTCTTACTATACTCCTCGTCAGAGGCTTTGTACTTGTCAGTATCGTAGCCCTTTGCAGTGATGAGTTTATGGATTTGCTCTTCACTTATTTTCGAAGGCTTAAAAGTTACGGTCGCGACGTTTGTTTCTAGATTGTAATCGGCAGCTAGTATGCCTTTGGCATCGAGCGCAGATTCAATGGATTTTTCACACATGCCACAGATGCCTTCAACGCGGAATGTAATAGTGACAGGTTTTTTTGAATCTTGAGCATAGGAACTTATGCTAATGAGCAGTCCTATTATGATGATTGAAATATGTTTCATGTTGCTTAATTTTTTTAGTGAAAAAGAGATAGATCTATCGGTTGATAGAAATCACTAAAAATTAAGCGTATAGAACAAGACTTTGATTCAAAAGGAAAATGGGTCGATTGGGCGGTGGCCGGGATTCAAGCGAAGGAACGAATGAACCTTGGTTGAGGTCAGCTGCAAAAGTGGGAGCTTGATCAATTTCAACTTTATCAATTGCAACAAATTCAAAAATTTGATAAGCACTTGAAGTGTGATCCGATTCGAGTTCAAAAGTCAGATTTTGATTATCGCAGCACGATGCGTGAATACCATCCAGCGAACCACATTTGTGATCTGCTTTGCAGCATTCGTCGGCCTGAGAAGCTACGGCAACGTGTTTCAATTTGCCATGGCAATAGTGCAAATGGATGTTGAGCCCTGTGGAAAGGAGCCCGTACAATGCTACTATGATAATGCCAAGCCAACGGTTCATGGTTACAAAGATAGAAATAACAAACTGATTGTCAAATACTGACCGCGCTCAAAGTTTGAATCCTAAACTCCTAATTCACCGCGTATAGTATCTATTCTCTTCTTAATTCTTTCTACTTGTGCCTTGTAGTTGGCCCTTCCTTCGAATCCCTCTTTAATGCTGAAGTAAAATTTAATTTTTGGCTCTGTGCCGCTCGGACGCGCCGAAATCTTGGAGCCATCTGCCAAAACGAATTGGAGCACATTGGAGGTGGGGAGATCCATTTCAGTCTCTTCACCCGTTTTAAGATTTTTACGCTTGGCGGTGGCGATATCTCGGACTTCTACAACTTCAGATCCTCCTAGAGAAACAGGAGGCTTAGCACGCAACTCAGCCATCATGGATTTGATTTTTTCTACCCCATCCATTCCCTTAATTGTTATACTCACCAACTCTTCATGATACAGTCCGTATTGCGCATAGATGTCCATCAGGGTGCCGTAAAGGCTGGTGCCGTTGGCAAAGGCATACGCTGCCATTTCTGCGATCACTACAGAGGATAGAACAGCATCTTTATCTCTAACAAATTCTCCGACAAGATAGCCATAGCTTTCTTCGCCGCCCCCAATAAAAAACTCCTTTCCTTCCTTTTCACGCATCACCCCTGCGATGTATTTGAAACCCGTGAGGGTATCATACCATGGAATATTGAATGACTTGGCGATATCCTCAATGAGATCGGTGGTTACGATTGTCTTCGCCACATATTCATTTCCCTTTAAAAGATTTCTTTGCTTTCTCTGGCTTATTTGATAATGCACCAATAAACTTCCAGTTTGATTTCCGTTGAGGAGAATGAGTTCGTTTTCATCATTACGAACGGCAATACCCACGCGGTCGGCATCCGGATCGGTTCCGAAAAGCATATCAGCATTTTCTTTTTCCGCCAATTGAAGGGCGAGATTTAAAGCATCTCTTTCTTCAGGATTTGGTGAATGAACAGTTGGGAAATTACCATCGGGTGTCGCTTGTTGCTCCACTACCAAAACATTGGCAAAGCCCAATTCATTCAGGGCTTTCGGGACCATTGTGATACCAGTGCCGTGAATAGAAGTATATACTACTTTAAGATTGGATGCTTTTTTAATTTCTTCTTTTGAAAGAATTATTTCATTGAGTTTTTTGAAATAAGCTTCCTCAACTTTTTCGTCTATGTAATCAATCAGATATTCTTTAGCTTGGAAATTCACTGCGCCGATGCCATTCACTGCGCGTACTTCTCTAATTATTCCGTTGTCGTGTGGAGGTAAAACCTGTGCACCGTCTTCCCAATATACTTTGTAACCATTGTATTCAGGGGGATTATGGGAGGCAGTAATCACAATTCCTGCCTGACACTTCAATTCTCTAACTGCGAAAGAAAGTAGAGGAGTTGGGCGCAATTCTTTAAAAAGCTTTACACGAATATCGTTGGCAGAGAGAACGTCAGCAGCAGTGCGCGCGAAGAACTCTGAATTGTTGCGGCTGTCATACGCGATAGCAACCGCACTTTGCGAATTTGGAAATTGACTCTTGATATAATTAGCCAATCCTTGTGTGGCCATACCTATGGTATATCTGTTGATGCGATTGGTGCCAGGGCCCATCACGCCGCGCAGTCCGCCTGTACCAAAATCTAAGTCAGTGTAGAATGATTCTATTAAATTTTTAGGATCATTTGCCATCATTTCTTTGATGGCAGTTTGCGTTGCATCGTCCACTTCTGGCGTCAACCACGCTTGAACTTTTGCTTTTATTTCTGCTGAAATTTCCATTATTCAATATCTTTTTTGCACTGCATCAAGCCCTCTTGCCAAGAGAGCAGTTCAATGCTGGTATTTCGTTCAAATTTATCTGCCGCTAATTTAGAATACTTTGGACGAATCGCTTTTGTGGGAAAGCGATTGCTGTCAACAGCATTCACGGGTACGTTCAATTCAAATATTTTGACAATTTCTTTTGCGAAATCATACCAAGAGGCGACGCCGTTTTGGGAGTAGTGATACAATCCGTATTCAATCTGATGTCCTGTGTTTAACCGAACAATCATTCGGGCTATATCATTGGCTAGTGAGCGCGAATAGGTTGGTGAAGCGAATTGGTCATTTACAACATTGAGTTCGCCCTTTTCTTTTGCCAAACGAATCATTGTTTTTAGAAAGTTGTGACCAAAACTACTATAGAGCCAAGAGGTACGGATGACAAACGCTTTGGCACCGGATTCGAGAACATTTTTCTCTCCGTTCAATTTTGCGCGCCCGTATTCATTCAATGGATTTACCGATGCTGATTCGTCTAATGGTTTATCTTTTTTACCATCAAAAACATAATCAGTTGAAATATGAAATAGCGTCGCATTTATTTGATTTGCTGCCCGTGCGAGAAATAGCGGAGCCAGCTCATTGCCAGCTTTATTTGCCTCTTTTTCCTCTTCAGCTTTCTCTACATTAGTGTAGGCTGCCGCGTTAATTATGAAATCGGGTCGAAGGTTTGTTAAAATCTTAAAACAGGCCTCTTCATCGGTAACGTCTAATTCGGCTCGTGAGAAGAAGTGAAAATTAAGCGAGGGAAAAGCTTCGGTAATGGCATGAAGGTCGCGTCCCAGTTGACCTGAGGCACCAGTCACTGCTATTTTTTTCGAAGAGAAATGCTCACTCATAGGCGGCCAAATTAACCAAATCATTGCGAAACTCGCTTTATTCAATACAGATTATCTTTGTATGGCATAATGTTAGGTACAGGCTTTTAAAATTATAGCCATGAAACAGATCTACTTTTCAATCATGTTTGTTTTCATATCCATCTACGGCTTCACACAACGTGGGGAGTGGAGGGATAGAAGAGATCCTTCACTGGCAGTTGGCCTTCAGGCTGCACAGCCGCAAGGAGAGTTTGCAAACAATATCGACGGTATTCCATTCGGATTGGCCGGAAATTTTACTGCACCAATTTCGAACTCTCCTTTTGAAATGGGTATTGCTTTCGCTTGGAATAGCATGGCCGCCAAGAATGAAGATGTAGCAGTAGTTGCAGGTCAGGATGCCCAAGGCAACAACATATTTGAAGAAGCGGAAATGAGAATCCGAAGCAATAATTATCGATATCAGGCGATTGCTCGTTTTCGCCCTTTCACAAGAGGCTTTCAGATCTATGGGGACCTCATCGCTGGTGTCGAGCGATTTACAACAAGTACCGATATTCAAATTAATAGTAATGGTTACACAGAAGTTATTGATGCCAACACTATAGAAAGGGATTTCGGCTGGACATTGGGTTGGGCCGTTGGAACAAGAATTCGTTTATCAGGCGCGCTATTTTTAGACGCAAGATTTGAAAAATTGGAAGGTGGTGTTGCCACGTACGTTAATCCTGACTCTATTCAGGTTGATCAATTAGATAATTCTTTAAATTATACTACCAACGAATCTCGCACAGACAAGTATACCTATCAACTAGGTATAGCGGTGCAGTTCTAATCTTACTTCGATCGAATAGCGTCAACAGGGTTTAAGCGACTGGCTCGCCAAGCTGGCACAAAGCCACTAACCACTCCGACAACTACAGAGATACTAATTCCCATTACAATACGAGACAGCGGCAGAATGAATTCAAAATCAAATGCCGCTGTTAGTATTTGGGCTAGTAGGAAAACGAATAACAATCCTATAGCTCCACCTATCAAACAGAGAGCAATTGACTCAAAAAGAAATTGAAAGAGAATAAAGTAATTTTTGGCTCCCAGCGACTTTTGAATTCCGATGATATTGGTGCGTTCACGCACACTCACAAACATAATATTGGCTATACTAAACGCTCCCACAAGAATTGCAAAGATTCCAATAATCATCCCGGCGATATTGAAAACCCCAACAATACTGTCAACCATTCCTGAGATCATTTTTGATTCTATGATTGAAAAATCACGATCTCTGCCAGGCTTTATGCTGCGGATTTCTCTGAAGGTAGCAATCACCTGATCTTTTAACTCCTGATTACTTATTCCTTCTTTAGCTTTTACAATGATGGAACCATCTTGACTGTCAATGTCCATCAAGCGTAGCCCATATTCAATGGGCAGAAATACAGCTTGGTCCGTACCATTTCCAAACAAGGAAGCTCCTTCTTTTTTCAAAACACCAATCACCGAACATTTGAGTCCACCTACTTTAATGTCCTTACCCAGTGGCTCTTCCCTACCGAAAAGCTGGTCGGCTACTAATGAACCAATGATTGCCACATTTTTTCCAGCATCACATTCTTGTTTGGTAAAATACCTTCCGCGCTCGATTTTTAGAGTGATGGTTTGGTTGTATTCATAAGAAACCGCAGTGACAAAGACTGGGTCAATAAAGTTGTTTTTATATTCAGCAGCCTTTTCATTGCTGGTTTGAAAGGCCATCGCGGAGTGAACATCCAGGCGTTTATCCAACTTCTCCATATCTTTCAATGACGGTTGGCGGCGACTCATATATTTCCACCATTCAAACTCCTTATCGCCTTCTTCTGGACCCATGGGCCATTTTTGAACGAATAGAATATCACTGCCAATCATGTCGAGACTCGATTTCATGTCGGCCTCCATCGAGTCCACCACGCTCAATACGAAAATGATAGAGAAAATACCAATGGTGACGCCTAAAAGCGAAAGCGTGGTGCGTAGTTTATTAACCACCAGAGCCTGCCAGGCAAACACAAAACTTTCTTTGATGAGTCTTAAAAACATTTGCACGAAACTAATAGAATGTGCTCGAATGTGGGGATAAACTTGTGATGAGCGGTAATTTAGTCGCGCGAATACAATTTTTAACCAAAAAACTCATTTGTCCAGCGCCTCCTTTGTCTGCCGCAGCGAGAAATATCATTATAAAAGTCCTCTTCATTGTTGTCATTACGTGGAGCTGGAATCCTGTGTACGCTCAAATTACTTCTCAACGTGAAAAGAAATTCCCTTATGCAGATACACTAGTTGTGGATTCGCTGAGTCTTATTCCATATACTACCATCATCAAAAACTTGAAAGGTGAAGTTATCCAACCAATTTCTATAGATATTCGGAGAGCTTTGATTGTGTTGCCAGAGCAAGAAAATCTCGATAGTGTCATTGTGAGTTATGCTGTTTTTCCAACAAGAATTCCCGATGCCTTTCGCAACAAAGACACTACTATGATCCTCACGGGAAGTGGGACAATGATCAGTGGCTATCGCATTGAAACGCAATCTACAGCTTCACTATTTGACGATTCGGGCATTAAAAAGTCAGGATCAATTTCCCGAGGAATTGCGGTTGGGAATGCCCAAAACCTTACGGTCAGTTCAACCTTAAACCTGCAAGTGAGCGGAAAGCTAAACGATCGATTTAGCATTATGGGTTCTGTGAGCGATGACAATATTCCCATACAGCCCAATGGAAATACACAGCAACTTCAGGACTTCGATCAAGTTTTTATTCAAGTCTATGATGCCCATACAAAACTGATCGCGGGTGATTTTATCTTAAAAAAGCCCAGCGGTTATTTCATGAACTATTTCAAGCGCGCACAAGGAGCTTATGTAGTAACTGAACAGGACCTTAATTTTTCAAAAGCAAAAAAGAAGCTTACCGTTGAAGCAAGCGGCTCCATTTCGAAGGGTCGATTTGCGCGCAACCTCATCCAAGGTATAGAAGGCAATCAAGGCCCGTATCGATTGACGGGTGCAGACAACGAGCTGTTCATCGTGATTTTGGCTGGTACCGAGCAAGTCTTTATTGATGGTAGATTACTAGAGCGTGGACAAGACAAAGATTACATCATAGATTATAATGCTGCGGAAATCATATTCACTCCGCGACAATTCATCACCAAGGATAGACGTATCGTTGTTGAGTTTCAATACTCCGAGAGGCGCTTTGCACGCCCTATGATCAGCACGGCTGTCTCCTTTGGTGATGAGAAGAATACAACCTATTTGAATTTCTATTCAGAATCGGATGCTAAAAATCAACCGCTCCAACAAGACTTGACCCAAGATGATAAGCGCATCCTAGCTACTGCTGGTGATGGTTTGCTGAGTGCAGTGCGTTCGGGAGTGGACAGCACTGGCTTTAATAATTCTAATGTGCTTTATCGTCTCGTGGTTGATTCACTTGGATTTGATAGTGTTTTTGTTTTTTCTACGAATAATCAAAATGCTTTTTACAGAATTCAATTTACACTCGTGGGCCAAGGTAATGGAGACTATGTTGAAGATGGGTTTACTTCTGCAGGAAGAAAGTACCGGTGGGTAGCACCTGAACTGATAGGAGGGGTGCTCGTGAGAAAAGGAAACTATGCACCAGTTGTGGTTTTGGCTACTCCAAAAAAAAGACAGATGCTTTCAGCTGGGCATCAAATTTCATGGAACAAGCGAAATAGATTTGGTGTCGAGGGAAGTATTTCTAATAATGACCTTAATACTTTTTCTAGTCTTGACGGTGAAGATGATTTGGGCTATGCTCTCAAACTAAACTGGGATGCTGCTTTAAGACAGAAAGTGGATTCAACGACTAAAACAAAAACAGAAATATTTACGACGGGTCAGTATGAATATGCTAATGTCAACTTTGTGGGTATCGAGCGCTTTCGCGAGGTGGAATTTGATCGCAATTGGAATATTAGAGATTTAAATTTGAGTTCCGATTTACATTGGGGCGGAGCGAATTTAGGTTGGCAAAGGGATAAGGTGGGAAGAGTAAGTGTTGGAGTGGAGTTTTTAAATGTGGGTTCTGGATTTAGTGGTAGAAAAGTGAATGCAGGAACAGATATCTTGACTTCGAAATGGAAGTCAAATATTAAGGCTTCAGCACTACAAACAGAAGGGAATCGTAACACGACTTTCGTGCGTCACATCAGTGATATCAGCAGGTCTTTTGGAAAGTGGAGAATTGGATTCAAGGACGAACATGAATTAAATCAAATTTACGGAGCTCGAAATGATAGTGTGGTAAATGGAGCTTATCGGTTCTATGATTGGCAAGTTAGCGTAGGAATAGTTGACTCAACGAAATACAATGCCTCCATCTATTATCGCGATCGTCTCGACTGGCTTCCGAAGGATGGCTTACTGAGTGGAAGTGCACGAGCGGATGAATATGGGTTTCTTTTCGAACATCGCGGTAGGAAGGAGAATCGATTTAAGTCAATTGTTAGCAATAGGAGACTGCGAGGTGTAGATCCAGAATTGTTTACGCGCGAGCCAGAAAATACTTTGGTAATGCGTTTGGAATATTATTACCGCACTCCCAGCGCATGGCTTTTAAGTAGCACTTTTTATGAAGTGGGCAGTGGTCTTGAGCAACGAAGAGAGTTTATCTATCTTGAAGTGCAGCCTGGTCAAGGCGTTTATGTTTGGAATGACTACAATGGTGATGGCGTCAAAGATTTGAATGAATTTGAAGTTGCACAATTTGAATATGAAGCAAATTACATCCGAAGTTTTATTCAGACGACGGATTACGTTAGAACCTATACCAATCAGTTTAGCCAATCATTACAAATCCAAACCGGAAGAAATTGGAAGAATGACAAGCCTTGGAAGACCTTTGTTGGGCGCTGGAGTAATCAGACATCTTACAAAGTAGATAGAAAAACGGGGCGTGAGCTGAGTTCGGAGCGTTTCAATCCATTTGCCAATACACCAGAAGATAGTGTTTTGATAGCATTATCAGGCTCGATTCGTAGCGTAGTTTTCTTTAACAAAGCAAACCCGACTTTTGGCGCAGACTACACCATTCAAGATACGAGAGGGAAGAATTTATTGAGCAATGGTTTTGAATCACGTGAAGAGCAATTTCATCAGATCGCATTTCGATGGGCACTACCGCTTTCTATTATTTTGAATAGTGAACAAAAAATAGGTACTCGAACTATTGCATCCGACTTCCTCACAGGAAGAAATTATAGTATCGAATATGTGACAGTGAAGCCAAGGTTTAGCTGGCAACCAGACAATACAAGAAGGTTCGCGCTGGTAGCGGAGTGGAGTGACAAGCGAAATTCGCAAGGAATTGAAACCGCTGAGATATTGAGTTATGGATTGGAATTTAATTGGAACAGTTTGGAAAAAGGTCTCCTTCAAGGAGGTGTCAACTTTTTCAATATTCGATACAATGGAACGGCCAACAATAGCTTATCTTTTGATATGCTCGATGGACTGAACCCTGGTTTTAATGTGACATGGAACCTTGGATTGCAGCGCACACTTGGAAAGAGCCTGCAATTGAACATTACATATAATGGTCGTAAACCAGAAGGCGTGAGAACAATCCACGCCGGCGGGGTTCAATTGAGGGCGTTTTTCTAGAAAAAAAAATCCTCCCCGAACCACCAGGGAGGATTTCCAAAACCAAACAAAACCAAACAAAAACTCACATTGAGTTCATATTATTTGTCGTTGAAGATCCAGAGACCTTGAATCGACTTGGGGAATTCATTACTGTTTTTCATAACGTTGTGTTTTAAGAGGTGAAACAGGCGTTGAATCTGCTGTGATTCATAACGTAAAAATGGAGATGTCTTTACATATATATAAGGTAGGATGAACGAACGGTCGCCCTGACAAGGTCAACGGTCAAAAAAAATTGGGGAACGGATAAACCCCTTATTTTTGCCGTCCGAAATAGAAAAAACTCAGGTTTTTCAGGGTTTTTTCGCTTTTTTCAAAAAAGTATGTTGAAAAGTATTTGCAGTTTCGGAAAAAGGTAGTATTTTCGCAGCCCGTTTTTCAAAAAGGAAAAACACTAGAAATCAATAGCAATGGATACGTTGAGCTATAAAACAATTTCAGCCAATAAGGAGAACGCCAACAAGCAGTGGCTTCTTATCGATGCTGAAGGACAAACATTAGGACGTCTTAGCAGCGAGGTGGCATACATCCTCCGCGGAAAGCATAAGACTAATTTCACACCTCACGCTGACTGCGGTGATAACGTTGTTATCATCAACGCAGAGAAGATTCAGCTCACAGGTAAGAAGTGGGATGAGAAGGTTTATATCCGCTACACAGGTTATCCTGGTGGTCAGCGCTTTGCCACTCCAAAAGAGACAATGGCTAAGCACCCAACCGCGATGATCGAGATGGCAGTTCGTGGTATGCTTCCAAAGAATCGTTTGGGTCGTGCGGTTTACCGCAACCTTTACGTTTACTCTGGTCCAAACCATGATCAGGATGCACAACAACCAAAGGAATACAAATTAAAAGGATAATAATTTAGTCAAATGGCTGAAGTAACAAATACATCCGGACGCAGAAAGACAGCAGTTGCTCGCGTTTACCTTTCTGAAGGTACCGGTAACTTTACCATCAACGGTAAAGACTACAAGACATATTTCCCAACGATGGTTCTCCAGTACCGCGTGAATCAACCATTCGCGTTGACTGGCAACGAGGGTAAGTATGATTTCAAAGCTAACCTTGACGGCGGTGGTATCACCGGTCAAGCAGAAGCTCTCCGTTTGGCAATCAGTAAGGCGTTGATTGAACTCAACCCTGAATGGAAAACATTATTGAAGGCTGAAGGTCTTACCACTCGTGACCCACGTATGGTTGAGCGTAAGAAATTCGGTCAGAAGAAAGCAAGAAAGCGCTTCCAGTTCTCTAAGCGTTAATCGCTTATTGGCTCGAGTAGCTGCTTGTTTAGAATCCAAACTGCCAGGACTCGCCCCACGAAAATCATACAACACTGTATTTTTTTCGTGGGTCGGCTACCAGGCAGTTGACATTTAGAGAAAGTAAACAAGATCAATTTAATACAATGGCAAAAGTTAGTTTTGACGAATTGCTGGATGCAGGTGTACACTTTGGACACCTCAGCCGCAAGTGGAACCCAAACATGGCCCCTTACATCTTCGGAGAAAAAAAGGGAATCCATATCATCGACCTCAACAAGACGGTCGTTAAGCTCGAAGAAGCATCTGCAGCTCTTAAGCAGATCGCTAAGTCAGGAAAGAAAATCCTCTTCGTAGCAACAAAGAAACAAGCAAAAGACATCGTAGCAGAGAAAGTGAGCGCTATCGGTATGCCTTTCGTTACTGAAAGATGGCCTGGTGGTATGCTTACCAACTTCGTTACCATCCGTAAGGCGGTTCGTAAAATGGCGAACATCGAGAAAATGGGTGCTGACGGAACTGCTGCTACTCTCAGCAAGCGTGAGCGTCTTCAATTGGATCGTACTTACATGAAGATGCAGAAAAACCTCGGTTCTATCGCTGATATGAATCGTGTTCCTGCCGCTCTTTTTGTAATCGATATCATGAAAGAACATATCGCTGTTGCAGAAGCTAAGCGTCTAGGTATTCCAGTTTTCGCAATGGTTGATACCAACAGCGATCCACGTAAAGTAGATTTCGCTATCCCAGCCAATGATGACGCTACTAAGTCTATCTCTAAAATCCTCGATGTGGTGATTGAATCTATCGCAGAAGGATTGTCTGAGCGTAAGGCTGACAAGAGCGCTGAAGAAGGCGAAAACAAAGGTGAAGGCCGCGGCCGCAAAAAGGCATCTAGCGAAGCTTAAGCCGATTTTACCTGAATAGTTACCACCGTTACACGGTGTTAAGTTTAGGTTGTGAATCGCCCAAAGCATGCATAGAAGTGTTTTGTTTATTCAATTTTGTCCAAACTTTTTATAAAATAATATCATGACAATTACAGCTGCAGACGTAAATAAACTACGTACCATCACTGGTGCAGGTATGATGGACTGCAAAAAGGCCCTAGTAGAAGCTAACGGTGACTTCGAAGCGGCAATCGATTTCCTTCGCAAAAAAGGTCAGAAAGTGGCTGCTAGCCGCAGCGACCGCGATGCTGCTGAAGGTCTCGTAATTACAAAGAGAACTGAAGACGCTAAAACTGGCGTTCTCGTAGTTCTTAACTGCGAAACAGACTTCGTTGCTAAAAACGCTGACTTCGACAAGTTCGCTAATACTATCGCTGACGTGGCTGTGGCCAACAAGCCAGCTACTATCGACGAGTTGAAGGCATTGAACTACCCAGGTACTTCTTTGACTATCGCTGATAAGATCACTGAAGAAATCGGTAAAATCGGTGAGAAAATCGATTTGTCAAAGTACGAAATCACCAATGCTGAATTCGTTGCTGTGTATAATCACCCAGGTAACAAGTTGGCTGCTTTCGTAGCATTCAACAAGGTTACTACTGACGAAGTTGGTCGCGACGTTGCGATGCAGGCCGCTGCTATGGCACCTGTAGCACTCGACGAGAGCAGCGTTCCAGAGGATGTGAAGCAACGCGAAATCGAAGTTGGTAAAGAGCAGGCTATCAATGAAGGTAAGCCAGCTGATATGGCTGAAAAGATCGCTATGGGTCGCTTGAACAAGTTCTACAAGGAAGCTACCTTGGTAAACCAAGAGTTTATCAAGGATGGTAAGCTTTCAGTAGCTCAGTACTTGAAGACTGTAGATAAGGATCTTGCTGCCGTTGGTTTCCAACGTCATTCATTGAACTAAGATTCTTTTTTTGAGAATACTAAAACCCCGACTAAAGTCGGGGTTTTTTATTGCTTGAACTTTTTTTTGCTATGTTTTGTTATTTTGAAGTAATCTAAATGAGAAGGAATAGTGGAGTGTAAGGGTTTGCCACTTATTTTCGCCTCGAAAAAATATACTTATCTATATGGCAACGGGATTATTTAAGTCTTCTATTACCAAAAAGTTCTGGATGTCTCTGACAGGAATTTTTTTGATTTCTTTCCTGGTAGTGCATTGCGCGATCAACGCCACCATTTTTGCTAACGATAAAGGTGAACTCTTTAACGAGTGGGCGCATTTCATGGGCACCAATGTCATCATCCGAACCATGGAGATTGGTCTTTTTGCCGGTTTGCTTTTGCACATCATTGATGGATTGATGCTTTATTTTCAAAATAAGTCAGCGCGTCCGGTGAAGTATGCTTATGAAAAAGCATCAGCAAGTAGCAAATGGTATAGCCGCAGCATGGCGCTTCTTGGAACGCTTATTCTTTTATTCCTCATCCTCCACATGTACCATTTCTGGTACAGATCACGTGTGACGGGCGTTACGATTGAGGAAGAGTTCATGGTCGTGGACGGAAAAAATTTGGAAAATCTCTACGGAGAAATGCAGTATATCTTCAGTAAAGGATGGGTGGTAATCGTTTATGTGTTGGGCTGTATTTCTTTGTTCTGGCACTTGTTGCATGGATTTAAGAGTGCTTTCCAATCGCTTGGATTCAATCAGGCGAAGTATAAAAACACCATTGCACTTGTTGGTGATGCATTTTCAATCATCATTCCTGCAATTTTTGCTGCGATGCCAATAGCTTTTTACTTTAAGTGGATTCAGTAATTGTTGTCATTATTCAACAAATAAAAAAATTATACTCATGCAGTTGAACGCAAGAATACCAGAGGGTCCAATAGATCAGAAGTGGACGAAGTATAAAAACTCTGTTCGCCTGGTGAATCCAGCCAACAAGAGAAATATTGAAGTTATCGTCGTTGGGACGGGGCTTGCAGGTGCCTCTGCTGCTGCATCCCTCGCAGAGATGGGATATAAGGTGAAGGCACTTTGTTTTCAGGATAGCCCGCGCCGTGCTCACTCTATTGCCGCTCAAGGCGGTATCAATGCTGCGAAAAACTACATGAACGATGGTGATAGCACCTATCGTTTGTTTTATGATACGATCAAAGGTGGTGACTACCGCTCAAGAGAAGCCAACGTGCATCGTTTGGCAGAAGTGAGCGCTAATATCATCGACCAATGTGTAGCACAAGGTGTTCCTTTTGCACGCGACTATGGTGGGTTGCTCGACAACCGTTCTTTTGGTGGTACTCAGGTATCGCGCACTTTCTATGCGAAGGGCCAGACAGGTCAACAGCTTTTGTTGGGTGCGTATTCTGCAATGTCGCGCCAAATCGGTAAAGGCAATGTGAAGTTGCTCAACAGACATGAGATGTTGGATCTAGTAGTTGTGGATGGAAAGGCACGTGGTATCATTGCACGCAACCTGGTAACAGGAGAACTCGAACGTCATGCTGCCCACGCTGTAGTATTGTGTACTGGTGGATACGGTAACGTATTTTTCCTTTCTACAAATGCGATGGGTTCGAACGTAACTGCTGCTTGGCGCGCACACCGCAGAGGTGCTTTATTCGCTAACCCATGCTTTACTCAGATTCACCCAACGTGTATTCCTGTTTCAGGTGATCACCAGTCTAAATTGACTTTGATGTCTGAATCTTTGAGAAATGACGGTCGTATTTGGGTTCCGAAATACAAGGAAGATGCAGAAGCTATTCGTTCGAAAAAGCTTCGCCCAACCGATCTTCCAGAAGATAGAAGAGATTATTATTTGGAAAGAAGATACCCTGCTTTCGGTAACCTCGTGCCACGTGACATTGCATCACGTGCGGCCAAAGAGCGTTGCGATGCTGGTTTTGGAGTGAATGCAACAGGTGAGGCTGTATATCTTGACTTCAGCGACGCGATTGTACGTTACGGAAAAGCGGAAGCAAACGTAAAAGGATTGCACAATGCAACTCATGATGACATTGTAAAGCTTGGTAAAAAAATCGTTGAATCGAAGTATGGAAACCTTTTCCAGATGTATGAGCAAATCGTAGCGGAAAATCCCTACGAAACACCGATGATGATTTATCCAGCGGTACACTATACAATGGGTGGTCTTTGGGTGGACTATGAGTTGATGACTACTATCCCTGGCTGTTATGCTTGCGGAGAGGCAAACTTCTCAGACCACGGAGCGAATCGCCTGGGTGCTTCGGCTTTGATGCAAGGTCTTGCAGATGGTTATTTTGTATTACCGTACACTATAGGTAACTATCTAGCAGACGAAATCAAGACGGGACCTATTTCAACTGAAATTTTAGAATTTGAAGAAGCTGAAACAAATGTCAGAAAACAGTTGGAATCGTTCTTCAATAATGGCGGAACAAAACCAGTTGATTATTTCCATAAAAAACTTGGAAAGCTCATTTGGAATTACTGCGGTATGGCGCGCAATGAGCAAGGATTAAAGTTTGCGATTGAAGAGGTGAAAAAATTGCGCGAAGATTTCTATAAGAATGTGCGTGTACCTGGCTCAATGGTAGGTATGAACCCCGAGTTGGAAAAGGCAGCGCGTGTTGCTGATTTCATCGAACTCGGTGAGTTGATGTGTCTCGATGCTCTTGATAGAAAAGAAAGTTGTGGTGGTCACTTCCGTGAAGAATATCAAACAGAAGAAGGTGAAGCACTTCGTGATGACGACAACTACATGTATGTAGCAGCGTGGGAATTCACGGGTGATCCAAGCAATCCAAAATTAACTAAAGAAGATTTGGTGTACGAAAACATAAAAGTTTCTGCACGTTCTTATAAATAATAAAGACATGGCAATGAATCTCACATTGAAAGTTTGGCGTCAGAAGAGTGCCAAAGATGAAGGTAAAATTGTGGAGTACAAAGTTTCAGATATCTCTGAAGACATGTCATTCCTCGAGATGATGGATGTGTTGAACTACCAACTCATCGAGAAAGGTGATGATCCGGTGACGTTTGACCACGATTGTCGTGAAGGTATTTGCGGTATGTGCAGCATGTTCATCAACGGTGAGGCACACGGTCCAAACCGCGGTGTAACGACCTGTCAATTGCACATGCGTTCTTTTAAAGATGGCGATACTATCTATATCGAGCCTTGGAGAAGCGCAGGTTTCCCCGTGATCAAGGATTTGATGGTGGACAGAAGCGCCTTCGATCGTATCCAACAAGCTGGAGGATTTATTTCTGTTAACACCAGCGGTCGTACATTGGATGCCAACGCAATCCCAGTTCCGAAAGAGGATGCGGATAAGTCATTTGACGCTGCCACTTGTATTGGTTGCGGTGCATGCGTGGCTACTTGTCCAAATGGCTCTGCTATGCTCTTCGTTTCGGCGAAAGTGTCGCAGTATGCACTCCTTCCTCAAGGTCAGGTAGAGCGCAAAGAGCGTGTACTCAACATGGTTAAGAAAATGGACGAAGAAGGATTCGGTAACTGTTCGAATATCGGTGCATGCGAAGTACAATGCCCCAAGAATATCAGCTTGGAGAATATTGCTCGCATGAATAGAGAATATTTAATGGCAACTATCAAACCTGAGAACTAATTTCTCAGGTTTGGGTTTTATTGAGAATAAATTTATTCTCGATGAAGTATATGCTCTTGGCCATCTCATCGATGGCCTTTTTTTCTTTTAGCCTGCTCCAGTTCAATTGGGGGATTAGCAGCGATTATTCAATTAAATTTTCTGGAAAGAATGCAGAAGGCACGTTTCAAGGGCTTTCCGGCACTATTGTATTCGATGAGAAAGATTTGGGAAAGTCCAAATTTGATGTGATTGTAAAAGCCAATACTATTAAAACAGGAAATGATACAAAGGATAAGCATGCTCGTGGAGACAGTTGGTTTGATGTAGAAAAGTATCCAGAAATCAAATTCCTATCTTCTTCATTTGAAAAGGTTGGTGTGGGGTATTTGGTGAAAGGTAAACTCACTTTGCACGGAACAACGAAAGATGTATCGATTCCATTTATATTTAAAAAGGATGGAAACAACGGATTGTTCGAAGGCAAATTCGTTGTGAATCGCAATGAGTACGGAATTGAAGGAAACTTCTTTGGCTTTTCTGTAGGTGATAATTTCACCATCGATTTGCGCGTACCTGTCAAGCCAATCTGAGGAAGCAGGATTCACGGCTGAGTGTTAACATTCTTTTTTCATTGAACGTGATTGAAACCAGGTAGCGTGTAGTTTCGCTATCATGGTGAGTTACATCGATATCATTATTGTTATCATTCTCTTATTGGCCATTTGGCGCGGCTGGAAGAATGGTTTTGTGATGGAATTGTTTTCCATGCTTGCCATTTTTGTGGGAATCTATGCTGGTATTCATCTCAGTGATTGGTTTACGGAGTTCATGCGAGATAAGATGGATACGAAGAACTCTTACATGCCAATCATCTCCTTTGTGTCGGTGATGGTGATTGTGATTATCGGTATTTATCTGCTAGGAAAACTGCTAACGAAAACTCTCAAGGCAGGTGGAGCAGAAACTTGGAATCAAATAGGAGGTGCGTTCTTTTCGCTCTCAAAAACAGTGTTGACGCTGTCTGTATTGTTTATCGTCTTTCATTCTTTTGATCAAAAAACTGGATTGATTCCCGAGGAACAAAAAGAGAAGTCGATTTTTTACTCTCCCATTTATCATTTTTCTATGGTAATACTTCCCAGTATGAAAGAGAGCGAGCTTTATAAGAGAATCACAGAGGCTGATATCGAAAGTTCAGAAGAAAAGTAGAGCCCTCACCGAGTTTACTTTTCACTTCAATACTTCCTCCCATCGTTTCGATTTGATTTTTAGTCATGAATAGTCCAATGCCACGTGCATCAGGGTGTTCGTGGAATGTTTTGTATAGTCCAAAAATTTTATCCTTATGTTTTTCAAGGTCTATACCTACGCCATTGTCTTCAATAATCAGTGTTTTGAAAAGGCGAACAGTGTTTGTGCGAATTCTGATTTTCCCTTTTCTATCTGGTGAACGATACTTGATTGCATTGGAGATAACATTTAGAATCATACTATCGACGTATGCGTTTATCCCACTCACAAACTCATCTTGATGTATTTCATTTATTACTTCAATATCATTGAGCACAATTATGCCTTGAAGATTTTCAAGCGCTCGCTGCACAGATTTTTTTAGATTGACGCTATTGATTTCCTGTGTCTCGTTGAGATTGATTACGGCGACTTCGGTCAGATGTTGAATCGTTTCCTGCAATCGTGAAGACGCGGTTTTGAGCATGATACCAGTCTCAGAGTGCATTGCATGTGGAAAATCGCTTTCTAAAAAGTCTAGTAAAGTTTGAAGATTTCCTGAATGTGATCTGAGGTTGTGCGAAACGATCCGTGCAAAATTTTGTAAACGGTCGTTCTGCTTTTGAGAAAGTTGGAGCAGAAGTTTGGATTCTTCTTCTTTTATCTTTTTCTCATGAATATCGGTATGAGAGCCTGCCATTCGGTAAGCGGTGCCGTCGGGTCCCCAGAGTGCTACACCTCTTGCTAGAATCCAACGGAGCGAACCGTTCTTATGTTTCATTCGAATTTCGACTTCGTACACATTTGTTTTCTTATTCAAATATTGCTGAAGTACTTGATAAACTTTATCTCTATCTTCTTCAAAAATAAGCGACGAAAAGGTGTGAAATTCATTGGTTAACTCATGGTCTTCATAACCCAACATGGATTTCCATCTCTTGGATAGGAATGCTTCGTTTGTTTCAATATTCCAATCCCAAATTCCATCGTTACTACCTTCGATAGCGAGCTGATATTGGTCGGAAAGGGCTTTGAGATTCTGCTCTGCTTTTTTAGATTCAGTTATGTCTTGAAATGTTCCATAAAGTCGAACAGCACGTCCCATTTTAAACTCAGCTTTTCCAATCCCTCTTACATATTTTTCTTTGCCTGACGGTGTAGTGATGATGAGTTCGATATCGTATGCCTCGCCAGTCTTGATCGTATGATTCACGGCGCGTTCAATCGCTTTACGAGACTCACCTTCTTTATAAAAATTAATTGCTGTATTTAAATCTGGAACAAAGTCCTCAGAGACCTCATGGATTTTTTTTGTAACAGGTGACCAAAAGAGCTTTTGATGAATCAGATCAAGTTCCCATGTTCCTATCAATGCCATTTGGCCCGATAGTTCGAGAATCTCATTCGTTTTTCGAAGTTGTTCTTCTAATACGATTCCGGTATCTTGTCTGAAGTAGAGCATTTGTCAAGAGCAGAATCAAATGTAGTATTCTTTTTTATAGAAATACTGCGTATAAATACTCTTAACACTAAATCGTGACCCTTAATCCAAAGTTTTGGATTACAGGTAGATGTGTAATAACCCCGACTTCTGGAATATCATTAATTCTTACTGTTGGTTGTATCTCATAAAAGAGTTGGAAAGGAAGCCAAAACTGACGTTTTTTACCAATTCTAAAATTGACTCCAATCGGCAAGGATGTCGTCATCGCGAAGGATCTTTTATTTCTAAAAAATTCTGTTTGGACTAAATTCCGAGTACTATTATTGAAACTGGTGAAATTTCCCGAACTTGTTGATTCAGTATTCCAATTAACCGTGTATTCAAGGTTGGTTTCGGCATTTACAGTCCATCCAACACCAATTCCTAATCCTGTATAAAAGGACCAGCGATTCATTGGATTCAACACAGCTAGATATGTTGCTTCAATTAGTATGCTTCGGTTCTGATAAGTAAGAATGAGGTTTTGGCTACGAATTGAATCTAACACCTGAATTGTCCCGGAACTTGACGATGTCAGTGTGTCGTAAGGAAAGCGGTCTCTTTTTGAATAAAGGCCAGAAAACAGAGTAGAGTTTGAAGAGGAAAATCCTATTCGCACCCGTTGTCCAAATTTTTCCTTCCAATTGCTTCGAATATTGAAACCCAGACTTAGGTTCGCAGCAGCGTTTGAAACAAAGTTATCGTTGGGTGTAAAACTGAATCCATCGAGATTCATGGATAGGAGGTTGCTATTCGGCGCTAAACTTTCAAAATCATCTCTTCCCTCTGACATTGGGCGAACGGTCCAACTACCTCCTGAAATATTAATATCTGTAATGGTGAGAAGTGGAGTTGATTCTTCCTCAGGTGTTTCGTAATACTGAGAAGATGCGAAAAGGCTGAGAAAATAAAAAACTAAGGTAATGGAGAAGGGCTTCATACAGATTGGAAAATTAGCTCGTAACGACTGAAGCGTTTTTATATTTTTTATACCAGTAAACAATCGTAGCAATCATACTGCAGCAAAGCAGGGCAATTATCCACAAAGGATTAGTATTCTTTGTTCGAACCGCATCGATAATTGCATAAATCCACAAACTCACCAGCATGAATGATGCTAAGAGCAATGGAGCGGTAGTGAGCGTCGAGATGTCATAGGCCACACACGCAATGAAAAGTAATGGGAAGAAAATGGAAAGAATAAAAAGCGAAAAGTAAATTTTAGAATTCATGGCTTTTAATTTTAAAACGAATATAGTCATATTTGTGCACAATGAAAAGAGCGGGAAGTTTTTTTGAAGACGTGCATGATGTAGCGCGTTTGATACCTGAAGGCCGCGTTACCAGCTATGGTGCGATCGCTAAATATCTCGGCACAGGAATGAGCGCCCGTATGGTCGGTTGGGCGATGAATGCCTCATTCAATGCCGAACCTCCTGTGCCTGCACATAGGGTTGTGAATCGTCAGGGTTTGCTTACTGGTAAAATTCACTTTTCCCCTCCAGAAATGATGCAAGCCTTACTTGAAAAGGAGGGCATTCGGGTCGAGAACGATTGCATCATCGATTTTCAAAAACACTTTTGGGACCCTATGGTGGAACTATAAAAAAGCCCTCGCATGGAGGGCTTTTTAATGTTTGAGGCTACTCAATCAATTCACCAATTGTATCTCTTTAGTTTCGGCTGTGTATTTGGTATATATCATTCCCCCGACACTTGGAGCTTGTGGTGCAGGCGTGTTACAATTTCTATATAATGCGCCTTCATAGGTGCCAGATTGAAGCTTAGTTAGCTCTTCACCTTTGTATACAACGGATGTGGCCTCTGCCGATAATACTGTAAACCAAGTTCTACCAATTGTAGCGCTCACATTCTCATTGTTGTTTAGTGGTGTGCCTTGCCAGTTAAGAGTATAATCGGTCCCTCTTTGCATAATTAGAGCTTGTTCTGGCCAACTGATTTCTTCTATCACCGGAACCTCATTCACGAAACGATTTCCCTCTGAGTCTATATATGTGAATGTTCCGGTATTAATGAATCCATCAAAGACTTTTTGATAGCCTGTTGAAACTCCGAGAAAAGGTAATTCTTCATTGTTAAAGAGAACTGAGCTTCCATCAGCTAAAACAATTGGCTCGTTTAAGCTATGCTTGAAAGAAAAGCTTGCAGTAACATAGGTTTTATTTTCAGTCTTATCGTAAAACACTGAATAACCAGTCCATATTTGCGTAGAATCAATTGAAGTGGTTTCCTCTGTTGTGCAAGAGAATATGGAAGCAAGCAAGGCTGTTCCAATCATGAGAATGTAATTTTTCAAATTAATTAAGATTTGGAATCCGACAACGAAGAATTTGTCAATTTATTTTTAAGGTTAATTAACTAGAGATGAAATAAATTCTCGCGGCGTATCATAGTGGCGCTGACTGTAGTTTTTTATGTTGAAATAGTAACAATTCAACTGAATAAAGGAGCGTCAAAATCTCCTCATTCATCCTTTTCGTTTTATCTATCTTTGCGGCATGAATCAATACGATGTAGTAGTAATCGGCTCTGGACCTGGTGGGTACGTGGGAGCCATTCGCGCGGCGCAGTTGGGTTTGAAAACTGCTATTGTTGAACGCTACAATACTCTCGGCGGCACTTGTCTAAACGTCGGATGTATTCCTTCTAAAGCTCTTTTGGACAGCTCCGAACATTATCATCAAGCGGTGCACACTTTTGCAGAGCATGGCATCGACCTCAAGTCGGCCCCAAAAATTAATCTTCCTCAGATGATTGCCCGCAAACAGGGTGTTGTGGACCAGACTACCAAGGGGATTGATTTTTTAATGAAAAAAAATAAAATTGATGTCTATCACGGCCACGGCTCTTTCGTGGATGCGCGCACTGTTGCTATCACCAAAGACGATGGTTCGGTAGAACAGATTGGCGCTAAGAACGTGATTATCGCGACCGGTTCCAAGCCGGCATCATTGCCTTTTATCAATATTGATAAAAAGCGTGTTATTACGAGCACTGAAGCTTTGAAACTTGACGAAGTTCCGAAACACATGATCATCATTGGTGGCGGTGTGATAGGTCTCGAATTGGGTTCAGTGTATGGCCGCCTCGGCTCTCAGATCTCAGTAGTGGAATATATGGATAGCATCATTCCAACGATGGATCGCACCATGGGTAAGGAATTGCAGAAGTCGTTGAAGAAAATAGGTTTTGATTTTTACCTTTCTCATAAGGTGAAAGAAGTTACTGCCAAGGGCAAGACCGTGACTGTGAAAGCGGACAATGCGAAGGGTGAAGAATTGGTGCTCGAAGGTGACTACGTGCTCGTGGCCGTAGGACGCCGCCCATATACCGACAACCTCGGATTGGAGAAGGCAGGAGTGAAGATGGACGAGCGCGGAAGAGTGGAGGTAGATCACCACCTTCAAACCAACGTGGCGGGTATTTATGCCATTGGTGATGTGGTAAAAGGCGCAATGCTCGCTCACAAAGCAGAAGAAGAGGGAACATTCGTGGCGGAAGTTATCGCAGGTCAAAAGCCGCATATCAACTATAATTTGATTCCAGGAGTAGTTTACACATGGCCAGAAGTAGCTTCTGTGGGTTATACCGAAGAGCAGCTCAAGGCAGACGGCACTCCTTATAAGGTTGGTTCATTCCCCTTCAAGGCCAGCGGCCGCGCTCGCGCGAGCATGGATACGGATGGTTTGATTAAAGTATTAGCTCATAAAGAAACCGATGAAATTCTAGGCGTTCATATGATTGGCCCTCGTTGTGCCGACATGATCGCTGAGGCGGTGGTGGCAATGGAATTCCGCGCCAGCGCTGAGGATATCGCCCGTATTAGTCACGCTCACCCCACATTTACCGAAAGCTTCCGCGAGGCAGCGCTCGATGCGACTGATAAGAGAGCGATACATATCTAGGTAATAGGATAATAAGATAATAAGATAATAAGGTAATAGGGTAATAGGGTAATAGGATAATGGGGTAGTAGGGGTGTGGAGAAAATTGTTGGTAAATTCGTTTTTCTTCGTATATTTGCCGTCCCAAAAAAATCCGTAGGGTGAAGGCATTGAAGGAATATCAGATTCCCTTTTTGGGACTCAAGGTGGGAACACACTTGTATGACTTTACTCTTACGGAGACGTTCTTTGAGGCATTTGAGTATTCGGAGATTACAGAATCTAACATCGCGGTAGAACTTCAGTTTGAAAAACAAGGCACTTTGATGGTACTTGATTTCAGTTTGAAGGGAGAGGTGAGGTTGCTCTGTGATCGATGTGGTGACCCATTCTCACAACCCATCCAATCGAAAGAAAGGTTGATTGTAAAGTTTGGTGACGAAACAGGCCACACTGACGAAGATATATTGGTGCTCGGTCCTAGCGAAAACGCGGTGGATGTATCCCAATATCTCTATGAATATGCCCATCTGGCGCTCCCAGCAAGGCATGTTCACGCCACCGAAGCTGAATGCAATCAAGAGGTATTGGCAGCGTACAAAAAATACGCGGTCGATAGCGATAGCAGAGACGAATGGGCAGCTTTAAAAAATTTACAATTCGAGGAGAATGATCCCCTCGATGATGAAGAAGAAGAATAAATAGATAAATACCTACTGAAATGGCACATCCCAAACACAGAATTTCCCAAACTCGCCAGGCGAAGCGTAGGACTCACTACAAGATTGAAGCTCCTAACGTTTCAACTTGCCCAACTACAGGTCAGCCTCACTTGTTCCACCGTGCTCACTGGTACGAAGGAAAACTTTACTACAAGGGTAAAGTGGTGATGGAAAAAGAAACAGCAGAGAACTAAGAGAATCCTCACTTTATATAGCATGGCGCCGATTCCTAGGATCGGCTTTTTGCTTTACACCCATAGGATTCCAAATTCTGAATTCAGAATTCAGAATTTATAGTGCTTTGGCTTGATGATTGTAGCTTGCGCGTCGGTCAAAAAAATTATTATTATCGTACCATGAAATACGTACTTGCCATCTTTTTATCTGCTTGCACCCTCTTCAGTTTCGCTCAAACTGATATCACTCCGCAAGTCTCGGATGCCCTTAAAAAAGGGGATGCCAATGCACTTTCAGCATTTTTCATGAGCACGGTGGAGGTTGAATTGAAGGAAGAAAGCAATGCATATAGCGCAGCAGATGCCAAATCGGTAATGGCTACGTTCTTTTCCCAAAACCCAGTAAAAGGTTTTACAATCAAACACCAAGGTACCTCTAAGCTCGATGATCAATACAGAATTGGTGATCTTGTTACTGCTAAAGGCAATTACCGCGTTACTTTCTTTATGAAGAAAGTAGGAAATGGCTGGCAGATCAAACAATTGAAGATAGAAGGGTAATTCAAACCCGCGCGCCTGCCCGTTTTTGTATCTTCGTGGCATGGAGAATTTTGACCTAGACCAGTTTTTAAAATATGCTATCGCAGAGGATGTCGGCGATGGAGATCATACCAGCCTTTCTACCATTCCTGCGAGTGCCACGGGCAAAGCAAGACTTTTGGTAAAAGACAATGGAATCATTGCAGGTATCGATATCGCTAAGCGCGTATTCGAACTGATTGACGCAGATTTGAAATTTGAACAAATACTCCATGATGGAGCAAAAGTGCAACACGGTGATGTTGCTTTTTTTGTGACCGGAAAATCGCAGAGCATCGTCACGGCAGAGCGCCTTGCTCTCAATATCATGCAACGTATGAGCGGAATCGCAACGCAGACTGCCAAGATTACCTCCATGATTTCACATACAAAATGCAAACTCCTCGATACACGCAAAACAACGCCCGGATTTCGTTATTTCGAAAAACGCGCTGTGGTGCTCGGTGGAGGTGTCAATCATCGCATAGGATTGTACGATATGATTTTGGTGAAAGATAATCACATCGACTATGCTGGGGGCGTGAATGAAGCGCTTTCAAAAATCAAAGAGTATTTAGAAACCAATAATAAAACCCTTCAAGTCGAGGTGGAGGCGCGCTCGTTAGAAGATGTCAAGTTGATTTTACAAAATGGATTGGCATTTAGAATTTTGCTCGATAATTTTACGGTTGAACAAATGAGAGAAGCTGTCGAGTATATCAATGGTCGCGTGCAAACAGAAGCCAGTGGCGGTATTCACGAAGGGAATGTGGTGGCGTATGCCGAAACGGGCGTTGATTATATTTCAATGGGCGCTTTGACACATCAAATCAAAAGTCTTGACTTGAGTTTGAAAGCAGTGAAGTAAAAGTTTTATGGCAGAGAATTTTTTTCAAAGAATACCAAAAATGAAAGGCGTGCGAAAGATTGTTCGCTCGCTTGATAATATTCACCCTCCTGGATTTGAAGGTCTCTCGTTGTGGTATGTATTGAAATTTTTCGTTGAAGGGATAACAGAAGGGCATTTGCCAACGCGCGCCGCAGCAATCTCTTTCCGCATATTCCTCGCTTTTTTCCCGGCCATCATTTTATTGCTCTCATTGATTCCGCATATTCCTGTGCCCAATTTTCAGGAAAGCCTCTTCGATAGCATTCGCGGTTTTTTCCCAGGTGACACGTTTTCTTTGTTTGAGAGTACACTTGATGACTTGATTAATAAAAAGCACAACGCATTGTTGTCTGTCGGTTTTATTCTCTTGATTTACTACGCCTCTAGCAGTATCAATGCGATTCTACTTGGGTTCAATGAGAGTATTTTCATAGAAGAAAGAGGTAATATCATCATGATGCGGTTGGCGTCTATTGTATTGATTTTTGTATTGGGGCTCATTATGATTGTGGCGGTTTCACTGATTATTTTTAGCGGAATCGCATTTGAGTATCTGCACGATAAAGGAATCATTGGCAGTATCAACTATATCCCGATTTTAAACTTCGCTAAATGGATTATTTCCGTGTTTTTGATTTACACGGTGATTAGTACTCTCTACAATGTGGGCAACGGAAAGAAGCGCCGTCGTTGGAGATTTTTCAATGTGGGAACGACCTTCGCTACCATTTTCTTCGTTATCGCTTCTTTAGGATTTGCATATTTCGTAAACAATTTCGCTCAATTCAATAAGCTCTATGGTTCACTGGGAACGCTGATGGTGCTGTTGATTTGGTTGAATTTTAACAGCATGATTGTGTTGCTCGGATTCGATCTCAATTCAGGAATTCGAAAAGCCAAGAAGGCTACAAAACTTGCGAGTTAGCGCTTCGCGGCTATAATCGGGAGCTTTTTCTGTGATAATCATTTCGCCTTTTTTCCAACTTAAATAATGCTCTTGAAGCATCACTTTGATTTTGTCATGGTGCAGGCGATCGATTATTTTACCTGAATTGGTTTGGTGCAACAAGGCTGCCGCATCGCCATCTTCAGGCCCGATACCAAGAATGGGAGTGCCGCTCGCCATGTATTCATACATCTTACCAGGCATATTGCCTGCTGCGATATCGGTGTGTGCAAGTATGAGCAATAGTAATGTCGAAGAACAATACAATTCTACCACAGCGCTGTGAGGCACGGCAGGCGCGAATTTGGTGATGGCTGCCAATGCTGCATCGTTTTCTATATACTGTCTAAAACTATTGTTTACAGGACCGATGAATTCAACGGAGATATCTTCCTGTAGCACATTTTTTTCACGAATCAAATCGGCAATGGCGTTCATCATTGGCCGAGGGTCGCGCAATTCGTCAACGCTGCCTAAGTGACGAATAACAAATTTATCAGTGGTGATTTTTTTTGCGTTCAAAAAATCACGATGATCGTAACCATTATTTATCAGTTCGCAGCGCTTGGCTCCCAGAGCAATCAAACGATCGACATGATATGGAGAAATGCTTACGGTTAGATCTGCGCTTTGCAGCACTTCACGTTCGAGGCGACGATGTTTTTTTCTCGCTGCCTCTTTTGTTTTTAATACATCCAATAAATCCCATTCGCTCCATGGATCTCTGAAATCCGCTACCCACTGCACTTTGGGGAAAATCTTTTTCAAGCGCATCGCAATGAGATGCATGCTATGGGGCGGTCCCGTCGAAATGATGGCATCTACCGGGTTTTCTTTCAAATATTTTTTTAAAAACTTTACCGAAGGCGAAACCCAGGTTACGCGGGGGTCTGGAACGAAGTAATTGCCGCGGATATAGGTGGCGGCTCGTTGAAAAAGTGAAGAGTTGCGTTCTGAAATAAAGTCTTTTTGTTGCGGCGGTTTTTTTCCAACCAACTTGAATGCGCTCTGGAATACTTCTACCGGCTCGAAGATGGGGGTTTTGATTACCTGAATATTTGGATCCACATCTTTCATCAACGAAGGATCTTTCACATCAAAAGCGGGATTGGAAGGTGTATAAATGATGGGCTCCCAACCATTGGATTTCATAAAGGCTGACATTTTGAGCCAACGCTGCACGCCGCCTCCACCGCTGGGTGGCCAATAATAGGTGATGACGAGAACCTTCTTCATTTATCGATTGCAATATTCACAAAATCTGCTGTCTTCGTTATGTTCAAATACATCCAATTCAAACATTTCGAGCGCCTGCAAAGCTAATTGATGTTCGAAATCATCCAAGATTTTTTGATTCAAGGACTCGCCGTCTGTTGTTTCAAGAGTAATCCAACCACTTTTAAAATTCTTGAGTGAAAAGAGCGCAACGCTGATATTCTCAGGTGCGGTACCCGTTTGCGCTCTCATATAGGCATAAAATAGGAGCTGAATGAGCTTTGATTTTCTGACGTCGAAAATGCTTTCTGTTTTTTCCGATATCTTCACATCTTTCGGATCAACCTTTCCTGTTTTATAATCTATAATACGAATAAGCCCAGCTTCCTCGTCAATGCGGTCTGCTTTTCCTTTGATGCGCATTTCAAAAGGTACATTGTGTTTATCGTGTGGTATTACGGCTTGCAATGTGGCCTCGATTTCGAGGATTCGGTTTTTCTTCGATTCGCGCGCTAAACGGTCTATCTCGGTGAATTCAAACTCAATGATTTTTTCCAACATCTTCTTTGCTACTGAGAATTGAAGATAATTTTCACCATAATGAATATCGCCCAGTCCATAGTGGCGTGAAAAAGCTTCCTCTAATTCTTTATCAATCCGTTCTTTGAAATTCTGAAGGTCCTCTTTTGTTGGAAAAGAGTCAATGTAATTTTTAAAAAATCCTTCCAATACGTCGTGTACAACGCTACCGAATGTAGAGGCAGATATATTTTCCTCAATCTCTTCTTCCTCGCCAAGTCCGAGAATATAGCGATAGTAAAAATCAAGCGGACACTGAATGTATTTGTTAATGGCGGATGGAGAAATGCCATTCGCCCAAAGTGTTTTAATTCTTTCTTTAGAAAAATCATCATTGGGAATCGACACTTCTAGTTTATCATCCACTTTGTTTGAAAGTGAAGAATTGATTTTATGGAAGGTAGCAAAGGATGATTTGGATGGAAGCTCTAACTCCAATTGTGTGATGTATCTGCTTTGTTCGGTGCCTTTGAAATCGGAGGTGATAGATGAATGAAGGAAATCGATTCTGGAAGCCCTTTGCAGCAATCGATATAAAGTATAGGCATAGGTCGCTTCTTTATCTTTTACAACTGGAAGGTCAAACAATTTTCTTACATCAAAAGGAATGAGTGATTGATCGCTAAGATTTCCAGGGAACATGTCTTCATTCGCCCCGATGACAATGATATGTTCGAAATCGAGTGCGCGCGTTTCCACCATATTCAGTATTTGCAATCCCTCCAAAGGCTCGCCAGTAAAGGTGATGCTCTCGCCTGCCAGTAGCTGTTGGATAATGGTTTGAAGGGACTTCATTTCTTCTAAATGATGTCCTTCAGCGAAGATTACTGCTACTTCAGAAAGTAATTCTTGTGCGCGAAGCAATGCTTCTGTTTCGAATTCATCTTGTTCTGCGCTATCCTGAATGAGCAATTCATCAATGAGCTGAAGCACATTTTGTATCCACCGAATGGGCGTTCGGTTTTCTTCTGAAAAAAGAAACTTTAGTTTGGATAGTGATGGATAGCGACTTACGAATTCATCGAATTGATCGGCCTTGATATAGATTCTTTTTTCTTTAGCTATATCCGTTCTTATTTTCTTGATGTCACTGGATATATAATTGAAGAGCGACTGTTGTTCAATGACTCTAAGAAGGGCTTTGTAATATAATCCGCGTTTCTCCTTGCCGGGAGCGGGCATGTGAAGAAAGAGAAGGCTCTTCAACAATTTCATCACCGCTGTTTGCTTGAGGGGATAACCAAGGGCGATGTTGATTTTGGCATCAATCTGTGGTAGATTTTTTACCAATGGAATCAAAAGAGAAGCGTCTGCAACAACGATAGCAGTATTTTCAAAAGAGTCTTTGGGCATTGCCGCTACGAGGTCGCGAATAAGCAGCGCTTGGCTGTAGGGAGTGGTGGTGGTATAAATATTTATTTGCTTCGGAGTCGCGGTGAAATCATGACCAATAATGAGGTCGGATTTTTCACTGTGGCGGCGAATGAAATCGCCTGCTTCATGGTCGGGATTATCAAAATAGTAGTGATCTGCATCCCAGCGGATGATAGCCTTTCCAGCATCTTTTAATTTTCTAGTAATGGTTGACTCTGCCTTGGAAAGGTTGGACAGACCTACGAACCATACCATGGGCACTTGTGTGTCGAGCATTTGCGCGGGCGTGCCTTTTGCGGCAAGGTTGCAAAGCAAAGCGTAGCTAAACTTCTCCTTGGTCAGTTGCGCATCTCTGAAATCGCTGTATATCGTGCCGAGCTGATTCCAAAATTCGAGATATGAGTTTTGCGTTTCTGTGAGAGGATTTTGATTGAAACTCCAATTTTCAATTTCCTTGATATCGCGCAAATCTTTGAATAGGGAGCTGCCGCTGGCAAGGGCTTGTTCAATATCGCCAAAATCGGAAAGAGCCGTGGAGCCCCATTTTGAGAATGCGTCGAAGCTCTCTGCATCCGTTCCCATGCGCTGCTTGTAAACGTTGTAGAGCAATAATAGTAAGTCCAGTTTTGCGGTGGTGGACTTGCCCATGAGGCGGGAGACAAAATCGGGAAGGGTAAGAATGGTTGGAGCAAGAAAAGAACGACCTAATTCGCGCGCCAAATATCTTCTTAAAAATAAGCCTGCACGCTTTCCCGGAACCACGATAATAAGTTCGGAAAGCTGAGTTGCGTGCTTCTCAATGATCTGTTGTGCAATGGTTTGAAGAAAAGGGGTCATAGCGTCTTACCTTTCGCGAGTTTTTACAAAGAAACAGCACAAGCCCATGGATTCAAATACTACTTTTCCACAATTTAGAAGGTTGAGTAATGGTAAAAATTACTATAAGGTACATAGCAATTCCGAGATGACCGAAGTGGGCACGATGGGCGGAAAGTATTGGATTAATGAAGTAAAAGCCACTATTCTTCCTGAGCGCGTTATGATTTGTGATATCCTTGATGCTGCCTCGGAAATGTATGAGGTGATTGGTGAGGAGGCTTTTGAAAGTTTTGTTAGTATGTGTGCCGCTGAGAAAGAGCGCATCCAAGTATAATCTATAAATTTGGCTCATGTCAATCAACATAGAACATAACGTTTCGATGCGGATGTACAATACATTTGGTATTGACGTCACTGCAAAATATTTTACTGTAGCGAATACCCTGGAAGATATTCGAGCAGTATTGAGCGAAGATATTTATCGATCTGAAAATCCTCTCATTTTGGGCGGGGGTAGCAATGTACTTTTCACTAAAGATATAGAGCGACCTGTTTTGCTGAATCGCTTGAAGGGAGTTGATCTTGTAGGCGAAGACAACGAATATTTTTATGTGAAGGCTCAAGCAGGCGAGAATTGGCATCAGTTCGTTTTGCATTGTATCAAGAATGAATGGGCAGGTGTTGAGAATTTGTCTCTTATTCCAGGAAATGTGGGAGCGAGTCCAATGCAGAATATTGGAGCTTATGGAGTGGAAATAAAAGACGTTTTTCATGCATTGGAAGCCTTTCACGTGAAAGATCATGTGGTGAGGGAATTCAACGCTACCGAATGTTCATTCGGTTATCGTGAAAGTGTTTTTAAGAATAAGGAAAAGGATCAGTGGATTATTTTGAACGTCACATTCCGTTTGCGCAAGCGTCCTATTTTTAAAACAGATTATGGCGCGATACAAGAGGAGTTGGATAAAATGAAATTGGAGAAGATGACCATAAAGGCCATCAGTCAAGCCGTGATAGCGATACGCACATCAAAATTGCCGGATCCAAAGAAGTTGGGAAATGCGGGAAGTTTTTTCAAGAATCCTGTGGTGAGATATGATGTTATCAATGAAATTAAAAAGACACATCCGCAAGTGCCGTTGTATCCTATCGATGAAGAAATAGCGAAAGTGCCGGCGGGTTGGTTGATCGAGCAGGCGGGTTGGAAAGGCAAGAAGCTCGGTACACATGGAGTGCATGACAGACAAGCCTTGGTGTTGGTCAATCACGGAGGTGCGACTGGGCGTGAGTTGTACGAATTGAGTTCGGCGATCATTGCTGACATTCAAAGCAAGTTCAATATCACTCTCGAGCGGGAAGTGAATATACTCTGATTCTGAACAAGAGATTCGCAATTGGAAATTCGCAATGTAGGATTCTAGAATTAGTCCTTGCGAATTGGTCCTTGCGAATTGGTCCTTGCGAATTGGTCCTTGCGAATTAGTCCTTGCGAATTGTTAGTTGCGAATTCTGAATTATATTCGTATATGATACAACTCATTTGGAAACTTGTTTTACCATTGACGATTATATCGTTTGTGACAGTCACAAAGTGGTGGTATGTGGCGTTTATTGATGGGCCGCATGAAGTGTTGAAGGGTTTTCCTTTTCCTTATGTTTGTAGGGGTTGGCACACTTCCATGTCGCTTCAGATTTACTCTTTAGAATTCATCGCAGATATTGTCATCTATTTTAGTTTTTGGTTTTTGGTGGTATATGGTTTTCACCGTTTCATAGTACCCATTCATCTTTCAAAAAGGATCTCAGCCTTTTTGCTTGTTACTGCAGGAATAGTGCTAATCCTTGGAGGCATAATTTTAGGAAATCCAGATAACATATTCAAATTGCAGCGAAAGGATGAAATTATAATTGAAGAGACGGGGGTTCATTTTATTTGGGAGGGGTGAGGGGAAAGGGAATAGGAGTAGGGAGTAGGGAATAGGAATAGGGGATAGGGAATAGGAAATAGGAATAGGAATAGGCGACGAGCGACAAAAGCGACGGAGCGACTGAGCGACGGAGGTACATTGAAGGCTACGGAGCGACCTTGTGGGATTGATGCCAGACCCCGTTAGGGGTCCAACGTTTGTAGCGAATGAGAGGGGTGAGGGGCGTGGGGCGAATGAGAGCGGCGAGGGAATAGGAAATAGGAGTAGGAATAGGAAGAGGGAATAGTACAAAAGCAACTGAGGGACGGGGGGAGATATTTGATGTGAATGATAATAAATGCTGAAATTTTGAATTATACTGTAATGTTCAATTTGATTTATGGCCTAAGACAAATTTTTCTAAATTCTTTATTAATTCTATTTCTATTTAGTGGACGAAGTTGTTCAGCTCAGGATGGCGCGATATTCTTCATTCATGGTAGAGTTATGGAAAAAGTAAGGAACTTGCCTGTTAATGAGGAGTTAATTGATAGTACCACAGATCCCGTTGAGAAAGAGAAGTTTGAGTCAATGAGGAGAGTCGCGCAAATCAAAATGGCTAGATACATAATTAAAAAGTGATGTGGAGATGAAGATTAAGTTGCTCATAGTTTTGATTGTTATTGTTTTTTCTAAGACCGCAAGTAGTCAAGAGGATATCCCTTGCTTTGGAACATTCATAGTGCCTGATTTGATTGTGAATTATAGAGCGGATTCTGGTGGATATTGGTTTAGTCCAAAAGCAGACACTAATCTTTTGTGCTTTATTAGTCGTGATGTAGAGATATATCGGCATTACAATAAAAAGACAAATAAGCTCCTCGTAGAAGGCTCTTTCGCGGGGAGGGTATATACTGATTCCTATAGTCGATTCGGTAAATGGATAGAGTATTATGAAGTGGGTAGCATAAAAACAATCGGGCATTACTATGAGGATAATCCAATAGGACAGTGGCAGCATTTTTATGAGAATGGACGGCTTAAGGAGAGTTATAACATCGCATTGATTGAAGCACAACCAGCAAGCAGTTATTGTAAAGTAGGTTCTTATCAGTATTATTATCCTGACGGACAATTAAAGATTGATGGATATTATGCCGCAGCCATGGATTCGACTCAGGAAGTGAGGTATGATTTGGATGGAAAGAAATTCATGATGGATTGTATCAAGCCTATTTCAAAACCTTTTGGAATTTGGACTTATTATAACCAATCGGGAGGAGTAGATCATCGCGAAACTTTTGAGACATTTATCAATCCCTTTTTATGGCACCAAAAGCAGTAGCTTTGGTGAAAGCGATAGGGGAATAGGAGATAGGGGGTAGGGGATAGGAGTAGGAGAATGAATAGGGAATAGGGAATAGGGAAAGGGTGAAGCGACGGAGGTACATTGAAGGCGACGGGCGACAAAAGCGACGGAGCGACTTTGTGGGATGGATCCCAGACCCCGTTAGGGGTCCAACGTTTGTAGCGAATGAGAGGGGCGAGGGGGGAATGAATAGGGGATAGGAGTAGGGAGTAGGAGTAGGGGGTAGGAGAATGAATAGGGGAAGCGACGGAGGGACGGGGGCATATATTTGAAGTGAATGATTATAATTAGAAAAGCGAGATGAAAACTATTTTTCTCATTTGGTTTGGTATAGTATATTCCTATTGCTCCTATGGTCAGGGGGCGGCGAATGAGAATTCAAAAAGGATTTTCATTCTCCAAAAACAAACGGATCATGCAGATTTTGATTACGTGAAATTACAAGATATCGACAAGAGTCTTGAGGACTCTGTTAGCGCACAAAATCCACAATCCGTTTTCGAATCTGTCAAGGGTGTATTTAAGTATTATCAATTTCTTACCACTTATCGTGGAGAAGAAAAATATGCTGAAAGTCCAATGGAATTCCATGATATTTTAATTGTAAAGACTGATGGTAACAATATCATCATTGATGCTTACATGTTCACCTTGGAGTGGGCTGAATTACCGCGGCAATATGATTTGTTTCGAAGTTCTTCCAAAGGGGTGCCACTAATATACGGCATGGATGTCAAACAACTTGAGTTGAAACGCGTCTATGAAAACTTTGAAGGAGACGAAGGGCTAACAGAAATAGGTGTTATAGAATTGCATTGACTTGCGCTCTTTAAGATGTGTAAAGAGAATAGGTTTTTTACGCAGCGTTTCCTTCTATTGGTTTTATGTTATTGAACTCCTTTTCTTTTTGATTTTTTTCTTCTTCAAGATCGTAATCATCTTGAAGACCTAGCCAAAACTTAGCGCTTGTTCCGAAATACTTAGCGAATCGTATCGCCGTATCAGCGGTAATCCTTCTATTGCCCTTGATAATTTCAGAAATGCGGGTTTGTGGGAGGAATGTTTCCTTTGCCAAACGATAAGCAGAGATTTCCATTGGTTTTAAAAACTCCTCAAGTAGGATTTCTCCAGGATGAATATTTCTGAGCTTTTTCATATCTGTACTTTTAATGATAATCTACTATACTTATATCGTATGCGTCATTGTTGGTCCATTTAAAGATGATGCGCCATTGATTGTTAATTCGAATACTGTGGTATTCTTTCAAATCACCTTTTAATTTCTCCAGTTTGTTTGCTGGAGGAATTCGAAGGTCATTAATGTCTTGAGCGTTATTTAACATCCTTAATTTTCGTCGCGCAACATCTTGAATTTCGTTTGGCAATTTTTTCGAGCGATTTCCACTCCAAATTTTTTCAGATTCTTTATCGCCAAAACTTTTAATCATTAATTCTGCTTTGCGTTACTAACGTCAAAGGTAAGTATTTCTTTTTTACTAAGCAAATTTTGTAAGTTGAATTACGAGGGGAGAGGGAAAAGGGAGTAGGAGTAGGGAATAGGAGTAGGAATAGGGGATAGGCGACGAGCGACAAAAGCGACTGAGGGACATTGAAGGCGACGAGCGACAAAAGCGACGGAGCGACTTTGTGGGATCGGTGCCAGACCCCGTTAGGGGTCCAACGTTTGTAGCAAATGGGTGGTGCGTCATATCGACCCCGTAGGGGATCGCACATAATACCCCCGCACAAAATGCGACACCCTACGGGGTCGGGATAACAACGCATTCTCTTTCGGGCGTTCCCCGCTAACGCGGGGGCGGGCTCTACGCTGCAATCTTTTGCTCGCTAACGCTCACAAAAGGATTTCCGCTGCGATCCCTAACGCGAAGAATCAGAACGGGAACGGGAAAGGGAAAGGGAAAGGGAACGGGAATAGAGAAATGAAGAGATTTTTTGGGACGTTTGGAGATTATGCAAAAAGGCGAATATATCCTCATATAAATATGGAGGTTTTGACGGGGAGTTATTAGTTAGGCTAACGTCAGACGTTATTTATTAACTCATGTATATTATCATCAATCTATTCCGTTTAGGCGTTCAATCATATAGTCTAGCTCTTCTTCTGATGAATCGATGCCAAAAATTCAATGATAGCATTTGTCACTTTTTCTGGTTGTTCTTCCTGGGGAAAATGTCCACAGGTGTCTAATTTCAATGTCTTGCAGTTACTAAATCCAGATTGAAATTTATCAAGGTTATGAGGTCTTATAATATTGTCTTTCATGCCCCAAACAAATAAGGTGGGTTTGTAAGAAATGGATTGTCTTTTGCTCCAAAGTTCTTCAAACCAAGCTTGGTCGTTGAGCAATGATTTGGCAAATGCCAATGCTCCATTTCGCTGTTTCCTGTCAGCGAATGGTTTAATATATTGCTGCAGTAATGGCTTGGTAAGTTTTGTGTCGCCGAATGATTGAGGTAATATAAACTTGGGCGAAAAGTTTAAGTACCGATAGAGAAAGGGCAGTAAAGGACTTCTTAATATTTTCTTCAATTTTATATAGTCCGGATCATTTTCGCTGCTCCACAACCAAGAGTTTAGAATTATCAGGTTTTTAATTTTTTCTGGATGTCTAATTGCAAAATTTAATCCAATGGGTCCACCAAAGTCGTGAACAACAAGTGTTATGTTGCTTAATTGATTATTGAGCACAAACTCTTCTAATGTTTTGCTATGATTTTGCGTTGAATAGTCGTAGTGTTCGGGTTTGTCAGAAAGTCCAAAACCTATGTGGTCGATGGCTATGCATCTGTAATTCTGTTTTAGTTCTTTAATGATGTTACGATAGTCAAAACTCCAAGATGGTGTTCCGTGAACGAATAAAATAGTTTCACCACTTCCCTCATCAATGTAATGCAACTTTTGTCCGTTAATGTCAAAATAGTTTGATGAAAACTGATACTCTGATTTATCTAGCCAATGATTTGCCATACTTGTAAAATTTTTATGGCAAAGGTCTTAGCTCTATAGAGAACTAATCTTGGTCTAAACCAACATTAGAATTTCACAGTGTTAAACAACTTGCTGAAATTGGTAGGATCAATGCCCAAATAGGAGGCAATGTATTTGTGCGGAACAAGTTGAAGCAAATGTGGGCTGCGTTGGCAGAAAGTTTTGTAACGCTCTTCAATCGTCATACTGTGAAGTTCAATATTGCGGTTGATCATACCTGCCAGTATTGCTTCCGTCATTCGTCTGAAAAGACGTTCAATTTGTTGTGATTGATCAAAAAGTTTTTGGAGATCGTCAAAGGCAATGAATTCGAATTCGCTATCGGTTAGACAAGTCAAAAAGTATTTGGAAGGATTTTGAAAGGAAAACGATTCAGGAATTGCGCACAAGTTAGGCGAATAGGTAAAAGCAATTACGTGTGTTTTCTTCTCAGCTTCAAAGAAAGAAATTTGAACACCGCTTTTTACAAAGTAAAGTTCACTTTGTATTTGACCTGGAACTGTTATAAAGTCGCCTTTCTTAAAAGATTTTGGCTTTAATTTTTTGATCAATAAGTCGTAATCTTCCTTCGATATATCATGAAAAAGTTTAAAATATTCGTATCGTTCCATTTTGTTTGCAATTGTGCTGTGCGCTGCAGCAACGGCTAATATAACGAGTTCATTTAATAAAAAGGATTAGCAGAGATTGAAAGTCACGAACGGGCGGGGCAACGACTTGAGCGGAAGTAATTCGAAGATGTGTATTCTATACATCATGAATCGCTCTGTAATCTCCCCTAAAATTCGGAGAGTTTGAAATAGTGATTTCCTTTTAATCGTATTAATTCGTTTACATCCTCAAACAAATTAAGTCCTGCTAGTCCTGTCCCATGCGGGGCAATATTAGTTTCAGTTATGATGTAGCCATTGTCAAGAAGTAACAAGCCTTTTTCGTTATCATCAGTAGAGTAAAGAATGTCAACTATTTTTCTATCCTTTAAATTCTTTAATTTGTTTTCTCTGTATTCAACTTTATATGGTTGATAGTCCTTAACGGTAATATCCTGACCGAACAAAGCTTTACGCAGTCTATTAAGTATTGTTCTTTTTTGTCTTTGATAATTGGCAGCAATTTCGCCCACCGTCTTACCTTCTTTATTGACATGATAAAAAGGGTAGTCCGACAGATCAGCAAAGAGGCTTTCTGCGTTTTTATCTAACTTCTTGATATTAATCTCTTCATTAAAGCCGAAAGGAATATCAATGATTGTCTCGTTATCGAGTTCGACGAAACACTCACCACTATCCAATCCGTCAACTTCCATTTGCACTAGGGAGTAGATATTGGTAATTTTCTTGCCTATGATTTCTTTTATCTCCATTAGCCTGCGGATTGGTGTTTGACTGGTCTACTAAATAGATATTCATTCATTTTATTTGAGCCTTATCCATCGTTTTCCATAGATCCATAATGCAATTGTCAAAGCGACATGAATTATCCAATATAGTGTAGAACCAATTACTTTACCTATTTGATAACTATCTTGAGTCCCAGTGAATACTTCGGAAACGCCTATTATCGTCCTAACCAGCTCGGGAATTTGTCCCAAAATCGTAATAGTCAAAATTATTGAAATTACAATAAATATGTAACCTACTTTTCTTCTTGGTTTCATTGGTTTTCGTATTGTCTTTTAGGGAGCGGTATGATGGTATACTGTGATTAGAACTTATCGTGTTTTGTTGATTTTACTGCTCAATCGTTCACTAGTTTCAGCGGCTTTAATTGTCTTGCTACAAAGTCTTGTTGCCATTTGTTTTTGAAGTCGAACCATTGTTGTCTGAAGTCTCTTGAGTTGTCAATGACAAACTTAAACTCTCTAAATGGTTTATTTTTTTTCAAAGCCTCGAATAGTCGGTGTTGCAAACTATTGTCTGAAACTTGATTTGCAAATTCACTCATCATTTCAAACCCATCACTTGAACTCCATTTTTCAATTTCGTGGTATTCCTTGGAGTTTTTTTTCAAGAGTTTAAGGTCATCTTTCCAAGGGTCAAGGTCCATGTCGGTCAGGTCATTTTCTTCAGGTACGAAAAGTAGTTGTCCTGAAGTCTTATGAATGAACGCGCGGAGGCCACAATCAAGTTGCTCTGCGATTTCTTTTATGATGTCGGTTGTTGAGTTATTCATGTTCTTTGTAACTCTTCAAATTTAAAGAATTGTCTGTTGATTAGCCTTTGAAGCATCCGTATTCATCCCGGTCAACGAGTTTTAAGAAGTCTTTAAGTTCTTTTAAAAGAGGTGTTGGTTTGTATGGGTGCCATTTATTATCAGCACGTTTCCAAAATACTTTCCAAACATTTTTATTTTTCACAAAAGTTGTTTTAGCATAGCCAAAAGTCAATACTTCTTTTGGGTTTTTCTAAAAACACAGACTGAATTATAGCTAGCGGTGTTCTTATCGATTATCTATTTTTCATTTGAGCCTATTAGTTCAGAAATCAATGCTGTCAAAGTCTGCACATCACTTTCAATTGTGCCTTTCATATATTGTTCGTAAACACTTTGGTTGTCTGGCGGATTGAGATTGAGTGTCAAGCCTTTTTCTAAAGCCAACAGTCTTAAAAACTCTCTTTGAGTTCGCCCGTTTCCTTCTCGGAATGGGTGTAAGTAGTTGACGTTATCTAAAATTTCTGCTAACTTTTGGGCTAAGAGTTTTTTGCTATCTTTGGGAATTTTATTGAATTCAACAATTAAATTGTCAATGTGTCTAAAAGCGTGATTAAAATGTGAAGTAGGAAAGAACTGCTTACCGTCTTTACTAATTTCAACTGTCCGCTTTTTTCCTGCCCAAGCGTAAATGTCTTGAAATAAGTGTCCATGAATTTCAAAAAGGCTGTTTATACCTTTTATTCTTATGGGGTTTTCGTAAAGCTCTTGAAGTCGTTTTGTTACTGCACCACTCTCAACAAAGAGCAATACGTCCTTGTCTGTAATATCTTGTAAGTTCCTTAAAAGTGCTGTTTTCGGGTCCGTGTAGGTGAAATCAGGGTCTATGTATTTGTAGTGGTTAGACATAGGCTTTTTGTTTGGCAAATACCACAAGTTCTGCTAGTGTGATTTCGCCTGTCACATAGTCTCTTATGATTTCAATACCTTTTGGTGTTGGTTTAAAACCTTCAAACATATTGCTCCCTATAGCGTTTGCAGTACTCTCTAAAGTTTTCAAATCCGAAAACTTAACTCCCATTATTGTCAGATTGCTTCTGTCTATTTCTATCGTGTTGAACATATTCTTCTGTCTTAAATCCTTTCCAAATTTACGAAAAATTTAGGTCAATTCGTTTGATTTCAGTGATATTGTAATTGCCTATAAGGTAGGAATTGGAAGAGACTCATCGTGCTTACTGATATTTCATGTGATAAAAATGGAGGTTGTTATTGACGATAAAGGCAAGATTGAAAAGTTGAAAGACTGAATGGTTGGGATTGCAGAATTTCGACAGCTATTGGAAAATCATTCGTCTTACAGACTACGGCGAAGCAATGTCTGTGGCTCTTTTCTCATTGTGGCTTTTCTTTAAAATGTGAAAGAAGCCTGCTATCTTCAATGATAGGTTTCTTTGTAAAATTTGTAAGGAGTTCATGACATACTTCGGATAAATCCCATTTGGCAGCATTACTGAGTCTGTAGCCAAATAGGATTTTGTCTATTGTTATAATCGGACGTACATTTTTTGGTTCAATTCCTTGATTGACGATAAACTCCTTAGTTTTTGCATCCCAATTCCATTCCAAATCTAATTCGATGTAACTCGTTTTTTTGTTGGCTCTTGTAACATCAATTTTTATCTGCGGTTCATCATATCGACGGAAACCTTGACAATATAACAGTCTAACTTCTTGCTCGGAACTATATATTTTGCTCTTATGAAAGGCAAAGTACTTGTAGAACATTTCGTCAAAATTGGAAATGGTGAGATCGTACTTAACTCTAAATTCATTATACAAGTTTTCGACTTGTAAGAATGTATCAAGGCTTTTTGTATTATAATAAACTTTACTTAGCATGAAATGAACCCAATCGTGTGCATACCTTTTATTGAACGAAAAGACTATTCCTACGCCTTGTCCGTCTTGGGCATAACTTCTCCATTGCGGCAAACTATTTTCTTTACTTTCCAAATCGATTTGACACATGGAAAAGCAAAAAATTCGCTTTTTAATTTCGTTAATGTCATAGTCAGAAAGCTTCTTATTGGAATGGTTTAATGGAATTTCAAATTCTTCTTTGTCATCCATTCCGTTGAGATTATAAAGTCGAATTTTTTTATCTTTTAGAATACTTAAAAGCGACTGTATACTTGTGTAGTGAATAAAAGAATATTTGCCATTATAGAAATACTTTGAGTTTACATTAATTTCATTACTGTCAGCTAAAAACATATGTATGAACGATGCTCTTGTCGTTTCAGCTGATTCAAAAGAACCAGCCGAGGCATACCGGGCGTTTGGTAAAAATGGCTTCAAAACATTAGTAATAAAAAAGTTAATTGCTTCGTGATCTAATATACTTTTCGAGTGATTCATTGAGTTAAGTTTAAATAGCAGCTAATTCCATTATCTCCACACCTAAGTGGAGGTATTTACAATAAAAATACACCTTTAATCTAAATCAACAAAAAGATGTGAAGTAATTTGGAGTTTGGAGTTTGGAATTTGGAACTCGGAATTAGCAACTCCTTCAAGTTCCACCCTCGCCCCTCTGATTCGCCCCTCGCCTTTTGCCTCGCCCCTCTGATTCGCCCCTCGCCTTTTGCCTTGCCCCTCTGATTCGCCTCTCGCCCCTCGGGTTTTCCCAAAAATTCCATACAATTTAATCCTGATTCACCAATTTACGCTTATGTTAGTGCAATGATAGTTTCTCTCTATACCAACGAATACCCTCCGCATATATACGGCGGGGCGGGGGTGCATGTCGACTTCCTGACTCAAGAACTGGCAAAGCTGGCGCAAGTGGAGGTGCGGTGCTTCGGAAATCAAAAGGAACAACAAGATAATCTCAATGTAATAGGGGTGCAACCAAACCTCTCAAATCCTAACGATACGGCGAACGAACATTTCAAAATGTTCCAAAACCTGAGTCGTAATGTGGAGATGGCGCAAATCAATATGAACGCGGATATCATCCATTGCCACACCTGGTACACGCACCTGGCGGGTGTGTTCTCTCGCGAATTGCTGCAGGTGCCGCTGGTGCTGACGACGCACAGTCTCGAAACACACCGCCCTTGGAAGGTAGAACAACTGGGCAACGGCTACTTCCTCTCGCGCTGGATTGAACATCATGCATACAATACGGCAGATGGTGTGATCGCGGTGAGCGAACAGATGAAGACGGATGTGGTGGAGGCCTACGGTATCAGCCCGGACAAGGTGCGAGTGATTCACAATGGTATCGATCCACACTTTTACCAACCGACGTTCGATGATGATCTCTTGCGCTCGTTTGGCATTCAGCCTGATAAGCCGATGATGCTATTCGTGGGCAGAATTACAAGACAAAAGGGTATTTCAAATCTCATTGAGGCGGCGCGATTTATTCATAAAGATTGCCAGATTGTATTGTGCGCGGGTGCTCCGGATACACCGGAAATTGCGGCTGAGACGGAAGCACTGATTGCGGCGTTGAAAGCGGATCGGGATAATGTGATTTTGATTTCTGAAATGTTGCCGCGCGAAAAAGTGAAAGTGCTTTATAGTCATGCGACGGTTTTCGTTTGTCCTTCTCTATACGAACCTTTTGGTATCATCAATCTCGAGGCGATGAGTTGTGAGACTCCCGTTGTCGGCAGCGCTGTGGGTGGGATTCCAGAGATTATCGTGGAGGGAAAAACAGGTTATCTCGTACCACTCGAAAGTGTGTCGCGAACAGATTTTAATCCAAAGAATCCACTGCAATTCCAAAAGGCAATTGCGGAGAAAGTAAATATGCTCATCGATAATCCTGAACTTGCGAAGGCAATGGGAAAGGCTGGAAGACAGCGCGTATTGGAAAAATTTAGCTGGGAAAGCATCGCTAAAACGACTCTTGATTTTTATTCAGAATTGATTTCTAATTACAAAAAAGAAACTCCATAAATCTCTTCAATTATGCCTGCTATGAAACAAAATACTTTAGCCATTATTCTCGGAGGCGGACAAGGATCGCGTCTGTCGCCACTTACAGAAAGTCGTTCGAAGCCTGCCGTTCCGATTGCGGGGAAATACCGCTTAGTAGATATTCCGATTTCGAACTGTATCAATTCAAACATTCAACGCATGTTTGTATTGACGCAATTCAACTCAGCGTCGCTCAATCAACACATTAAAAATACCTATCACTTTAGCACGTTCAGTACTGCTTTTGTGGATATTCTCGCAGCAGAACAAACGCCAGATAATCCGACGTGGTTTCAGGGAACGGCTGACGCGGTGCGTCAGTGCATGAATCACTTTTTGAATCATCAGTTTGAATATGCATTGATATTATCGGGTGACCAATTGTATCAAATGGATTTCAATGATATGATCAAAGCGCATAAGGATAGTGGCGCTGACATTTCTATTGCGACATTGCCCGTGCACGCGCGTGAGGCTTCGGAATTTGGTATTCTAAAAACGAATGATGAAATGTTCATCACTTCCTTTATTGAGAAACCCGCTCCAGAATTGTTGCCTGAATGGAAGTCGGAAGTGACGCCGCAATGCGCTGCCGAGGGCAAGCATTATCTGGCTTCGATGGGTATTTATATTTTCAATAGAAAATTATTGATTGACTTGATGTCGAATCCGGATACAAAAGATTTTGGGAAGGAAATCATTCCACAAGCGATTGGTAAGTATCGTGTGTTGAGTTTTGAATATGGAGGCTATTGGACAGATATTGGTAATATCCGTTCGTTCTTCGATGCAAACCTCGGCCTTACCGACGACATTCCAGATTTTAATCTCTTTGATAATAACAGTAAGATTTATACCCGTGCCCGTGTTTTGCCGCCATCAAAATTGACGGGTCTAACCTCGTTGAATAAATCTGTAGTTGCCGAAGGTTGTATCATCAATGGTGCGAAGATTGAGCATTCGGTGATCGGTATTCGAAGCCGAATTGATACGGGCTGTACGATTTCGAATTCATACCTGATGGGTAATGATTTTTATCAAAATCTCGATGAGATCAATGAGAATAATGCGAAGGGAATTATCAATATTGGTATTGGCAAGAATTGCGTGTTGAGTAATACGATCATCGATAAAAATTGCAGAATTGGTAACGATGTGAAATTGATTGGAGGAAGTCATCTCGCTAATAAGAATGAAGCGCTCTATACAATCAAGGAGGGAATTATCGTGGTGAAGAAAGGTGTGACGCTGCCGGATGGGTTTGAGATAGGAGGCTAGTAGGCTAGTAAGCTAGTAAGAGAGTAGGCTAGTATGCTAGTATGCTAGTATGATAGTTTGATAATAGGATAATCTGATTCTTTATTGGGGTTTCGGGGGAGGAACTGGTGATTCTAGATCACTGATATTATTTTTTTTTCTGAATCATATGCAACTAAATGGTTGCTTATGTATATTTGCAACCAAATGGTTGTGTATTGATGTGCTTATTTTTTCATGATGCATATGTACACGGCCATATTTTGGTGTTTATATGATTTAGAAAATAAATTAAAGGAATATGGCACTTTCAGCGGCTCAAATGCAGGAGGCAGTAATAAAGAACCTTCCTGCTAAAACAGGTAAGTCTTTGGACGAATGGATAAGGATTGCTCACGATTTTAATCTTTCAAAGAACAGCGACATTCTCAAGAAATTGAAATTGGACTATGGATTGGGGCATGTCCAGGCACAGACTATCGTGTGGAGAATGGGGGATGAAAAGCCCTATGTTCAGACAGAAGGCTATGAGGAGCGTATTTTTAAAATCAACTTCGAGTTGTATAAGAAATTGAAGAATCATATTCTTTCAATATCGACGACTATCTCTGTAAAACCTTGTAAGACCTATATTCCATTTTATGCGAAAAGTCAATTTGCAATTCTTACGGAAAGGAAAGGGGAGCTTGTATTAGGCTTGAATGTTGACGACGGAATTTTTATGGAGCTCCAGAGTGCGTCGAAACTTGGTGGATCCAATAGAATTAATCGGATGATTGTTGTTGAAAAGCGAACTATTAAGGAATTAGACAAGTATCTCAAACATTCATTTAATATAAATTCATGAAAAAGGAAATAAGAATAGAGCGTTTTTATCCATACACAATTGATAAGGTATGGAATGCTATTGCTACGGCAGAAGCTTTAGAAAATTGGTTAATGCCGAATGATTTTAGACTGGAAAAAGGAAGAGACTTCACTTTTCGAACAAAACCACAGCCGGGTTTTGACGGGGTTGTGAAATGTACAATCATAGATTTCGAAATCCCTTCGAGATTGGTATATACATGGCAGGGAGGCCCGTTGAAGAAGCCTACGACTGTGAGTTTTGAATTGCTACAGATGGAGAATGGAACGATGCTTTATTTCTCCCATAGTGGATTTGAAGGTTTTATTAATCAGTATATCGTTCGTTTTATTCTTGGAAACGGATGGAGGGATTTGTTGTTTAAGAAGATTGAAAACTATTTGAAGAAATGAACAGAGATCCATTTGCTGCAATAGCTGACCCTACGCGCCGGGCTATTATTGACTTACTCGCTGAAGAAGAAGAGTTGAACATTAATCAAATATCAGAGTACTTTGATGATATTTCAAGACAAGCAGTGACCAAACAGATAAAGTATCTTGAAGAAAGCGGGTTGATTCAGATTGAGAAATATGGTCGCGAGAAGTATTGTTGTTTAGTTCTTGATAATTTAGCGGAAGTGAATAGCTGGCTGATACAATACGAGAAGTTTTGGAACAACAAGCTGGATAAACTCGGTGATTATTTGAAAAAAGGAAAGTGAATAGAACAATAATTGCATCTAATTTCAAAGGTTTATTTAGCTTTGAACTCTACTAGGAAAAAGTTATGATACGTCGCATTAGTATTTTTTTTATTCTTCCCATTCTGATATTTTCTTGTAAGTCTTCTACTGAGAAGATTAGCGATGCGAAACCCTCAAGTGGTGGCTGCTTTATAATTGGTGGGGGGAGTAAGAGCGAAGCGCTTTTGAAAAAGATGATTGAAGAGGCTGGTGGGGAGCGCTTGAATTATGTGGCTGTCTTGCCCATGGCGGGGGAGGAACCGGATTCATCCTTTTATTATTTCAAGGAAGATTTGACGAAGGTTTTTTCAGGAAAAATTCTCAATTTCAACTTTGCAGATTCGACACGAAACTATCAGGCTTTAAAGGATTCATTGCTGAATGCAGATTTAATCTATATCTGTGGCGGTGATCAATCTCTGTTTATGTCGTACGCCGATAGTTTTGACTTACGCACTATTATTAAGAGAGCAAAGGAAAATGGTGCTCTTGTGGCAGGTACAAGCGCTGGTGCTGCGGTGATGAGCAGAGTCATGATCACTGGTGATCAACTCAAAGATTCTATTTACAATCCAACCTACGAAGTGATAGAGAAGAATAACGCTATTTATGCTGGAGGTTTGGGATTGTTGGATTCGGTAATTGTAGATCAGCATTTCATCATTCGCAGTCGCTACAATCGAATTTTGACTGCATTATGTGATCATCCCAATCATTCTGTAGTTGGGATAGACGAGGGTACGGCGTTCATTGTGCGCGGCGATAGCGCTTATGTTTTTGGTGATAGTCAAGTGGTATTCGTAAAATCAAAAAATCCTTGTGCATCATTTGGTGAAAAATGGATACACAAAGATTTGAATATGTCCATCATCGCGCAAGGCGATGGAATCAAGTTGAAGTAGTTTACTTCGCTACAACAACACTTGATGTCATTACTTTAGAATTTTGTACCACTCGAACGGTATAAGTACCATTTGCAAAATTTTCAATAGAAAGTGTGTGTACATTGCTTCCCTTGATGCTGTTTTCACGCGCTACAATTTGAACATTCGTTGAGATAACTTCAATAATCGCAGTTTCAGAATTGTTCAGTTGAATATTCAATTCATTTCCCTGAGCAGGATTTGGATAAATGCTAATGGCCAATTCTTGTTCACCTTCTTGAACATTTAGAGGGCCTTGACTCACGATGATATTGTCCACTACCAACTCATTGCCGCCGTTTCCGGGACCGCTACCTCCATCAGGGTTGTAGGGCTGTGTAGTATTTCTGAATGCAATGTAAACAGTTTGGTTGGCATAGGCTGAAAGCGAAACCGAACGATCAGTCGGTTCGTCAATTTCACCTAAACTTCCTGTATCAAAAATCGGTGAAAGCAGAATATAATCTTCTATTGTCCCGCCGCCAGGAGATACAAATACTTGGTATTGATCTCTATAAAGACCACTGCTGGTAATTGCCATTGCTGTCCAAGAGAGATAAGGATCGGATCCGAGTTCAATCGCTGGAAGAATCATCCAATCATTGCTAGGACCGGCGTCGTTGACATACCAGCTAACGCTGAAAGCCCCGTAACCACCAGTAAATCCTTGCGCTGTAATGTTTTTTACAGTCCACGCACTATCTGTCATATTTACCAAATCGGGATCATCAGGAGTGAGTCCGTCAAGATTAACTAAGGTGTAGTTTGCTGGCATTATTCCAGAACTAAAATCCTCTTGATAGATAATTTGAGCGATTGAAAGTTTGGTGAGAAGTACAAAAAAGAGAAGGGTAAAAATTCTATTCATAGTTTGAAATTTTAATTAATATGTTTGGACAATGATAGAATAATTTTTTTATGAAACGAATTCCCGACACTCTTGTCATTGTGTTTTTTATTCTTTGTGCGATGGTTCTCCTTACGTGGATATTGCCTGCAGGAATTTTTGATGTTGTGAAAAATTCTTCGGGAAGAGATATCGTCGTTGCGGGTACATATCATCGTGTTGATGCAAGTCCTGTCGGTCTGATGGGTTTGCTGGAGGCGCCTTTCAAAGGCTTTGTTGAGGCTTCGAAGATTATTGCTTTCGTATTGATCGTCGGTGGTGCTTTCGGTTGGATCATGGATTCGGGAGCAATCGATGCAGGTTTAGTAAAGTTGATGTCAACCCTCGAAGGAACGAAAGCGGGCAATAGCACAGTGTTGGTAGTGTTGATGGTAATGTTTTCAATCTGCGGTTTCACATTTGGGATGAGCGAGGAGAGTTTAGTCTTTGTGTTGTTGACGATTCCGCTTGCATTGCGCATGGGCTATGATGTATTGGTAGGTGTTGCGATTCCTTTTGTAACAAGCGGCCTCGGTGGTGCAGCCGCTGCTTACAACCCATTTTCCGTTGGAGTGGCGATGGAGATTGCTGGAATCCCATTCCCATCAGGCGTTTTGGAGCGTTTTATTTTTTGGATTGTATTGACCTCAGTGACGATTTTCTTTGTTCTTCACTATGCAAAAAAGATTTCCAAAAATCCTGAACTCAGTTTGATGCAGGGATTGGCTGTTCCTGCTAACTTTCAATCTACTCATATCGAGCAATGGAACTTGCAACGTGCATTGGTAATTATTTTGTTTTTGATTACGCTTGTCATCATTCCTCTGGGAGCGATGTATCTTGATTGGGGTGTAATTCAGATAGGAGCTGTCTTTTTTGCACTGGGAATTTTGAGTATTGTTATTATGCGCTTTGAGATGGACAGGGTGGTGAAGAGTTTTACAAATGGTGTCAATGGCATGCTTACCGCAGCGCTTGTTATTGCAATTTCACGCAGTGTATTGGTAGTAGCGAGAGATGGTCAAATCATCGATACGATTTTGAATGGCTTGGTGTCTGTATTGGATGGAATGCCGCGCGTCCTTTGTTTGGAAATCATGTTTGTGGTGCAAGGAATCATCAATTTTTTCATTCCATCTGGTTCTGGACAGGCGGCGATTACGATGCCAATTATGGCACCGCTGGGCGACTTACTTGGAATTACAGCGAATCAAACAGTAATGGCTTTTCAGCTTGCCGCGGGCTATTTTGATTTGATCATCCCTACGAGTGGAGTTACCATGGGTGTGTTGTCTATTGCTGGTATCCCATATAAGATATGGTTGAGATGGATGCGCAACTTGATGTTGGCTGCGGTATTGATAGCGTTCATCGGACTCGCGCTTATGTTAATTTTCAATTTGTAATTCTCTTTTTTTTGTTTTGTAAAAAAAATATTTCTACTATTGGGCATACTTTAACCAAACATGAAAAGAAAAAAAGGAATTTGCTTTTCTGGCAAGCTGCCTTTCAAACCGGCTCATAGATACGGTTTGCAGCCAGTGTTCAATTGTTAGATTTTTTTTCTATTGATATTTTGAGACGGTGATCTGCCGTCTGTCGGTGTATTGGTTTATTTCATTTATTATTTTATGGTAAAAAATTGCATTGCTTTTTTGGCATTTGTGCTCCTATATCCTGCTTTCGGGGCTGCTCAAGTTACAGGTAGAGTAACTTCTTCAGAAGATGGACTTCCCATTTATGGCGTGACTGTGGTGGCTCATCATTTTGGATATGCAGCGAGCACTGATGAAGATGGACGCTTCAATATCCGCGCAGGACTGAGTGCTACGGACATGTCGAAGGACACGCTCATTTTCCGCTATACGGGCTTTGAAACACAGAAAATTCCAATTCAAGGGCACTATGAAATTGATGTGGTATTGAACCCTGAATTCAAAGTGCTGCGTGAAGCGGTAGTGACTGCCATCGGTGTGAAAAAAGAGAAGAAGCGTCTCGCTTATTCCGCTACGGAAGTGACATCCGATGAAATTGAAAAGAGCAATGAAGTGAATATTGTGAATGCCTTGAACGGCAAGGTAGCAGGTGTTCAAATCACCAGCAGCAGCGGCACACCTGGCGCGAGCAGCAGTATGGTGATTCGGGGCTATAGCTCTATCGATGGGAGCAATCAACCTTTGTTTATCATCGATGGTGTTCCGATAGATAACAGTTATCGCGGCAGCAATTTTACCGATCAGGGAAATCGCGCATTGGATTTGAATCCGAATGATATTGAAAACATTAGTGTGTTGAAAGGTGGCGCTGCTACTGCATTGTACGGCTATCGTGCGGGTAATGGCGTAGTCATGATTACTACAAAAAAAGGAAAGGAAGGGAAGAGTGAAGTTACTTTTTCTAGTTCGACGTTGTTTGATCGCGTGAATCGTTTACCTATCAGACAAGGCCGTTGGGCGCAAGGAACAGGTGGTATTTCTTCTCAAGGCAGTCAGTTTTCTTGGGGAGCTCCAATTCAGGGAGACAATTTTGCAGATCAACCTTTCGACTTTTTTCAAACGGGTGTAACACTCAATAATAATATTTCGGTGAGTGGTGGAAATGCGTTTAATAATTTCTATTTGTCACTCGGAAATACACGTCAATCGGGGATTGTGCCAAATACAGGGCTAAACCGAACGAGCATTCAGTTTAGTGGAAGTCATATGCTATGGAGCAAGGTGAAGATTTCTGCAATGGTGAATTATACCAAGAGTAATGCGCAACGTGGACAACGTGGAAGCAATCTGAGTGGTGTCATGTTGGGTTTGATGCGCGGCCCATCCAGCTATGATTTGACAAACGGAAGTGATGATCCTGTAGATGATGAAGCGAGTTATCTCAACCCGGATGGAACGCAAAGGACATACTTCGCAAACTACGATAATCCATATTGGAGCGTCAACAAGAATGTGAATGATAACAACGTGGATCGCTTGATTGGTGCATTTGAAGTGATGGTTCCAATTAATCAATATTTTTCTGTATTGAACCGCACGGGTATCGATTGGTATAGCGATCGGATCGAAGAATATTGGGACAAGCGAAGCAATGAATTCAAAGATTTGGGCGGAAGAATGTTTGTGAATGATGTTGTATTCAACTCGCTAAATAATGATTTCATGCTGAACTATCAGCGGGAGTGGGGTTCCAAGTGGGAAGTCAATGCGATTGTCGGACATAACTATTACAATGTCGAAGAGACTTCATATTCGATGGATGGTGTGGGTTTCGTAATTGATGATTATTATGATATATCAAACGTCAGCGCACTGAACGTTATCTCGGATGACTTTGTATCTCGTCAGCGTACGATAGGTGCTTATGGGAATGTGAATATTGGTTTTAGAAAAATGCTCTACGTAGATTTCACAGCTCGCAATGATTGGTTTTCAACTTTACCAAAGGAGAATAATTCTGTGTTTTACCCAAGTGTTAGCACAGCGTTCATCTTTTCAGAAGTGGTGCCTTCGATTAAAAAGTGGGGTTTTGGAAAGTTTCGGGCGAGTTACTCTGAAACGGGGAATGGCGCACCTGGTGCGTTTCTTACGGATTCTTATTTTCAACAAAGCGGACAGCCGCAAGGTCAACTTGGATTTAGTCCAACAAGTTTTGTTTTCAATCCAGACCTACGTCCCGAACGCTTGAAGTCGGTAGAGTTAGGATTGGACTTAAGGTTTCTAAAAGGTCGCATGGGAGTAGATCTCACTTATTACAACAACAATTCAGTAGATCAGATTATCTATTTGCCAGTGCCGTCAAGTTCGGGCTATCTCGAAACAGTATTTAATGCTGGAAATATTCGAAATCAGGGGGTAGAGCTTTTAATCACAGCAGATGTCATTGAAAGAAAAGTAGAGCGTGCGTGGTCTTATTCTACTTCTTTGAATTTCACGCGCAACGTGAATAAGGTGGAATCTTTGGGCGAAGGGGTGGATTTGATTGCATTGCCTTCTTTTGGTTTGGCGAGTACGCAAAGTGTTGTCGCCGTAGGTCAGCAATATGGAGTTCTTTACGGCGGCGTTTGGGAGAGAGATGCTAATGGAAATGTTTTGATAGATGAAAATGGTTATCCTATTAAGAGCGCCGAACGAGGATTTTTGGGCAATCCGAATCCTGATTTCTTAATGGGTTGGCGCAACGATATTCGGTACAAAAATTTCACCTTTACTTTTTTGTGGGATATACGTGTGGGAGGCTATATCCACAATGGAACAAAAGCAGTGATGTTGTTCCACGGTACTCATGAGGATACCGAAAATCGCGATACTGAAACAACAGTATGGGAAGGAGTATTGGCAGACGGAAGTGTGAATACAACAGAGATTCGCTTAGATGAAAGTTTCTATAATCGCTATAGTTTGCAATATGTAAGCGAAGAAGTGATGGAAGAAGTAAATTGGTTGAGACTTCGCGACCTCAGCATCAGCTATGAGCTTCCTCGCAAAATCAGAAATAAATTGAAGATGTCGAGTTGTGTGGTTTCTCTAACATCAAGAAATCTCTTGCTGTTTACAAATTACACGGGCATAGATCCTGAGACCAATTTAAGCGGTGCTTCGAATTCGATAGGACGTGATTATTTCAACATGCCAAATACGCGCAGTATTGGTTTTTCTGTAAGAGTTGGATTTTAAAACATTGAGATTATGAAAAAGGTATTTCTAGTATTTATATTTTCAGTCAGTTTGTTTGCATGCAAGTTGGATGAAGTCAATGAGAATCCTAATGTGCCAACAGATGTTTCTGTGAAGCTACTGCTTCCGACGGCGCAGAAGGGATTGGCAGATGCTATCGGCGGTAGATTCTTTAGATATACAGCTATTGCTTCACAGCAATTGTCGGGTCGCGATAATCAGGAATTATTGATGGAGAATTACAATCCCGATGAATTGTTTATTGGATATCCGTGGGAAGATTTTTATACAGGCCCAATGGTAAATTGTAGGATAATCATAGAAAAAGCAGAAGAGGAGGGTGCGAATGCTTATGCAGGTATTGGAAAAATCTTATTAGCTAATTGTATAGGTATAATAACTGATGCATGGGGCGATGTGCCTTTTAGTGAGGCAATGCAAGGCGGTGATAATCTTTATCCGCGCTTTGATTCGCAAGATCATATTTATTTGGATATGATTAACATGTTGAATGATGCGATTTTTGACCTTGATCAGGCATCGACGATTGTTCCTTCGAGCGATGATTTGATCTATGGTGGGGATTTGAATAAATGGAAGCGAGCTGCTCATGCGCTATTGGCAAGGTATTACATTCATTTGACCAATGTAAGAGGCGATGCGTCGGCTCGCGCGCTGGAGGAGCTGAATGAAGGGTTTGCGAATTACAATGAAGATTTGGCTTATCGCTATCTTGGAAATGCTGCTGATGCCAATCCGATCTATAATTTTTTCGTGGCGACGGCTTATGCGGTGGTCGATCCTCAATACATTTCTGTTCTAGGTGCAGCGGATCCACGATTCTCCAGATTTGTTGATATTATTCCTTTCACTGGAGGTCAAAGCAAAGTGGGCGCATTTCAAGGAAGCGCTAATTCGCCTATTAAGTTGATGAGCTTTGTAGAACAAAAATTCATCGAGTCGGAGGCTTTGTTGCGGACGAATAATATCACAGGAGCTCAAGATGCCTTGAGACAAGCTGTGCAAGCTTCAATGGATGAAGTAGAATCTTTTTTGGCGATTGAAATCCCAGATAGTCAAGAGCAAAGTTTGATTAACACATTGGTATTAACAGGAGCATTTGATTCAGATTTGAATCTTATTATGAGGGAAAAGTTTAGTGCTTTATTTACACAGCCTGAAGTGTGGACAGATTGGCGTCGTACCGGTTATCCGGTATTGACGCCAAATGCAAACGGGAACAGCGCTTCTAATCCGGGAGGACAAATTCCTCGTCGATTGATTTATCCTCAAACGGAAAGGTTGTTAAATCCAAATTTTCCTGGTGTACTGACAATGGATGTGAAGATGTGGATCGAGGGAGAGTGAGGTAGTATGGTAGTATGATAGTATGGTAGTATGATAGTATGATAGTATGGTAGTATGGTAGTATGATAGTATGGTAGTATGATAGTATGGTAGTATGATAGTATGGTAGTATGATAGTTAGGTGAAATGGTGTACTATTGTATTCTAGGCTAGATAAATATTGTAAATATGACTTTAAGACATTCTTTAATTTTAGTTTGCTTTTTGATGTTCTCGAGTACTATCATCGCCCAATATGAGGAGGATAGGAAGTATTTTAACTATAAGGATTATAAAAGAAGTCCTGTTGATAAATATGAACCCTTAGTTGCTGCAGCTGCGGCCTCCCTTTTTCCCGGCCTGGGACATTTCTATTGTGACGAACGTGAGCGAGGTGTAAAATTTTTTAAGCGCACTGTGGTGGGCTTTACCATCTCGGCAGTGGGATTAGTCTATGTGGTGGCAAGTGATGCGGTTAACTTTGGCTACGGTATGCTTATAGGCGGCATGGTGCTGGTCACGGCAAATCAAATATGGTCTATCGTTGATGCCATAAGGGTCTCTAAAGTCAAGAATATGGCATTACGGAGGCAGGGGAAATAGTATGATAGTATGCATTTGTATAGAAAGAAAATAGATGATTATATCCAAAGTCTGGATGGGGATACGGTGCGTGTGCTGAGTGATATTTCTGTAGAAAAAAATTATAGTAAAGGGGAATTGCTTTTGAGACAGAACGATGTCTGTCGCAGGAGCTTTTTAGTTTTGGAGGGTGTGGCGAGGAAGTATTATCTAAATGACGGAAAGGAAGTCACAACTGAACTTTACTTCAAAGACGATTTAGCAGTTTCTTTTGATAGTTATACTTTGCAGCAACCCAGCCGGGAATTTATCGAGGCATTGACGGATATAAAGGTCTCGTCTATTTCTTATGATGCATTTCAGGATGCGAAATCAAAGAATTCTAAGCTTTTGGTTTTGGATATAATGCTTACCGAGTATTATGCAATTTGGGTAGAACAACGCTTGTTCGATTTTCATACACTGACAGCAACAGATCGGTATAAGAATATTCTGAATAAAAGTCCACATATTGTTCAGACGATACCCCTTACAATTATAGCCTCGTATCTCGGTGTATCGCTTGAAACCTTGAGTAGGATTCGAGCAAAGATTTGATTTTTCCATTATTTGACATAGGTCAAATAATAGGGCACGTCCTATCAGAATTTTGCAGTCGTGTGTTTTGATAATGAATTCAAGCGCATTAAGCAAAATTCAGTTTTATGAAAAGTAGAATTCTTGGTTTTGATCTGGCCAGAGCGTACGCCATCTTCGGAATGTACATCGTAAACTTCAATACTGTTTTCGGGAGTCATTCTGATCATACGGGGTTGAGTGGCTTTCTCAATTTATTCAATGGTAATTCCAGTACCATTTTCGTTATGTTGGCGGGTATGGGAGTGTCTTTGATGAGTAATCGACTGGATTATTCTTCGGAAGAAAAGAAGAAAATAAGAAATACAATCTTACGTCGTTCATGGTTGTTGTTTGTGTTGGGGATAGTCTTTTATTTATGGTGGCCGGCGGATATCCTACATTTTTATGGGGGCTATATGCATTTTGCGGCATTCTTGATTTTTCTTCCTCGACAGTATTTCATTTATGCTGCACTTCTTGCGATTCTGATTTTTCATATTCTATTAGTGGTCATTCCTTATGACACTGGATGGAATTTCAATACTTTGATGTACGATGATTTTTGGACATTAGAGGGCTTTATTAGAAATACATTCTATAATGGATGGAATGCTATCTTTCCTTGGATAGCCTATTTCTTTTTAGGTATGTACTTGGGTAGATTGGATTGGAATAACCCTCGAGTACCTCGTTTGGTACTGATAATTGGTCTCTTAATTTATGTGATTGTTTTTTCGGTTCAGCGATTCGCACCGCTTATCACACAGGATGCTGATGTTATCTTCTATTTGACTGCTGATTATCTTCCTCCTTTTCTTCCATTTATGTTGGGAACTGCTTCTTTTGGTATAGTATTAATTTCCATTTTTATTTTTATTGGAAGAAAAGTTGGAGAATCAAAACTGACCAAGATTCTTGCTTCTACCGGACAGATGACGCTCACCCATTACATTTCTCATCTCATGATAGGTTTATTTTTATTGTCAATTGTGACGGGTAAAAACCTAAGTTATGACTTGCTAAAGTCCGAACCAACTGAACCTCTGATAATATTGATTTTCGCGATGGTTTATTTTATACTGAGTTGCGCCTTCAGTTATTTCTGGCTGAAACGATTTAAGAACGGTCCGATGGAGAAGGTAATAAGGTAATAGGGTAATAGGGTAATAGGGTAATAGGATAATAGGATAATAGGGTAACAAGTTTAAATTATGAATTCGGAATTCGGAATTCAGAATTTTGTTCTAATCTGGGACACACAGTCCCCACGTAGGACAAATTTCACTTTTGGTACAAACTTTAGAAAGTAAGGTCTCCTTACGCAGTCAGGGGTTTTAGTGATTTGTGGCATGAGTTGGCACGGGCATTGGCTTATGCTTGACAACTCAATAAACAAATTTTAAATAAC
>CAYRZQ010000001.1:0-150068 GCA_964428835.1 uncultured Comamonadaceae bacterium | reverse complement strand
TATTTGACGAAGTGCAAATCTCATCTGGTAAAACAACCTCCTCTAAAAATGCGGATGGAAGCTTTGTAATTGGCAACAATTCAAGCACTACAATGAGTGATGAAACGTTAAAGAAAATTGAAACTTTAATTGCTCAGATGCGTTCAAAGTACATCGCTTAAACCACCCTCAACACCCACAAAGATGAAACTCATTCGATTCATACTTCCCTTAATGCTCCTTCTGCCTTTCGCAGCTGACGCACAATGCAGAGCATTCACCAAAAACAAAGTACTTCCTTTGCTCGATGGTTATGTGCAAAACGATAATTACAACTCTGCCGTATTAGTACCAGGTGATGAAGCAGAATTGCTGCTCACATTTTACGCCGGAAAAGAATACCGCATCGTCGTTGGTTCGCACCCTGTGCTCGGCGACGTTGAGTTCGAAATCGTTGACACCAATGATGAAATGGTGTACTCCAACAAAACAGCAGACAACAAATCAGTATTTGATTTTAAAATGTCAAATACCCAACAATTGATCGTACGTGTGCGTGTCCCCAAACAAGACACCGCATTCTCCCACGAAGGCTGCGTAACAGTCCTCGTCGGCTCAAAAGAGAAATAGTATACTCAAATAGTTAATGAAAATCCGGTTCCACTTGGGCCGGATTTTTTATTACCCAAATTCGCAATTTTCAATTCGCAATTCCCAATTCTGAATTCTGAATTCTGAATTCAAAATCCCCCTCATGCAACACCAACATAAAATCTTGAGTCTATTAATCTGGAATCCTAACCCTATTGCCATGAAAACACTCCTACTAACACTTTCAATTATCGCCATCACCACGGCTTCGTACGCACAACGTCCAACTGGTAACAGAGATGCAAACGACCTAACCGTTCGTCTCGATAGCGCACATCTCTACGACTACTTCTCCGCTACAGAAGAATTAGTGCTTACGGGAAGCAATATTTTCATTTACGACGATGCCGGCCGCCTGATTCGCAATTTATATTACGATAATATTCCTGCGCTTGCTACCTTCGAAGAATCCGTTACCTATACTCTCAATGCGGAGGGTCACGTATTGTCAGCTCTGACTGAGTTCACACTGCTCCCTCAGGGCAATCCAACTCCCGATTATCTTGTTGAAAACGAATACAACAATCTCGGCCAACTAATTCAATCAGACGAGTCAATCTTTGAAGATTCATGGTTACCCGTCACGCGCATTGAATACACGTATGACATGGAAGGTCGCGTTAGCTCAGCGACATTCAGCGATTACGATGACTTTGATGGTAGCTACGAACTTTTCTCCATTACAAATTATTCCTATGAAGATAACGGAAGTTATAGCTACGAGACATTCTACTACTTCGGAAGCGAAACACCCACCAGTGGATTCCAAAGCATTGTAACCCGCAACAGCAGCGGCGTTCTTGAAAGTGTCGTTGACAATGTACTCGATATCGAAACCGATTCTTGGGTGCTCGAAAAAAGCCAAATCCCTACTTTCGATGCGCAAGGAAATGTCATTCAAATGATTTCAAATGTTATCATTGACGGCAACACAGGCTCGCAAGCTATTGAATTGATCGAGTATCAATACGACTATGACAATACTTTCGATGAGGCCATCATGCCCTTCAACGACGCAACTGCCTTGACTCCTGATATTTTCGATATCCTCCAGCCACAAAATTTACCCACTCAATTCGAGAGGCGTTTTCTCACGCCCCAGACAGAACAATTGATCTACATCTCGGACCGACAAATTTTGTTTTACAATGAGGCCGAAATTGTGAGTGTACCCGAAGTTACAAATGGCCTCATCTCCGCCTATCCCAATCCCGCAAACGACGTGGTTTATATCAGTTTCAAAAATGCAGGACAGGTACAATTAGAACTCTACGACATGGCTGGACAGCGCGTACAAACCGCTCTCATCGCCAACAACGGCTGGGTTTCCACTACCGAACTACCCAATGGCATTTACTTGTACAAAGCAACCCAAAACAACAACAGCTACACAGGCAAGCTGGTGGTGAAACACTAGGGAAGATTGAGAGATTGGGAGATTGGAAAAATGGAAGATTGGAAAAATGAAAGATTGAAAGTTTGAAAGATTGGAAAAATGAAAGTTCCGATAGCCACCGGGACTTCCACTCTCTCAAACTCTCAATCTTCCATTCTCTCAAACTCTCAACCTTCCACTCTCTCAAACTCTCAATCTTCCATTCTCTCAAACTCTCAACCTTCCATTCTCTCAAACTTTCAATCTTCCATTCTCTCAAACTCTCAATCTTCCACTCTCTCAAACTTTCAATCTTCCACTCTCTCAAACTTTCAATCTTCCATTCTCTCAATCTTCCATTCTCTCAAACTTTCAATCTTCCACTCTCTCAAACTCTCAATCTTCCATTCTCTCAAACTTTCAATCTTCCATTCTTTTTAGCGGTTGCAATGCATGAGTTTATCATTTTGTCGCACTCCTCAAGGAGCGAGCAAAGTGACTCTGGCGGTAAGATCGAATAACCATCTTTGATGAGGCCCAACCAATAAATAGTTTCTTTCACTTCTTTGCTCGCGATTTTTAGCTTATGAATAAAATCTGCTCGACTCTCTGCAGATTGAGATTCAGCGACCAATGCACCAATGGCCGTGGATGATCTAATGAATTGGTTTTCTACAACCCAAATTTTATTTTCTCTCAATAACTTACTAAATGAGATCGCCTCAAGCGCAAGGCTTCTCGATTTTGTTTCTAAAATAGTTTTCATTCAGCAAAATAACAACCTCAGAAAAACATTGCTTATCCGAATAACATATAAGATATGTTTCACTCAACAATACGTTATTCAAATATGTAAGGCCAATCTCCCAATCTCCCAATCTTCCAATCTCCCAATCTTCCCCCCGCCCCTCTCATTCGCCTATCGCCTCTCTTGTTTCGTAAACATTTTTTCCCCATATTTGTCTGTTCGTTAGTGTATTAAATACACCTCGGCAAAACCGCCGTGCGATGAACCCTTAAGACAAGTAACCAAACAACAAATTCAATATGAGAGTTTCTTCTCTCCTCACTAAGCTTGCTCTAACGCTCTGCGTTTTATCAATCACTTTTTCTTCATTCGCTCAACCCGGAGCTATTGCAACCAACAACATCACAGCCCCAGGGTTTACCTGCGTTGCACTCAACGACCTAGGTGCGTTTCGACAAGCGCGACTGCTTGCAGTAACAAATTCCACGGGCACGTATGAGTTTCCGGCTGCTTGCACGTTTCCTGGCGATGTTTGGAGGCCGTATTTTGGCGGCTCGGCGCAAGCGGTATTCAATGCTATTCTAGCCCCAAACCCTGGTGGTAATTTCGGCGCGCTGTTTAATGGCGGTAACGGAGGTTCATCAGGTAACGTAGCTGCCGTTACTAGCGGGCGCTATTATACTTTCAATATCCGCGAGTTAGCAGCGCCCAACAACCTGCATTTCTCAATTCTTGAAACTAACTTTAACCCTGTAGTCATAAACACCGTGACAAGCGCATGGGGCAATTATGGTACTCGCGTTGTGACAGTTACTGCAGCGGCAGCTCCATCTGCAGGTGAGAATGTTTATGTAAGATACACCACAGACAACTATGTAACCTCAACCATTATACCAGTTAGCTTCGTTGGTGCAACTGGAACGGCCACAATACCTACCTTGGCTCAGAATGCGAGTGTTAGTTTCTATGTTTACTCGTCCAACAAGTCTATTACTGCAATCAATACTGACGTAACGAATCATGGACAATTCGCACATGACTTGAACACGTTGAATCTTGGCGCTGGCGGTTCATACACAATTCCAAACAACCCGGTAATTGTAACCTCTTCTGCGGGAACCGCAGCTGGTGTTGCTACAGGCTATGCCACATTAGGCGCGGCTTTCGCTGCTATTGCTCCTGCGGGTGCTCACCTTGGCGTAATCACCATTGCAATCAACGGGAACACTAACGAAGCAGCGGCAACCGCCACATTAAATCAAGTGACTGGCGTGACAAGCATCGGGATTCAACCTACAGGAGGTGTGGCGAGAACAATAACAGGGGCAACAACGGCGGGAAATGCCCTAATCAATTTCAATGGCGCAGACAACGTAACTATCGATGGACTCAATACAGGAGGAAACAGCCTTACTATTTCGAACACCACTGCTTCTGGAACATCGGGTACAGGGACTATTCGTTTTATATCGGACGCAACAAATAATGTCATTACAAATTGTAATATTCAAGGGTCTTCTACAGTGGCACACGGGACAAATGGTGGTATGATCTTCTTTGGCACAGCATCTACCACAGGAAATGACAACAACACTATTTCTAACTGTAATATCGGACCTGCCGGTACAAACCTCCCGTCCTCGGCAATAGTAGGAAACGGCACTCAGTCTGCCGCTGGCAGCAACAGCGGAATTCTAATTACGAACAACAACTTCATTGATATTTTCAGCCCATCTATCACATCAAGTGCCATTTATACAAACGCTGGCTGTAACTCTTGGACAATATCGAACAATCGATTTTATCAAACTGCAACACGAACATTTACCGCCGGAGTTAATAATTACGCTATTCACCTGCAAAATACAGGAACTGGCGGTGCTCAAGGCTTTACGATTTCCAATAATATAATTGGATTTGCAAGTCCGAGCCAAACGGGCACCATGACTTTCGCTGGTGCGGTATCCTCCAAGTTCATCGGGATTAGATTACTTGGAGTAACAGGAGGAACTTTAACCACTATTTCTGGCAATACAATTAGCGCGATTTCATTATCTGGTGTGACGAGTAGTGGAAGCAGCGTTAGCTCTCCATTAGTAGGAATACTCGTTGAACAGGGCGTAGCAAACATAACTGGCAACACGATTGGCTCTTTGTCGGCTACCAATAGCATCGTTTTCTCAACAGGTACTACGACTACAACTGATGTATATGGCATTTTCAATTTTTCAAGCGATGCTACGACTATAAGCAACAATAACATTGGAGGAATCAGTGTTACAAATACGAGCACAGCAACTACGACTGTATATGGAATAAGAGCCAATACGTTGAACTCAGTAACTTTTACTTGCGAAAACAACACTGTAGGCGGTACAGTGGACAATTCCATCTCACTAAGTTCAACAGCCGCTAGTTCAAGAATTTTCGGTATTCAAAATGAGGCGTCCCCTGCTCAAATCAGCAATAACACCATACGAAACTTAACCACCAATGCGCCCAATACAGGAACCGGAACAGCGGCAGGTGTCATCGGTATCAGAAACACTGCTACGACAGCAATAACCGTTTCTGGAAATACGATTCATAGTTTGTCCAATACAACAGCGACAGCAGCGACCTCTGTTTCAGGTATTTCAATTAGTTCTAGCACCGGAACAATTACAAGAAACTTCGTTCATTCATTAAGTATTTCCAGCACTAACGCCGCAAGTGAAATTTCCGGTATCTCTATTCAAGCAGGAACTAACGCGGTGACCAACAATATGGTTCGCTTGGGAATAAATGCAGCAGCAGGCTCGTTGACCACCGGCTACGCCATCAGTGGAATAGTTGATGCACTGGGCACTAACAACTATTACCACAACTCTGTGTTCATTGGTGGAACAGGTGTTGGAACAGGCGCTGCAAACACTTTCGCTTTTAACAGCACCGTTACTGTTAACACCAGAGAATTTGCGAATAATATTTTTGTCAACGAACGCTCAAATGCATCTACAGGTGGTAAACACTATGCTGCTCGCTTAGGTGGAGGTTCGGCAAACCCTGCTGGGCTGACAACCAATTTTAATTTGTTCAGAGCAAATGGAACAGGCGGTTTTATTGGTTTGTTCAATGGTGCGGACAGGGCCACATTGGCCGATTGGCAAGCAGCAACAGGACAAGATCTTAACTCCATTGTTGGAAATCCACAATTCCTTGTTCCGAATGGTACCGCTGCGACGGTTGATTTACATATTAGTACCGTATCCGCCACCCCTATCGAGGCAGCAGGAACGAACGTTGCTTCTGTGACGGTAGACTTTGACAACCAAACAAGATCTACGCTTTCGCCTGTGGATATCGGTGCGGACGCTGGCAACTTTATTGGGTTGGATGTAAGCGCTCCGAATATTTCTTACAGCGCGCTGCCTGCAATTAACTGCGGGTTGACAGATATTACGCTGTCTAGTGTCACGATTACCGACGCTACTGGACTGCCCACAACACCATCCCTTGGTGCCAGCGCAGATCGTCCAAGAATTTATTTTAGAAAAAATGCGGGATCGTGGGTTAGCGCTCCAGGCTCTCTAACTTCTGGAACTGCTACCAATTCTGTGTGGAGCTTCACCATTTCCGCGGCGGCTATGGGCGGACTTGCAGCTAATGATGTAGTATCGTACTACGTAATTGCGCAAGATGCGATGCCAACACCGAACGTTGGGTCAAGTCCTTCTGTTGGCTTGGTGGCCTCGAATGTGAATACAGTAACGACACATCCTACAACACCCAACTCATTTACTGTAAGAGAAATTCTTAATGGAACATATACAGTCGGAGTGGGTGGTAACTACACTACGCTGACTGCTGCTGTTACCGCGTATAACACACAATGTATCGGGGGCCCAGTGGTCTTTAGTTTGATTGACAACTCTTATCCTTCAGAAACATTCCCCATTGTGATTAACGCGAATGCGCAGGCCTCAGCAATTAACACATTGACAATTAAACCAGCTGTCGGCGCCACACCGACGATAACAGGGTCGGCAACACCCAACTTGATACGCCTTGATGGTGCAGACTTTGTGACCATTGATGGATCGAACACTGTGTCGGGCACCACTAAAGACCTCACGATCAGTAACACCAACACCGGTGGAACTGCAGTGACTTTCATCAATGACGCCAGCAACAACGCAATACGCAACACCATTCTCCGAAGCGTAAATAACAATAATAATATGGGTACTATTCTTATTGGAGCGCATACCACTACGGGAAATGACAATATCACCATCGACAATTGTGACCTTGCTCCAGGCGCCACTACTCCATGGAATGCGATATGGTCTTCCACTGGAAGCAGCGCTGTGAAAAATGGAAATATTACTATTAATAACTGTAATATCTACGACTACTTCAATGACTTTGGTACCCAAGCGGGTATTAATCTCGGCACAGGAAATAACGCATGGATTATCACAAACAATAGAATATATCAAACAACTCCGAGAATATTCTCAATCACGGCATCACAAACCAGTGGAATCCTCATTAGCGATACGAGTACCGGAAGTGATGGTTTTACCATTACAGGCAATACAATTGGATATGCAAATTCATCGGGAACGGGAACTTGGTCTCAAAGCTCAGGCCCCAATAGATTCGTTGCCATCGATGTGAACACAACATTGACCTCACCGGTAGTTTCTACTATCAACGGCAACACCATTGGCGGCATTTCAATGTCCTCAAATACAAGTGGTACATTAACCACTCCGTTATTTGGTGGTATCATCGTAAGGTCGGGACTTTGGGAAATCGGTAATACTAACGGAAACACCATTGGCAGCACCAATGGCACCAATGCTATTTCTGTTACTTCAACTTCAACCGGAGCATCTGATGTTTACGGTGTGTATGTAACCTCTTTGACCCCTGCCAATATTTCTAACAACCAGATCGGAAATATTTCTGTTACTTACAATTCTGGTGCAGCATCTTTTTACGGAATACGCACTAACACAGGCCAAACGGTTTCGTCCGTAATTTCCAATAACACCATTGGTTCTGCAACATCTCCGAACACAAATAGCTCTACATCAACTAGCGCAAGAAGCATTGGTATTCAAGTAGATCAGGCTTCCGCGAATATTTCCTCTAACACTGTTTCCAATCTTGTTTCTAGCAACACAAACACCTCGAGCACTGGAGCAAGCGTTGGATTAGCTGGTATAGTCTTAAACGCAACTTCAGCGGGTGGACATCTTATCTCGAGCAATGTCGTTCGTGCTTTAGAAAATCCAAACACAACCGCGACTACGAGCTGGATGATTGGTGTTTTGTACAATGGGTCCAGTATTGGTTCCAACATCATAGAGCGCAACTTTATACATTCATTTGATGCCGTTCAGAACAATGCACAACTTATGGGTATCGAGTGTTTCACTGGAACTGTCAATGTTCAGAACAACATGGTGCGCCTTGGTATTAACGCGGCAGGCAACAGCATTACTAATACAGTTACGATCCTTGGTATTCGCAAAAACGGAACAGGAGCTCAGAACTTCTATTTCAATAGCGTTTACATCGGTGGTACCGGGGTTGGAACGATAGCTAATAACACCGCTGCGTTTAGAAGGAATAACACAGGTACCGATATTGTTCGAAACAATATTTTCGTAAACAATCGTTCAAACGCAACTACTGGTGGCGCTCATTATGCTTTAAGCTTGAATGGTACCACTACGTTGACCATCAACAACAACGTATATCAATACAATGGAACGGGCGGTACGTTCGCACTCAACAACGCAACTCCTGTTGCTGCCTATTCTAGCAGTTGGGCTGCAGGTGATGTTTCAAGTGTTGTGGGAAATCCCAATTTTGTTAATCCAACAGGAGATTTAGCGTCAGTTAATCTGCGTATAAGTACTGTTGGGGGTTCTGCTGCAGAATCTGCTGCTGTAGAAATCGCTGGCATTACATCAGACATTGATGCCACAAACGCAAGACCAGCCGGTGGATATCCATTGAGCGGTCAGTTAAACGGCGGCGGTGCTACTCCAGATGCTGGTGCCGACGAAGGGGACTTCATACCAGGAGGTGATACCACTGCGCCTATAATTACATATACCGCACTCACCAACTCGTGTTCAACAGGTGACCGTACGATTTCAGGTGTGACTATTACAGACCTCACTGGATTGCCGAGCTCTCCTTCGCTTGGAACAAGCTCGTTGAGGCCGCGTGTTTACTATAGAAAAAATGCTGGTGCATGGTTCAGTAATGCTGGATCATTGACATCAGGAACAGCAACGTCTAGTGTTTGGAGCTTTACAATCGTGGCCGCTGACATGGGCGGTCTAGCAAATAACGATATTGTAGAATACTATGTAACTGCACAAGACGATGCCTCCACTCCAAATGTTGGGTCTAATCCATCGGTTGGATTTACAGCTACAAGCGTGCTTGCAATAACGACTCATCCTACCACTCCAAATTCAATTACGGTAATTCCAACCTTAAGTGGGAATTACAACGTAGGTGCTGGTCAGACATTTACAACCCTCACAGCAGCGGTGAGTGCATACAACACCTCATGTTTAGGAGGACCTGTTACATTCACATTAACAGATGCATCATACACAGGAGAAACATATCCAATTACCATTAACGCGAATGTAGATGCCAGCGCTACCAATACATTGACAATTAAGCCAACACAAAGCGCAACCACATTTAGCGGCACATCAGGCTCTGCTCTAATCGTTCTAAATGGTGCAGACTATGTAATAATCGATGGTTCTACAGGTAACACCGTAAATAGCGTTTGTCCTGAAGTTTATGCAACGAGAAACCTAACTTTCACCAACAATTCTACCTCTACTTCAAGCGCTGTTATTTGGTTGCAAACGACAGGTGCTGCAGATGCAGCTACGAACAACATTGTTCGCAATTGTAATATTACAGGTAACTCCACCACTACAACGCTTGTAGGAATAGGAAGTGGCGGCACTACTATTTCCGCAACAAGCGCTGGTAATGGAAACAACAATAACAGGTTTGAGAATAATAATATTTCTCGTGTTCAAATTGGTATTCAATCACGAGGAACAAGCAACAGCAATAAAACGGAAGGAACAGTTATAAATAACAACCAAATCAACAGTGCAGCACCGAACAACGTTCTCTTAGCAGGTGTGCACGTCGGTTTTGAAAACAACATTACCATAAGCAGAAATAATATCGGAAACATTGGCTTACCAGCTTCGGGTGCAGTTGATGGATTCGGTATAGCCGGAGGATCTTTGTCGATTAGCAATACCTCCTTCACTGGAAATGAAGTAACAAACGCAACCGTTTCATACAATACCCTCAACAATATTAGAGGTACTGCATCTTATACTGCTGTTGGTATTTTTATGGCACCAACGACAAATACGGGTACCAATAATATCATCAACAACATGATAAGTAATGTTGCTACTAGCGGCTCAGTCGGAGACTTTGGCGCAGGTATCTTTATTGGTGGCGGCGCGGGTACGCACAACATTCACTATAACACAGTATACACAAATAACACCACCGTAAACAGCGGAACTGGAATCAACTTTGGTATTGCCATCGGGGGCTCAAATCCTTCTGTGAGCATCAGAAACAATAGTGTAAGCGTTACAACAGGTTCGCAAACCACAGGAGCACCCACACGCGCCATCGGTCTTGCTTATTCAACTTATACCAATTTAACTTCTAACAACAATGCTTTCTTCGCAAGTGGTGGTAATACTACAGCATCTGGTTTTGCAATTGTTGGTTCATTGGCTAATGGCACAGGTACCAACCAAGCAACGTTAGCGGCATGGCAAGCGACCACTTCACAAGACGCTAACTCATTGAACTTCCAGTTTGTTCCAGTATCAGGAACAGATCTTCACGCCGTACCTGCAAGCAATATTCCTTTGAACGCTGCTGGCGCAGTAGTAGCTACTACCGTCGACTTTGATTGCGCAACAAGAGACGCATCAACACCAGACATCGGTGCGGATGAGTTTGATGTGCCACAAAACGACGCTGGCGTAACTGCAGTCTCTCCAACAAACCCATGCGCAGGATCTAATACGTTAGGAGTAACTGTATTCAACTTCGGGGGCTCCCCAATTACAAGTGTTGACTTGAACTTCTCCGTAAACGGCGGATCTACTTCTACACAAAGCTTCACGAGCTTGAACATTGCCCCTGGTGCTTCTGCTGTGCTTAACTTGACTGGTGTAGTATTCACAAACGCATTGACAGTTCAGTCATTTACTGTCAGTACGTCAAATCCGAATGGAACTCCAGACGTAGTTACATCCAACGACTCCTTCACGAACAATGCTGTATTGATTGCATTGAGCGGAACATATACCGTAGGAGCTGCGGGCGATTTCACAACGATTACAAATGCTGTTACTAGAGCAAACACCACCGGCTTGTGCGGCCCTGTGACGTTCAGTTTAATTGACGCTAACTATGCTTCAGAAACTTTCCCAATCACTATAAATTCACTTGTTGGTTCGAATGCTACAAACACATTGACCATTAAGCCAACAGGCACTACGAGCATCTCAGGAACAAGCGCTTCAGCAATATTTATATTGAACGGGGCAGACAACATCATTATCGACGGAAGCATTGGCACCACCGCCAACTCTGACTGTCCTCTTGTTACTGCCACTCGAGACCTCACAATCACAAATACTTCTACATCAGCTTCAAGCGCTGTAATCTGGTTGCAATCTATTGGCACTGGTTCTGGAGCAACTAACAATATCATCAGAAATACCAATCTAGCTGGAGGCTCTTCAACTGGAACTCTCGCTTGCATAGGACAAGGATCAACCACCATTTCAACGGGCTCTTCTGGCGCTGATAACGACAACAACCGTTTTGAAAACAACAGTCTTTCAAGAGCCCAATATGGAGTTTTCTCACAAGGCGCGAGCACAACAAACTACAACACCGGAACAATCATTCAATTGAACACTACTGTTTCGACCGCAACTAACAATATCAGCAGAGCAGGTATTTATGTTGGGTTTGAGGACGGCGCAATTATTAGAAAAAACACCATCACCAACATCAGTGGTAGCTCCACAGATGCTTATGGTATCAGTGCTGGTTTGACGCTTGTTACCGGAAGCAACCCAGGAGGAAACCAAAGCATTAATCTATTAATTGATGCAAACACAATAACTACAGTAAGAAGTGTTTCATCGTCTGCAATGGGTATTGCCTTGAGCACAGTGACTGCAGCAGGCCCGAACCGCATTTTCAACAACATGATCAGTGACGTGTTGAATACTGCCGTTAGCCCTGATTACGGTAGCGGAATCCTAGTAGGCGGTGGCGCAACAGGTAGCACTCAAGTCTACAACAATACCGTATCGATGACAGGAACAGCAACTGGAACAGATGTGCGTAACTACGCAATTTCTATCCAAGGCTCAAATCCTATTGTCGATTTAAGAAATAACATTTTCGTAAATACCGTGGTGTCAAATGCCACGTTTACAGGCGGCATACCAAATGGTACAACTTGCATTGGCCTTGCTTACAACACCCCATTTACGAATCTCACATCAAACAACAACGCCTTCTTCGTCAATGCTGGTGGCAATATTGGATCCTTCAGCGGCCTAACCAACGCTAATCCTCTAGCAACGTTAAGCGCTTGGCAGAGCACCATTGGTGTTGATGCAAACTCAATCTCTGGCACCAACCCCGCGTTTGTTTCCGCAACCGACTTACACCTTGATGCTGCCAACACCACAAACTATGTTTTCAATGGTGCTGCAGCCAACATCGCAGCAATTACTGTTGACATCGATTGTGAAACGAGAACTAACCCCTACGATATCGGTGCTGATGAAATCGTTGTTCCAAACTGTTCTGTTGTTCAAGGGGGAACAGCAACAGCTGCCTCCTCACTCATCTGCGGAACATCGGGAAGTACCACGATCACCGCAACTGGATTTACACCGCTCTTTGTGGGCATCAGTTATTCTTGGGAAGTTTCTTCCGATGGCTCTACTGGATGGACAGCAACTGGACAAACAAATCCTAGTACTTTCAGTACAGGTGTAATTACGGCTTCTAGATTTTACAGATTGGCAGTAACATGTAGCTTCGGCCCAACAACCCAATATTCAAATATTGTTTCTGTTACCGTTGCGCCTGTACCTAGTGCAACAGCGGCATCTAACTCACCGCTGTGTGTAGGAGCAACTCTTAATTTAACAGGAACTAGTGACATCGGAACGACATATACTTGGACTGGCCCAGGTGGCTTCAACACCACTACTCAAAACCCAAGCATTACTAATGTTACATCTGCACTTGCTGGCAACTATACCTTCATTGCTACAAGCGCTGCTGGATGTACATCTGCCCCATCAATCGTAAACGTTGCTGTCAATGCAGCACCACCTGCTCCGAGCATCTCACCTTTGACTGCAACCATTTGTAACGGCGGCAACATCGCGCTTTCTGCAACAAACACTGGTGTCAACGGAAACGTGATTCAAGGAAGTGGTGCGATCACTACAGCGGGTAGTAGCACTACTAGCACGCTCGGTCCTAACCCATTGCAAAACTATTATGGAGGCAGCAAGCAACAAATGTTGTTTACAGCAGCAGAGTTGACAGCTTTAGGTTTTGTAGCTGGCACAAGAATCAATTCTATAGGAATCCACCTCAATACCGTGAATACAGGATATGCTCTTCAGAATTTAGTAGTAAAAGCAGGACACACTGCCGCTGCTGATTTGAGTACCGCTTGGGAAACGAATCTAACAACTGTGAGAGCTGCAGCCTCGTTTACACCAAATACAGGAGTCAATGTCTTAACATTCTCTACGGCATTCTTCTGGAATGGATTATCCAATCTTGTTATCGAAATTAATTACTCAAACAATAACGCGGGAGCAGGTACAACTTACAATACAGCAACATTCGACAACACTGGAACCACTGTTACAACAAGATTCTATAGAGCGGATAATCAAACGGCTGCTACTGTTGATGCATTTGTTGGTGCTCCCAACTTCACTTACACATCAAGAAACAGAGTTACCTTTAATACCACCACTTCATACACCTATGCGTGGACACCTACAACAGCGCTCACACCATCAAATGGTCTAGGTGCTTCTGTAACGGCTGCTCCAACTACTACAACAAATTATACCGTAACGGCCACTAACCTTGTTGGTTGCTCTTCAAGCAGCATTAGAACAGTCAATGTTAACCCTAGACCTACAGCAGTTCTTAGCGGTACCTCGACAATCTGCTCCGGAGGAACAGCTACGCTTACTGTTACGGTTAATGGCTCTGGTACTATTTCAGGGCAACTTAGCGATGGAACAAATTTTAGCGGAACAGCTCCAACCATTTTGGTCAACGTTACTCCAACGGCTGAAACTATTTATACAGTAACTAGTCTAAGCGACGCAAGCTGTACGGCTATTGCGGCAGATTTAACCGGTAGCGCCACCATTTCAATCAACCCGCTCACCACTCCATCTGTAACCATCGCAGCGAGTACACCATCTCCAATTTGTGGAGGAACTTCTGTGACGTTTACAGCTACGCCAACCAACGGTGGAACAACGCCTACCTATGCTTGGTTTATCAATGCAACACCTGCAGGAACGAATAGTCCAACATTCACCACCACAGCACTTGCCAACGGTGATGTTGTATCTGTACAAATGACTAGCAACGCTATTTGTCCTTCTCCTGCTACTGTAACGAGCAACACGCTTACCTACACTGTTACAACGCCTCCAATTTGGTATCTCGATGCCGACTTCGATGGCTATGGAACTGGTGCTACACTTCAGTCTTGTACACAACCTGTGGGCTACCGACCGCTTGCAGCGCTCGTTTCAGCAACAGGTGACTGTAACGACAACAATGATGACATCAACCCAGGACGCGAAGAGTTCTGTAATGGAATCGATGAAAACTGTAATACACTCATCGACGAAGGATTGATTACGCTCACCTATTATCGCGACCAAGATGGCGACGGTTTTGGTAACCCAGCCATCACCACTGTTAGCTGCGTGCAGCCAACAGGATTCGTTTTGAATAATACTGATTGTAATGACAACAACGCCAACGTATTCCCAGGCCGCACCGAAGCATGCAATGGCATCGACGACGACTGTGATACAGTAATCGACGAAGGATGCGGTGTGATCAATGACGAATTCTTCACCGGATTGCCAGTATCGCCTACAGCGCTCAACACATGCGGCAATACATTCGGAACACTTGCAGGTGCCTTCCCGTCTGCAGAAGCAGACATCATCTGCCCAACAGGTGAAGACGTTTGGTATTACTTTACAGCAAACTCAACCGCTGTGAGTATCGTGTGTAACTCCAGCGTGAATGATATTCTATTAGAACTTCAGACAGATCTCGGTGCTTTGGTTGCATCTGAAAATGCTGTTTCAGGAATAGGTAGTGAGCGTTTGAACTTCGTAGGACTGACACTCGGTGAAACTTATTTCATTGCGGTTCGCAACTTCAATAGTAATGTTAGTGCCGGTGGTAGCTTCCAGATTTGTGTGCAGCGACTCGTTGCATCTTCTTGCGATATCACCACTTCTCCAACCAACCGTTTGAGTCCGTGTAATAGCTTCAAAGCAGACTTTACTGCGGCGAATCAATACATCTTCCACATCGGCGCGATTACTTACACTACTGGCTTGGTAGCTGGTCAGGCAAATCCATGGATCAATTTAGTAAACGTTCCTGGCTTGCAATATGGCGCTGTCTATAACGTAACTGTTGACGCCGTTTACACGCTTCCATTTGGTTCAAATCAAACAGAAGTAATTACGGTGCCTGGTTTTGAGATTTGTCAACTATACATTGCGAATCAACCTTCAGTGCAACTGCGTGTTGCTGACCGTTGTCCAAGTACCAAATTGCGTCACTCTATCGTACGTGCAGAGCCTCGTGTGTGCGGCGACGTGATTGACTACGAATGGGAGTTCACACAAGTATTGCCTTCTCCAGGTCTTCCACAAACGCACTTACGCGGAGCGAATGACCGCTTGTTGAGATTGTCAAACGTTCCTTTCTTACAGAATGGTTCGACATACGACGTGCGCATTCGTCCGATATTCGCAAGTGGCCCTGGTGCCTGGAGCTCTAGTGCTGTTTGTATGCGAATCGCTGGATCTGCTGGTATGGTGGTATCGAAAGATGATAATGCTTCTATTGCAAATGTGGAAAGCAAAATGGCTTTCGTAGAAGAAGATATTCTGGAAATTAATCTCTTCCCGAATCCGAACAGCGGAGATGTTGTGAACCTTGTGCTCGGAGGTTCTGAGTTGGGTGATGTGATTGTAAACATTACTGATCCACTTGGTCGCAATGTTTACAACAATCGTTTTGTGATTGAGCGCTCAGAATTCAGCACTCAAATAGAATTCTCGACAGACATCACTTCAGGGGTTTATTTTGTTGAAATCATAAGCAACAATAGCCGACGCGAAGTGAGGAAGCTCATTATACAGCATTAATTTCAAAACACTGATAAAGGCCCCCTTTCGAAAGACTGGGGGCTTTTTTGTTAGCTCTGCGTTAAGCGCGGGTGAGTTTTGTATTATAAAAGTCCTACCTTTAGAGTGCCTTAACACCAAAGCCGTAGTTGCAGTCTAGCTTTGCATACCCACTTTTTTTGTGAAGAGGAGGACTATACCATGAACACTTATTCTAAGATTAGCCGAGTTGCAGCAATTCTCATTTCCTTAATTTGCCTAAACGCCAGCGCACAAATTTCGGAAGGTTTTGAAAGTAACACGCCTCCTCCTGCTGGTTGGACATACACCAGTGTGGGTCATACAACTACCAATCCCAGAACAGGCTCAAGATGTGCTTTATTTAATGCAGGTAACGATGCAATTGTAACCCCACTAATTGCAGCGCCCGCGAGCATGAGTTTTTGGTGGCGACGCAGTGGAACAGCTCCAGTAAATCCTGCGTTCATTGTTCAAACAGGGCCCTCTGCTACGGGTCCTTGGACACAAATTGGAAGCACAATTACCAGCTTCACCACAACCTACCAACAGTTCACTTTTACTTTTTCAGGACAAACAAATATTTACATCCGAGTACTCCATACCCGAACGAGCGGAGCGAACGAAATATACTTGGATGATTTCACTGTATCTGCAGCCTGTACCAACGTCTCCATCACCAATATCACAGCAACGGACAATTTGTTGTGTCCAACAGAAACAGCCAACCTCACAGCCAACGGCGTCGCAGGTACCAATGCCGTGCTAACATGGTTTACAGGTCCCGGGGGAACCGGAACAAATCTTGGAAGCTCCAATCCTCTCACCAATCGTGGACCTGGCACCTACTACGCCCGCGTCACTGGCGACTGCGGCGGGCCCGTTGAACAAAGCATTACCATCGATGCAGCATCCAACCCAAGTACGTCTTTCATCTCTGGTAATAGCAATCCAGCATGCAATGGAAGCGGAATTACTTACTCTGTAGTCAACACAGCAGGCAGTTCTTACGTGTGGAACGTGCCCTCTGGAGCGAGCATCGCCTCTGGACAGGGAAGCAATAGTATATCTGTGAACTTTGGAACATCGAGCGGAACCATTTCTGTAATCGAAACTAATGCCTCAGGATGTACAGGAAGCGCTGAAAACTTAAACATTATCCTATCTGGATGTGGCCTGGATGCTGACTTTAGCGCTAGCCAACCGAGCGTTTGTTCGGGCGGCAGTATTACTTTCACCAACACAAGCACAGGAGCCTCTCTTGGCGCTACATATTTATGGAATTTTGGAACTGGAGCTTCTCCGTCCACAGCCACAGGCATTGGACCACATACTATTACTTACACTGGAACTGGCAGCGCAACAGTTTCGCTCACCGTGACTGACGGTGTGAGCAATACAGAAACCAAAAACAACTTCATCACCATCAACGCACTGCCCACGGTGAATGCCGGCGGTGCGCTAGCATCCATCTGCCAAGGCGCTACCACTGCTGCATTGGATGGATCATTTGGCGGATCAGCAACAAGCGCTATTTGGAGCGATGGTGGAGCAGGAGGAACGTTCGCAAACAACACGGGTTCCACACCAAATACAGCAACATATACGGCATCTGCGACGGCGCCTGCCAGTGTAACACTCACCTTGACATCAGTTGGCGGGACTTGTGGAACTGCGACTACGAATAAAGTACTTTCCGTGAATGCAGCGCCGGTGCCGCCCGTGGCCAACGGCAACGTAAGTCCGCAAACCGCTGATATATCCAACAACTCTTTTATTGCCAATTGGAATAACGTACCGGGAGCCACTTCTTATCAAGTCAATGTTTCGCAATACACCAGTAGCACAACAACTGAAACGTTTTCATCCGTTCCAACTACGAGCAGCACTTCCTATCTAACCCGCAGCTGGACAGGTGTTGGCGGTATCACGTACCAAGCATTTCTTTCGCGCACGGATCAAACCATTACTTCCTCAAATCCCGCAATAACGCTACAAGATGCTGCTGGTTCCTCCCTTCTCAGTGGTTCTATTAATGGAAATCCCACTGGAGTTTATTTTGATGTTCAACAAAAATTCTCTGGATCGGGCGGCGTACTAACCATAGCCGTCGAGCATGGTGCGGGATTCTCTACTGTCACTACTCTTGGGACTATCGCCTACAATAATGCCATTCAAAACGACGTGGGCTTTCCAGTGTCAGGAATAACTGGACCTTTCAGAATCCGTATTTCTAATAATACCGCTGCCCGCCCTTGCATTGATAACCTAGATATTCAAAGAGTAACCATTGTTCCAATAACTGGTTCTCCTTTTACAAGCGCCTCATCGCCGCTGAACGTAACGTCATTGTCTTTAGAAACACAATACGTTTATAACGTAGTTGCAGTCAACGCTTGCGGCAACAGTGCAAGTTCTAATAATGTTTTGCTTACTACATCATGCCCTGGACCAAGCTCCGCATCGAGTGCATTCTCGGTATCAACAGCGAGCCCTTCTTCTTTAAATCTTTCATGGACTAATGGCAATGGAGGCAACAGAATCGTTATCGCACGAGTCCTCGCCACTCCAACGTCTATTCCTGTCAATAACGCCACTTATGCGTTTAATACCAATTTCAGCCTCGCTCCAGCTTTTGGAGATGGGTTTGTTGTTTATAATGGAAATGCCAATAACGTCACCATCACAGGACTGGCTGGAGGCACGAGTTATTTCTTTACTATTTACGAATATAATTGCAGCCCTGGAGCAGAACAATATCTAACTGCAACCTCCGCCTCCGCTACGGGAACAACCAGTCCCAACAATGTTGCATTGAGTGAAAACTGTACAACCAATAGTTCTCATCAACTCGAATGGTCATTCGGTTCTGGTCTTTATGATGGTGTAAAAATATTTGCAAGGGCCACAACCGCGCCATCTTCACCTACAGCGCAAGACGCAAATTTTTATACCGGCGCTAACTCCGACTTTAACCTCGCCGCTGACTATGGTACGCGAGGAAAACTCATATATGACGGTACAGGAACAAACGTTACTGTTAGTGGACTTACCCCAGGAGTCAACTATACATTCGCAGCCTACACCTACAAGAACAACACCGCTACAGTTTGGAGTACAGGTACTACCATTTCTCAAGTAATAGCGCTTAACAACGTAACGGCACCAAACACGAGTATTGGCGATCAATTGACCAATCTCGGTTGGACCAATCCTCCTTTTCTGTGTTATGATGAAGTAATGGTAGTTGCAAATCAAGGAGCCGTATCCTTCACTCCCACTGGCGACGGAAGCGCATATACTGCGAACTCCGTTTATGCTGCCGCAAATCAAATTGTGTACAAGGGAACTGGTCAAGCCGTAGTAGTAACGGGCCTTACAAACGGATTGAATTATTGCTACCGAATTTTCGTTCGGTCGGGAACACAATGGTCTTCAGGCATTGAAATTTGTGCTGTTCCGAACACCGTAACAGAATTTGAGGCTGGTGATTTGGCTATTGTAGCGGTCAACACTCAAGTATTGGGCTCGGGAAGCACGGATGAAGTCTGCTTTGTTGCATTCAAAGATATTACTGAAAACACTTCCTTCTTTATGACCGACAACGGTTTTGAACGCGCTGCAGAAGGCCTCTGGGGTGACTCCGAGGGAGTGATGCGTATGACGCGTGCCGCAGGAGCTCCTGTGATTCCAGCAGGAACTGTCATTTGTATAAACGGACCTTATACTACCGAACCGCGTTATGATATCATCGTGTGCGGTGCTTTAGACAATGCAAACTGGCAAGTGGACGCCGATGTTATTGGTACTGGATCTGCTACAAATTTTGATTTGAATAGCCAAGACCAAGTATGGATCACCCAAGGCGGCAATTGGACGAATCCATTCGGTAGTCAGAACGCCTCATACAATGGCAACTTACTATACGGGTGGTCAGGCATTGCCTGGAAAGAAAATATTGGTAATACCGCTCCATCATGGACCACTCAAGGCTCACGACTCATACCGGGCACGGAATGTTTTACAACAGACCTCGCCACAGTCACCAATAAAGACAAAACAAAATACACTGGCCCCGTGACCGCTACCACGCGCCTCGGATGGATTTCAAGAATCAATAATCCAAGCAACTGGTCGGGCTTTACAAGCAATACGGCTTATGACAATGCAGGAGTCGATTATGATTATTTCAACGAGTGTATCGTGTTTCCAATTTCTCCTGCTACAGAGGTAGCGGGAAGATGGACCGGAGCAAAAGATGAAAATTGGTTTGACTGTAATAACTGGGACACCAAGACAGTACCCGACAATACGATTGATGTTGTGATTGATAATGTTGCAGGCGCAAACAATGACGCCAACATCGACTTCGACGCACCATTCGCTTATCTCTACGACAATGAAGCTTCTTGTCGCAATCTCAATTTGAATGCGAAAGAACTAAAGCTGACGGGCAACGCCTTGGATATATTAAACATCGCTGGCAATCTCACCATCAGTGGCACAGCAGGTCTCACCATGAACGATGGCACTCCTGCGGCTGATGGAGTGATTAATCTTTCAGGTAATTGGACCAATACTTCCTCAACACAATTTGATGAAGGCAATGGAACAGTGCGGTTTATTGGTAATTCAGCTCAAAGCATTTCATGCACTGGCGGTGAAACATTCGCCATACTAGAAACAACAAACCCAACTACAATTTCATTAAACAACAATGTAATCGTCAGCAATCAGTTGTTGATGAGTGGCGGTAATATCACCACCGGCTCGCAACAAATTACATTGGGAAGTTCAGCCTCCAATATTGGATCGCTCACTTATACCAGCGGAATAATAAATGGGACATTCACTAGATGGCTTAATGCCACAGGCATCAACTATCGCTTTCCAGTAGGCACTGCCGCCACTTTACGTGAAGCCGTCATCAACCCTACTGCACTTCCAAGCGCTGGTACACTTTCACTTTCTTTCATAGCCACAAATCCGGGTAGCTCGGGATTGCCGCTCTACGAGCCAAATGCAAGTATCACACAAACATTCTCCGAAGGTTATTGGAGCGTAGTTGAGAGCAATGGCATTAATGCCTCTAACTATTCACTCTCCTTATCAGGGCTTGGATTCGGAGGGCCCGTTTTTGATAGCAACGCACGCATCATTCACCGCACAAACAATACGAGTTCATGGCAATTGCTCGGAAGTCACATCGCAGCGGCACCTCCCGTAGCACAGAGAGCAGCCTTAAATAGTTCCGGGGAATTCGCAATAGCCTCAGCTCGCGCCTGCGTAACATCGCTTAGTACACCCGCATCTACTTCTCAATCGGTTTGCGAAAACGCTCCTGTCAATCCTTTTGTTATCACTGCTCAGGATGGATCTGGTACAATCAATTATCAGTGGTACTCTAATGTTTTGCCAGTGAACTCAGGTGGCGAAAGTATGGGCTCAGATAATGGGGCACAAACCTCCTCATTTACACCAAATAGCCTTATTGTTGGCACGACTTACTATTACTTACAAGTATCCCAACCAGGCACGTCGTGTCCCACCATTACTTCTGGATTAGTGAGCGTAGAGGTCTCGGAGATTTTAACTCCATCCGTCAGTATCACTGCTGCGGGCGCTAGTGCCACTCCTTGTACAAGCGACAATATTGTTTTCACAGCTACCGCCACAAATGCGGGAAGCAATCCACAATACCAGTGGTACCTCAATGGAGCTCCTGTAGGGACGAATGCAAATAGCTACACTCTAAGCCCTGCCGCGGGCGTGAGTGATGTCTATGTCGTCATCACATCGAATAGCACTTGCAATATTGGAGCTACTGCTACCAGCAATACAATAATCACCACTTTCATTTCACCCCAGCTATACTATCAAGATCTTGACGGAGATGGCTTTGGAAACTCTGCCATTACCTCAAGCGGATGCGTACCACCTCTGGGCTTTGTAGCGCTTATCCCTGGCGATCTCAATGGTGATGGCCAACCAGACTTCGATTGTAATGACAGCAACGATGACATAAATCCTGGAGTCGAAGAATATTGTAGCATCGTAGATGACGACTGCGATGGCGCAATCAATGAAGGACTTTCAGCCACTACCTATTATCAAGATAATGATGGAGATGGTTTTGGCAACCTGCTCATCACCGTGTCTTCCTGCACTCCTGTGCTGGGATATGTTTTAAACAACACTGATTGCGACGATACTCGCGCCACCTCCAACCCAAGCGGAACGGAAGTGTGCAATGGATTCGATGATAATTGTAGTGGATTTGTTGATGAGGGTTGTGGTCCCGTAAACGACACTTATCTCACCGGCTTCATATTACCAATGCTCAACCTCGGATCCTGCACCAATTACAGCGGAACCTTGCTTGGTGCGAATCCTTCACCAGAAGCGAATTCTACGGCAACAACAGGTCAAGACGTGTGGTATTATTTCGAAGCTACTGCACACGGCGTAAGCGTTGTTTGCAATAGCTCAGTCAATGATATTTTACTGGAGCTTCAGGATGATTTGGGTAACACTCTAAGTATTGAAAACGTAGTAAGTGGAATTGGCGGCGAGCGTCTGAATTATGTAGGACTAATTCCTGGCAATACATACTTCATTGCTGTTCGCAATTTCAATAGTGCTATTGGTGTTGGGGGAACATTTACAATTTGCGCGCAACGCCTTCTCGCATCACGCTGTGATACTCCCAACCCTACATTGACTGTTTATCGTTGTGGCGGACTCAAGGCAGACTTTACCTCTGCCAATCAATATATCTATCGATTCAACAGCAGTATAGTCATTCCCGGATCGTTCAACAATGTGGTAGGTGGTTTTGGACAAACTACACTTCAACTATCAAATCAGTTCGGCCTGACATTCGGCACAACTTATCCCAATGTCACCATTGATGCTGTGTATTTGTTACCCAATGGAATGGGAACTGTTGAAACGCTCGTTGTGCCTGGAGTTATTCAAACCGCTGTAACCCTCACCACACAGCCATCTATGTTCATTAGAACCGCAGACGCTTGTCCTAACAACAGGACATTGTCATCGCTGATACGCGCAGAGCCCTTCATCTGTGGACCTGTGGTTGATTATCAATGGGAGTTCACACAAGTGGCTCCATCTCCCGGTTTGCCAGTCACAGCATTCCGAGGTACGAATGATAGACTTTTCAGAATAAACAATATTCCTGGTGTTCAACCGGGCGCGACATATAGTGTGCGCATACGACCAATATTTGCAGGAAATATACCTGGGGCTTGGAGCACTACTCCAAGTTGCTTGAGAATCTTGGGTGCGGCAACATTCATAGAGAATTCAGACATCATGGTTGACCAACCGAATGAACGTTCGCTCGGTTTAGAAGAAAGTTCGTTTGAGCTTAGTTTATATCCTAATCCTAATAATGGGGATAATTTGGAAATACGGGTAACAGGATTGGCATTCGGAAGCACTCAGGTAATCATAAGAGATGCTATCGGGCGCACGGTTTATTCTAATCAGTACCAAGTCGAACAATCGAGTTGGAGAGTTTCAATAAATTTTGAAGCCAATCTTAATGGAGGAATATACTTTGTAGAATTAATTTCCAGTGATAAGCTCCATGCGTTTCAGAGGCTCATCATTCAGAAATAAACAAAGAATAAATTATTAATTCATATCTTTGTTTTAAGTAACATTTTTATGAGTTCGGTAAAAAAATTAATAACACTTCTGATGTGTGTTACTTCTTTTTTGCTGTCTTGCAGAAAAGAAGAGACTCGCGAGATGCCTGGTATTTTCTTACAAGGACCTCGTTCGTGCTATAATGGTGTTCGCGACGCAGAGGAGTTAGGTGTTGACTGTGGTGGACCTTGTATTGTTTGCTCACCTGGTCAAAACCCACCTTGTGATATTGCCGAAAATACCGCATCAGTATCTTCTTTTACTGAAGACTATGTTCCTGAAACCTTTTTCAATTCAAGTGGCACTGTAAGAATAGTCAGAAGCCTAACTTTTTTTGGATATTTCGTATTTCGCTTTCAGGGGACTGAGCTAAGCTCAGGTGTTTTTCCACTAAACGGAGTGGATCCCAGCGATGGTACAATAGGATTCTCTTATCTACCAGGCAATAACCATTTTACGTCCACAAGTGGCAGTGCTTATGTGTCGTATAAAAACGGAGTGCTTTCCATTACCTTGTGTGAATTGAGTTTAAATAGCGTTACTAATTCGCAAACAACCCAGCTCAATGGTATAAATATCACCATTGACATCTAGACCACATGATGAGCCGACTATTTTTCTTCATATTCTGTTCATTCCTAACTTGCATTTCATCATCTGCACAGATAAAGGAAACAGAAGAAATAACTATTCTCAAAGACAATCCAGATGACGTCAAACTATTCAAAGTAATTATTCCTTTATTAAATACTCGTCCTGCTGTATTTAACACTAGTGCTTTTGATTTAGTGACTGGTATACATTGCACTCCACTCGAAAGACTATATCTACACGCCTCGTTTCGTTACATGTCTTTTGAAGCCCTTAATGATAACACCGGACCGTTTAACAGCGACATTCCATACGGAGCTTCCATATACAGAGACACAAAATCAACCGAGTGGAGCGTGGAAGCTTCTTTTACCACCACAAAAAAAACGTTTTCAAAAAAAGTCCAAATCCATTTGTATGCAATCCCTGGAGTACGATACTACTCTATGGTTCCAGCTCAAGGGATAAAAGAAAAAGGTATAAGACTTGGTGTCGACAGGGGCTTGACTTGGTTTGCTTTGCAAAGAGTTAAGGTAACCGGGACAGAAGCAGGCACAAACCTTCCTGTGGAGTTCTCAAATGGATTATCGGCTACTTATCTTAATTACACCATTGGGCGCATAGGAATATTCTCTTCTCAAAGCTATAATCTACACGCCTACGTAAAGGATCGTGGATATCGAGTAAATTCTGGTTTAATCTATTATTATATAGACGCTTTATTACCATTGAATATGCAATACGATGATATTTTCTATTACGTCCCTGAAAATGAAAGCCCCGCCCGTGTTCCAGGATATAGGCAGATCAATATTAATGATGGCATTGACAACTTACCTTTCGGATTGAGTTTTGGAATACGACTCATTCCTTACGTGAGAATGCTGTCCGCAAATTTAGAAGCAGGGATTCTACCATTTTCTGGAATATCTGGCGTTTATAGCAAGATTGGATTCAATCTAGCAGTAGGAAAAGGCGACCGCAAAATGATGAAGTTTCGCGAGTCCAAATAATTAATAAAAATTACTTACGATAGTTTTAGACAACTTTAAGTTCTCCATGAAATCTCAAATTAGACAACACTTCGAAGAAGCAGCTAAAGTCCTAAACGACTTTCTTTCTTCAGAAAAAAATATAGAAAGCATCGAGCGCGCGGGAGACAGCATGGTTCAATCATTGAAAAATGGCGGTAAAATTATCTCTTGCGGCAACGGCGGAAGCATGTGCGACGCCATGCATTTCGCAGAAGAACTGACTGGTCGTTATCGCAACGATCGCCCTTCGATTGCGGCATTGAGCATTTCAGACCCTTCGCACATGTCGTGTGTTGGCAATGACTATGGATATCAATATGTCTTTTCCAGATACCTTCAAGGCGTGGGTCGCGAGGGCGATGTATTGCTCGCAATCAGTACCAGCGGCAATAGCGCAAATGTGATTGAAGCGGCTAAGGTGGCAAAAGAAAAAGGAATCGTGGTAGTAGGGCTAACAGGCAAAGACGGCGGAAAACTCGCGCCACTTTGCGATGTAGAAGTGCGCGTGCCTTGGAATGGCTACGCCGACCGCGTGCAGGAAATTCATATCAAGGTCATTCACTCCTTGATTGATTATATCGAATCAAATATTTAGGAATAAAAAAACCCGAACGTTCGTTCGGGTTTCTTGTTTTTCCAAACCTCTATTCCACTATTAAACTAGATGAATAAAAGCCTTCATTTGTTGTGATTCGAATGGTATAAACACCCATTGCTAAATCACTCACAGAAAACGACAGCTTCGAAGTCGTATTTCTATTTTGATAAACCAAAACACCTCTGGCATCAAACAACTCAACACGCACATTAGCGCCAGGCAGACCTTGAATCCAAACATTCTCTGATGACGGATTAGGATAAACTTTTATGTTAGAAAAATCGAGTTCACCCAACCCAACTACTTCCACATCTTCCACTACTGACGAAGCCTCACCAACACATCCAAAATCGTAGCTGTAAGTAACAGTATAAGCTCCTGACTCCGTCGCTTCGTATGACTGTCCGTTTGCCCCATTAATCGGCTCTCCGTTTAAAAACCATTGAATCTCTCCTTCAAAAACAGGAAAAGCCGTAAGCGTCACGTTGCCTTCTGATGTAATAACAGGCACTGGCGGCGCAACAGGAATATCATAAAACGACGCAACGAAAAGTCCTTTGTCACCCTCATAGTCGATACAATTAATCGTGTAGTCAGAGCCATTGTTCAGTTTACCGCCAAGAAAAAACTGACCGTTCAACCCCTTTCCTAGAGACAATCCCTTGCTTCCGCCTGGTAGCTCTGACAATACCACTGGAGTGCCGAATTCGCCTTGGCTATTCATATCCACCAAAACAGGACAGCCATTAGCTACTGTAGAAACTATTTCTCCGTTCAGCTCAATCGAAGTAGGAGAATAAATTGAAAGCCAAATTTTCTCCGTAGATAAATCCGAATACATCTCTAGAATTCTCGACGAGGTGGGAGATTCGAGCTCATCCACCCACAAGGTATTCCCATCTTCATCCAGAGCAAGCAGAGCGCAGGCCCAAACATTGAAGTCGCCATTGATAGTGACATCGGCGATTGTTGTCACATTCAGAATTTCGAGCGCTGTGTAAACTTTATCGTTTGAATCAATACTCAAGGGAACCAAGCCCTCAGCAGGCAAGTGAGAATAGCCGATAGTCTTAGCCCAAACTGGTTCTAAGTTCTCCGAAAATCGAGCATACGTTATGTTACCATAAAGGCCACTATTTCCTTCAAGGGTTAGCAATTCGTCCTCTACAATAGTCGCGTTTCCTCTCTGAACAGCAGCAAACAATAAATCACCATTCGAAAAGACTGCGGTATTTAGAAACGGCATCGCTGGAAGAGCCGTGGCCGGTTGCCATGAAAACGTGAACTCTGAAACAGTTTCGAAATCATAGTTTATTGCGCGCAAAATGCTGTTGCCAGCCTGATAATAAATCTTATCGTTTGCAATCTGAAAAGCCACGCAAGTCGGACAACTGAAGCCCGTTGAAAAAGCTGCCTCGAGGACACCATCAAGACTCATGCGTAAAATGGCATTAACGGGAGTTACAAGACTAAAGGATTCGCTTCCAGAAAATACACCGCCCCCGTTCACATGGACAAGAAAATACAATTTACCATCCGACCCCATCTCAATATTCAAAGGCGTCATGATACCAGAAGTAGTACCAACTGACCTTCCCCAAACAAGCGCGCCATTCGGGTCATACTTGTAAACAAACATATTTGTTCCTGTGGTGCTCAGTTCCACAGCCACGCCTTGCGATTCCTGCGCGAGATTGGCGCTATCAAAAACATATACATTCCCCTCCGCGTCCACTGCAAGGTCTTCGGCTCCAGCATAAGAATTATTGATTCCAGGATAACCGGCAGAGGCAGACCAGTCAAATCGTTGTGCGCTTGCCACCACAAAGAGCGATAAAAAGATTAAGAAGGAGTAGAGTTTCTTCATCATAGGGTTTTGGTTTTAAATATTCTAGACAAAGAAATCCATTCGCTCCCGCCATTTCAATAGCGAATTTTAGTGATATCACTCACCCACATAAATATTAGAATATCCCATAAAATATTCCATGCATACAACCGAATAAACACTCGGTTTTATGCGTGAAATGTTGCCACATCTTCGCAACAATCAAACGAAGAAGAAGATGTTGGTAAAAACCTTTGGTAGTGCCGTATTTGGTGTGCATGCCGCCACGATAACGATTGAAGTAAACGCCGACCGTGGCGCGCAGATGGCCATAGTAGGCCTTCCAGACGCCGCCGTCAAAGAGGCGCAGCAACGCATCAAGGCCGCACTTACCAATAGTGGGTTCGAAACTCCTATTCGCAGTTTGACCATCAATATGGCCCCAGCCGATGTGCGAAAAGAAGGAACTGCATACGACCTTCCACTCGCCATCGGTCTGATGGCCGCCACTGAACAAATACCGCCCGATAGGATAAGCGATTTCATCATTATGGGCGAACTCTCTCTTGATGGCGGGTTAAGGCCCATCAAGGGATCTCTACCCATCGCTATACAGGCCGCCAGAGAAGGATTTAAGGGAATGATTGTCCCCGCAGAAAACGCACGGGAGGCGGCCATTGTTAGCGATGTAGAAGTCTATGGTGTCGAAACACTCGCCGATGTCGTCGGCTTCTTTCGCGGTGAAAAAGAAATAGAACGCGTCGTCGTCAACGCTCGCGAAGAATTTCTCAATAGCCTCGACAATTACACCGTTGATTTTGTAGATGTAAAAGGCCAAGAAAATATAAAGCGCGCATTTGAAATAGCAGCGGCTGGTGGGCATAACGTAATTCTCATTGGCCCGCCCGGCGCGGGAAAAACAATGCTAGCCAAAAGACTTCCTACCATTCTGCCTCCTTTAAGCCTCAAAGAAGCACTCGAAACAACAAAGATTCATAGTGTTGCAGGAAAGACAAAAAAGAAAGAAGCGCTCATCTCCCAGCGCCCCTTTCGCTCGCCACACCACACGATTAGCGATGTTGCACTCGTAGGCGGCGGCAGCTTTCCACAGCCAGGTGAAATTTCTCTGGCTCACAATGGTGTTCTATTTCTCGACGAACTTCCTGAGTTCAAACGCACCGTACTCGAAGTGATGCGCCAACCATTGGAAGATCGTTACATCACCATTTCACGAAGCAAATTTTCAATAGAGTATCCCGCTTCATTCATGCTCATCGCCTCCATGAATCCCTGTCCTTGCGGATATTACAACCACCCCGAAAAAGAATGTGTATGCGGTGTTGGCATCGTGCAGAAATACCTCAACAAAATCAGCGGTCCGCTGCTCGACCGCATCGACATTCACATCGAAGTAACTCCCGTCGGATTCCAACAGTTGAGCAACCGCTCTCAAGGCGAAACCAGCAAGGAAATCCGAGAACGCGTGATACGAGCGCGCAACATTCAAAGCGAGCGATATCAAAACAGAAAAGAAATCCATTGCAACGCACAAATGGATAGCAAGCTGCTCAAGCAACTCTGCGTCATCGATGACACGGGCAACAAATTGCTACAAACCGCGATGAATCGCCTCAAGCTGAGCGCACGTGCCTATGATAGAATTCTAAAAGTCGCCCGCACCATCGCAGACCTCGACGCCAGCGAAAGCATCCGCACCGAACACCTCGCCGAGGCCATTCAATACAGAAGTTTAGATAGAGAAAACTGGGCGGGGTGATCGCATTAATAAAAACCAATTAAAAAAAGAGCCACAGCGAATTTGCTGTGGCTCTTTCTTAACTATTTTCTTTTTTATAACTACTGCTTCACAATCTTGGTGTGATGCGTCATATCCTGATAAACAAACGACGCTGTATAAATTCCGCTTGGCAAACTTGCAATGTCCACTACCATAACATCTGTATTTAGTGTGCTCGTTCTCACCAACTGCCCGCGCATGTCAAACAGGTTAAACAATGTACCTGGTAATAGGCCCTTAATGTTGATCACATCTGTGGCTGGATTCGGAAACACCATTGCATTGCTCATAATTTCTTCAACTGAAACTTCTACATCAAATACAGAAGAGGTGCTCGAACAACCATTGGATGACACCACCACTGTATAGCTTCCAAGCTCGGTGAACTGCAGTATTTGATTTGTTGCTCCTTCAATTAAGTTTCCATTGAGGTACCACTGATTACCGGTCGAAGAACTCGATACCAGGGAGCCATTGAACAATGTGATGGTTGGTATAGCAGGAGATTGATTCACCACGATTTCAATAGATGCCGTTGCCGAACAATCTGTTCCGTTATTTCCAGTCACTGTAAATGTAGTAGTTTCTGTTGGGAAAAACTCAACGTTATTCTCAACTCCATTATCCCAAGTCAATGTATTATTTCCAAGTGCCAGGAGCGAAACGCCTTCACCAGAACATATCTCCGTCTCAGTAGCCAGAATTTGTGGCGCATTCGGCAAAGGATTCACTACAACTTGGATACTATTAGAAGAAGAGCATTCATTTCCATTGTCAGCCGTCACCGTGTATGTGGCAGTTTGTGCTGGGGTGAACGCAACACCATTGACAACATTATTGTTCCATGCAATATTCAATGCACCTACCGCTGTTAAAGTGACCGATTCACCAGCACATACTTCCAGGCTCGAAGCATTGATCAATGGTGTAGCTGCCGTTTCGCTCACTTGAATCGTTACTGAAGTGCTTGCAGTACAATTTGCTGCGTTGGTAGCTGTTACGGTATAGGTAGCTGTTTCTGTTGGGAAAAACTCGACGTTATTCTCAACTCCATTATCCCATGTCAATGTATTATTTCCAAGCGCCAACAGCGAAACGCCTTCACCAGAGCATATCTCCGTTTCAGAGGCTAAAATTTGCGGTGCATTGGGCAAAGCGTTCACCACAATTTGGATACTATTAGAGGAAGTACATTCATTTCCATTATCACCTATAACGGTGTATGTGGCAGTCTGTGAGGGAACGAATGGAATACCGTTTACAACATTATTATTCCAAGTAGCACTCGCTGTTCCTGTTGCGTTTAATGTCACTGATTCACCAGCGCACACCACAACACTCGATGCGGTAATACTAGGTGCGGGCGCCGTTGCATTCACCGTTACAACAACCGATGCAGAAGTAGAGCAGATACCGCCGTTTGATGCAGTAACAGTATATGTTGCTGTTTGATTTGGTGTAAATGGAACATTGTTCTGTACTCCATTACTCCAATTGAGAGAGCTTGCACCCGATGCCGACAGTGTTACTTGTTCTCCTTGACAAATGCTAATATTACCTGTATTCACGGTGACTGAGACACCTTCCACTTCAACATCAAATTGATCGGTGTAAGTAAAGTTATTGTCTTGCGCTTGAATCGTAATTGTGGTTGTACCGAGCGTGTTATTACCTAAATTAGATATGGCAAACGAATATGTGCCTCCACCTAAATTCACGACTGTAATATCAGAGTTATCTACCACAGCAGAGTTGCTACTTGTGGCAGTAACACTGGTAATAGCCCCACCGTTATTAGTGATGATTGCGTTCACTCCTGCTAGGCCTGCGCTCTGACAGATCTCTTGATCACCTGGAGCAGTGATCATGGCATCATTATCTAAGTTAGTAACGCTAACACTGCTCGCTGAAAGTCCCGCGTATGTAGCGTCTGCTGATGTAGATGTAGAAAGTGATATGTTTACCGCTATGTTTCCGTCATCAGCGGCATCGTTAACTCCTTGGGCATTTACGAATTGTGGAATCGACCAGTTGGCGCTGGTGAATGTCAAAGAAGATGGTGAAACAGTAATCTCAGACAAGTCTGTGCTAGCAATCGTCACGGTGACATTGCCCGTAGGCTGCGTATTCAACACTATTGGAATAGCAGTTGAAGTTCCCGTTTCATTTACCTGATAAGACGTTGTTCCCGCAAATACACCAGGGAAGGCCACTGCGTTATAGGCACGAGCATATATCCCTTGTGTGTCGCCTTGAAATCCATTACCTGCCCATGCCGTAACAAACCCACCGTTTGGAAGCACAGCCAATGCCACATACTCTTGGTCTCCCGCATTCGTGGCATTCAACTGCAAAAGCCCGCTATTGCTTGCATTATAGTTATTCCCAGAAATTACATAAGCTTCACTTCCATTGGGATTTTGCCAGCCTCCAGTACGAATAGATTTTGTAATCAAAAAATCTCCATCATCATAGAGATGACATTCAATATTATCGTACCAATCCAAATCTGCCCCTGAAGTGATTGTCGCATTATTCACAATCAAACTTCCCGTAGCAGAGACAATCCAAATGCGCATAACACGGAACGAGCTAGTGGTTCCATGCGTTGTTGCAATCAATACCTCCCCATTCTCATTCCCTTCCGCGTCTAGGTCAGACCCCACGTTTTGTTCTAGGCTTACAGTCCACACAGATTGTTCTGGAATCTCGGCCAAAAAAGAAGAGCTAAATGTTTTTCTCAAAATATTTTTATTATAAGTGCAGCATCCAGAGGCAAGAATGTACTGATGATATACAACCGTCATTCTACCATTGGGGTGAATCACAACATTGGGCTCGCTGTAATCAGCGCTAGCTGACTCCGTCACCAGCACCTGAGCACCAATCCAAGCATTAGCGTTTAAGTTATAGCCTCTCAATTGAATTTGAGAGTTGCTCGCTATGTTGTTGTACACATAGGCGAGTGTGTCTCCGTTAATGTTCACGTCGAAACCCTCTACATTGGTGAGCACAGTCACCTCTGCTTCCAAGGAATTGTCTGGGTTAATAATGACGAACTTCAAAGTGTTGTTCGAATTTTCGATGTAACTCAAAACATATTTTCCGTCTTCCCAGTAATGGGCCACCATCAACTTTGAGTTGTCAGTATTAATGGAGATTTCGCCGGAAATAGCTTGGTGACTGCTGTTATATCGGCGTGCTTTAATCGCGCCTGAATTGTATCCCATGGTCCAAAAAACCATGTAGTTGTTTTGGTCATCTGCAGCAATCACGGGGCAATATTGTATTGATGCCACATCTGTGTTTACAAGCTGTTCAAGTGACGCTGGATTTAATGTCTGTGCATTCGCTGACATTGAAACAATAGCTAAAGCAAAAAGTAAGATTTTCTTCATAAATTTCGATTTTCTGCGAACGAATTTAAGGTAAATTGTGGTGAGAAGCATTCGCCCAGGAAACATTGGCCTTAGGAAAAGATACTACTTACTTAGAAAAGAGATGCAAAGACTACAACTTCCGAATGATAAATTGAAATCCATTGGATTGTCTCAAACACTCGACTTTGTAATACAATGCGCTCAACTCTCTTGCTTCGGCTGAAGACAACTTCCTTTTGTATTTCAAACCCAAATAAGCCAACTTTGATTTCAATTTAATCCACCCGCGAATCATAGACGCTATAATCTTTCTTCCATATTTGAATGGAAGCGGATAAAGCAGGACTCTCAAATGATAATCAATTCCGAAAGCTCCTCCTCCCGAAATCTTCTCCAGCTTCATCCCATTGATATTGGCAAAATGTTCAAGTGCCTTGAATGATAAATGGGAATAAGATATCTCATGAAAACACTCCATGAACGCCACATAGCCGATGAAGCAGCCACCTGGCTTAACAACACGTGCAGTCTCCGCAAATGCCTTACTAACGTCGGGAATATGCTCTAATACTGCATCCATAATCGCAACATCAAAACTACCATCCTCAAACGGCAAGTTTTCGGCGTCGGCTACCACTGTGTGTGCACCTCCTTCAAACGGCTCTACACCGACCCACTCACCACCCACAGACTCCACGATTTTCCTGTTGGCGCCATAACCACAACCTATATCAACAACTCTTTTATTCGCAACCAAATCCTTCAAATCGTACAAATCAGTATTGATAAAGATTTCACAATCTGGTGCCTGGTCTTTAAGTGTAAGAATGCGAACACCCTGAGCCTTCGCCGGATTTTCCCTATTCATCGTGGTCTCCATTCTTAACTATATAATTTTTTTTGATCGTTAGGAATATTAAAGTCCGTTAACTGATAAAAGTTAAGGATCCTTGCTCCTTGTGGTATCGAATCCAAATATTGCTCGAAGCCCTTTTTACATACTACAATGACATCAGCAGCTTCAAACGCCTCTTGAATCGTAGAAGCAACATAGCGCACCACGGAGGCATGTTCGATGCGTAAGCTGGAGATATTAATATCCTTATCAAAAATAGAAATATCTTCTACTTGCTCACGAAGTTCATAAAACAAGCGAAGCATGGGACTCTCTCTCACATCATCTGTTCCGCTCTTAAATGTCAATCCAAACAATGCAATTTTCTTCGGCTTACATTCCAGTACAAGCTCTTTCATTTTATTCAAGAGCTGATTATTACTGGGAATAATGCTCGATACCACTGGCATTGAATAATTCTTTTCTGCTGCAAGATGATGAATTGCTCTTAGGTCTTTCGGCAAACAAGAGCCCCCAAAAGGCAAACCCGGACGCAAATAGGTCGGTGCGATATTGAGGTGTGTGTCCATCAAAAAAATCTCATTTGCCTTTTTAACATCCACACCATAATGACTTCCCAACCCATATACTTCATTCGCAAACGCGATTTTAATAGCGTGAAACGCATTATCCACATATTTCACAAACTCCGCTGTGCGGAAGTCCGTGAACACAAGAGGAATCTTTTCATCGAAAGAAAGCAATTGGCGCAACTCTTCGTTATCGCCAGTATTAGAACCCACCACAATCCGTGAACAATTGAAGAAATCATTGATCGCAGAACCTTCTCTCAAAAACTCTGGTAAGAAAGCGATCTTCGGCATCAAAGAAGCATCTAGTTCAGAAAAACACTCTTTAATCAGACGTTCAATTGTTCCCGGAGGAATAGTGCTTCTATACACAACTGTGTACTTCCTACCCGTGCGTTTGATATAATCGACTATGTCAAGCGTGGTGTTTAACGTGAAATCAAGATTGACCTCACCATCAGATGTGCTCGGTGTGCCAACGCAAATGAGCGCAAGACTCGTATTGTCTAAAACCAACTGTGCATCCGAGTTGGCATTGATTCTTCCCGACTTAAGACCTTCCTCCAGCAACTCATCAACACCAGGCTCATAGATAGGGCTTTTGCCCTTTACGATGGAGTCAACTTTTTGAGATTTTATATCACAGCCCCATACATTATGTCCAAGCTTCGAAAAGCAAACCAGATTCACTACACCCACATATCCAAGCCCAAATACAGCTATATTCATGATTCAACAACTTGTTTATACAATTCCATTGTGCGAGCAGCCACTACTGGCCAATCAAATTGAGTGGCTTCGCTTCGGCAAATATCACTAATAGTTTCTCGATCCGAATCAGATAAATCAAAATACGACCTTATCCTCTCAATCACATCACTCACATCATCTCGCTTATGAAAGAACACAGCTCTTTCATCAAGGCCTGATTTCTCTTTTAGCACATCAGTCATCAACACTGGCACTCCAAGTGCTAGCGACTCTAGTAACGCATTGTTTCCACTGGCCTCCGTAACAGGCAAAAACATCAGCGACGACCGAAAAACAACCTCCTTCAGTTGTGTATCATCCAGGCCATCATGCACCGTTACACCCATAGATCGAAACTGAGTTTTCAAATCGTCTGACAAATTTCTATTTACCAGGTGAAAATTTATATTGATGTGTAAGTTTCGACAACGCTCTACAACTTGGCGATACATCTCCCAGTCGCGCTTCCAGTTGCCAACTGTAATAACCTGATGTGTACTTCTCCGCTCACCCCGCTCGCGCAACTTCAAGTAGGCTTGAGTGAAGGACTCGAGATGCACGCCCAAAGGAATGACATGAATTTTTCGCTCATCCATTACTTCCGACAATGCCTTCTTTTGTGAAGCCTCCGTCACAATAGCTGCGGCAATTTTTTTAAATCTTTTTTTAGTAAAAAAATGTGTGAGTGCGCCTATTCTTCCTTTATAATCTCCATGACGAACCTCTCTAAGCAGCGACTCATAAGGTTGGTGAAACGTGACAACTACCGGTATTTTAGGATAAAGCCAAGGTGAAAATCTAAAATAATCTTCCCCGTACATGATATGTATGAGGTCTATCTCCTTTGCGTGTTTTCTTATATCAAATTCATACAGCCATTGATATTTAGCCTTAAATCCCTTTTTGGATTCAATACGATCTTCATCAACACCTAACTCTACTGCGGGTTTCACGAACTTTATCAACTGCTTATATCCTCCATTTGATCCATGGTGAGAAAATTTTGTAAGCAATACCAAAACGCGCATTCGAAGAAATTTTACGACGAAGCTAATGATTTATAAGAAACATAAATTCAAATAACCTATTTGAAACTCAAAGTGCTGACAAACAGCTTAGAAAAAGCTGCGACAGCAGATAATTAAATCATCAATAAAAAAGTGCATTAAAATTTTGTTCAATAGAATCCGCGTTTATCTTTGGCTCGCAAATTATAAACCATTAAACCTTTTCATCAAATGAAAAAAGTAACTTTTATCGCTATCGCAGCGTTTTTAACGCTTTCTCTTGCTTCTTGCAAAAGAGACTGGTCATGTAAGTGTACAGTAACAGTTAACGGTGCTTCCTCAACAACTGAGGGAACAATCAATGCTACTAAAAGCGACGCTGAAGAGCAGTGTGACAAAGGTAACGCATCAGCTACAGTTGCTGGCGTAACTTCAACTACTAGCTGCGAACTTTCTAAGAAATAATTTTTTTTAGAGCGATATTAAGGGTCATCTTTGGGTGACCCTTTTTTTTTATGAAAACACTTTATATAATTATAAGAATTTTAGTTGGCATAACCTTCATTGTGAGTGGCATAATGAAGCTTTATCCTGTAGAATTTTTTGAAAACGATCTTCTACTAAATAACCTTTCAACTGAGTTGTTGGTGCCATATCAATCCCGCATTTTAATTGCGGCAGAATTGTTTTTAGGCCTCGCACTCATTTTGGGCATTTTTCTTAGATTGTCTATTCGACTTTCTTTACTGATGTTATTGGGTTACACTGTATGGCTTGCCATTCTGATATCAACAAAAGGAAACGTTGGCAACTGCGGATGTTTTGGAGACATCATTCAGATGACACCACTACAAGCCATAATTAAAAATGCTACTTTAATATTACTACTTGTTCCCTTACTTATTTGGTCGCCCGTTGCCCAATTTAAATTTCAAAAAGCAGGTGCTATTGCTATTTTAATCATTTCTCTTGCCTTACCATTTATATTGAGTCCTGTTTTCTTCACCTCACCGACAGTTTACAACGAGCAAGGACGACCTCAATTAAAATTACTCGAACTAGGTGTTGATACCAATGCAATCGCTACCTACGGTCAGGGAAAAAAGATTATAGCATTTTTCTTAAGCGGCTGTGAGCATTGCCGCCTAGCGGCCACGCGCATGGAGGCCATTAAAAAATCCAATCCATCCTTACCCATGCATTGCATCATTCAAACATCGAATGAAGAGTCGCTACAAGAGTTTTTAAATAAATCAAAACTGACATTTACATATCTCACCACTCCCGATCTCACAGCCATGATTCGCGTTGCTGGTAATGACTTTCCTATTATCTATTATGTAAATAATGGGTATATTGAAAAGTCTCTTACGATGTATGATCTAAGTGAAAAGGATATGACATCATGGCTTTGGCCTTGAACCTAATCTCTTGCCGACGCCCAACGAGAATCTCAAAGATTGCAGATTGTAATCAAACCTTCTATAGAAAGAATTCAATCCTAAATGATAACTCGGTGCTGCTACGAAGTACCATCCATTTTTCAAACCCCAACGCCCCTCAATACCCAACTGAGCCGTCACAAACAGTCTTCTTATTGCTTGATCCTCAGCGGCCATCACCAACCCAGTGCCATCGACATTGACATAACTTCCGCGCCGAGCCACCATATAGTGAAACTCTACCCCGCCCGTTACATGAGCTGTCAATGCACCAAATCCTGCAACGCGTTTGCTAAACCCTATCGGGACAAATACGCTATTAAAGCGCCAGCTTGTGCTGACCTCCTTCAAAAAATTTAACTCGTCACTGACAGTATCGCTCACTGTAGTATTCACCAAGGTGCTGTCCAAAACGGGAATACTGACTGTAAAATAATTCCACTGGCCCTGTTCAAAAACACTATCCAAGACCAACTCCTCATACCAGAAAAAGTCGTATATCATGGTGTCACGAGTAACAATCACCGGCCTGCTAATATCCCCGTAATCATTGTCAATCCTTTGATTGCTGAAACCCAAGCCCGCATAAACCGAACTCGAACCGAACGATCGCTCGGCTGTAAACACTCCACCAAATTCCCATCCGCTCGACTCGCTATTCGTACGCAACAAATCACCTTCTCGTAAAGCTCCCGCAGTCTTTACGTTAGTCATACCCACAAAAATAGAACCTCTCATACTCCAGCGTGAATCACATGCTTGGATAAACGAATAGTTTTTCATAGGAAAATGTTCCAACATTAGACTTCTTTTATTAATAAAATCAACATTTTCTTCATTCATTGTTTCCTCTAGCAGAACCTCTTCACTTAAACCCTGCTCCAAAATTGTTTTTTCTTCAACAATTACCGAAACCTCTGATCTACCAATAAAATCTGGGGCAGTCATTAGCTTCATAGCACTTATTGGCATGCTAGCTTCATTAAAATCGAGTGTGTCAGAAAAATGATCATAACGCGCAGAATGCACCACCTCTTGTCCTGCGTTTAATAACTCATTAGTACATTCGGCCGCTTGCTTTGTCCCTTCTTTATTCGACATCCACTCCATCAAAAAAATGTATGCGCCAAAAAACAGCGTCAGCAAGATGATAAAAAACGACGTGCGACCACGAGACGCTTGCACCAAGTCTAGCACTTGCTCCTTCTTTGTTGGCTCATAAGAAGATGAAGCACCATACAGCCCTTCCTTAAATAACTGATCGATATCTTTTTCCTCGAAGCTCATCTTAATGATTGATTAAATTCTATCATCGCTTTTAATTGTCTTCTAGCCTCCGAAATATGCCATTTGGATGTGCCTTCCGAAATATTTAGAGTGGTTGCTATTTCCTTGTGAGATAGCCCTTCTATAGCAAATAAATTGAATGCCATCCTTGTCACAAGCGGTAGTTGCATGAGATACCCCTCTAACTCCTCCGTTTCGAAAGCCGCATCCGCACTTTGGCTAGTATGTTTTATAGTGTCCTGTTCTTCTACTTTATCTTCCGAAAAAATCGCTCTTCTTGTTTTATTTCTTCGATATTCGTCAATAATGACATTGCGCATTATCACTCTGGACCAAGCTTCAAACGAACCATTTATATCGTAATAATTCAAGGAGTCCACCAGCTTTATAAACGCATTGTTCACTAATGTTTCCCGATCTTCCTTATTGGATAAATAACGCTTCGTCATCGCATACCAAAAAGGAAAAACCTGATCGTACAGATCTGATAGCGCCTGCCTTTGGCGCTTTCTGCTCCTTTCAATTATGTCATTCGTAGGTTGCTTCATAAAACAAAGAAGCCCGTCTTGAATTTATCAAAACAGGACAGGCTTCATTTTTCAAGTAAGAGCTATAGCTTTTGAAACACTTTATGCTTTGAAAGAGTTGCTCCACCAGTTAGGCTTATGACATACATACCGCTTGGTAATGTCTCTATATCTATTGTGTGCGTCGCTATTCCAGACGTGACAGTCATTTGATCTTCTGTGAACATAGAGCCTGAAAGCGAGTAGACTCTAACAGTCACATTCTCCGATTGCGTCGCAGACAAAGAGATACTTAAGCTGTTTTCCGCTGGGTTTGGAAATACAACCAAAGCGTTTGAATCAGTTTCCTCTTTCACGTTCAACACGGAAGGCATTACGCTCAATGAATATTGCTGCTGAGCTGAGCCACCGCCAACCTGCTCTCCAACAGTAATCAAACGACAAAAGGTATCAGTGCAAACAAACTCATCATTGCTAATGGTCAAACATACCTCATAAGTACCTGCTGTAAGATATGAGTGCATTGGAAACAACTCATTGCTACTTGAGCCGTCTCCAAAAGTCCATGATACATCCGTATTGCTGCTCGGTGGAACACCGCCAAAAATCAAGACTACATTGTCTTCGTTAGACTGCAGCGAATCTATGGTGAAATATGCAAGACAATCCTCATTAATTGTATCCGCACAGTACCAAAACTCCAATGCAATCGTCATTTCGGGATAATAATTACTGTAGTCCACTACTACGGTTCCGTTACAGTCAATAAAACTAACGTAGAATATTCCTTGTGTATCAGGCATTTCACAAGTATGAGCAAAACTCCCAGAAGCATCGGTGAATGTGGAGCACAAAGGGTTAAATACCGTATCCGCCTCCATTGGATCAAAAACAACCTCCCCAATAATAACTTCTATACCATCAGGGCTATTCACAAGTATACCAGATAGTGCCAGTGGAGTTGCGGTAGAGGTTAGTGCAATCAACCCCATCAAAAAACTAGTAATACAATTGATTTTCATGTTGTTTATTTTTTGGTTACAACAGACTACACGCAATCGACTCGACAAAGGTTGGGTCAATTTATTTTTTTTCTAAATAAAAAATCCCCTCGCTCTACACTCGAGGGGATTTTCCACTTAACCTTTATTTAACCTTAACCATTTAACTTACGAGTCGTTACCCGTGTATCTTTATTCTGAATGAATTTTCTTACCAAATTAAACTCGAACCCCTTTTTACATTCAGCGTGCCATAACTTCGTTTTATTGATTTTCAACAACTTACATTGTGCCAAGTCAACAAGTTTTTCCAAAAAATGGAATGGAATTATCAAAAATGGATACATTAGACAAAAAATAACATCATGCTCGACAACCTACTTCAACTTGTAAAAGAAAACGCTTCAGAAGCAATCATTAATAATCCCGCGATACCTAACGAACGAAATGATGAGGCGATCTCACTTGCTTCAAATGGAATTTTCGAAGGCCTGAAGGAAAAACTTTCCAGTGGCGGCCTACAAGATATTTTCTCCAACAGCAACCCTGCTCAATCAGGCGCCACCAATCAAATTGCCGGCAACGTGGCTGGACAATTAATGGAAAAATTTGGACTTGATAACGGCGCTGCCAAAGGAATCGTTGAAAAGCTTATTCCGGTTGTAATGGAGAAATTCGTCAACAAAACCAATGACCCAAATGACAACTCATTCGACCTCGGCGACATCATGAAAAACCTTGGTGGTTCAGGAGGTATCGGCGGTATGCTCGGCGGTCTCTTCGGAAAATAAGCTCATCATTTCTTATCACTTCAAACCAACAGTCCAGACTTATGGACAATGTTAAACTTCTTGATTTACTTTCGAATAAAAACGACCTTGACAGCGCTAGCTCTGCGCTTCTTTCGCTCGTTCAAAACATTTCGGACATCATCACCCTTGTTGATTCCGAGGGGAAAATAATCTACCAAAGTGCCTCCGTTCGCCAGTCTATGGGCTGGGCGGAAAATGAATTGCTGGGTAAAAACATTTTCGAGGTGACGCATCCCGAAGATCACGCTATCATTAAACAGCAGTTTGAAAAAGCCATGCAATCGCCAGGTATCGGCCCTCAGGCCGAATTCAGACTGCTCAATAAAGATGGTACTTTCATCTATCTCGATGCGCAAGGAAACAATCAGTTTCACAATCCTCACATCAAAGCACTCATCATCACTTCTCGAGATATCACACCGAGAAAAATGGCAGAATTAGAGCTTAAAAAAGCAAACGAAATTTTGCAATATCAAAACGCTCAATTGCAGTCATTTTCTCAAATTTTATCTCACAATATTCGCAGCCATTCCGCCAATCTTTCATCCATTGTAGATTTCATTGAGACAAGTGATTCTGAAAATGAAAAGATCTCCTTTTTCGAAATGCTCAAAACAAGCACGAAAAAACTTGAGGAAACTATCGTCAACCTCAATGAGATTTTAGAAATAAATCAGAAATTAAAACAACCAAAAGAGAAACTCAATTTAAAAGAAGAAGTGCAAAAGACTATCGGTGCCCTCGAAGCATTGATGACACAAAAAAATATCAGTGCAATAATTGATGTGCCTGAAGACATTGAAATCACTATTGTTCCAGCGTTTCTCGATAGCGTCCTGCTCAATCTAATTAGCAATGCCATCAAGTATTCAGACCCAGACAAAGACTCTTACCTTGCTATCAGAGCCCATAGCCTCTCTGGTCTTATTACCATTTTCGTTAAAGACAACGGCCTCGGAATCGATTTGCAGCGCCATGGAAAAAAGATTTTTCACCTCTATAAAACATTTCATGAACGCGAGGATAGTCGCGGCCTTGGTCTGTTTATGGTAAAAAATCAAATCGAGGCTATGAATGGAACAATATCCGTTCAAAGCGAAGTTGGAATCGGAACCACTTTCAAAATCACGCTTCCGAAAATACCCTCTGTCTCTTAAACAATTCTCATCATGGCTGAAAAACATCTTTCTGGAAAAAACATCTTTCAACAACTCGTCAGGGATCTGATTGGTAAAGATTCTCACAGAGGCGTTACCCTTACGTACTCCTGGCTCGCCAACCAGTTAGGACATTTCTCTCTCGGATTCTTTCCTGCCATGGCTTTATACAAGCTCATTGATACAACAGAAACCTCAATAAGTCCAGAGTTGATAGCAGGTTTAAGCATTTCCGGACTTTGGTTTGCTTTTGAAGTATTCAATTTGTTTTACCCTTTAAGGAAAAAAAATACGGTCAACAAAACATTCAGACCCAGCTGGGGAAATTTGATTTTCGACACATCAACTGATATTGTCTTCTTTGCCTTTGGCGCATTCATGGCGGCTTACGCAATGAGTGGAAATATTGAAATGCTATATATTGCCTTAATCCTATTGGCTTTATTACTCTATCCCATTCGTTTCTGGTACGTCACCAAGATGTATCAACAAGAAGCAAAATTTCCTTTTCAGGCGCGGCTAAGCCAACTCGAGGTAGCATTTTCAAATGACGATCGTGATAAAATTATTCGCTTCATGAGTGATGACAACGAGGGACAACACCTACTAATTTTTGGGGCACACCGTAGTGGTAAAACCTCGCTTAGCGTTGCCATTGCAAATGAGAAGGCCATCAAAAACAAAAAGGCTCATTATTCTTCAGCTACTAAAATTCTAGATGAATACTTTCAAAAAAGCATTGCAAACCCCAATGAATTGGGACTTCTATGGGATTGGAGTACTACTGAATACTTAGTCATCGACGACGTCAATCCCTCCATTGAAACTGGAGTGGAATTGATTTCTGCTCAACAGTTCAAATCACTTTTGTTAAATAATAAGTTCGAAGAAAGAAATAAAAAAGTACTTTCAAAAGTAAATCACATTTGGGTATTAGGTGACCAAGAAAAAGATTCCATTAAAATTAGTTCTCAATGGAATCAAATGCTTGTAGAATGCGGTGTTCCTGCACCGAACATACATTCGGTTTTTTTGAAGAAAAGATAAATTACCGAACGATCACCCGGTCAATTACTCTACCCTTTTTACTATTAGCTTTAATGATATACGTTCCCTTTGAGAGAGCGTTCAAATCAATTTCTCCACGCTCTTGTGAACCATAATCTTGAACCACCTTTCCAAAAACATCTATCACTAAAATATTGCTGAGATATTGATCAAACCTAAGGTTTCCTTCAGTAGGATTCGGATACATTCTAACACTTGCTCGTGCACTTTCCTCTACTTTCAGCGAACCCGCGCCTTCATTAGGATTGATCATGTTGTCTGATTTGTAATAAACTAAAATTGCACTTTCATTGTTTGGGCCTCCTGCACCCCACGCGGGCACATTACTTACCGGAATAGATTCTCCATCAGCCACTCCAGATGTGGCGTAATGTCTTCCCACAGCCACGATACCATCCGATGTCTTATACAGTCCGTATAGCTCCGTGTTCCCTCCGCCCACTTGAGTGAGCGTATCCCAATCACCCACCACGAGGGAGCTATACACTGGCACATTGAAATCATCTTCATAAAGACGCACAAAACTATTCCAACAACTAACGCCCCCGAATTGTGGCTTCACCATCTTCTGATATGCGTTGGCTGTGGTAATCGTTCTTCTTCCAAGAGCAACAATACCAACCTTTCCATCACTTGCTACTTCGAGTGCATTCTTAGCCATCCGAGTAGTATTCACGTTTGGCCAGCCGCCGTTAGGATTAGGCCAACCGTCTAAGTTTGGATCAGGGTGCACTGCTCCAAAATTTGTTGCGCCCTCTGAATACTCCGCCATATATGTAGAATTCATCAAATTCCCCTGTTGCAACGTCAACTTACCAAGCCAAGAAATATGAATGTCTCCTTGTGTACCCGTGAATCGATTTTGAAAACCCTGTGCGTTGGGATTGGCGAGGATTTGATTTCCGTCCCAAAAATTTTCTACGTTATTTCCGTGGCAGCGCGCACCCACTACAAGCTTATCACTGCTATAATCAATCGCCAACGCATCGATGTATTGGTCTGGAATGGAAGGCTGAATATCTCCCTCCGGAGTAATTTCATGATAGAGACGGCTCCACCATTTTACAGCTCCCTGATTGTCAAAAGCAATCACAGCGGGCTCAAAGTCAGGCGTACCGCCTCCTTCAGGAAAATTATAATACGATTTAAAATTCATTCCCAAATAAACGTGATTGTCCCTTCTATCTACCACGATAGATGAAGCGCCCCAAACGGGACAGCAAGCCTCTGGTGAATAGCCATTATAGCCCGGACTTTCCGCAGTCACATTATTGATATCGCATGGACCAGTATAGAAAAAATCCGCCGGCCAGGTTCCCTTTTTTGTACCGCCATTGCCATCAGGTAGAATGGCATCAAACTCCTCTTGTGTCCACGAGCGCATTTCACAGCGACCCCAGGATTTCATTACGATGCCACTATAACTTAAATTACTGGAACCGTTGTACGATGAGGCAGGCGTGCCCTTCCATTCTCCACCCTGCGCTTGCCAATGTGTACGCCAGTTTTCAATGACTCTCCTCTCACCATTAGCATTCAGGCAATACATGGCACTCCAATCATAACCGTGCGATTCTCCGCTCACATAATATATTTCCCCATCGCTGGTCACATCCCAAGGGTGCCCTTCCTTGGCGTAATTCTTCGCCCATACCTGTCTTGTCCAAACACAACCTGTGGGTGTAGCATCCACAAAATTGGAGTTTAGTTTAGCAAGCAGATAACCTCCATTATTATTGTCGGTATCACTTGTGTTGCAACTGATAAATAAGTCTTGTGTGGCAGCATAGGGCAACGAATTGGTCTTTATAAAACGAACGTCTTCTACAACACCTTGAGGAAAATGTACGACCTGAAGCAACTGCGTGAGCGAAGAATTAAAATGAAGAATGATACCATAGCGATTGGTCCCCTGCCCATTGGAAATGTTACCAGAATAAGTTAGCTCAATGCGAGGTACTTCTGTTGCCACCCAATCCAAATTCTCACAATATCCAGTCACTAAGAATGTCCCGTCGCTGATTTGCATTACATCGTAAAACGTCTCCTTCCCACCATTCCCTGCGTAAGTGACCAAATCTGTTTGCCCTGTTATAAGCACAGAATACATGAGGAAGACAAGCGCAAAAATGAATCCTTTCATGTTAGATTTAAATTGAGGTTTCAATACGAAAATACTAAAAATCAGGGAATCATATTTAACACATCCTGCGAAACATGTTACAACAAACTTTCGTAAAGAATGCACCAAATTGGCTTTGCATGCTACCAAATTTTACTCGTTTAGTATCTCTCATCTTACTTACATGGACCATTTGCACAAGCAATACAATGCTTGCACAAAGCGGAACGGATTTCTGGTTTGCACCACCAGACATAACGGATCTGCACAATAGTCCAGGTGGAGAACCACTATTTCTATTCGTCTCATCCACAGGACAAGCCTCCACTGTAACCATATCACAGCCTGCCAATCCTGGATTCAATGGCGGTAATCCAATAGTAGTAACCTTGGCGGCCAACGAGTCACAGCGCATCAATTTGACTGCATTCAAGTCCGTTCTCGAAACCAGACCAACGAACACAGTTGTAAACACTGGTCTTCGCGTGCAGGCCACCACATCTATCACCTGCTACTACGAATGTGCAAATACCAACAATACCGATATCTGGGCACTAAAAGGACCAAATGCATTGGGAACGGAGTTCTATATTCCTTTGCACAAACACGCCGCTTTTCCCAACCAAGTATTCGCTTCGCCTCATCTCGCGTTTGCTTCATTTGATATTTGTGCAACAGAAAATAACACTGTTGTCACTATCTATTCGCCAACACCCGTTGATGGTTATCCCGCACTTCAACAATTTTCCATCACCCTCAATGCTGGACAAACATATTCTTGCGGATGGACTGGAACAAACTATACGCAGCCAAGCACACACCCTTCTGGCGCCGTAGTGCTTTCAGACAAACCAATTACTGTTTCATTAAAAGACGATTCCAACCGCAGCCCTGCCGGCGGTTGTTTCGATATTCTTGGTGATCAGATTGTGCCTACCGATGTTGTGGGAACGGACTACATCGCAGTCAAAGGTGCTCTTGCCAGCAACGGGGATGAAAGCGTTGTATTAATGGCTACACGAAACAATACTCGTGTATTCATCAATGGAAGCGCTACTCCAATTGCAACACTTTTCGCAGGAGAATACTACCGAATTGATATGGACTATTTGTCAACTGGACTCGACAACTCTGTTTACATTCGATGTACAGAACCCACGTACGCCATGCACATTACTGGATTCGGATGTGAGATGGGAATGGCTCAATTGCCTCCTCTCAATTGCGCTGGTTCGCAAGCCGTAAACTTTGTGCGTGGGTCGAGCCAAACATTTTACCTCACCATACTTTGTCGTACCGCGGCAGTCAATGGATTTACCATAACAGGACCGGGAACCGCGACGATTCCGACTACAGCCTTCGTGCAAGTACCCGGAACTGCTGGTGTTTGGAGCGCCGCGCGCATTACCTACAACACCGCACAAATCCCAGTTGATCAGACTTTCAGAATCACCAATAGCATCGATGTATTCGCACTTGGACTAGGAAACGGAGGCGCCTCTTCGGGTTGTAAATATGGATACTTCTCAGAATTCGTTGCGCCAATTACGGCCTCCGCAGGACCTGATCAAACTATTTGCGCAAACGCTACGGCTCAGTTAAATGGCGCAGTTTCAGGTGGAACAACAACAGGTATTTGGAGCTCCTCTGGCACCGGTAGCTTTACACCAAACAATACCGCCCTTAACGCAGTGTACACACCCAGCGCAGCAGACGCCGCTGCCGGAAGCGTAACTCTTACGCTAACATCTACAGGAGCATGTACTCCTGTTTCTGATGTAATGACACTCACAATTAGTCCCGCACCAACAGTGAACGCAGGTACAGATAGAACAGTATGCCGCAACAATTCAAACGTATCACTTAATGGTGCTGTAACCGTTGCCACAGGCGGCGTTTGGACTGGTGGTGCTGGAACATTTATCCCAAACAATACAACACTCAATGCTGTGTACGTGCCGACGACCGCAGAATTAAATGCAGGATCTTTAGCGCTGACACTCACCACAACAGGAAATGGAATTTGTAATCCAATCTCTGACAATGTGCTCATCACTTTCACCGCAGCGCCAGTTGTAAACGCTGGAGCAGACATCACACGTTGCGGCAATAACGCTGCAGCAACACTTGCTGGTTCTGTAACCATCGCTACTGGCGGTGTGTGGACTGGTGGCGCCGGTAGCTTCGCCCCATCAGCAAATACACTCAATGCTGTGTACACACCAACAGCTGCCGAAATACTTGCGGGCAGTGTTACACTTACATTGACTTCAACAGGAAATGGATTGTGTAATAGTGTGAGTGATCAAGTTACTATTTTTTATACTACTCCACCAACAGCCAACGCTGGCGCAGACATCACGCGTTGTGCTAACAACGCCAACGCCACTCTTGCTGGTAGTGTCACTATCGCCTCAGGAGGTCAGTGGTCGGGTGGTTTAGGTACATTCTCTCCAAACGCCAACGCACTCAACGCCACGTACACTCCAACTGCTACAGAAAGAGCGAATGGAAGTGTTACACTTACATTGACCACAACTGGCAATGGACAGTGTTTAGCAGCAACAGATCAAGTAATAATCACATTCACACCTGCGCCAACTGCAAACGCGGGAGCAGACATCACCGTTTGTGCAAACAATGCAACAGCAACTCTTAATGGCGCTGTAACGGTCGCCACAGGCGGCGTCTGGAGTGGTGGAACTGGAACATTTTCTCCAAATGCAAACACTCTCAACGCAACTTATACACCTTCATTAGCAGAAAGAAATGCAGGCTCTGTTACACTTACGCTCACCACAACTGGTAACGGACTGTGTACCCAAGTGACTGATCAAGTCATCATCACCATTACTCCTGCACCAATTGTAAACGCTGGCACAGACCGCACCGCATGTGCTAACAACGCAGCGGTGACTCTTGCTGGAAGCATCACCAATGCAAGTGGAGGACAATGGTCGGGTGGTGCTGGAACATTTTCTCCAAATGCAAATACGCTCAATGCCATCTATACTCCAACCGCAGCAGAGATTGCCGCGGGAAGTGTCACTCTTACGCTTACATCAACTGGCAACGGCTCTTGTATAGCGGTCACAGATCAAATGATTATTAGTTACAGCGCAGCACCAACCGTAAACGCTGGTCCAGACCAGGTGCGATGTGCAAACAACGCGACTATCAGCCTGGCGGGAGCAGTTACTATTGCCACCGGTGGTCAATGGTCGGGTGGTCTCGGTGTATTTTCACCCAACAATAACACTCTCAACGCTACATACACTCCAACGGCAACTGAAATTGCATCAGGAAATATTACGCTGACGCTTACCTCAACAGGTAATGGGTTGTGTACTGCCGTGACGGATCAAGTGACTATTCAATTCACCGCCGCTCCAACTGCCAATGCTGGTGCAGACATCACTGTCTGCGCGAACAACGCGGTGGCAACCCTGAATGGTTCTGTGTCTATCGCAGGCGGGGGCGTATGGAGCGGAGGCACAGGGACATTCTCTCCCAACGCTAATACACTCAACGCTACCTATACACCTTCGTTAGCAGAAAGAAATGCAGGTACCGTAACGCTCACACTTACCACAACAGGTAACGGCCTTTGCAATCAAGTGACAGATCAAGTAGTAATTACTATCAATCCAGCACCGATTGTAAATGCTGGTGTAGATCGCACTGCATGCGCTAACAATGCAGCCGTAACACTCGCAGGCAGCGTGACCAACGCAACCGGCGGACAATGGACAGGAGGCGCTGGAACATTCTCACCCAATGCAAATACACTCAACGCAATCTATACACCTACAGCAGCAGAAATTGCCGCAGGTAACGTCACACTTACTTTAACATCAACTGGTAATGGACTTTGCGTAGCTGTAACCGACCAAATGGTAATTAACTACACAGCTGCGCCAACGGTGAATGCAGGCCCAGATCAAGTGCGATGCGCTAACAATGCCTCAATCAATCTCGCTGGAGCCGTAACCATAGCTTCAGGCGCTCAATGGTCTGGAGGTCTTGGTTTGTTCTCGCCAAACAACAATACCCTCAATGCTACATACACACCAACAGCGGCCGAAATTGCGTCAGGAAGCATTACGCTCACCCTTACCTCAACCGGCAATGGATTGTGTACTGCTGTATCAGATCAGGTATCGATTCAATTTACTGCAGCACCAACAGCCAATGCGGGATCTGATATACTAGTGTGTGCTAATAATGCAACTGCTACACTCAATGGATCAGTTACGATTGCTTCGGGCGGCACATGGAGCGGGGGCAATGGCACATTCTCTCCAAACGCAAACACTCTCAATGCAACTTACACACCTACCGCAACAGAAATTGCAATAGGCTCTGTAACACTTACACTCACCACAACAGGAAACGGACTTTGCAATCAAGTGACGGATCAAGTTACCATTACTATAGCTCCCGCACCAATTGTAAATGCCGGATTGAATATTAGCGCATGTGCGAATAATTCTACCGTGTCGCTGAGCGGCCAAGTATTCAACGCACTCGGTGGCGTTTGGACAGGCGGCGCAGGAACCTATTTCCCATCACCAACAGTACTCAATGCCACATATACTCCTACTGCCGCAGAAATTGCCCTTGGAAGTTTGACGCTCACTCTTACGTCTACTGGAAATGGAACATGCAGTCCTGTAAGCGATGATGTGGTTATCACGTTTGCTCCAGCACCAATCGCAAATGCGGGCAACGATCAAACAGTTTGTGGAAACAATCCTCTCGCTAACCTAAATGGCTTCATCAATTTCGCTGCTGGAGGACAATGGTCGGGTGGCCTCGGTGTGTTCTCACCATCCGCCAATGCACTCAACGCATCATATCAGCCTACTGCGACTGAAATCGCAAACGGTTTTGTAGAGCTCACACTTACCACTTCTGGCAATGGAACTTGCCTACCTGTATCTGATGTTGTACGTATTAACTATACTCCATCACCCGTTGTGAACGCAGGAAACACTCTCGTTTCATGTGAAAATAATGCTGCTGTAAATCTCAATGGTTCTGTGGCAATTGCCAATGGCGGAACTTGGTCTGGTGGAAGCGGTACTTTTGTTCCGAATGCAAATGCATTAAATGCACAATACATTCCAAGCGCATCTGAGATAAACAACGGTGGTCTCGTACTGACATTAACCTCAACAGGCAACGGACTCTGTCTTCCAGAAACATCATCTGTTATCGTTGATATTGTGCCTGCTCCAGAAGTAAATGCTGGCTTGGATCAAACCATTTGCGTGAGCAATCTCAACGTGCAGCTAAGCGGAAGCGTTAGCGGTACTTCAAATACTGGTGTTTGGTCAACTTCTGGTAGCGGAACATTTATTCCAAATAACACAGCGCTAAACGCCATCTATGAATGCAGCGCAGCAGATAGTTTATTTGGCTCTGTAATTCTCACACTCACCTCCACTGGAAACGGCACTTGCAATGCAGTAACCGATCAAATGAATATTGTGATTCTTCCTGCGGGTCTTGCTAATGCTGGTGCAAATCAAACCGTTTGTGGAAACAATGCGGTGATCAATATCAGCGGTGTCATTGGTGGAGGCGCTACATCTGGACAATGGGGAACCACTGGAACCGGAACATTCAGCCCAAGCATCAACGCGCTCAACGCCACATATACACCTAGCGCTACGGATATTGCATCTGGTGAGGTATTCATCTTCCTCGCGGCCAATAGTTGTAACCAAGCTGTAGATACACTCTTACTCACAATAACTCCAGCACGATCTGTTAATGCGGGCGTCAATCAAACCATTTGCGCAGATCAAACCACCATTCAACTCGAAGGTCAAATCACTGGAGGAGTTCCAACGGGCGTATGGACCACAAGCGGATCTGGAACATTTAGCCCAAACAATACATCGCTCAATGCGATATATACTCCATCACCTGCTGATGTAGCTGCACAAACAATTACACTTACATTGACTACCACCAACAATGGTTCGTGTGCTGCCGTATCTGATCAGATGACATTGAATATCTTCAACGTTGGTGGAGCAAACGCGGGCGCAAATCAAACAGTCTGTGGCAATAATGCCAATGTTCAACTTGCTGGTTCTTTAACAGGAGCGGCCACTACAGGTGTTTGGACAAGTTCGGGCACTGGTGTATTCTCACCTTCAAGCACCGCAGCAAATGCAATTTATCAAGCATCTGAACAAGATGTCATCAATGGAAGTGTCACTCTTACTTGGTCAGCTACCAATAGCTGTAACAGCGCAAGCGATGACATGATCATCAACTTCACACCAGCACCTACAGTAAATGCTGGAAATGATTTATTCGTGTGCGGAGAAAATCCAGTTTTCAATTTATCCGCCACCTTTACAAATGCTACTGGTATAGTATGGAGCGGCGGCAGCGGATCTTTTACCCCAAATGCTACAAGCGCCAACATGTCCTATGCACCAACACAAACCGAACAAGCGCTCGGTTCCGTAAGTCTTACCATCACTACAACAGGTATAGGCGATTGTCTTCCTGTTTCAGATGTTATTACCCTCACAATGTCCTCTGGCATTGCGGTGAATGCTGGACAAGATCAAACCGTTTGTATCTCAGCTGATGTAACACAACTGCAAGGGCTGATTGCCAACGGCACCACTACTGGAGTTTGGACCACATCAGGTTCTGGTAACTTTATTCCTGATGCAAGCGCTCTAAATGCTATCTATGAATTCAGTGAGGCGGATAGACTTTCTGGTAGCGTCACGTTTACTCTAACTCCAACCAATACAGGAAACTGCCCTGTTGTAACGGATGAAATGACGGTAACATTCAGCTCAAGCGTATTTGTTCAAGCTGGCAATGATGCACAAATCTGCGCATCGCAAGAGCAAATCAATCTTTCTGGAATCATTACTGGTGGCGCTACTCAAGGGAATTGGACAACTAACGGAAGCGGAACTTTCTCCAATAGCACAGATATCAATGCTGCTTACACTTTATCAGAAACCGATCGTTTGCTCGGTTCGATAAGCTTCTACTTAGTCAGTACCAATAATGGAAGTTGTGAGCCTGGATACGATACTCTCGTTGTTAGTATTACTCCTATTTCCAGTGTTTCTGCTGGCAATAATCTTACAGTTTGCAGCACTCAAGAAACTGTAAATCTCGCGGGTAATATCAGTGGCGCATCTACCACTGGTGCATGGTCCACCTTAGGTACCGGAACTTTTGAACCGTCAAGCGTCTTTGGTGAAACACAAGCTTATTCACCTTCTGCTGGCGATATTCAAAATGGATTTGTTGAACTCGTGCTCACCGCAAACAACACTGGGCTTTGTGTTGCAAGCAACGATACTCTTCGTATAGATATCAATACGCTGGCATTAGTAAATGCGGGTGCTGATCAAACCATCTGCGCTGCTGAATCAGCAGTTACAATTATAGGTAATGTAGTCAGCGCATCTGGAAGCGCCAGCTGGAATGCCTCGGGAACAGGCGCTTTCGCGAATGCCAACACTGTTCTAAACAACACCTACAACGTCTCGGCATCAGACATTTCGACCGGCTCTGTTACGCTCACATTGTCAAGCAGCGCCAATGGTGCGTGTCCTGTAGTCACCGACGAATTGGTGATCACTATCATTCCAACTACGGTGGTGAATGCCGGACCAGACCGTGTGATCTGTGGCGATCAATCGGAAATAGAATTGTCGGGTATCATCGCTGGGTCTGTTTCAACTGGAATTTGGAATACGACAGGAACAGGGGCTTTTGCATTCAGTGCGGATGAGTTGATCAACACCTACATCCTTAGCGCCTCTGACTTGGCCGTTGGAACAATTGAGCTCACACTCACTTCTACCAACAACCAACAATGTCCTGAAGCTACAGACGCCATTACCATTATTGTTGAGGACGTACCAACCGCCGCATTCTCTAGCCTCTCTGATGATGCTTTAAATGTAGTGTTTACAGATGAATCTGTAGGTGCCGCGTCTTGGAGCTGGTCATTTGAAAACGGAGCTACTAGCTCTTCTCAGAATCCGACAGTTACATTCCCAGCTGAGGGTCAATATGGTGTGACGCTTGTTGTGACCAACACCGCTGGTTGCAGCGACTCGATTGTGTCGGTTGTACAGGCTCTTTCAAAGGCCATTGAACCTATTGCCGTTCCAACCGGATTTAGCCCGAATGGTGATGGTGGTAATGATGTACTTCACGTATTAGGCGGACCTTTCGAGTCCGTGGACTTTAAAATTTTCAATGGATGGGGAAATTTAATTTTCTCCACTACTGATCCAAAAGGCGGATGGGACGGCACTTACCAAGGCACTGCACAGCCTGTGGGTGTCTATGTCTATACCGTATCAGGAAAAACCATTGATGGAAAGAATATTAAAATGTCAGGCAACGTAACCCTTATCCGATAATTCACCACAACAATCAACATCATGAAAAAGAATTTTATCCTTTCAGTTATTATCTTGATGTTCTCGTTGGTGGGAATATCAATAAAAGCACAAGACTTTCACTTATCACAATTTGATATGTTGCCCTTGTATTACAATCCTGCTCAAACAGGAATGTACTCTGCCAAAGACAACATCAAATATCGCTTTGCTGGAACTTATCGTTCGCAATGGCAAAAGCTCAATGGAAAGCCGTACAGCGCAGTGGGTGCGGGCTACGACATGAAGATGAAGCGTTTCGGAGCTGGTTTACTTTTAATGAATCACATCGCCGGCGCTTCCAACTTCGACACATTTTCAATGGCAGCTTCTGGCGCATACCAGATCACAGATCCAAAAAGTAAAGACCACTTTTTGTCAACTGGATTTCAAATTGGATTGTATCAGAAAAAATTCTCACAAAGAGATTTATTATTTGAAAATCAATACAACTCAGCATTCGGTTTGGATCCAACTCTTCCCAATGGAGAAGATCTTCCGGACATGAGCATTCTCAAGTTCGACGCTAGTTTTGGTATTTTTTACAAATACACCGACAAGAAAAAACGCTTTGATCCTTCAATTGGTCTGTCTTTATATCACATCAACAGACCCAATGAATCGTTCACTGGACAGACCGCTCGTTTGCCGATGCGTTTCAATGGTATTTTCAACTGTGATGTTTTCTTTGGAGAATACATTACCGTTACTCCTTCTGTATTGTACATGAGCCAAGCTAAAGCGCGTGAAATCAACGCTGGAATTATTACTGCTTATAAATTGCAAAACACGGGATATAGTATTCTTGGAGGTGCCGCCGTGCGCGTGAAAGACAGCGTTGTATTGCACTTAGGAATGCGTCACAAAAACAATACATTCCGCATCAGCTACGATATCGTCACCAGTGATTTGATGAAATACAGCGGACGTCGTGGAGGTTTTGAAATGGGCTTTATTTACTGTGGAAAGTAAATTTAGTCGAGCCGCACCTGAAAGTAGTAATCATTGGTGGCGTACTTTGCGGATACGGCTTCAGTAAATTTTTTACAAGCCTTTATGTATCGGCGATCAATTATTTTACTCTTGGTATATCTGAAGTTGTAGCGCTTGCCGCTTCTTCCATCAGGAAAAAGCTCAAAGCCTTGTTTGGCTGCCATTTCGAATACTCTTTCTGCAGGTATATCTGTATAGATCGTGAGGTTTTTTGAAGTAAAATAAGTGTCTTCATTTCTAAGGACATCAAAAGATCTGATAGAAATAAAATCTACTTTTTGGTTCTTGGCTATTACTTGCAACACCTCGGTAGTATATTCCTTTTTCTTTCCTAAGAAATTCAAGTATGCTTCACTAGAATTGTGTGATAACCAACAACCCTTATAGGTCGAAGACCATTGTGCACAAAGCTTTTCCCAGTCTTCATTCGACCTACACTTTTCAAAATCTCTTTTTACCACATAACCCGCATCATCAATCTGAAAGGGCAAATTAAAAAACCCATGGCGAATTAACGTGTGTGGTTTTTCCGTGAAATAGACATTAAAACTGCGCGACATACCTTGCATCATTTGGTAGTCATGATAGTACGCCACTTTCTTCCTTCGCGCGTAAAACCAAAGTGTATCCGCTTCTTCAGGAGTATTTACTTTTCCTTGACCATATTCATTCAAATCAAAACCAGGTACAAATTCACGCACCCCATTCGTCCAAATCACCACGCTATCGAGACGCTCCAATTTTTTATTGATGAGTTTCTCATAGCTATATTCTCGGCCGCCTCCTTCAAAAGAATTGATCACCACCTTCTCTTTTTCATCCACCCATTCAAAAATCGGTGTGTACACAATTACGCGCTGCGCAGTTGATTCCACGTGAAAAAAGGCGCCCAAACAAAAGAGCAAAATCAATATGATTGGAGGTTGTTGAGCTTTTATTTTATTTATTTCTTGAACCATGAACTGTACATTACATAGTTGTTTGAAATACGTTCAATTTCTCCCTCAAATAATTCTTTTGAAACCTCTTTGACTTTCTTCGCGGGCACACCCGCAAAGATGCTGCCCGACGGAACGTGCGTTCCCTCTAGCAACACAGCGCCCGCGGCTATAATGCTATTGCTTTCCACTACACAATTGTCCATCACAATCGCGCCCATTCCAATCAGTACATTGTCGTGAATCGTGCAGCCGTGCACAATCGCGCGGTGCCCAATCGATACATTGTTTCCAATTGTGGTCGGCGCCTTCTGATACGTGCAGTGAATCACCGCACCATCTTGGACATTGACCTTATTGCCCATCTTGATGTAGTGCACATCTCCGCGCACCACAGCGTTGAACCAAAACGAACATTGATTACCCGCTTCTACCTCACCAACGATAGTAGCGTTTTCGGCGATATAACAATCATCACCAAACTTCGGCGCAATGCCGCGAACAGAAAGTATCATGAGTCAAAGATAAAACGAAAGAGCGACGAAGGGACGAAGCGACGGAGGGACGAAGCGACGGAGCGCCCCCCCATGGGGACGAAAGGGACATAGAATGGACTTGGCGATCTTGTGGAGTCGATACCAGACCCCGCTAGGGGTCCAACGTTTGTAGCAACGAAAACGAACGAGTGAATAATTCGAGATTCAAAATTTCAAATTGAGAATCCAGAATTAAATCAAAAAACCCCGGAGAATTCCGGGGTTTTCCATTGATCAAACTATAACTTAAATATTGCTATCCAATGAATTATTCACCGATGCGGTCTCTTTCAAACTGAACGGAGGATACGTATCTGTGAGATTGTAATAATAAGCCACTACACGATAATTCCAACGAAGTACACCTACCATAAACTCATGCATACCCGCTGGATACTTTCCTGTGATTAAAACAATCCAAAACGCAATGATTCTAACAAACGTAGCCGCTAATGAAAGAAATAGTAGGCAAATGCCGTGAGGAATCAATATGTACAAAAACCCGAAGAACGTACGCAATAGCACAAGGCCTCTGCTCGATGTTTCTGGATATTCCAATTCAAACTGAATACGGTCGTCCACAACATTTAATCCAATGCCTGGATAGCCGTCAGCGAGATTGTTTGTTCTTGCCGCCAAACGCAAGCTCCAGCGCACCCACTTCACAACAAAGTCCCACATGCCGCGTGGATATTTACCCAAAATCAAAATCGCCCAAAAAGAGATGAAATTCACGAACATCACTCCAATTTGAACAAAAATTAAAACGATCAAATGTGGGATTAAAATGTAAAGCCAACCAAATAGGGTTCGCAGAAGAAGCTCTCCTCTTGAATAGGAGTCCTGTAAAGTAACATTAATTTTCATATGTAAAGATTTAGTGTAGGCCAAAGCTAAAAAATTATCGATGAAATCAAATTTTTTCGCCCACTAATTTGCAAATGAACTAATTCGTCTTAGAAATGTCAATTTTTGAAAAGTCGAACATTGTTTGAAGAACTATTGTTTCCTTTGCGCAAATTATGAAAAAGAGAGCCGTATTATTAGTAAATCTAGGTAGTCCAGACAGTCCTGCTCCAAAGGACGTCTATCGTTACCTGACCGAGTTTCTCAACGATCCTCGCGTTATTGACATCAACGCCATTGGCCGCGCCATCCTCGTAAATGGTATTATAGTACCATTCCGCCACCGTAAAAGCGCGGCGGTGTATAAAAAACTTTGGACAGAAAACGGCTCTCCGCTCATCCATTCGGGTCGACAAGTGCAGCAACTCCTTCAAGAAAGATTCGATAAAAATCACACGAGAATCTTCTTAGCTATGCGTTACCAAAATCCTTCTCTGGATTCTGTGCTCAACACCATTCAAGAATGGGAACCAGAAGAATTGGTCTTATTACCCATGTTCCCTCAATACGCAAGTGCCAGCACCGGTTCGGTCATCGACAAGGTGATGAAAATCGTGAAAGATTGGTGGGTGTTTCCCCATATCAAAATCATCAGCCAATTTTACGACCACCCACTTTTTATCAAAGCATTTATCGAGCGCGGACAGGCCTTTAATTGGAGAGAATACGATCACGTCCTCTTCAGCTACCATGGCCTTCCAGAGCGTCAACTTGATAAGATTTATAAAGACAACAAGTGTCGCAATCACAGCTGCGAACATGAAATCAATGACGAGAATAAGCTTTGTTATAAGGCCACATGCTACGCCACAACACGTAGCGTAGCCGAAGGCCTCGGAATTCCTGAAGATAAATACACCGTATGCTTCCAAAGTCGTCTGGGCCGCGGATGGATCGAGCCTTTCAGCGATGAGGTCATCGAAGAACTAGGAAAAAAAGGTGCAAAAAAATTATTAGTATTCTCCCCTGCATTCGTCGCAGACTGCCTCGAGACGACCATCGAAATCGGAGAAGAATATCAAGAATTATTTGAAGAACACGGTGGCGAACACGTTCAACTCGTGCCCAGCCTCAACGAATCCAAAACCTGGATCGACTGCCTAGAAGACTTAGTAAAGTAAAAGAAAGAAAAACACATAGTTGCTAGTCACTAGTCGTTAGTCACTAGTATCTAGTCCCTATTTTTCCTCAAACTCATTCACCACATCCACTCGTAGCTTGGTAGGGCGATTTGCGACTTCCCATGCGGTGTGAAAGATTAGCTTCGCAATCTTTGACATCTTCTCGTACATGATTTTTTCCGGATCATCACCTGGCTGGTGATAGTCTTCATGCACCCCACTGAAATAGAAAATTACAGGAATACCGTTCTTCGCAAAATTGTAATGATCGCTGCGGTAGTAAAAACGATTCGGATCTTTAGGGTCGTTATAAGTGTAGTCCAGCGCCAATGAGGTATAAGTCTTGTTAGCTGCTTCGCTTAAGATATGCAGCTCAGTGCTCAGTTTATCCGAACCTATGATATACACATAGTTTGGATCATCTTTATGCGCATCATCCACACGTCCGATCATGTCGATATTCAAATCACACACTGTTTTTTCTAATGGATAAATAGGGAATTCCGAATACCATTCACTTCCCAGAAGACCCTTTTCTTCACCACTAACGTGTAAAATCAAAATACTTCTTTTTGGTCCTTTGCCTTCTAACTTAGCAAGCTGAAACGCTTGTCCAATCTCCATGGCGCTCACAGTGCCAGATCCATCATCATCAGCTCCATTATAAATCTTACCCTGCATTTCACCCACGTGGTCATAGTGAGCAGAGATTACTACCACTTCATCTTTGAGAATTGGATCACTTCCTTCTATAAATGCCAATACATTATCTGCATTAAATCGCTCTACTTCCATCTGCATGGTCATTTTTATTCCTCCTCTCAACGCTACAGAGCTCGATTTTTTTCTTTTCTGAATTCGCTTTTTGTAAAAATCTATGCTCTTCTTCCGACCATTCTTCAAAACTTCATTCGCCATAGTAGGAGATATGAAATAATATGGCAAAACACTTTCTTCCTGAATTACCATAGGATATTCAAGCGACATTCTTGGTTCATCTAAAAAGTAACTGATTCGCTTCAAGATATAATCAAAATTCTCCTCTACTATAAGGATTGCTTTTGCTCCTCTTTTGGCAGCTACATCACGCTTTATTCTAAAGTCATCACTCCACTCACTTCGAGAATTGTTCCCCGTGAAAATAGAGTTTCCAGCCTTGTCTACCGGCTCTCCATTCATTACGATTACCACCGCATCTTTCACGTCAATATTCGCATAATCGTTGTACGTCTTCGAATCAATACCATAACCAGCGAACACTACTTTCTCTGACTTCAATTCTTCGATTGTAAATCCTCCAAATGAATAAAAGTCCTTTTTGAAATTATATGTCTTTGCTTGAAACTCAATATTCGCAGAAGCCACCTTTTCACGCTTCAGAGGGTAATTTTGAAAATAAGTTGAGCCATTAATACATGGAGCTACTCCAAGTGATTGATAATACTGTGCTAAATAATCAGCGGCTTTTCTAAGTTCTGGAGATCCAGTATCACGACCTTTGAATTCGTCACCTGCTAGAATATATAAATGCTTTGAAAGCTCTTGTGGGGTAATCGAATTGGCAAAGCGAACCGCAACGCTATCCTTTTGAGAGAAAACCTGTTCCCCGTGAAAAACAAGGAATAACGCTACGAAGAGAATATTGAGTTTTTTCATTTTAACAGTCAATTTTAGATACACGTCTTTCATGTCTTCCACCTTCAAATTCTGTGGTTAGGAATGTTTCCACCATTTCAAATGCACCTTGCTCCGATATAAAACGAGCTGGCAAACAAATGATATTTGCATTATTGTGAGCACGAGCAAGAGAAGCTACCTCATTATTCCAACAAAGAGCTGCTCGCACCCCTTGGTGCTTATTTGCGGTCATGCATACACCATTTGCAGAGCCACATATTAAAATACCAAATTCTCTTGTATCAACCACAGCTGAAGCCGTTTGGTGAGCATAATCAGGATAATCAGTACTTTCTTCTGAAAAGGTACCATAATCCTTTACTTCGTGGCCTTGTTGTTGTAATCTTGCCTTTACTTGCTCTTTAAGGGCATAACCCGCATGGTCAGCTCCAATGTGAATGGTCATAAGTAGTTGATTTATATGAGGCAAAAGTAAAATAGACTTCCACGTGAAAATACAACTTATTCAACCGATTATTAGACACCTAAAGTTTCGACAGAAACCTAATAACCATATACTTAATGGGGTTATTCACAAGACAAGACCCTTCTATGTTCATTCTAGTGTAAAACTTTCTGAGAAAAAAATTTGCAAAATTGACCACCTACCCGACTTAAAAAAAGGAATGAACAATCGACACTTTACTTTCATTTTTATTGGGAGATTTGCTAACCATAAATTCAACATTTTACACAGTCTTAACAACAACCCTTTTTCAAAACTCCTTAAATTAACACATTTGTTCATATCCCATTTAACCCATTCATTGACATTGGCTTCATACTCTGAAAACATGTTTACAAAATCAAATCAAATGTGTATAGATTATATTTACAAGCAAAACACCATAAACTTTTACAACAAATGAACAGCTCTTATTAAAGACTACTATTTTTCTTTAAAAAGATATATATATAATTCTTTGTAAAAAAGACGTTACACGTGAAAATATGAAGTGCATCTTTGCCACATGGTTATTTCTTCTACTCGCATCATTTTCTTCGCAAGCTCAATTCACCCAATACTTTTACCCAAACGGAAAAGTTTCAAGTGAAGGGACCATGAAAGATGGCAAGCCAGATGGTTACTGGCGAACCTATTATGAAGACGGTGGATTAAAATCTGAAGGTTACCGACTAAATTTTGAACTGGATTCTACCTGGAAATTCTACAGAAGCGATTCTACGCTCGAAAGAATAATTACTTATAAGAGCAATCAAAAGACTGGTACTGAGCAAATTTTTGATAGCAAAGGCAGATTGACTGAGGAATTTTTGAATGTCAATAATATCAAGAATGGTGAGGCAAAGTACTTCTACGAGAATGGAGTATTGAAAAAAACTATTCCCTTTTCCAATAATAAAGAAGAAGGAAGAGGCTTCGAATATGCAGAAGATGGTAGAACGATTACTATTACGATGTATAGGAATGGCTTCATATACGCCGAAGAAATCATTAATCGCTACAACGCGCAAGGCAATAGAACAGGTATTTGGAAAGATCTTCATCCCTTGGGAAATGTCAAAGAAGAAGGCAACTGGACCAATGGAAAAAGAAATGGAGTATTCAAATTTTTTGACAAGAATGGCAAGCTTGTAAAAATGGAAAAATACGATATGGGTGAATTGGTAGTTGATACGGATCAAAGCGCTATAATTGATATAAGAAAAGAATTTTTTGAAGATGGTTCTTTAAAAATTGAAGGAAGTTATTCTGGTGGTAAAAAGAATGGAACCTTCAGGGAATATGATGCCAGTGGAAAACAAGTATCTGCCTATATCTATGAGAATGATGTTATGACGGGTATTGGAATGATAGATTCCATAGGAAGAAGACAAGGCAACTGGAAGTTGTTATTTCCCGATGGTAAGACGAGAGCTGAAGGACCTTATAAAGACGGAAAAAAAGATGGTAATTGGACTTTCTATTTTGCTTCCGGTAAGGTCGAACAAAAAGGAGTTTACAAAGAAGATTTGCCAACAGGAGCTTGGAAATGGTTCTATGCAAATGGTTCCACGTGGAGAGAAGAGCTTTACAGAAAGGGAAAAGAAGATGGCCATGCAGTAGAATATGATAGCATTGGAAATGTAATTTGTGAAGGTGATTTTGTAGAAGGCTTGAAAACTGGACCTTGGAAATGTCTCGTAAACAATCATACCGAAGAAGGCGAATACCTTGATGGAGAGCTCAATGGCGAATGGGTTTGGAAATATGCGAATGGACAAAAAGCTTTTGAGGGTGAATTCCAAAGTGGCATTCCTGTAGGAAAGCATAAATACTGGTATGACAACGGAGCACCAAAAATGAAAGGTGGCTATGAGGGAGGAGAGTTAAGTGGTAAATGGGAATATTATCGTGAAGATGGAACCTTAGATTTAGAAATAGAGTATGAAGCAGGCCTGGCGATAAGAATTAATGGACAAAAAATAAAGTTGCCAGAACCAAAAGAAGAGTAAACACCCTATGAATCAACCGCAATTTGCGGACATATTGAACCACCCTTACGACATCCTCGCTGTTATCAGCTTGGATGACTTTTCTATTATCGCCTGCAATAACGCTTTCAAGGACTATTACAATAAGGCTGAAAAATATATCGGCGAGCCCATTGCCCAAGTCATCGATCATATAATAGCCGAGGAGAAGAAAAAAGAAATCATTGAAAGTCTTGAAACCACCGGATATTATTCAAAATCAGATTGCCTTCCAAATGAGGTTTTAAGTCTTACGAAACTGCAGATTAGCACTAATCTTTTTGCTCTCATGAGGGTAACACCTCACAGAGAAAAGAGCATGATTAATCAATATAAATTGCTCTTTGAAAAAAATGTAGCTGGTGTATATCGTACATACTTTGAAGGTGGAATCATTAGCTGCAATCTGGCATTTGCACAAATGCTGGGTTACGAAAATGAAGCCGAACTGCTAGCGAAAAGTGCTTATTCACACTATCCGACAAAAGAAGACAGAGATTTATTTTTACAAAGGATAAAAGAAAATCCTGTTCTCGTAAATTTCGAATTACAGCTAAAGAAAAAAGATGGTCAAATTATTACGTGCCTTGAAAACACGTTCATGGAAATCGACAGTCAAGGTCAGAAAATAATTAGCGGTACCATTATCGATATAACCGAGCAAAAACAGGCAGAACGAGCTCTTCAGGAAAGTGAACAACGCTTCAAAACACTCGCAAACGTTTCACATGAAAGTGTGGTGTTTGTAGATCCTAAAAGAGTAATCATTGATGTGAATGATCAGTTTGCCGTGCTTTACGGCTATTTCTCAAGAATTGATATCTTGGGAAAAAAGATTACCGATTTCATAGCTCCTATCGACCTTGACAGAATAGAGTCTTCATTAATGATTTCGTCGGCAAACAAAAGCGAAATCAGAACTTTCGATAGAAATGGACGACCTATTTTTCTTGAAGTAACAGGTACAGAACTGACCTACAAAAATGAAATAGTAAAAGTTCTTGTATTGCATGATATCACAGCAAAGAAAAAGGCCGAGTTTACTCTCGAACAGACTGCAGTTCGCTTCAAAAATCTCCTGGAGAATTCACCGACCGCAGTCATCATTCTTACGGATGATAAAATAAAGTATGTAAACTCTAGCGCCATTGATCTTCTTGGTGTAGAAGATGAAGACGAAATTTATGATGATTACTTCACGGACTATATAGTAGACGATTACAAGCTCGATATAAAGAATGACCTTGCCGCTGTGCGCGAAGGGGAAGAACTGGATTATAAAGAAATTAGAATAAAAAACCAACGCGGTCAGGAAGTAGATGTAGGTATTCTGTCCACCCTAACTATCTATGAGAGTAAGCCATCGATTCAAATTTCTTTGAACAATATCAGTGAGCGAATGCAACTTGTGCAAGAGCAAATGCGCGTTCGTATCATTGAGGAAATAAATAATGTTCTCAAAAGAGAGATTGAAGAACATAAACTCACACAGAGAAAATTAGAAGAGCAGAAAAACTACAATCGAAATATCATTGAGTCTTCACTCGATATGATCATCGCTTGTGATGAAAATGGAAACCTCATAGAGTTTAACAAAGCGTCGCAGCTTCAGTTTGGTTACGAGGCCGAAGAAGTCCTGGGCAAACCCTTGGAAATATTGTACATTGATAAAGAATCACTTTTCGAAGTAATGGATACGCTCGCTTGGCAAGGTTCATATTCTGGCGAAGTACAAAATATTACAAAGGCAGGCAAAGTATTTACAAGCTATCTCTCGGCTTCTCTGATTGTAAATGATAAGGGAGATGTCGTTGGATCGATGGGTGTATCTCGAGATATTACAGAGATTCGCGCGAATGAAAGAAAGGCATTAGAGCAAAAAGCAAAACTGGAGTCCATCTTCAATAGTACCGAAAACATGATGATATGGACGATGAATAAAGATCGTTGTATCACATCGTTGAATAATAATCTTGTCAAGTGGGCAAAATCAGAACTTAAAGAAGACCTTAGAATTACAACAAATATTCAGAACATATTCGAGCGCCATTTGGAGATGGACTTCTACCAGGGCCAGCTCACATTTTTTGATGACGCCTTCAAAGGAAAGCCGCGTCAATTTGAGATTCCGCTGCGAAGCAAAGACAACAAAGTCATTTGGCTTCAAGCATTCTTGAATCCAGTCTATCTTGATGAAAAACTCGAAGAAGTTTCTTGTCTCTTTTATGACAATACAGAGCGAAAGGAAATTGATAGAAAAATCAGAGACTCACTCAAAGAGAAAGAAGTGCTATTACAAGAAGTACATCACCGCGTGAAGAATAATTTGCAAGTGATTTCCAGCATTCTAAATCTTCAAACTTCTTATGTAAACGATCCTGGAACACTCGAGATTTTGAAAGAAAGTCAAAACAGAATCAAGAGTATGTCCTTCATACACGAGACGCTCTATCGCACCACAGACTTTTCCAGTATCAACTTCTCAGAGTACATTAAGAGCTTGAGCTACAACCTCATTCAGAGCTATAGACTTCAAAATTGTCATGTTGACTTTGTTGCAGATGTGGATGAGGTGGAAATGAGCATCGACCAAGCAATTCCGTGTGGATTGATCGTAAACGAATTAGTGAGTAACGCGCTGAAATACGCATACACAGGACGCTCCAAAGGAAAACTTTCAATCTCGTTAAAAGAAAAGAACAATAGAATTTTCCTCCAAATATCAGATGATGGAATTGGACTTCCAGAAAATTTCAAATTCGAGAAGACTGATTCGCTTGGTGTTCAATTGGTTTATTCACTCACCGAACAATTAGATGGAACAATTGAAGTGGACGCATCGGATGGTACATCTTTTTTAATTATTTTTGATAAACGTTTGTGATCCTTTCTTAAGATTGCACCCTCTTTAAAGATCACTTCAATACTGCACCGAGATGGCTACCAACATACTAATTGTAGAAGACGAAAGCATTGTGAGAAAGGACATTGAGCGCAGCTTAACTAAGCTCGGATACAATGTGATAGCACAAGCAGACAATGGCTTGAAAGCGATAGAAATGGCGCTAGAGCATAAACCCGAAATAGCACTTATGGACATTATGCTCAAAGGTGATATGACTGGGATAGAAGCAGCGGCCAAAATCAAGGAAGCCATCAATATTCCTGTTATTTTCCTAACTGCCTATGCTGATGAGGCAACGCTCAATAAGGCTAAGATCACTGAGCCGCATGGCTACATACTCAAGCCCTTCAAAGAAATAGACCTGCACACCACCATCGAGATGGCGTTGCACAAGCACAAAAAAGAACAAGAGCTCAGAGTTGAAAATGACCTACTTAAATCACTCAGTCAATTCAAGTCAGAGGCAGAACATCTTTTCGTAAAACACCAATCACGTCTCGTCAAACTCAATACTTCAGACATCTACTTCGTGGAAGCATTGAAGGATTATGTACAAGTGATAACCAAAGATCACAAATACACCATTCACGCAACGATGAAAGATGTGGAGAAAAAAATGCCATCGAAAATGTTTCAACGCGTGCATCGCTCCTTCATCGTGAACATGGATAAAATCGAGGCAATTCTCGGTGGCAATGTCATCATGCAAGATTTGCATAAAGAGATCCCCGTCGGAGGAAACTATAGAGACGAACTGGGTGCCCGTATAAACGTTTTATAGGCCTAATTTTCAAACAAAAGCCTCTTGGCGCGCTCAAGGTCCTTTCTAAAGAAAAAGAGCGTTAATAGGACAGATAACAAGGCCGCGCATGAAGTGGATGCAACGTAGCCTATATGGTTCTCGCCAATGAAGGAAGCAATAAGAACAATTGCAACCAATCCAGGGTAAGCAATCATTTTTTGATAGTTGATATCTAGTTCTACGCGTGTCCGCAATTGCCAGTAGAGGAAAATCAATGAGAAAATTTTACCTGCGCTTACCCCCAAAACCGCCCCTAATATTCCGTAGTCAGGAACAAGCAGCATAAGTAAGAATACTTGAATAATGGAGCTATAAAACAATGCATATACCAGGCGCAGTGGCTCTTTGCGCAACATCAAAATTCCCATATACAAACTGAATAATGCTCGGGTGAAATAAGAAATACCCACAATACCGAGCAATGAAAACGAATTATACAACTCTGAATTCTTTACAAACCAGGGTGCAATTAGGGGAATTCCAATCATACAGCACAAAACACCAAAAACAGAAGCTACTAAATAGGAATGCAGCAAGGTTTTAGCCTTCGACATGGGAGGCTGCGTGTAATCGCCCTCCCAACTTGAGTAAATTTTCGGTAAGATAAATCCACCAAGGCCCATCAATAAAAACTCAACAGGAGATAGACATTTGGTTGCGAAATCATAAATCGCCACATCTGTCATCGTGCATGCATTGGTGATAATGAAACGATCCACATAATTCAAAAGCCACATCAATAGCGTATAGCCAAACATCGTGGAGCTAATAACCAAAATCTCTTTACTTCCCCTCACCTCGAGTCTAGGCAGAGATTGCTTTTGTTGAAAATAGAGCGCCAACAGGAAAATTAAAAAACCACTTACCAAGCGTCCCATTAAGGGTCCCATCACGTTTTGTCCGAAGAAATCAAGAAAGAAAATGGATAAGACTACCGTAAATAGAAAATTGAAAATATTGGAAAAATAGAACTTCTTACGCTCTTGCTGATAGGTCTGATACGTCGTTTGTGTTCTGAAGTAGCCGTTTAAAAAACCCGTTACAATACTCATAAAGCCGTATGGCCAAAAAGAAATGGTTTCAGACGGAAAAACCGCTTGGAAAACAGCTTTTCCAACAATGAAAAAGACGCCAGTAATAAACAGACCAGATAACAATTGCAGACCGATAGCACGAGAGTAAAATAGCCTCTTTGATTCTTCATTCTTACTATTGTCATTTAGCAAAATGGGTACATATTGCTCTACGCCCAAACTGGTGATTACTTGAAACAACAAGGAAATACTGATATAAACGTTCAATCGACCAAAGTCTTCAGTATTCAGATTGTTACTGTAAAAAGGCAATAAAACCAAGGCGCTCAAAAAAGGCAATGAGCTCACCACTGTGAAAATCAAAGATTCAATTACGCGCTTGCTGAGCCTCATGCTTTGTTCACCTAAATTTGCCAATATCTAATGCGACCAAAGCTATTATACATATACCCTTCTCGCTCCACATTCGTCATAAAAGATTTAAAGAGTCTTTCGTTAGAATATGAAGTGCACGAAATACTTTTTGCTCCCAGTGCGAAGTGGAAGCTTCCCTTGGCTTTGATAGGCCTCACTTTTCGCTTACTGGTCCAGAGAAATTACGACCACATCGTATGTCAGTTTGGGGGCTATCATTCCCTCATACCGGCCTTATTCAAAAGGTTTTTTAGAAAGAAACTCATTATAGTTGTTGGTGGTTACGACGCGGTTTCAATTCCCTCAATAGGTTACGGAGGCTTTCATAACAAGTGGATGAGATATGCTTTGAATTTTTCCTATCGTAATGCCGACATCATTCTACCGGTGCATCATTCGCTCATTAGAAGCGAGCAGCGCTATTTCGGCGGAGCACCCAGATTTCAAGGGATTCAACATTATATCAAGAATTTAGGTACGCCATTTATCGAAATACCCAATGGTTATGATGGAAACAAATGGCCGCTGGACCACTCAAAAAAACGACAGCAGATTTGTGTCACCGTTGCCGGTGGACTGGAAGAAGAAAGAAGATTTGTTTTAAAGGGAATTGACCTAATTACCCAAGTAGCGCCATTATTGCCAAACTTCACGTTTATCGTAATCGGGGGTAATAGAACAAGCGACACAGAAAATCTAGTTTTTATACCCGAAGTGAAAAATGAAGACCTCGTTGATTTTTACAATAAATCAATGATCTATCTCCAGCTTTCCCTTTCTGAGGGTTTTCCAAATGCATTGTGCGAAGCAATGCTGTGCGGCTGTATTCCTGTGGTTTCAGACATTGCTGCAATGCCAGACATCGTTGGCGAAGAAGGATTCATTTTAAAATCAAAGGATGTACAGGCCCTGAAAGCAATTTTAGAAATAATACCGAACATTCATTCGGCAGAAAAAATGATTGCGGCCAGAAAAAAAATTGAAAAGAAATACAGTGAACAAAACCGCACTCAAGAGTTGCTCAAAGCTATCTCAAAAGTGTAACGCTGCCTTGTTCCACAGCCAATACAGGATTGTCCTTGCTTCTGTATTTCATCGTCCAATTGTACACTCCATCTTGCGCCTCCACTCCTTTAACTGAACCATCCCAGCAACCTTCTACTTCAGCTGTGGTGAACACAATCTTTCCCCAGCGATCAAAAATTGTAAATTCATACTGTAAGACTTCACTGCCATAAAAAGATGGCTTGAAAACATCGTTGTTGCCATTTCCATCTGGTGTGAAAGCATTGGGAATGTAGAATAAGAGCTCAGGCTTGATGGATATTTCACGACGAGTGGTGTCTGAGCAACCAAAGGTATTGGATACAATTTGAGTGATAATGTAATCGCCCCAATTGGCGTATTCATGCGGACCTTCGCTATAACTACTTAGGTTTCCATCTCCAAAATCATAAAGCCAATTGGTCACATCAAAGCTCGATGCGTTTGCAATTTCGATTACCGGCTGAAGCATTGTCACCTCATCATCGACTACATTGAAACCCGCAATTGGCTTGGGATAGATTTGAACCAAATGCTCAATTGTGCTATCAGATGAACATCCATGGTTGGTTGTCGCGCGTAACGTCAGATCCCATAATCCAGCCTCAGTAAAGTGAAACGAAGCGTTTTGAGCTTCATCCACAAGATTAGGACCCATGAACCAATCCCACGATACAATACTACTGGGCACTGAAACAGACGATAAGTCGATTGCTTCAATGATTTCACCCGCACAGTACGTGGTGCGTTCTATAAGAAAATCAACCTCTGGGTTGGGATACACCGTGAGTATTGCTTGCGCATGACCCACACAACCTAAGTTGGTAGAAGCGTCCAAAGAGATTAAATATTCGCCAGGAAGTTCAAACAAATGTTCTGAGTTAAGTGTGCTTGGTTCGTCAATATCAACACCAAATTCCCAATCATAATTAGTTATAACTCCAGCTCCGAGAGTGATACTAGGATTGAAATATGCGATTTGACCTGCGCAAATAGGATCGATACGCAGCTCAATATCGGGTGTGGGATGCACTGTTACAAAATGCGTCATCGTATCGCTGCAGCCTAGTTCGCTGGTTACAACAAGAGATACAGGAAGAACTCCCCAATCAGTAAACGCATACTGAATACTGTCATCATCTATGATGGAATTATTTTGAAAAATCCACTCCCATCCTACAATCTCTCCCTCTGTAATGACGGAAGTGGATTGGAAATTCAAGTTAGTTTGCTCACAACCATCATCAAGTGTAAAGCTCGATACAGGAACATGAAACACATTGATTAACGTATCATAATCGCTGCTGCATCCATGTTCAGACGTGAAGGTGGCATGAATGTTTTTCGCACCCGGACTTTCAAAGTAAACACCCTCAGGTACAAACGATAGAGACACAGGACCATCTTCGAATTGCCAGAATGAACTCGTGATTTCACCGTCACTTACCGCAGTGAAATTGCCGATTTCAAGACCTACATTTTGACACACGTCCTGAAGCACCACGTTCACTACTGGCAGGTCATGAATAACAAGGGGTGTGCTAGCATCATTAACGCAGCCAAAACTATCGCTAAAGATGTAGCTAGCGCTGTATTCGCCCGCTCCAATGGAGGTGTCGAAGTGCGTTGCCTGGGCGCCATTGAACTCAAAGTAACCACCAAAAGGCAAACCGCCAGTGAACATAAGAGATCCGGCGTCTTCACACACAGGACTAATCGGAGCTATTGAAACAACAGGTAACTCACGAATGAGAATCTCCGCCATGATCGTATTTGAACAGCCATTCGCATCAGTATAGTGATAGCGGATATTTTTAATACCAGGACTTAGAGAAGGATTGAAAAAGTTTGTAGGAACATCATCGATAAAATAGTTGCCACCTTGTGGTAAAGCAGTTTCGATTGCAAATCCAGGTGCTTGATGACAAACGTATTCTGGAACATCAATCGTCAATTGCGGAAGCGCGTTAACGGTGACTGTAATGGTTTCTGTGGTCTCGCAGTCGTCTAAGGTTCCTGTTACGGTGTATGTAGTAGTCTCTGTTGGATTAAGTTGATACAAGTTTGATACAGCGTCGTATTCGACAGGCCCACCGCTCCATTCGTAGCTTTCTGCATTTTGAATTTGAATGAAGGCGGTTTCACCTGCACATATAGCAGCGGGCTGCTCAAACTCGAGAGTAAGATTCTCGACAACGATTGGATTTTCACACTCCACGAATACTTGACATCCATTTTGATCAGTCATAATCAACTGTGGGCAATATGTGCCGGCCTGAATGTAATTATGCGAGACTTGAGTGTTGCCCGTTGGGTCTCCATTTCCATCGTTGAAATCCCAGAAATAATTAAATGAGTTATCGTTGATGTTGTAAGCGGCTAAATCCACGTGAAACGGTGCGCAAGGTGTTTCGTCGAGTGCTACACTGAAAGGCCCGATTACATCTCCGAAGTTCAAGATATCCGGAACGAGAAGGGTTGCGGAACATCCAAGAATATTTGTAACAGTAAGAGAAACATCGTAAACACCGAGCGGATATGTGTGGAAAGTGTTAGCTCCCGTTCCTACTTGATTGTCTCCAAAGTCCCAAACAAAACTAGTATTGTTTCCTGGAGTTGTATTTTCAAAAGAAACACCCATGAGGCAATTATTGAAGTTGGAGGTGTATGTAAATGACACCGCAGGATTTGCAATTTCAACCCCATTATCCATGCAATATGTACGCTCACATCCATTGGCAGATACTACAGTGAGACAAACGTTGTAAAAACCATTTGCAGAGAAAGCGTGTTGCGGATTGGTCAATGAAGAGGTATTGTTTGATCCAGACCCTGGGTCCACGAAATCCCACGAAGATGAGACGTAGCTGCCTTGTGTTGTGTTTGTAAATGATATTGGTGAATTCTGACAGAAAGGGCCTGCAGGTACAGTAAATGAGGGAATCGCAGGCAAATCAATCGATACAACTTGGGTTACCTCTGAAGTGCATCCAAAAGCATTGGTTGCGACCACTGTGGCGGAAATACCCGCAGTGTAATCATACGGAGGAGAAAATGAATGTGTGGGAGCTATGTCCGAAGAAGTAGTGCCGTCGCTAAAGGTCCATGAAGAAGAAACAATATTGCTGGCAGTTGGAGTTAATGTGTAGGACACATCAACGCAAGGGTCAACAGCACTGATAGTGAAAGCTGCAAAGTCAAAGCTGGATGTAACACAAGCTGCATCTTCATAAAATGCAGTACTTGGACATCCGTATGCATTCAGCGAACTGATTGTAAAATCGTAACAACCCTCATACAGAAAGTTGATCGTCGGCCAGTAATTGCCTTCGAGTGGCGTGTATATACTGTCTGTAATTCCGTCGTGTGTATATACCGTCAGCCATTGCTCGCTTTCGTGCTGATAGTCAACATGAATTTCATACCCATTGCTAATGCTTACATCCCAATGGCTATTCCATTGAGAGTTGCTGATTGTAACGGGTAATGGACCACATCCATTGGTATTGTTGAACTGTAATTCACTGGAGGGCACAGCTAAGCCAACGATATGACTTTTTTCGTCGGGACAACTCATCGTTGAACTGGTAGCGGTCAGAATGATTTCATATTCACCGTAATCAGCGTAGGTGTGTGTGTATTCGGTTACATTGGTAACTGGTGCAGACCCGTCACCGAAGTCCCAACTTAGTCCTTCTGCACCGATACTTTGATCGCTAACGGTGACAGTAAGCATATCACTGCAGCTCACGTTAAATTCAAAAAGAGCTACTGGTGGCTCGATATAGATGTAATTTGGTAGTGTGTCAATGAGATTGCAAGCTCCGCTGATAATGCTCAAGCTTAAATCAAAATAGCCTGTGTCTTCATAAATGTGCTCAATACAGGTCTCGGTTTCACCCATAGGAATCCATCCTGTTTGGTCGTGAAAGTTCCAACTGTATTGGTTTCCATCAAGAGCGGGAATACAAAACTCTATACCTTGTCCGGCGCAACTGATGGTATTACTGGCGCTAAATGTGGGTAATATTGGTGCCTGTACTGATATGGGCTCAGGGACAGTAAATGAAGTGGTGCATCCATTTGCAGTGGTTACTGTTACAGAAGGACTATAAGAGCCGTGCGCGGTGTAAGTGTAGCTTGGGCTCGATTCGTTGGAATCTTCTATTCCATCTTCGTTGAAATCCCAGCTGTAAGAGGTGACAGTAGCGCCACCAGATATAGTGAAATTTGACGGTATAAAAGGTTCATTGAAACATAAAGTGGTCGGGGCTTCAAAACTTATTGATGGCGTCTGAACAGTTATAAAATTGCTTTGTGATAGAGCCGCGCTACATCCGCTGGAGGAAGTTATTTGAACAGCTACACCAAAAGAACCAGTGTTATTGAATGTATGATTGATAGACTGAGTTGTGCCTACGCTTTGACCGCCAATTATCCAGTTGTAACTGAATGTCCCAGATCCGACAACATTCGCCGAGAGTGTGGTTGTGAAGGGTGCTGTGCAGCCTGATGTAGAGGTGGCGGAAATTGTTGCAGTGAGAGAGCTTTGGACGTTGATGGCAACACTGTTTGAGAGAGTGGCATCGCAGCCAGGGCCATAAGAAACGGTTAGGGATGGCTGAAAAGTACCTGTTCCAGAGTAAATGTAAGATGGGTTGGCTGCTTGAGAATCGACAGTGCCATTGCCGTCAAAATCCCAAGCGAACGTAGTAGGCGTTGGCGTGGTTGTGTTGGTGAATGTAACCCCTTGTCCGGCGCAAATAGTTGTGGCAGATACCGTGAATTGCGGATTCGGCGCGCTTAAGAGTTGTACATCATGACAAACTTCGGAGCTGCAGTCTTCTGCATCGGTTACTGTCAGACACACAGGATAAGTGCCGAGCGCGGTATAAGTTTGAGAGGTTTGTGTTGTACCAGAAACAGTTTGTTCTTGACCATTACCGAAATTCCAAGTTGATGTGAGCGCTCCGTTTCCCGTGGAACTATTTTGAAAATTGAATGTAGCAGGTGATGTGCAACTTGCAAAAGACTCGGAAGTGAACGCTGCTGTTGGAAAATTATCTGTGACTTGAATGCCTCCGCTCATTAGGAATGTGTCAAAACAGCCGTTTTCATCCGTGATGCTGAGTACAGGAGAGTAGTTTCCTACGGTTGAATAACAATGATTAGATACCGCTCCGTTTCCCGTGGAACCATTTCCGTAGTCCCAGTTTATTTGAGTTATTGCTCCGGTACCAGGTGTAGAAGTGTTGGTAAATGTCACACAGTGAGGAAAACATCCGCTTGGATCATCGACAGAAAATGTGGCATCAGGTCGAGCGTATACTGTGATGTAGTCATTTATGGTTTGATTTTGATTGCCGTTGATGGTAAGACTAACATCGTAGGTTCCTGGATTATTGAAAATGGAAACATATTGCGCGTTGGACGCTGTAAGCTGCGTTCCTGTCGGAGTGGTAATTACCCAAGAATAAGATGTAATGCCAGATGTAGGCGCAGTCACGTTTATGACCACACCAAAAGGCGCGCATCCGCTTGTTTGAACGGCCTGAAAGGTAACCTGTCCGTGAGACAAGGCCGTCGCAAAGAGCGCGGTTATCAAGGCTATGATTCGTAGTGCTTTCAACAATTTTGAGTGTATAGGGGTCACCCTTTTACTCGCATTGTTTTGAAAGGTTACGAAGACGGCATTATCTGCCGATGTGAATCATGAGAATGGAAATATCACTTGGGTTTACTCCGCTGATACGACTCGCCTGTCCGAGCGTTTCGGGCCTGATTTTTTCAAGCTTCAAGCGCGCCTCAGTGCTAAGACTGTTTACCTTGCTGTAATCAAAGTTAATGGGCAAGGGAACGTGATCAAGACGGCTTATCTTATCGGCAAGCTCTCTTTCCTTTGCGAGGTAGCCCTCGTATTTGATTTGTATTTCTGCTTGCTCAATGATTTCAGGCGCGAGGTCGTCGTATTTGTTTGCAACAGCCACGCTTGGAGGAATAGCTTTAGCAATTTCTTCTAGAGATATCTGAGGGCGGCTCACCAAAGTCGATAATTTAACCTTTTGACTGATTTCAGCGGATCCATTAGAGCTCAATAGAGCGTTTATCTCCTGTGGTTCTATGGTGTACGACCCAAGATGCTTAATGAGCTCGTTTTTACCCGCTAATTTTCGATTTATGCGTTCCAGGCGCTCTTCAGATGCGAGTCCGATGGCATGTGCAAGCGGAGTTAGACGCTCATCGGCATTGTCCTGACGAAGCAGCGTTCTGTATTCGGCTCTTGATGTAAACATCCTATACGGCTCATCAGTGCCTTTTGTGATGAGGTCGTCGATTAATACTCCGATATACGCTTGGTCTCGACGCAGGACAAAAGGAGCCTCTTCTTTGACAGACAGGGCCGCGTTTATACCTGCTATCAAACCTTGACAAGCCGCTTCTTCGTATCCCGTAGTGCCGTTGATTTGACCAGCAAAAAACAGATTAGAGATGTCTTTTGACTCTAGAGTGTGTTTCAGCTGATCGGGTGGGAAAAAGTCATACTCGATAGCATATCCAGGCCTGAACATAAGCGCATTTTCGAAGCCGGGAATCATTCTCAAGGCCTTGTATTGAACTTCATCAGGGAGGCTTGTGGAGAAACCGTTTACATAGATTTCGACTGTTTTCCAGCCCTCTGGCTCGACAAATATCTGGTGTCGATCTTTATCGGCGAATCTGTTGATTTTATCTTCTATGGAAGGACAATAGCGCGGTCCGGCGCCCTGAATGCGCCCTGTGAACATGGGGCTTTTCTCGAAACCAGTTTGCAATACCTCATGAACGTCTTGATTGGTGTATGTAATCCAACAACTGCGTTGTTGTTCGAGGGGTTTGCTAGATGCGAGATAGGAGAATTTGACGGGTTGATCGTCTCCTTTTTGCTCCTCCATTTTGCTGTAGTCGAGAGATCTTCCGTCGATTCTTGGTGGTGTTCCTGTTTTGAGTCGTCCAGAGCGAAATCCTAGTGATATCAGCTGTTCTGTAAGGCCTTCTGCTCGATTTTCTCCGATTCTGCCGCCGCCAAATTGTTTTTCCCCGATGTGAATCACACCATTCAGAAATGTCCCATTAGTGAGCACCACTGATTTTGCTTTGAAGGTGATGCCCATACCAGTGACAACGCCTGTCACTTTGTTGTTTTCAACCAGGATTTGCTTAACCATGTCTTGCCAGAAATCAAGTCCGGGCACGGATTCAAGGGCGAGACGCCATTCCTCGGCAAAGAGCATTCGGTCGTTTTGAGTACGAGGACTCCACATGGCCGGACCCTTACTTCTATTGAGCATACGGAACTGTATTGCACTCTTATCGGAGACTATACCGCTCCAACCGCCGAGTGCATCTATTTCTCTGACTATCTGACCTTTAGCGATGCCGCCCATGGCCGGATTGCAACTCATTTGACCAATTTTGGTCATGTCCATGGTGATCAAAAGCGTGCGCATTCCGAGCTTCGCGGCAGCGGCTGAAGCCTCGTTTCCGGCATGTCCGGCACCAACAACTATGACATCGTACTCTGGATACATATTTTAAAGTGTTCCACGTGAAACATTGGTTTTTATCATTTTGGAGGGAATGCGAGTAGGGCTTTTTCTTCCATTTTTCGCATGATTTCAACCTCGCTTTTTTTCTTGTCTTTGAAGCCACAAAGATGTAGAACTCCATGAATTACAATACGTTGCAATTCATTTTGTAAAGATACACCAATTTTCAAAGCATTGTCTTTGACCCTCGGAATACTTATAAAAAGATCTCCACTAATCTCATCGGCTTGTGAATAATCGAAGGTGATAATATCAGTGTAGTAATCATGCTGGAGGTAAGTTTTATTCATCTCCAGCAAATACTCATCACTGCAAAAGATATAGGTTAAATCACCTACTGTCTTACCATGTGAATGGACGATTTGTTCAATCCACTGCTTGTGGAGCCTCTTCTGAGGGAGAACAAAGGCAATATCTTCGTTATGAAAGCTTATTCGGGCCATACTGACCCCAAAGGTCGCCCTAGATGCTTGAGTTAATTTATGACGGCTAGAAATCAATCAAAAGTGTATTGTTCAAAACGAAAAAAGCCTCCCGAAGGAGGCTATATGGATGAATGAAATAGTTGCTAAATCAATTACGCCACAATCTTCTGCTCTAATACAGCGAAGCGAAGTATACAAATGCGCCCATCGTCTTCAAAAGAACATTGGTCTGCGAGATTGCGCATAAGAAATACACCACGGCCATGAGGCTTTTCTATGTTTTCAGGAGCCGTAGGATCAGGGAGATTGCTGTAATCAAACCCAGGCCCCTCATCCTCTACTCGAAAAACCATATCTTGACCTTCAACATTGAACGTAACCACCACTTGCTTGGCGGCATCCAACTTGTTGCCATGCACGATGGCATTGTTCACTGCTTCAGTCATTGCAATCAACAATTCACCGTAAAAATCTTCTTTCACACGGTACTCAGCAAACACGTCGTCGATGAGGCGCTCCACTAAAGTAATATTTTCAATTACGGATGGAAATTGTAATGTTCTTTGATGCGCTGACATATTCATGGATTTATGTACGTTACACTCTGTACGCAATTTACACCCGCAAGTTTAAGAGTTTTTTGTTTTAGTACCTAACTTTTCTAACGGGGTTATTCACATGGATAATGACACTCCAGGAATCAACTCGTACATCTTGCCGGGCAACGAACGTACAGCTCCTTTGAATTCCATTTCAAGCAAAAGTTGGTTTGTAAAGGATAAATTATGGCCAGCTTCATAGCACAGAACATCAATCGATAATCGCCCCCGCTGCTCCATTAGTCGTCCAAGCTTGAGTTCTTCTGAACTCAAGGAAATGAAAAGCTCAGGTTGATGGCCCCTAGTTTTCTTTTGCTCGTCTTTTTTTCCACCCCAATTCATATACTCGAGTAGGTCTTCTGGAGAGGTAATGATCGCAGCGATGTTTTTGCGAATAAGATTGTTACATCCCGAACTATGTTTATCAACTGATCGACCAGGATAGGCGAATACTTCTCTGCCATAAGAATTAGCGATGTGCGCTGTAATGATGCTTCCGCCGCTCATATCAGTTTCCACGACAATCGTGCAATCACCGAGGCCGGCAATAATGCGATTACGCGCGGGAAAAAGCTCTCTATCAGGGTTGGTGCCACTGGGAAATTCTGTAAGCAAGCCCCCGTTCAACAACATGTCTTTCGCCACGGAAGTGTGAAGCGGTGGATAAATTCGATCGAGTCCGTGGGCCAGACAAGCTATGGTTGGTAGTGATAGTTTGAGCGCGTTGCGATGAGCGGCAATGTCTATTCCATAAGCCAAACCGCTTACAACAAGCGGTTTGATTTCGTGAAGACCCTCCAACAGCTCTTGAACCATTTGCTTTCCATAAGACGTGGCTGCTCTTGTGCCAACCACGCTAATGCTGTGTGTTGGATTCAAATCTACCTTTCCTTTCTTAAAAAGATATATGGGTGAGTCATCGCAAGTTTTTAGTCTCTGAGGGTAAATGGGTGAAGTGTAAAGAATAACGTCAATACCAAAGCGCTGAGCGAATTCAAACTCTTTGCGAGCCTGTTCACTGAAATCATTGTTTTTGATTGCTTGAACCGTTGATGGTCCGATATCTGGGATTTTTAGCAAAGCATTTTTCTTTTCATGAAAAATAGCCTTCGCACTGCCACAAAACGCAATGAGATTTTTCGCCTTGGAAGGCCCGATTCCAGGGATTAATGTTAGCGCCATCATGCACACAGCCTCGTCAATTTCTTCTTGCATGTGGCAAATAAAAAAAGGAAAGCAAAAAAAAAGGCCCGCATAAATACGGGCCGAATATGCAGGAATAAACAAACTTATTTGTTCTCTAAAATATACTGCTCAATTGCCATACTCATCGATGGAGCTTTGGGGTTTGGAGCCATCACGTCTATGCGCAATTTCGCGTCTTCCACAGCTTTTGCGGTTGTAGATCCAAATACAGAAATACGCGTGGTATTTTGTTTGAAATCTGGGAAGTTCTTGAATAAAGATTCTATATCTGAAGGAGAGAAGAATACGAGCATATCGTACTTCACATCAGCCAAATCGCTCAAATCACTGCAAACAGTGCGATACATAATAGCTTTTGTGTAATCGATTTTATCTTTTTCCAAAGCCTCAGGAATACTCGGCTTCAGGATGTCAGAACAAGGCAACAAAAACTTCTCGCTCTTGTGCTTTTTAATAGACTCCATTAGCTCGGTAAAAGTACTGTGACCGAAGAAAATCTTGCGTTTACGGAACTGTATGTATTTCTGCAAATAGTAAGCGATGGCTTCAGACATACAGAAATATTTCATCGTTTCAGGGATGGTCAAACGCATTTCCTTTGCCAATCTGAAATAATGATCCACGGCATTGCGGCTTGTGAAAATAACCGCAGAGTGTTCTAAAGGGTCAACTCTTTGTTGACGAAACTCAAGTGATTCTAGGCCTTCAACGTGAATGAATGGGCGGTAATCAATCTTGAGCTTGTACTTTTTAGCCAACTCAGTGTAGGGATTCTTCTCCGCGCCCGGATCTTGCTGCGTGATCAGAATGGTCTTGATTTTTTCACCCATAATCTTGTTCTCCTAATCTGTTTTCTCCGGCTCTCCCTTTAGTACTGCGGGTTTCGAAACAATACTAACTTGGCCAAAACCAATAAGGGAAGAATTTCGAGGGTGCAAATGTAAAAAAAGATATAGAACGCTCCGACGTTTGAACGCAAAGCATTTATTAACCCCATGATAATTCTATATGAAAATGATAGCGTCAACACGCCCAATGCCACATACAACGCAATAATGGCGCTACTAACAGGTAGATAGCAAATAAGCAAAACAACTGGCAGCAAGATGATTCCAACGAAGCGATTGACCAAAAATGTGATATATCTGTATTCGCTTAGTGAAAAATCACCATTCGCCAGCCATTGAACGATGCTCATGACGATTGCTTTTACAGGATAAAGCACCATAATTATCCCAACAATGGACGCATAAAGGGGAAAACCGGTAAGCCAGTCAAACTTCAGGAGCTTGAAACCACAGTAAACTGCCAGACCTGAAAGAAGGGCAAATTGTAAGGCAAGAAGCACATATTCTTTTGGCGGATTAGATTCTTCTCGAATCACTTGACGCATATATCTCATGCTAAAAGTGCTGCGCCAAGTATGCTTGAGTCGAGCAGGACTTTGATAACGCAAATAAGCCAAAATCGATAGACACAATACAAAAACGAGGAACATCCATTCCTCAGATAGTTGTGAAGCAGGCCTTTCAACGATTTCTCCCATTCGAGCTACTATCGAATCATTTTTAGGAAACTAACTTCTTTTTCGGTGAGGTGGCGATAACGTCCGCGGGCCAAATCCTTTTTAGTCAAACCAGCGTACATCACGCGGTCAATCTTTTTTACAGTGTAGCCAAGATGCTCAAACATCTTTTTTACGATTTGATTTTTTTCTTTGTGAATGCGAACACCGATTTGGCGAGGGTCATCGTTTACAAACTCAGCTTCCTCGGCATTGATATATCCCTCCTCAAGCTTAACTCCCTCTCTGATTTTTTGAAGATCAGTTGACTTTACCTTTTCCACAGTTTCAACATGGTACAATTTAGGGAAACCATGTTTCGGACTCGTAAGACGCTTCGCCATTTCACCATCATTGGTAAACAGCAAAAGGCCTGTAGTATTACGATCCAATCGGCCTACCGGATAAATGCGCTCTCTGCATGCGTCTAAAACAAGCGTCATTACCGTTTTTCTCTCCATTGGATCTTCCGTCGTTGTGAGGTAGTCTTTTGGTTTGTTGAGCAAAACATAGCGCAGCGCTTCTGGACGAAGCACACGATCATCATATTTAACAACATCCACGCGAGGATCCACCTTTGCCCCAAGTTCAGTGACAACTTTGCCGTTTATGCTCACTAGCCCGAGCTCAATGAGTTTATCCGCCTCACGACGAGAAGCTATTCCAGCATTCGATAAAAAGCGATTCAGGCGAATAAGCCCTGCCTGTTCAGTCTTAGATATATAAGACTTTTTAGGGGTGAATGGCTTATTGAGTTTTGAATCTTTGGTGATTGCAGGTTTTCTTTTAGCCGCCTGATTCTTCGACCTTGGATTGGGTTTGCTTGATGAAGCCATTGTAGTATGAATTTCGGCGCAAAGGTACTGGTATTATGCCATTGGCCAAAAAGCATCTTCAAAGTGATCGATCTTCAACTCTTTGTTTGGAAAATTAATTATAGATATTATATCAAATCTCGGCTCCATTGGATTGGTCATTTTGCGGATGTAATAGTGGGCCGCTCGCAGTATATGTTGCTGTTTTTTTCTATTTACCGCTTCCCACGGTTCCGCAAAAGCATTGCTGTGGCGTGTTTTGACCTCTATAAAAATAACATACTTTCCACTTGTGGCAATGATGTCTATTTCGAGTTTACCTGCCACCCAATTTCGCTCCACTATTTTGTAGCCTTTTTTGACAAGAAAATCTACCGCCTCGTCCTCACCTTTGGCTCCTTTAATTTTGTTTTCTGTTTTATTATGCATGACAAAAGATTTGGAGCAAAAGAACGCATACTGAAAATCATATCTTATGCATTCTTATTCATTCCTATATGGGGTGTATGCCAAGAAGACGAACGCAAATCACCACTGAGTTTGCTGGGCCATCGTGAAGGACAAATGTTTTTTACATGGGGATACAATCGAGCGTTTTATGATGAGTCAGACATTCATTTCAAGGGTGATGGTTTTGACTTTACACTTTACGAAGTGGACGCAGAGGATATGCCAGAGACATTCAAACCATCGGTTTACCTTGACCCAACCAAGCTGACAATTCCTCAGTTTAATTTTCGTCTGGGATATTATGTGAAGAAGAATACGGCGCTTTCATTGGGTTGGGATCATATGAAGTATCATGTGATTACCACTCAAAGAGTAAGGATGAATGGTTACATAGAGGATCGACTTAACCCCGGAGGTGATATGGTGGGGACATTCAACAACGAATACGTTGTTATTACTCCAAACTTTATCGACCTTCATCATAGTGACGGCTTTAATTTCGTGCGTTTGGCTGTTGAGCAACGACTACCTTTATGGCAAAGCAAGAATGGAAAGCATACATTGGCGGCTAATGGAGCGGCCAGTATAGGATTTATGCTACCCTGGACTGACTTTACATTTTTCGGGGTACACTATCGCAATAAGCCCCACGTGGCTGGATATGGCTACAGCCTTGCAATGGGAATGAGGTTTGAGTTCTTCAAGCACTTTTTCGTTCAAGGAAATATGCAGCTCGGCAAAACCAACTTAGTCGACATTATGCTTCAGGATCACTTAGACAGCAGGGCTTCCCAGAAAATTGACTTTTTTGAAAGGAGCTGGGCTTTTGGTTGCTATTTTCCATTAGTCAAGAAATAAAAAGGGCCACTTTGCAAATGCAAAATGGCCCTCAATTTTATTCTCTTAAATAAACCTATTTCAATATCAAGTCGCTTTGACCAATGAGGTTATTTGACTCATAGGTAAAGATTTTATAATTACCCTTTTTTAATTCGCCCTTTGCCTCATAGAATACACACACATCTGTGTCTTGGTTTTGATAGTCAATTTCACGGGAAACACTTGCTAGCTCTTCTTTTCCGTCAACGTTAACAGAGCCCGCGTTAGAACCAGGAAGTACTTTGCCATCTGGACCAACGATACGAAGGTAAATACGCTTGGTTCCTGGTTTCACGATTGCATTTTTGCGCACAGTGAAGCAAGACTTAATCATTTCTGCTCTGCTCGCGCGATCAGTTTCTGTTTGTTTTCCGCTATTGCGAAGGTTGATACCAGTATTTGCATATTCACCAGTAGAAAGCACAGAACCTTTGCTTACCATTTCTTTTGTTACATTCAAATCTCCTTCAAGCGACTTGCTGCGTTCTTCAGCTTGGTTAGCTCTAGTAGATTCCGCCTGCTTTTCTGCATACAAGCGATCGTTAGCTTGTTGTAGAGAGTCAATTTGGTGAATGTAGCCTTTCATAATTGATCTCAAAGTCTCAGCTTCAGCTTTCAACTTGGAAATATCGTAGTCTTTACTTTTTGCTTTCTTAATAAGACTTTCGATTTGAGACTGCTGCTCAGCAATCTTAGATGCCATCTCAGCATTATCCGTTTGAAGCGTGTCATAGCCCATGCGCATTTGCTCGAGCTCTACGGCTAGAACATCACGTTCGTCCATGATGGTGTTTTTTTCGCGGTCGATGTAAACGATTTTTTCATTTACATTCTTCACCTGAATCCCTAGGTAAATGCATAATACCGCAAGAACAGCGATAATTCCGATATATACTTTGTTGCTCATAATGAATTGGTTTTAATTTCCTTGCATGGACAAAATTATCATTTTGACCTGCATGCGTAACGAAGAAATTTCATTTTTATTAAAAACGATTTGTGTTTATTCTTTGTTGGCAATACAAATCGGTTATATTTGCAGCCTCAAAAATGTGGTCCTGTGGCCGAGCGGCTAGGCAGAGGTCTGCAAAACCTCGTACAGCGGTTCGAATCCGCTCGGGACCTCCAAAAAGCTTCACCTTGTGTGAGGCTTTTTTATTTGTGATCACTTTAACAAAGAATCTCATTAGGATTGGACCAATGAATAGTCATTCTCATTTATCTTTGCCGAATTATCTCAATGTTATCATAAAATCAAATCAAAATGGGTAAGTTCGGAGTTACTGAAATACTTCTCATCCTAGGTATCATCCTTCTTTTGTTCGGTGGAAAGAAAATTCCAGAATTATTCAGAGGTCTCGGAAAGGGGATCAAAGAATTTAAAGACGCAAGCAAGGGCGAGACAAAAGAAGGCGATAACGCCAATTAATCAGGAGTCTTTTTGTGAAAAAATACGCATCAATAATCGAGGTTCAAAATGATCTTCGCCAGGGAGTGTGCACCATTCCCGACTTGGTAAACTATTACCTAAAAAATATTGATGAAAAAAAACACCTCAACGCTTTTCTAGAAGTGTGGGGTGATGAGGCACGCCAACGTGCACAGGCCATTCAGCAAAAATTGAACGATGGAAAGGCGGGTCGCCTCGCCGGCATGATCATCGCCCTCAAGGATAATATCTGTTATGAGGGACACAAAGTATCAGGGTCATCAAAAATTCTTGAAGGCTTTACCTCTCTTTTTAATAGCACTGTTGTAGAGCGACTTCTCGCAGAGGACGCGATTTTTATCGGTCGCGTGAATTGCGATGAGTTTGCAATGGGCTCCTCGAATGAAAACAGTGCCTTTGGTCCAGTGCTCAATCCTTTGGATGAAACACGCGTTCCTGGCGGTTCTTCAGGTGGCTCGGCGGCTGCTGTCGCTGCAGACTTATGTCTTGCAGCTCTTGGTAGCGACACAGGCGGCTCAATACGCCAGCCAGCTTCGCTAACAGGTATTGTCGGATTGAAGCCTACCTATGGCCGGATTTCCCGCCACGGACTGCTAGCTTATGCTTCGAGTTTTGACCAAATAGGTCCAATGACACGAAGTGTGTATGATTCCGCATTATTGCTCGAAATAATGGCGGGTGCAGATGATTTTGATAGCACGGCTTCAACAATCAAGGTTGATCAATATGCAGCCCTTGAAAATAGCTCTTCAAAAAAGAAAATTGCATACTTCAAAGAGTGTATCGAAAGCCCTGGCCTCAACGAAGAAGTAAGAAATCGAATCGTTGAAATTTTACAAAAACTAAAAGACGAAGGTCACACCGTCGAAGCCGTTGATTTTCCTTACCTCAAATATTTGGTGCCAACCTATTACGTGCTCACCACTGCTGAAGCGAGTTCAAACCTCGCGAGATATGATGGTATTCACTTCGGTTACCGCAGCCAAGAGGCAAAGGGAATCGACAATACATACAAAAAAAGCCGCAGCGAAGGGTTTGGAAAAGAAGTAAAGCGACGCATCATGCTCGGAACTTTCGTTTTGAGTTCTGGATACTATGATGCGTATTATGGAAGAGCGCAGCAGGCGAGAAGACTGCTCAGAGACAAGACGGCCCAAGTTCTCGAGCAATATGACTTTATACTTCTACCTACCTCTACCAACGAGGCATTCAGGTTGGGAGAAAACACGAAAGATCCTATAGCTATGTACCTCGAAGACATCTTCACCGTACAGGCGAATCTTGTAGGGATACCGGCAATTTCACTGCCCCTGGGAACTAAAAAGTCGGGCTTGCCGTTCGGTATTCAAGTGATGGGAAAAAGTTTTGATGAGAAGAATCTCTTAAGTTTTTCTAATTACTTGATGAACTTCTAGTTCAAAGTGTTGTAACTGATTTTGTTTTATTTACTTTTGAATATCGACTAGTCAATGTCGTTGGGAGGAATTATGCGCGTAAACGGATACGATGAATTAATAGTTAAGCTGGATCAATTTACCAGGAAGTATTATAAGAACAAGATGCTTCGCGGCGCCATTTATTGCGTTGCTCTAATCATGGGGTCTTACTTGCTTGTAACGCTATTGGAGTATTTCGGTCGTTTTTCAATTATGATGAGAACGATTCTGTTTTATGCGTTTGTTCTATCAGCTCTTGCGATTATCGCAAGGAATATTATAATTCCTGTATTCAAAATTTTTCGACTTGGAAAAGTGATTTCACACAATCAAGCGGCCGAGATTATTGGAAAGCACTTCCCACAAGTTCAGGACAAATTATTGAACACACTCCAATTAAAGGAGCTCGCCGACAAAGACCAAGACAACTCATTGCTTTACGCGGGTATTGAACAAAAAATAAAGCAACTTCGGCCGGTTCCTTTTTCGAGCGCGATAGATTTCAAGGAAAATAAAAAGTACTTGAAGTTTGCCATTCCTCCTGTAGCTGTCTTTTTGATCATTCTTTTTGCCGCGCCAAGCGTTCTTACCAAACCAACGGAAAGACTAATTAAGCATGGACAGCTAATTGTAGAAGAGGCACCGTTCAAAATCTCGGTTGATAATGAAGAACTCAAGGCCGCGCAGAATCAAGATTTTACGATAAACATTACTTTGAAAGGAAAGGAGATTCCTGAAAAAGTTTACCTCGTGCTAAATGACCAGCAGTATTTACTGGAAAGAATTGACGCCTTTCATTTTTCATATACGTTCAGAAATGTAAAAGAGTCAACAGCATTCAACTTTTACGCTTCTGGATTTTATAGCGACATGTACGAACTGGAAGTTTTTCCAGTACCGGCGCTTGTAGATTTTGCATTGGCGCTTAACTATCCTGCGTACACCAAGAAAATCAATGAGACCATTCGAAATACGGGAGATGTTACTGTACCCGTTGGAACACGAATCAATTGGGACTTTAACACGAAGAACACAGAAGTTCTCAGCATTCGCTACGGCGACAGTACTTACGTTTTGAACAACAACAACGATCTTTTCAAATTTTCAAAAACAGCATTTGCAAACACAGAATATGTGGTGCACGCGGCCAATCAATATGTGAAAGGAACGGATAGTGTTTTATACCGCATCCAAGTTGTACCAGATTTGTATCCCAACATCAACGTAAACGAAGAGCGCGATAGCATGTCGTTGAAGCAGCTGTATTTTACTGGAGATGTAAAAGACGATTATGGTTTTAAAAAACTGACTTTTAATTATCAGTTGAGAAAATCAGAAGGGGACGAAGGAGCCTCTTGGGTAGTCAAGGAAGTTGGAGTGTCCAATCAGTTGAGCACAGATAATTTCTTTTTCACGTGGAATTTGAATGAACTCAACGTTCAACCGGGAAATATTCTAAACTACTATTTTGAAATTTGGGACAATGATGGTGTCAATGGAAGCAAATCGACAAAAAGTGCAACCCTTGAATACAAACTCCCTTCGGAGGATGAGTTAGAGGCCATGGTAGAGCAAAAGAATGAGGATATCAAGTCAAAGCTTGAAGAGAGCCTGAAAGATTCGAAAAAGCTGGAAAAAGAATTGGAGGATTTGCAACGCCAACTTCTCGAGAAGAAGGAAATGACTTGGCAAGACAAGAAGAAGATGGAGGATATTCTGAAAAGACAACAAGAGCTACAAAAGCAAATTCAGGATATTCAAAAGGAAAACAAAGAAAAGAATAATCAGCAAAACGAATTTCAACAGCAGGAAAATTTGTTGGAAAAACAGCAACAGCTTGAAAAATTGATGGATGAAATTATGAATCCAGAGTTGGAAAAGCTGATGGAAGAGATTCGTAAAATGATGGAAGAGCTGGACAAAAACGAAATACAAAAAGAGCTCGACAAAATGCAGATGAATGCTGAAGACATGGAGAAAGAGCTTGATCGAGCGTTAGAACAGTTTAAGCAATTAGAGTTTGAGCAGAAGTTCGAACAAACTTTGGAGAAGCTGGAAAAACTTGCAGAAAAACAAGAGGAGTTAAGTAAGGAGAGCGAGCAAAAAGACGCGAATGCGGAAGAGTTGAAAGAAAAACAAGAAGAGCTCAACAAAGAATTTGAAGAGATCAAGAAGGATCTGGACGATTTAGAGAAGAAAAATCAAGAGTTGGAAAGCCCCAATTCCATGCCTGATACTGAGCAGCAAGAGCAAGAAATACAGAAGGACCAAAAGGAGAGTTCCGACCAATTGCAGAAGAATAAAAAGGGAGGCGCAAGTAAATCCCAGAAGTCTGCCGCTGACAAAATGAAGCAAATGCAGCAACAGATGGAAATGGCGATGCAAGGCGCTGAGCAAGAGCAACAGCAAGAAGACATGGATGCCCTGCGCGCTTTGCTAGAGAACATCATTACATTGAGCTTTGATCAAGAAGCTCTGATGAATCGTTTCAAAAAAACAGATGCGCGCGACCCACAGTATATCAAACTAGGACAAATTCAAAGAAAACTGAAGGACGACGCCAAAATGGTTGAAGATTCACTCTTTGCTTTGAGCAAACGCGTACCTCAAATCTCCGCGGCAGTGAATCGAGAAATCAATCAGATCAATGACAATATGCAAAGTGCGCTGGAAGGCGTGCCAGATAAACGAACACCAGAGATTACGACTGCTCAACAGTATGCAATGACATCATTTAATAACCTGGCCTTGATGCTTGATGAAGCGTTGAAGCAAATGCAACAACAGCAATCTCAAAGCAAGCCTGGTCAAGGGAATTGTGAAAAGCCCGGAGGAAGTGGAAACAAACCCAAACCGAGCGCCGGCGACATAAAGAAAATGCAGGAAGCCTTGTCCAAACAGCTCGAAGAGATGAAGAAGAAAGGCCAGAATAAGGGCGAAAATAAAGGCGGTCAAGGAGAGATGAGCAAGCAACTTGCGGAGATGGCAGCTAAACAAGCAGCAATTCGAAAAATGATGGAGGAGAAGGCAGCTGAAATGAATCAGGACGGAAGCGGCCAAGGTAACGAGATGAAGCAAATTGCGAAAGACATGGAGCAGTTGCAGAAAGATATTGTCAATAATAGAATCGATGAGAATACTCTGAGAAGGCAACAAGACATCATGATTCGATTATTGAAGGCCGAAGAAGCCGAGCGTACTCGTGATCAGGACAATCAAAGAAAGTCAAACGAGTCTCGTGATTTTCCTGTTAGCAATCCGCAGAAGTATGAGGAATATATTCGCAAGAAGCAGCAAGAAACGGAGCTATTGCGAACAGTGCCTCCAGATTTGAAACCGTACTACAAAGACAAAGTCAACAACTATTTCAATAAAATAGGAAGTTAAAGAGAAGATTCGGCGGCTTATATTGCCGCCGAAATCTTTTCTGATATGTCGAAATCGAACAAGTTAACCGCATGGATCTTTGCAGCTCTTATTCTTGGAGTTCTTGTAGGAGCCATGCTCAATGCTAAATATCCCGCTTCAGCAGCCAAATCTTATGAGACTGCCATCGCGGATGTGACAATCGCTTTAGAAAACGAAGAGTCACAGGGCACATTAAAGCAGCAACTTCAACGCATATCAGAAGACAGTACGTTAGCAGTCAAAGAGCGTTGGGAACAAATAGCTGCGGCGATTACTTCAGAAAAGAAAAAGACTGCATTTGCAGAGCGAGCCGCGAAAGCAGCGTCGCGCGAGGAAGTGATGAATCCAACTTTAAAAAACATCCTCGAAATCATAAGCATCTTCACAGATATCTTTTTGAGATTAATCAAAATGATAATCGCCCCTTTGGTTTTCTCAACCTTGGTTGTTGGAGTGGCCAAATTAGGCGATTTAAAGGCCGTAGGACGCATTGGAGGCAAGACGATGCTCTGGTTTATATCCGCGTCGTTTGTGTCTCTTTTATTGGGCTGTTTATTGGTCAACATCTTCAAGCCAGGGCAAATGATGAATTTGGAGCCGCCTAGCGCACTTTTGGACTCCGGAATTGACAAGGGATCAATGACTTTAAAGGGCTTTATTACACACATTATCCCGAGCAGTGTTGTGGAGTCTATGGCTACGAATGAGATTCTTCAGATTGTAGTGTTTTCGTTATTGTTTGGAGTTGCTACTGCTGCCATTGGGTCGAAGGGTGAGCCAATTATCAAAGCATTGGATTCTGTTGGTCATGTGATGCTGAAAGTGACCAGCATGGTGATGTATGTAGCACCATTTGCAGTTTTTGCAGCGATGACTTCGGTTGTAGCCAAAAAAGGACTGGGAGTTTTAGGCACCTATGCCATTTTCATCGGTGAGTTTTATGCAGGTTTAATTCTGCTTTGGCTGATTTTAATCGCCGTAGGTTATTTGCTCATAAAAAAGAGAATAGTGACCTTGTTTGGAAGGTTGAAAGAGGCGCTGCTGTTGGCATTTTCTACAGCGTCGAGTGAGGCGGCCTATCCTAAAATGATGGAAGAATTGGAACGCTTCGGGTGTAGCAACCGAATAGTGAGTTTTACACTGCCGCTTGGATATAGTTTCAATCTGGATGGCAGTATGATGTATATGACGTTTGCAAGCTTGTTTATCGCACAGAGTTATGGCATCGAGATGTCAATTGGAGATCAAATGTTGATGCTTCTTACGTTGATGGTAACAAGCAAAGGTATCGCAGGAGTTCCGAGAGCCTCGCTTGTAGTGATTGCGGGAACATTGGCCACATTTGGTATTCCGGAAGCTGGTTTGCTATTGTTGCTGGGAGTGGACCACGTTCTTGATATGGGCCGCAGCGCCACAAACGTTGTTGGCAATGCTATAGCTACCGTTGCCGTGAGTAAATGGGAGAAGTCTTTGAAGGATTGATGTTAGAAAAGCTCTCTTGGATTGAGAGAAAGAATATATTTCCAAGAGAGCCCAGATGTGCCCAATTGATATACCCTAGTGAATCAGCCGGCAAGTCAGCAATTTGAAAAATGCAACACGTGATATTTCATTCAAGAGTTGTTAGTTTTTCATGAAAGAAAATCTTTCGAATTGATAAACAAGTGAATAAAGGTTTTGAACTGTTGGAAATAGGCCACGAATTTGTGATTCAGTGTATTAAAGTTCATTTTGTTGTTCCTTAAAACAATATAGAAGATAAAGAAATCTCATTTTTGTAGTATGCAAAATGAGGTAGCGCCAGAAAAAGCTTTTTTAAAGGCTGTTGGGGAAAATATTCGCAAGCATCGAAAGGCGAAAGGATATACCCTCGAGGCCTTGGGAATGGACATTGGTCTCGACAAGTCCAACACCTATCGTATTGAGCAAGGCAAGAACATTACCTTACTCACACTATTGAAAATATCTTTATTTTTAGATGTTCCCGCTTGTGAGCTTCTGAAAACTGATGTTCAGATTAATATTGAGGACGCAGAGAAGTACATCGCCAATAAGAAGCTTCGCCGTAAGAAGGTTGTAGCATAGCAAAAAATTTTTGATAGAAATAAAAAAGCGCACTCGTTAGAATGCGCTTTTTTAATTTATGTGAGGTAAATTTTATTGTGGTGTCTGAGTTTTAAACTCAGCACATCCAGTTTCAACTGCCGCAGCGATGTCTTTGTCAGTCAAGGCAATGGTCGCTTTTTCGTTAGCCGCATCAAGGGCTTGAACTGACAACCAAGCAGCCTTAGAGCAGACAAAGTTCTGCTTTGTATAATAGAAGAAACCAAGATAAGAGTAAGACTCAATAAGGTTCTTCTTGTTGGCCTGAACACTAGCAGCATCTCCGCCTACGAGTTCAATGAACTTGGTAAAATGAGGAGTAGCGAGACCTTCAGGAGTTTCTTGATTATCAAGTTTGAAGTTACAACGTCCTCTCCAGAAATTAGCATCAGGGTATTTTGAGGCTGCCTTTTCGAAAGCAGCATCTGCTTTTGAATAATCCTTTGCGAAGTATAGAGACTGTCCAAGGTAGTAGAAGTCGAGCGGTGAAGCCTTGTCGCCAGCAGCGCTGATTTTTCTTTCGTAGTAGCTTGCAGCGTCGGCGTATCTCTTTGCTTTGCTGTAGATACCAGCAATATCTGAGTAGCCATCAATATATTCTGGATCAAGTTCAATAGCGCGAAGAATAGTGGCCACACCCAAAGAATCTTGACCAGACTTCGCCAAAAGTTTTCCTTTGTAGGCATAATCGCTTCCAAGAATTTTCGGGCTTCCCTTGGCTGTAGCCATGTCCATAAATTTATTTATGTTTTCAAGGCCTTTCGCAAAGTCTCCAGTTTCGTAGTAACTATAACCAAGTAGGCGGTACATGAAAGGATTTTGATTGTTGCAAGGAAGCGCTTTTTCTAATTCAGCAACAGCTTTCTTGTAATCCTTTGTTTCGAATACGAAACTTGCATAGCGCTGCTGAACACGGCAAGATTTGTTTAGCTCGAGATACTTTGCATAATTTTCAACCGCAAGAGGGAAGCGACCGGCTTTGTAGAGCAATTCCGCTTTTTCGCGGTATGCTGGAGCATAGTTCGGGTCAATAGCAATAGCATCGTTAAAGAACTTCAGTGCATCTTCCCAGTTGCGCGCAGGTACTAGAAGTTTACCTTGAGCGAGCAAGGCTCTTGGATACTTTGGATTGAGTTGTGAAGCTTTCGAATACTGTGATTGTGCCAAGCTAAGGTTGAGCATTCCGGTTTTACCGTTTTTCTCAAGTTCTGACTGGAAATAGTAGTCTCCAAGCTGAACATACATCTCAGGGTCTTGATCGTTGAATTTGAGAGCTGTATTGAGGTATTCAATAGCTTTTTCAAAATTCTTGCGCTCTGCCTGCACGTATGTCTCTGCCATTTTCATGTAAGTAATCAACTGAATCGTTTTATCGATTTTGTTGCTTTTTGCAGACATGATTTCAATGGCCTTTTGATATTGAGCGCTATTGAGTGCGTCGTTATTATTTACCCAACCCACACGGCCGAGACCGGCATAGTTCATTGGATTGAGAGGAGCAACTTCGATTCCTTTTCTAAACATAATTTCTGCGGAATCCAAAACACCCCAATAGAAGTAATTATCACCAGCGTAGAAGTACATTTCTCCGTTGGTCGGGTTTTGTGCAATAAGCTTTCGAAAGTCTGCCGCTGCAGACTCATATCGCTCATTAAGGGTTTTAATGACTGCTTCTTCGCGGGTTTGAGCAAGTGCGACTGCTGAAACGAGAGCAAAAGAAGCGAGGGCAATTAACTTTTTCATATTTGGTTAAAAAAAACTATTAATCTACTATTTTGACTTGTCTAACTGGTGAAGTGGCGGCAACCATTCCCATTTTGTGAATGATGAGTTGTCCTTTTTCTCCGGCGAGGTGAGAGGCAAAGCCTGTGCCAAGAGAGCCTTTGAGACCTGTACGGATGTAATAAACATCACGGCGCAAAGGATAGCTCTGATCAAAAACATAGGCTTGATAAGGTCTGCGGGCTAGTGTTGGTCTATCGGTGTTTGTTGGATCAACAATTCCAATAGGTCTCACCTTTGAGAGAATTTCTTTGCTCTTTGGGTCGTCGCGGTCGCTAAACCAGCTCAAGCTGATAACGCCGATGGCGCCGGGATTCTCGCTTACGTATTTGATTACTTCGTCATTGCTATTGACGGCGAAACAATTTGGAGCAAACGGTTTTTCTTTCAAAAAGAATTCCTTGATAGTCCTGCCATTGCAGCTCTTGTTGTTGTCAAATACAATATTGATTTTTCCTAGATTTGATGAGGCGTTGACTTGTTTCCACGCGGTGTCTAACCCTGTGAAAATACGCTGCAGTTGTTCCATAGTAACAACGGAATCAGGATTACTTAGATTGGTCACTAGGGCGACACCATCTGTAGCAATCTTTAAAGACTCTGGAAAGCGTTGTTTTGATTTAAAATAATTGAGCTCTTCTTCTGTAAGCGGGCGGCTAATAACAGCGGCTTGAATAGAATCTTTGAGCAAAGCGTCGATAACGTCTCCCTCGGGCATGTACGAGGGCTTGATGTCCGCGTATTTATAATTTTGCTCATATACAAACACTTGTGAATCCATCATCAAAGAATAGGAGTCATCGACGCCGATTTTTAAGGTACCTGAGGATATCCCTTCTGTTCTCGGGTCATAGTTTCCGCATGACGAGAACAGCACAGATGCAATGAGAATAGCAAGGATTATCTTTTTCATCTTTCTTGTCTTTTTAAATCAAGTAACTGTTTTTTGATGCGCACAGCCCGAATGATTGCATACAGAAGCAGAACAGTACCAAGGAGGTATTTTTTTTGTCCTTGGGTGTACTGAGCAAATACTTCTGTAAAAAAGCAAAGCGCGGCTAAAAGCAGGAGTACTGCTACCATCACAAAGCTTAGATATAAAGACAAACGATTCATGGGAGTGCGAAATTAAGAACTTAATGTTATAGCACTATTATTTATTCGGTGAACTATCGTGTTTTAAACCTGATTGGCACTCTCATTCTTACAGAGACGTTTTTTGCACCGTTTCTTCCGGGCTTCCAATTGGGCATGTTTTCGAAGGCTTTGATTATGGATCTGTCCAAACTTGATTCATTTGGAATGCCACGGAGTATTTCGACCATGGTCACTTTTCCTTCGTGTGTGACTACAAATGAAACATAGACTGTTGCGTCCGCATTTATCTCGCGCAGTCTTTCTGGAAACGGCACTTGATCCTGAATGTAATTGAATAGACTTTTTTCGCCTCCAGGGAATTCGGGCATGATAGACGAGAAATCACGAATTACATCAGGTTCGCTATTGCCCGCTGCGGAATCGCCTCCTTCTCCTCTTGGCGGCTCATAGGGCTTCTGAAAGCCGTCGTTGATCTCGCCGTCGGGTGTACCTCCTGTTGTAAATAACCGGCTGGTTGGTTTGAGCGGTGTGTTGGGCGCCACATCAGGGGTGGACAAACCAGCTATAGGTTTTTGAATTGCGGTTGTCGTTTTCTTGACTTTTTCTGGTTGCTCTTTTGGTTTGTCATCGGGAATTACTGGAGGTAGGACATCAAGAATTACTACAGGCACGCTCGGAAGAGAAATGAGCTTCGATGAAGGTTTCATAATTTGCAAATAAGAAAATCCAGTTGCGGCGAGAAGACCGGCGCTGAGCAGGAAGGCGATGAATAGATTACGAGGTTGTTCTTGACGTTGCAGATACGCTCCGTATTCTTTATGTCGCGATTCGAATACGAGGTCATTTCTTCGATGACTTAGTACGTTGCTCCATGATACGTCAGCAGAGAACAATACAATTGCGAGTGCAGCGCAAATGATAATGGTAAGTAACATCATGACTTTTTTGTTTTAGTATCAGATGAACGCGCCGCAACCTTTGGAGATTGCTGACTGGCGCGGCTTTCGCGCGCAAGAGAATTACTTTTTTTTACAAGTCAAATAGAAGTTCTTGACAAAAAAAAGACCCTCACAATTGAGGGTCTTTTAAAGAATATTAATAGGAAATTATCTCAAGATAAATTTGATTGGAACGCGGTAGCGGTAACGCACCGACTTACCATTCATTTTTGCAGGAGTGAAAGGCTTGAGTTTTCTCACTGCCTTTTCAGCTTCCTTGCTGAGATTAGGACCACCGTTTACACCACGGTCGATTTTGATATCGCTGATGTTACCGGACTTTTCTACTACGAATGATACATAAACAGTACCTTGGATGTTATTCTCCTTTTCCATTTCTGGATAGGTGATGTTTTTGTAGATGTCTTCGTAGAGCTTTTCAATACCACCTGGGTACTCAGGCTCTGCCTGCACGAATGCCACAATTTCTTCTGGCTCTTCTTGAATCACTGTTTGAGCAACAGGTTCAGTTGGGGCTTGAAGCACATCCTCCCCTTCTTGAGTTTGTGTACTAATGTTCTCATTTTTGAGATCATCTTCGGAAGGAGGAGGAGTATCAATTTCCTCTTCCGTCACCTCGATCGTAGTAAACTGAATTTGCTTGATCGTGGGTGGTGGTGGTGGTGGCGGCGGTGGTGGTGGCGGTGGCGGCGGTTCGTTAGGATCGGTGGGAGGTGGAGCGAGCATTTCCACGTTAACCTCTGCAATCTCTTCCACGCCTTCTTCCTTATTGCCCGATAGTATTACGGGGGCAAGAGTCACGGCAGTTGCAAGACTCACAACGGCAACGAGGGAAATAGCCAACACCTTACCATATCCTTTTCGAAGTTGGTAAGCGCCATAGTCTTTGTATTTATCTTCGAATACAAGGCTATTACGATTACCACTGAGCACATTGTTCCAGCCGCCTTCAAAGCCGACCAGAGCCACAATGGCTGCGATGATAATAATGATAATGAGGCCTGTCATAATTTAATTTTTTAAAGATTTTGAAGCGTGTACATTTTAGAAATGAGTTCGTTCAAATTCTTGTTACTTTTTTAAACCGAGTTCAACGATTCTTTGGCGCATTGCTATGTTTTCGCTGTCTCCCATATCAATAATAGCTCTTTTCTTGATGTTTGTGATGTTTAGTTCATCCATCACATTCACCACGTTTCTGAACTTAGATGTAGGGATAGTTTTAACGATAACGAAAGGAGCCAACGAGTCTCCGACGATTTTCGAATAAGCTACTTGATAGGTTGTATCATTGATTACTTTGTTGGTGAGCTGCTCTTTCAGTGCAGTTACCTGGTCATTGATACGCTTGTTTCTATCGAGCAATACTTTTCTGATACCGTCTTTTGAATAGTCGGTGTGAATAAGCACAGTAGAGTCTGGTTTGAAAACGCCAGTGTAATAGAATACATGTTCGTCTTCTTCACCAACTAAAACGGTTGTTGCCAAAGCATCATCCACTTTAGTTTTTTCATCTTTTTTATCTGTCTCTTTCGGATAGATAATTTCCATTGTTTTTGGCTTGCTGAGTGAAGTAGCAAGAATGAAGAATGTAAGCAGTAGGAACGCTAGGTCAACCATGGGCGTCATGTCCAGGTGAACGTTTCCTTTCTTGGCTTTTTTCTTCTGGTGTTTACCACCACCACCGCCGCCGCCGTCAATTATTTCTGCCATAATTTATGTTCTTTAATGGGGTTGTGGATTATTACTCTTCAACAACAGCTGGAGCTTCGTCGATACCTTCGAGGCTCGTTACCATGTTAAATTGGAAGATGTTTTTATCTCTAAAAATATCGATTACTTTTTCGATTTTTTCATAGTCGGTGTCACCGTCAGCCTTGATTGCATAGCGAAGACCTTCTTTGTCTTTGAGCTGTGCAATGGTAAACCCTTTGGCTTGGGCATCGGTCATGAAAGCCTCGTATCCTTCTTGGATCCAGTCACCTAATTGGTTGTTGAGTGAGTCAACAGGAATTCCAGCATCTTTGCGATCGTCCATTGCTTTACGCAGCTTTTCATCGCCTTTGATGTATTGTTCCATTCTTTCGATTGGTTGTCCGAAGGTGCCTAACACAGCGAATCGCTGAGCAACTTCTTCAGAAACCTTCACTTGCGGATATCTCTCGAGCATGCCTTGCAGCATTGCGCGCTTGATTTCTTTACCGCTTAGATCAAAGAATACACGTCCGTCTTTGTCAATTGTAACGAGCATAACTTTCTCTGGGAGCGCGATGCTAGATGTTGACTTTGGCGTGTCCACTACAACAGGTTCATTAGGCCTAAACTTCGCCGTAAGGATGAAGAAAGTAACCAACAAGAATCCCAAGTCAACCATGGGCGTCATGTCCAGGCTGGGGGCGCTTTTTGGCATTTTTACTTTAGGCATAATTCACTTTTTTAATTTGGTTTAAAAGAAATGAATTAGTGCTTAGCAGCAAATGTTTGAGCTACAGAGAAACCTGCCTCATCGATACCATAAGTAAGGCCATCGATACGAGTGCTATAGAAGTTGAAGAATATGATTGCCAAAGCAGAAGCCAAGATACCGAGGAAGGTATTGATCAAGGCTTCAGAGATACCGAGTGAAAGAGCGGTTGCGTCAGGAGCACCAGCAGTTGCCATTGCTTCGAATGATGAAATCATACCGCGTACCGTACCCAAAAGACCAACAAGTACCCCGAGTGATGCACAAGAAGAAAGGATTACGAGGTTCTTCGAGAGCATTGGAAGCTCAAGTGATGTAGCTTCTTCAAGTTCTTGTTTGATAGCTGTTACTTTAGCTTCTTTGTCTAGGCCTGCTTCTGATTGTACTGACTTGTACTTGGTAAGACCAGCGCGCAAAACCGCAGCTACAGAACCTTGTTGCTTGTCGCAAGCGTTGATTGCATCGTCGATTTGGTTGTTGTTCAACTTAGCGCGGATGTCGCGGATGAACTTCTCAACGCTACCTTTTCCTCTAGCTTTTTGAAGGCTGATGAAGCGCTCCACAGCGAAAATCAATACCACCAAGTTTACAGTGATAAGGGCTGATACGATGATACCACCCTTGTGAACCGTTCCAAGAACGTTGAGTGGATGGCCTTTGATTGGGTCGCCACCTTCAAAGTTAGTGGGGTTACCTAATACAAAAACGTAAAGCGCGACGCCGATAATTAAGGCTAATGGAATCGCGAAGTAGGGGAAGATCGAGCTGAAATCACTTCCTGACTGCTGTTGCTTTTTGCTCATAACACGTTTTAATTTAAATGGTTGTTACAGAATTATAGATTGATTTTGATTTGTGCTAAACGGTATTAATTTCTTGTTTGGTTAAAAACAAAACTACTACATTGGTTCAACGGGCGCCAAACATAATAAATCTTCCATTACGGTATGTCAAACAAACGTTGTTGTTCTAATAAAAAATTGGCTTCCGATGTCGAATATCGGATTCTTAAGGAATAGCGACCCTTAAAAGATGGAGAAATGCCTCGAATTTAAAGTCAACGGGCAGAAATCTTGAATGAACGGTTTAGTATAGATCCGTTTGGGCAATTTTCACAAACCTGCGGACAGCGTAAGCAGTTGCGAGTAAAGACACCAAGGCTCCGGCCACAAAAATACCTGCGATGAGCCAAATGAATCGGTAATTGTCCGTCAAAATGCTAATAACATCCACGAGTTCGGCTTTGAAGTAGAATAAGATAGCGCTAATAACAACCAGGGCAAGCAATGCGGATACCAGGCCGTAGCGCAAAGCCTTCTTCATGAATGGCTTTTGAATAAACCAGTGGGTAGCCCCAACTAGTTGCATCGATTTGATAATGAATCGCTGAGAGAATATGGCGAGTTCGATTGTGTTTACGATGAGGACTACGGCGATGATTAAAAAGAGAATTCCAAGTACTAGAAGGCCAAGTCCCCATTTGCCTATATTTTCATTAATGTTTTGCAAAAGGTCTTTTTGATATTCAACGCTATCAATCATGGGTAACTCGGCAAGTTGTTCGAACTTGAGTTGAAGTGAGTCTATGGAGCTATATGAGGGATCAATTTTAACATCTAACGATGGAAGAAGGGGGTTGTATCCTAGAAAGTCTACAAACTCTTCTCCGATCTCTTCCTGCATTATTTGGGCGGCTTGTTCAGCGGAGATGTATTCAATTTCGCCAGTAAAATCTTCTATTTCTAATTGCTTTTTAAACAATAGTATTTCGTCTTCAGGCGTGCCTTCTTTGATGAATACTTGTACAGTGAGCTGCTCGTTGAAATGTGCTGTGACTGCTTTGGCTACAAGGAGAAAGATAAAAAGGGCGCCAACCATGGTAAGCACGAGAGTGATTCCGACAACAGTCGAAAAGGATGATATGGTGCTTCCGCCGGTTTTAAAAAGACTCTTTCTCACAGTGATGGGGATTTTGATACAAAAAAATAAAAGGGCTCTCAAAGTTGAGAGCCCTTTCTATATGCTTTTTCAACAAAAGATATTCAGTAGTTATTGAACTGACACGACCTCGCCTTCGAAATAAAGGTCTTCACCAGCCAACGGGTGGTTGAAATCAATGATGATAGAGTTCAATTTTACCTCGGCAATAACACCTTGAACAGTGTGTCCGTCTGGGGTTTGCATAGGAACAATTTCACCTTCGGCGAATAGTTCCTCGTCAAATTCTCCGCTTTCATCAATGAATTCACTCTTTGGGAATTCCATGAAGAATTCTTCATCCTCTTGGCCATAAGCATCGGCGCAAGCGATGGCTATTTTAAACTTGTCGCCTGCGGACAAGCCTTCAAGAGCTTCTTCGAATTTTTGCAACATTTGATCTTCACGAAAAACAAATCCGAGGGGTTCGCCACCGAATGTTTGTTCTACAATTTCACCTTCTGGACCCTGAATATGCAGGGTGTAGTGAACCTCAACGGTTTTTCCCGCTTCGATTTTCATTAATTTATTTGTTTGATTTTAATTTTTTGACCAACAGCAAGTTTGTTTTCTTTCAAGCCTTTGTTGAGTGTCTTAATTTGATCCATGGAAACACCATCATGTTTGTTGGCGATTTTCCAAAGCGTATCACCAGGCTGCACAGTGTAATACTTGTACTTAGGAGTGCTTGATTTTGGAGCCACAGGTCTTTCCGTTTTTTCTTGCTCTGCAGCGGCAATAGCCTCTGGACTGCGCTCTTCTTCTTGTTGCGGAGTTACTTCTTTTTCTTGCTCATTGGCTTGAGTAACGTTTTCCTCAGTATTTTCTACTAAAATGGTCTTCTTTACGCGAGTCTGCACTTTGAGTTTTTGACCAGGCACAACTTTAGAGCCTTTGATTTTATTCCATTTTTTGAGCTCGGCAAGCGATACATCGTATTTGTCAGCGATTTTTCCAAGTGACTCTCCGCGTCTTACGCTGTGAGTTTTCCATTGATTTTCCCAAACTATTTTTTTGACAGCGTTCTCTGAAGCGGGAGCTGCTTGTGAAGCGGCGGGGGTGTTTGCTGCTAAAACGGGCTCTGGCTCAGCAATTTTTATTCTGCTTTGCTCATATACCAACTCTTCGTTTGCGATGAATAAACCAGCCTTGGCAATAGGAAGATAAACGTAGTGTTTTCTGCCATTGTCAGGAATTTCTTTAAGCTTATAAGTTGGGTTGAGGAAAGCAATTTCTTCCACACTCATACCAACAACGCGAGATAGTGCATTGAAGTCGATGCGTTGATTCACGACGATGGTGTCAACTTCGAAATATGTTGCAATTGGTTCTTTTGCGTAGAGGTTGTGTTCAGCTGCGTAGTTCATCACGTAATTTACAGCAATGAATGCAGGCACGTATCCCTGTGTTTCTTTTGGTAAAAAGTTTTTGATTTCCCAGAAGTCTCTCTTACCGCCTGCGCGACGAATGGCTTTATTTACGTTGCCAGGACCGCTGTTATAAGCAGCAAGGGCTAGTTGCCAGTCACCGAAAGTATTGTAGAGGAACTTAAGGTATTTGCACGCAGCTTCTGTTGACTTGATAGGATCGAAGCGGTCGTCTTGATAGCTATTTACCTCAAGGCCATACATTTTACCTGTAGCGACCATGAACTGCCACAAACCGCCGGCTCCGGCTGGAGAAATTGCAGAAGGATTCAGCGCCGACTCAATTACAGCGAGGTATTTCATCTCTTGAGGAATACCGTGTTTAGCCAGAGCTTCTTCAAACATAGGGAAGTAGAGCTGTGACATTCCAAGAACCTTGGTAGTAATGTCTCTTCTTCGTACGGCGTACAAGTCGATAAAACCTTGAACAGTTCCGTTATATACGAGGTCGAAAGGAGTTTCCTTGTCGATTACCTTCAGTCTTTGTGCTGTGATTTCAGGAGAGAATGTGGGGACTTGTTCAGCCGAATAGCCATAGGCATTAATGACCTTTGAGTCCGCAGAAAAACAAAAGTGATTTAAGTAATTGGCCGTCAGCACGCGGTCGATGGCCATGATAGCAGGATCATCAGGGGCTATTTTCAAGTCCTGAGAGCCAGGGGTTAATGTGTCATTTTGAAGGGTGGTTGCTGATGCGCCAAATGCGGCGGCAAAAGCGAATAGTGATAATACAATCCTCTTCATGATTTCCTGATTTCCTTGCTGGTTTAAAACTACGGTGCGATGATAACACTTTTCTCATCGAAAAAGAGTGAGCAAAATGTTAACAAAATATACGTCACTAAATTGCTTTAGTTTCAAATTAGTTTGAATGTTGATTTTTTAGAGTTTTAAACACCAACACTATGATAACTCTGACTAGAGTTTGAATTCAACATAATTCCATTTGCCGCCCATTTTTTCTGTAATGAAAACACGTGAGGTTTCGTAGACATCTTTTTGAGAAGTAAACCAAAGGGTCTTGTACATATCTGTCTCAACGTTTAAATCGGTGAGAATCACGATTTCTATTCCGTGAATCTGTTTTTTTTCTTTTTCAAGTTGAACAAGAAAGTCCAGAGCTTCTTGTTTATCGCGGTAGAAGGAGCCGTCACGTTGAATTATTTTCTTCCTTGATCTCACGTAATTTTTAGAATGAAATTATGAAATGAATTAATGATGCGAACATAATTAGAATATGCGCGTTGAAGTAAGCATGATAGAAATGTAATAATGAACGTTAAATTTTTGAGAATAATACAACTTTAGGTAGGGCTCTTAAGTTAACGACTCTATAAGGCAAATCATGAAGACGTTTTTTAGCATAGCTGATAAGGTACGCACGGTAGAAGAGCGATTCAATCGTTGGTTTGGTTGGTTTTTCACGAATGGATATAAGTCTACAGATGAGCGTTAGAGCTCGATGCAGACATTTTGTGCTTCTGTAAAAAACTTTAAAGCTTCAAACCCTCCTTCTCTACCTACACCTGAGTTTTTAACTCCACCAAAGGGAGTTCTTAAGTCTCTAAGCAGCCACGTATTTATCCAAACTATTCCAGAGTCTATGTTACCTGCGACTCTATTTGCAGTGTTTAGATTGCTAGTCCAGATTGTAGCGGCCAGGCCGTAATCGGTGCTATTTGCAATTCTTACAGCATCTGCCTCATCATTGAAAGGTGCAATGGTGACTACTGGTCCGAATATTTCTTCTTTGTTTGTTCTACAATTTTCATCTAAGCCTTCAATAACTGTCGGGGCGATAAAGTATCCCTCTTTGTTTTTACCATCAAGAATTACTCGTTGCCCACCCGTTAAAACTTTTCCACCTTCTTGTTTAGCGAGCTCGATATAAGAAAGGACTTTGTTCATGTGAGCTTCGCTAACAACAGCACCCATTTTTGTTTCGGGGTTTGCTGGATCACCCACGGTCATTTTTTTGACCTTTTCCACGAATGCTATTTTGAATTTGTCATAGATGGATTGCTCTACTAAAATCCTTGAGCCACAAAGGCATATTTGGCCTTGATTGCTGAAAGAGGATCGTATTGTTGTGGCAATCATTTTATCGAAGTCGCAATCTGCAAAAATGATATTTGGGTTTTTCCCCCCTAATTCGAGCGATAGTTTTTTAAACATTGGAGCTGCGATAGAGGCTATGTGCGCTCCGGTAGCTGTGCCACCGGTGAATGAGATCGCTTTAATATTTTTATGGCTTACCATTGCGTTTCCTGCTTTGGCGCCTAAACCGTGTACAATGTTAAGCACTCCAGCCGGCAGTCCAGCTTCCATACAAATTTTTGACAGCAGGAACGCCGTGTATGGAGTGATTTCCGAAGGCTTAGCAATCACACAATTCCCGGCAGCGAGGGCAGGAGCGATTTTCCAAGTAAAGAGATAGAGAGGAAGGTTCCATGGCGAAATGCACCCGACCACACCAATTGGCTTTCTGTTGGTGTAGTTGATTGCTTTGTTTTCCATGATATGGGCCTCAGAAGCGAAGTGAAGTATGGCTGTTGCAAAGAATCTTATATTGGATTCTGCGCGGGGGATGTCCACAGATTTAGCTAGAGAAATGGGCTTGCCATTGTCTTTTGACTCAGCCTCGGCAAGCATGTCCAGGTTTGCAGCAATAAGGTCTGCGATGCGTATCATTATTGCCGATCGCTCAGTTGCGGGTGTGTTGGACCATGATGGAAAAGCTCTTTTTGCTGCTTCGACGGCTAAATCCACATCTTTTTCATCAGAATTTGGAATAAGCGAGTAAACAGTTCCTGTTGCAGGCTCGAAGTTGTCAATGTATTGATTTGACAAGGGTTCTGAGAGCTTTCCGTCGATATAATTGAGGATCTTTTCCATCAAAAAAGAATTTATTTAATGAGAAAGCGAAGGTATGATAGAGAAAAGTTTTGCATACTTGAAAAGAATGCATTTATTTTGCACCCGCTTTTGCCCGATCGTCTAATGGCAGGACAACTGATTTTGGTTCAGTTTGTGTTGGTTCGAATCCAGCTCGGGCAACAAGAGAAAAGGCTCCTCATTGAGGAGCCTTTTTTATTTCAACTTGAGTCTTGTTCCTGGTTGCGGTTCTTGTCCTGGTTCCAGATTATTTCTTTGGCGGAGTTTTTTAATCTTTACTCCATATCGTTGGGAGATGTCTTTGATTGTTTCTCCTTTGAGCACGGTGTGCGCATCTTCACTAGCGCGATTGCGTTTGGGCTGTAAATAAATGATATCGCCTTCGTTAAAGGATTGATTTTCTTCGAGGTCGTTGTATTTCTTGATTTGCCACGGTGCCATTTCCAGTTCGCGAGCGATGGACTCAGCGGTGTCTCCTTTTTTGGCCACGATGTATTTTATTCTATTTGCGCTTAGGTTAACGGCTCTATTATTTCCGATAGAAATCTCTGTTCGCCCTTCCGGTTGGTTTCGTTGTTTGGGCTTTTTTTCTTGATTTGAAAGAATTGGCTTGGGTTTTTGACCGTTTGGACGATCAGGAGTGGTGTTTTTGCGAATATGCTGTAGTCCGATTTTATCGTATTGGAAGAGTTCGTATTGTTCAATAAGGTTTATTAGAAGCTGAGCATATTTTGGATTGGTGGCATATCCGCACTCTTTGAGTCCTTTAGCCCAGCCTTTATAGTCGTCGATGTCTAAGGCAAAGAGGGGTTGATATCGCTTTTTTTGCAGGAATAAAGAATGGTCTTCAAAGGATTCTGCCGCGGATTCATATTTTCTAAAGCACTCATTATTGGTTTCATCGTCTTCGTGAATTTTTGCGCCAGTCCAGTCGGAGTGACACTTTATACCAAAATGATTGTTGCCCTCAACAGCAAGCCTGCTGTTGCCATTTCCACTTTCTAAAAGCCCTTGAGCAAGTGTAATACTTGCGGGAATTTTATGAACGGCCATTTGGTAGATGGCTTCATTCTTCCAGATATCAATATATTCAGTTGCACTGAGCTTGGGTTGAGAAATGGCCAATACGCTCGTGCAAAGGAGTAGGGATAAAGAGAAAAACATCATTCGCCTCATGATTGCAAATTACTGTTGAAAATTGCATGCAGGAGGAGGCTGACAGATATAATGCCAACAGGCGGTTGTTAGAGTCCTGGAATATTATGAGATGCTGGGTCGTCAAAGTTTACTTCTTTAACGAGCGAACCAGTATTGCTAAAGAATCGCCAGTTTCCGACTTTTACTCCCATTTTATATTGTCCTTCAATTCTGAGCTTTCCGTTTTCATGCCATACCTTGTAAGGTCCGTCGAGAGTGTCGTTGGTATATGTATGAAGGCTCCAAGGCTTGCTGGTGGAGTCTCTAAACGCCATGGATGGTCCGTTTTTACGGCCGTTTTTGTACAGATTCTCAATGTAGATTTTTTGAGACTGATAGAAGTGTCTTTCGGCTATTTTTTCGTTCGTTGTGGTATCGACATACACGGCTTTTTTGACTTTTGCCACGCCCGCATTATCGGCCTCATATCTTGACTCTACGTTTTCAATTACATTGGCAGGAAGTTCGATTCCAACTTCGGAATTTAGTTTTTTTTCTTGGCAAGCGATGGCGGCGCAAGTCAATAGTAACAAATAAAAGTACTTCATATTATTTTTCTCTGTCGATGGTATAATGAACTAGTTTTTCCAAGGATAAACGAGCATCATTAGCGGGGAAGGTATGTAGAATTTGAATAGCATTGTTTCTAAATTCTTCCATTTTTTTCATTGCATACTCTATACCGCCAGACTTTATTACGGTCTCAAGTAACGCTTTTACTTTGACTTGATTTGTATTATGATTTTTGACGATGTTAATGAGTTCTCGTTGCTTTGATTTATCAGAGTTTTTAAGGGCAAAGATGAGCGGAAGGGTCATCTTTTTTTCTTGAATGTCTATTCCAGTAGGCTTACCGATATTTTTTCCGAAGCCATAGTCAAAGAGGTCGTCTTTAATTTGAAAAGCCATTCCCACATTAATTCCAAACTGATGCATTTTATGAACATCGTCATCAGAAGCCTTGGCAGCGATGGCCCCAGCAGCGCAACATGCAGCGATAAGAGACGCTGTTTTTTGCGTAATAATCTTGTAATAAACTTCTTCTGTAATGTTTAATAGTCTTGACTTTTCCTGCTGCAACAATTCACCTTCACTCATTTCTTTCACCGCGGTACTTACCACACGAAGCAGGTCGAACTCTTTGTTGTCCACACTAAGCAATAGGCCGCGAGAGAGAAGGTAGTCACCCACCAGCACGGCGATTTTATTTTTCCAAAGCGCATTTATTGAAAAGAAACCTCTTCTAGTCTGCGCATCGTCCACGACATCGTCGTGAACGAGGGTAGCGGTATGAAGAAGCTCTATTAATGATGCCGCATTGTAAGTGGACTGAGAAACGCCTCCGCAGAGTTTGCTAGAAAGAAAGACGAACATTGGCCTCATCTGCTTGCCTTTTCTCTTTATGATATAATGAGAAATTTTGTCTAGCAAGCCGTTGTTGCTTTTCATGGCTTTTCTGAAATATTCTTCAAACTGAAGCATTTCAGATTTTATGGGAGCCTGTATGTCGTCAATAATTGCCACGATTCGGGTTCAAATGTAATAAGAGAGCAGGTAAAGGAAACCAGAAATTCACCAGGAAGTTCTAATCAGCACTACATGTTGAAAAGAAGACCTTATGAAAAAGAGCAATTTACGGTCGGTGGTTATATTTGCAGACCAATTTAATATCACTTTATGAACCAAATCTTTACTAAAACCAAGCTGTTTTTATTAGTTGTGATGCTTTCGTTTTTTGCGACCGAGGCGATATCACAATGTGCCAATAATGGCGTTTTTTATGATGATCTGACTCCGTTAGGAGTAGGCGTTGCAAACGCATCTTCAACGCCGTGTGCATACGGAGGAGAGTATTACACTGTATCTGTTGTTGCAGGTAATACATACAACTTCAACACGTGTGGAACTTCTTATGACACTCAAATTACTTTGCGCAATAATGCCGGCGGTGGCTTATTAGGATACGATGACGACGGCTCTACCTGTGGTAACGGTGCGTCTAATCTCACATGGTTGAGTACAATTACAGGTGTTGTTCGTGTTCAAATGAACCAGTATAACTGTCAGACGAATCAGACTTGTGCTCCCCTTCAAGTTGTATTGGTGAGCTTGGCGGGTGGTGGACAGTGTGAAGACGGTTACGTTGGATTAACGCAAGGTATATGTGAAAATGGCGTGCCATCGATAGATATAACCTTTACAGGATCTGGCGATTGCGGCTTTACTTCTTTATTTGTTTCAGAAAATGGTGGCGCTTTTGAAGAGTTTGCTGTTGCTGTTGGAAACGGAGATGCATTGAATCTCACAGATGTTCTTCCTTTTGGCACTTATGACGTTTACGCTGAGATTTCAGATGGGTCAATAACTGAAACCGCAACAATCACTATGACTGACTGTGGCTCTCCTGGAGCAGCATTAACATATATCGTTATTTCTCCTGACTGTTACGGTGATGAAGTAAGCTGGAATTTGTATGATGACCTCGGTAATTTGGTTTACTCAGCCCCACTGGGATCTATTCCTTTCGGTGCGACAACACAAGTTACTTATGTAACGGCGCTTTATTTGGAGCCAGGATGCTATGACTTAGAAATTTTGGACTCTTTCGGTGATGGTTTGAATCCAGTTGGAACGCCTTGTGATCTTATAGGTTTTTACGGCGTAGTGGATCAAGATCTAAATATTCTTGTGCAGGGTGATCCTAATTATACCGAATCTGCAACATCAAACTTCTGTGTTGAAGGCACCACGGCTTGTGAGGTATTAAGCGTGAGTGAGAGCTTTGTTCAATGTGTGGGTGGTTTACCTACCTATAGCATGGAGGTTTCTTTCACACAAGGCTGCACGCTCACTACTCTTTGGTTAAATGAAAACAACACAGGCTTCGTTGCTCTTGATATTACAGGCTTAGCATTAAGTGGTTTAGGTGATAATTACAATTTGACTGATCTCACTGCCAGTGCATCGTATTCATACTACTATGAATTCGAGGACGGAAGTATTTCTCCAACATACACATTTACCACACAGGCTTGTGATGAGAATTGCGGAAACGCAGTGTTGTCTGTATCTCCAGGGGAGTGTTTGACGGTTGGAAGCGCAACATACGCAACAGCTAACTTAACATTCGACTTTACTGGATCATGTGGAGTTACTACAATCTATTATTCTTCTAACGGTTCACCTTTTGAGTTACTTGATGTTTCTGAGAATGGAATCACTTCAGGCACTCAAGAGCTTTATTACCTAACACCAGCGGAAGAGTTTTCGGTGTATTTTGAGTTAGGAAATGGACAGCTTTCTAATACAGTGACCTTCACAGCAGAAGAGTGTGGACTCGGAGGTACGATTTGCGACTGTGCAGGAAATGTGTTGCCAGCAGCTGCTCTCATTTGGTTGGGTGACGGTTCTTTGGACGATGGCACATTCTTGTGGAACGATGAAACGCCAGTTGATTTTAACTGCGCTACTTGGGGATTCGATTGTGATGATGAAGGTCTTGGAATAACGCTCGATTTGTTTGGGGTATGTAGCGGAAACTTCCCTCCAGGTAATGGCTGCGCTGAAGTGCCTTGCGCAAATGAAGTTGTTTTTGATTTTGGAGCGGACTGCTTCCCAGGAGAGACATCTGTATTTATTACCAATGAGTCTGGCGATGTTGTTTATAGCATTGCAGAAGGCGCACTAACCGTTGAGTATGGCGTTTTAACTCAACCTCTTTGCTTGGAGGCAGGCTGCTATACGTTCACTATTCTAGACGCGGCTGGTGACGGCTTAAGTTATGAGTCGTGTGATTTTGACGGATATTTTTCTATTTCTGATGCTTCGGGAATTCTAGTTGAAGGTCCTGCTGCATTTGGAAGTTCATTCTCTCAGGAGTTTTGCGTTGGAGGAGAGGTGTGTTCAAATTTGCAGTTGAATATTGCTCAAGGCCCATGTTACGACTCAGGTGAAGATGGATTGCTTCCGTCGCTTGAGCTTGAAATGACTTTTGAAGGAGCGTGCAGTGTTGCTTCTATTTCAATTTCTGAAAATGGAATAGATTACTTCAACTTCCCTTCAGAAGGAGTAGTATCAAGCGGAGCTATTGAGACCTTCTTCAATTTTACTCCAAGCACCACTTATAGCTTCTTCTATACGTTAGACAATGGTACAGTATCCGAAGTTGTAAGCTTTACAACAGGTGATTGCAACAATGAAATTACTATTTGTGACTGTGAAGGCGTTTCGCACACCATTGGAGTACTTTCTTGGTTGGGTGATGACTTTGCAGATGTAGGTGAATATGATTGGGTGGGTCAACCAGTAAACTTCAATTGTGCTACTTGGGGCTATGACTGTGGTGATATCGAAGGCACTCCAACACTTGATGTATATGGAGTTTGTGACGGTAACCTTCCTCCAAATAATGGTTGTATTGAAGAAGTGTTGGGATGTACAGATGAAACTGCATTGAACTACAATCCAGACGCGACAATCAACAACGGATCTTGTGTTTATAGCACTCAATTCGGTTGTTTAGACCCAGAAGCCTGTAACTACAGTGCTACTGCACAATTTGACAATGGCAGTTGCGAATACTTGACTTGTGCTGGTTGTACAGACCCAAGCGCCTCTAATTATAACGAAGATGCCACCATTGATAATGGAACTTGTATCTATGAAGAGATTCTTGGCTGTACAGATCCTGATGCCATCAACTACAACCCTGTAGCAACAGAAGATGATGGATCATGTATTGACGACTGTATTCTTCCTTCCATTTCATTCGAAGAGCATTGTGTTGACGGAGATGAAGAGAACTTCTTCGTTACGATGACCGTGAGTGGTCTTGGAAATGGAGCGCCATATATTGTAACGAACACGTACAATCAAGAGCAATACCTTGTTAACTTCTTAGGAACGATTGAAGTTGGACCATTCCCGAATGGAGAGGACGTGATTATTACGGCGGTATCATCTCAAACAAACGCATGTATAGTGGTTTCACCATTGATGAGTTACGACTGTCCAGAAATCATAGATGGATTGACAGAGGTAAACGCAGGTTCTATTCGTTTATATCCGAACCCAACGAATGGTCTCATCAACTTGATGAATGGAGGTTCTAGTGACCGAATGAATGTTCGGGTATTGGCTTCTACAGGCCAAGTAGTCATTTCATCTCAGTATGAAATTGCGAAAGGCTCGGTTCAAACCGTTGACTTGAGTGGACTTGCTGCGGGTACTTATATGATTGAAGTCCTTACCAGCACAGGAGTAGAGCATCACCAAGTTGTGGTTCAGAAGTAGAACTCCATAGGGGCACGATAAGAACTAGAACTAGAACGAGAACAGGAACGAGAACGAGAACAGGAACGAGAACAGGAACGAGAGTTTGGAATTTTGAATTCAGAATTGGAATATAAAAAGGCCGCGGAGACGCGGCCTTTTTTGTTTTTTATAAAAAAAAAATATTAGTAGGCTCTTTCGTTGCGGCCTTCCACGTAGTTGATGAAAGCTTTATTCACCACCATGTTTCCGCCTGGTGTTGGATAGTTTCCTGTGAAGTACCAATCACCTTTGTGGTTTGGACAAGCGTCGTGTAATCCTTCTACTGTTTGAAAGATGACTTCGACTTTTGCTGCGATATCTGAAGGCGTAACGAGCTCAGCGATTTTGGCAGAGATTTGCTTATTGGTAAATGGCTCATAGATTTCCTTCACGTAGTTCTTTACCGTTTCTTTAGGAGCATCTTGTTGATCTTTGCACTTGCGATATACTACATCTATGATGCTTTCCTTTCCTTGTTCTTTAAGAAGGGCAACAGCAGCTTGAAAAGCGATGAAATCTCCCAGACGGGCCATATCGATACCGTAACAGTCGGGATATCTGATTTGGGGAGCGGATGATACGATGAGTATTTTTTTGGGACCGAGACGATCCAGCATTTTGATAATTGATTTTTTGAGGGTTGTTCCTCTTACGATGGAGTCATCGATTACCGCGAGATTGTCCACGCCTCGTTTTACTGCGCCATGAGTCACATCATAGACATGTGCTACCATTTCGTCACGGGCGCTATCTTGTGTGATAAATGTGCGGAGTTTGGCGTCTTTGATAGCGATTTTTTCGATGCGAGCTCTTTGACGAATGATTGCTTCAATTTTTTCTTTTGACCAATCAGCGCCGATGTTAGCGAGCTGTTCTATTTTTCGGTCGTTGAGATAGTCTTCGAGAGCTTTAATCATTCCATAAAAGGCTGTTTCTGCTGTATTTGGAATGAAGGAGAATACTGTATTTTCTAAATCGTAATTGACTGATTTGAGGACGAGGGGCACAACGTTTTTACCGAGGTTTTGTCTTTCTCGATAGATGTCTTTGTCATTACCTCTTGAAAAGTAGATTCTTTCGAAAGTACAGCTGAGTTTTGTTTGCGGCTCACGTACTTTTTTTATTGATGATCTACCGTCTTTTTTGATAATATAGGCATGCCCTGGTTCCAATTCGTTGATGCTTTCAGCGGGAACGTTGAAAGCGGTTTGAATGGGAGGTCTTTCGGAGGCTACGACGCAGATTTCGTCGTCTTCGTACCAATACGCGGGGCGTATGCCGTTTGGATCTCGAAGTACGAAAGCATCGCCGTGGCCGATTAGTCCGCACATGGCATATCCACCGTCAAACTCTCGGGAAGCGCGGGTTAACACTCGTTGCACATCAAGATGTTGCCCGATGAGATCAGTAATTTGTTGGTTTGAATATCCGAGCGCTTTGTATTGATCAAAAAGGAGTTGATTTTCTTCATCCAAGAAATGACCGATTTTTTCCATAACCGTGACGGTATCGGTTTTTTCTTTTGGATGTTGTCCCAGTTCGACAAGTAGGCCGAATAGTTCGTCAACGTTAGTAAGGTTGAAATTGCCAGCAACTACGAGGTTGCGGGTCATCCAATTGTTTTGTCGTAGGAAGGGATGGCAGTTTTCGATGGAATTGCCACCGAATGTTCCGTAGCGCAGGTGGCCAAGAAATAGTTCACCGGTGAAGGCGTAGTTGTCTTTAAGAAACTGCGGATCCTTGAGTGCTTCGGGGTTGTGTTTTTCAAGTTCGGCGAATCTTCCCATTACCTTGGCGAACACATCCTTAATCGGCTGTTGGTCGTTGGAACGGATACGGCTGATGTACTTCTTACCCGGAGTGGGATCTAGCTTGATATTGGCAAGGCCCGCGCCATCCTGACCTCTGTTGTGCTCCTTTTCCATGAGGAGGTACATTTTGTTGAGGCCGTAAAAGGGAGTTCCGTATTTCTCGGAATAAAATTGAAGGGGTTTCTTCAATCGGAGGAGTGCAATTCCGCACTCGTGCTTTATGGCATCGCTCATAAGAGGGTGCAAAATTAGTGATTAATCAGACTTGAAAAAAAAAGATGTGTTAAGATGTGGAAAATGTCGTTGACGATCATCTTTTAGGAAATCAATAATTATGAGAATATTCACTTTGTTTTTTGCACTCAACCTTTTTCTAGCAGTAACAAGCCATTCACAGAGCGCGAATGGTGAAATCCACGGCCGGATTTTCGATAGTGACGGAATTCCTCTAGAGGGAGTCATTGTGAAAGTGGATAACGGAACAACTGTTAACAGCGCGATGAGTGATACTACGGGGCGATTTCGCGTGAAGCCCCTGTCGCCGGGAACCTATACAGTAGAAATGAGAATGGTGGGGATGCGGTCTAAGAATTATCAAGGAGTACTAGTAAATCCAGACAAGATTACCACTTTGCCAAAAACAATGATGGAATTTCTAAACGATAGTACCGCAACGATTACCATCATAGAATATGTAATTCCGTTGATAGATAAAGATGGCGGAAACGTTGTGACGATACGATCGAAGGAGTTGAATCAAATGTCAACGTCGAATGGCGGTGATTTAAAAAAGATGGTAGCCTCGCTAAGTTCCGACGTCAAAGCAAGCGCTGATGGAGAAGAGTTGTACTTCCGTGGTAGCAGGGCGGGCAGTGTCATTTATCTGATAGACGGGGTAAAAATTAGAGAAAATGTGCCGAATATTCCATCGAGCGGAATTAGCAGTATGTCTATATACACAGGAGGATTACCGGCAAAATATGGCGATACTACGGGCGGAGTGGTCGTGATAGAGACGAAAAGTTACCTCGAAGATTACTACGAGAAAATATCGAGAATGAAAAAAACAATCGTACTTGAAGATTAATTCAAGCAGAGCATGTAGATACTATGGCGCTACTTCAACACATATCAGATGAGGAGCTATTTGCTCGGTACAAAACCGGTGAAGGTGACGCGTTTTTGAATGAGTTGTGGAAGCGCTATAGTCATTTGATAAAGGCAGCGGCAATGAAATATGTCAAGGATATAGATACCGCCAAGGATATTGAGCAACAAGTGATGCAGAAGATTATTGAATTACCATCCGACTATAAGATTGAAAAATTTGCTTCGTGGATAGGTATTGTGGTGCGTAACACCAGTTTGATGAGCCTTCGTCATGAGCATCGTGTCGTTCCATTAAGTAATGAGGTTCAAGCAGTAGATACCGACTCGTTTAATCAAGAAGAAGAAATTCAGGAAATGGAAAAAAAACTGACTCTTCTGAATAGAGCGCAGCAATTGTGTTTACGACTTTTTTATTTGGAGAATAAGTCATACAAGGAGGTTGGTTTGATAAGTGGCTATTCACAAGATGAAGTCAAGTCGCATATCCAAAATGGTAAGAGAAACATGAAGAATTTACTATCAAAGAAATGAAAGTCAGCGACAACATATTGTTTCCTACGGAACGCGAAATGCGCTTGTACACTGCTGGCTTGCTGAAGAGAAGTCGTAAAAGAGAAATAAAACTGCTTTCAACCCAATACGAGCTGATTGCGGATGCCGTGGCGGGTTATCAGTTGTTATTTGCGATTTGGATTAAAAGAGTTTTTTTAAGCACAGCTGTTATAGTGACGTTGTCTGTGGCTTGTATTTATTATCAAGGTGAAAATGTTTCGATATCATCAGAGAAAGCGATGAATGCGCAGCGGGAGCTCGTGGAGCTGACTGTTCCGTTGAATGAGCAGGATCAATTGGAAGTAACTGTAAGAGCACAAAAACAGGAAGGATTGAAACTCAAGAATACCTGCGAAGATACTGGTCAGCACGCGCAACGAGGCGTTGTGATCAATTACGAGCCGGACAGCGTATTTATACAGAAGCCCCAGGAAAAACTGGCGGCAGAGTCCTTTTCAAAGCGATATGATATTTCTGGAAACAAGATTCGTTTTGTAGAAGGCTATATGTTGAGTGATCATGAATATGTCTTCTATCAATCTCTTAATGTGCCTCGATTGGGAGGGATTCCGGCGGAATTTGAAAATAGGAAAACGAAGGAAAATTTAATAAAAGAATCAGAAGGGCGCAGCATTGATTTAAGAAGTCAATTGGATGACGCCATCATCAGTTATTCACGCGGATTGTATGATGCAGCAATCTCAAAGTTATCGACTCTTGCTGAGCGATTTCCAAAAGATGTCAATTTGAATTTTTATCTCGGAATGAGTTATTATCAAATGGGGAATTATGATATCGCGCTCCATCACTTGGGTGAGTGCGTGACTTTTGAAAATAACTTATTCGATCAGGAACAAGACTATTACTTAGCGATGTGTTATTTGAAAAAGGGAGAGGAGAGATTGGCGAGGGAGTTCTTTGAAATTATAGCTTATTCGAACAGTTTTTATAAAACGAAAGCAGCAGCAGAATTGCGATAAAATAACAACCCCGACATTCGTCGGGGTTGTCATCTAAACCTTAACCAAAATATCCGTTAAAAGAACTAACGGAACTACTATGAAAAAAGAGCAATCGTTATCGCTCTAGCGAGATTATTCGTGTGAATTAGAGTTCTTTTTTAATGCGCGGTTTAATCGTGCTTTTGTTTGTTCAGACATTTCGTACATCACAGGTACAAGGATGAGTGTGATGAATGTCGCGAAAGTCAAGCCAAACACAATTGTCCAAGCGAGAGGTCCCCAGAACGCTACGTTATCACCGCCAAAATAAATCTTTGGATCAAGCTCAGTAAACATGGTGACGAAGTCGATATTAAATCCAATTGCGAGTGGAATCATACCGAGAATTGTAGCTGTTGCTGTTAACAATACAGGAGTCATACGCACTCTACCAGCCTCTACAATAGCGTCGTGTAGGCTATATCCTTGACCGCGCAGGATATCCATGAATTCAACGAGAAGAATACCGTTTCGTACAACAATACCTGCGAGTGCCACGATACCAACGCCGGTCATTACGATTGAGATCTCCATATTGAATATTGCGAGACCAAGCAGAACTCCTATTACACTGAAAATAATTTCAGATAGGATAATGACGGTTCTACCAATAGAGTTGAATTGGAGAATGAGAATCAGAACGATAATTGCCAAAGCAAGCAAGCCAGCAAACCCAAGGAATCCAGCTGTTTCAGCTTGTTCTTCTTGCTCACCAGTCATGGTAATAGTAACTGATTCGGGATATCTCTTGAAGTTGTCAATTTCCTTTTGGATGTTGGCGACTACCTCATTCGGGTTGAAATCGGAGAGAACGTTTGAAGCAAGTGTAATCACACGTTTTTGATTCTTGCGTTTGATTGCAGCGTATGTGCTTGTGTATTTGACATCCGCAACTGATGAAAGAGGTATTTGACGCACCATTCCACCCATGTTCATGTCGCGATAAGTAATGATGAGGTTTTTCAACTCTTCAATATTGTTGCGTTGATTTTCTTGGAAACGCACCATGATTGGATAATCATCGTTGTCGTCTCTGAATCGAGAAACCTCTGCACCAAATACAGCGTTGCGAAGCGCCATTCCGATTTGCGCGGTGCTGATGCCTTCTCTGTTGGCACGTTCGCGATCGATGTCAATACGCACTTCAGGTTTGTTCAACTGAAGGTCCGTTTTGAGTTCTTCCACTCCATCTATGGACAAGGAATCCAAGTAGCGCTTCAAGTCAGTGGAAGCGACGATTAATTCTTCAAAATTTTCGCCACTAACTTCGATGTTGATCGCCTTTGGAACTGGCGGACCGTTTTGTTCTTGGTCAACAGAAATTTCTACACCAGGAATTCCCTTTACAGCCTCACGGATTTTCTCCAGATAGATGCCCGTGCTTTCTCCATTGCGTTCGGCGAATTTCACAAAAGCAACACCAACTTTAGCCTTATTGGGATAAGTGGCGCGGTCGTCTTGCGCTTCATTCGCGCCAACTGCGACGTTGGTAATTACAGATTTCACCAAGGGATTATTTTCTCCGAGTACTTTGTACACTCGACCTTCGATGATTTTTGCTACCGAATCCGTTGCTGCCGGCTTTGTTCCTACAGGCAATGTAGCATATACATAAACGAAGTTGGGTTCAGCTTGTGGGAAGAATACCACTTTAGGTTGACGCAGCGCGGTGATAGCCAAAGTAGCAATCAATAGAGCCACGGTACTCCAAAATATCGCACGTGGTCTTTTGAGCGCCCATTCGAGGAATCGCCCGTAAACATTTTGAACGCGTGGCCAGAGTTTGGTTTGGAAGTTTGAGATTGCTCTTTCCAATACAAATCTGTACAACAAATAAAGCAGGTACATCGTCACCAAGAAATTACCCATTCCGAATGCGCCCGTGATATAGAATAAGGCAGCGAATGACAACATGATGATAGTTGTGATTCGGAATGAACGCGCTTTCTTCTTTTTATCGGGACCGTGATCATGCGGACTCATAAAGTCGACGGCGAATACGGGGTTAATGATGTAAGCAACAAGGAGTGACGCAGTGAGTGTGATGATGAGCGTAATTGGAAGGTAGAACATGAATTTACCAATCACACCACCCCAAAAAGCTAGCGGGAAGAAGGGCGCAAGGGTAGTTGCAGTACCAGATAAAACAGGGAGGAAAATCTCTCCTGCAGCTTTCTTCGCTGCTGTTTTAATTGGAACCTTACCGTTGTCATATATCCGGTGCGTATTTTCAATGACGACGATCGCGTCATCCACTACAATTCCCAGCCCGAGCAGGAAGGCAAACAACACAATCATGTTGAGCGAAAAGTCGATACCAGGAAGAATCATGAATGCGATAAACATTGAGAGCGGCACAGATAGACCAACGAAAATGGCATTGGTAACACCCATAAAGAACATCAAGATGATGGTCACGAGGATAAAACCAATGATGATAGTATTGATCAGATCGTGGAGGGTTACGCGTGTTCCATCAGATTGGTCTCCGGTGACTTTGATCGTGAGGTTTTCGGGAAACTCGGTTTCCTTCATTTCATCAATGATTCCATAGATTTTGTCTGAGGCTTCAATGAGGTTTTCACCACCACGCTTGATCACGTTGAGTGTAATAACGTTCTTATTGTCAAGGCGACCGTAAGAGGCTTGCTCTGCAAATCCATCGCGCACTTCGGCGATGTCTTTGAGGAAAACAGAAGCACCGGTCATTGAGTTGATGACAAGGTTTTCTATTTGTTGGATATTATCAAATTCTCCACTCACGCTGATAGAGCGCTGCATATCGTCGATGGTGACATTACCACCATTGATGGTCATGTTTTCATACTTCACAGCATTTTCAATGTCTGACATTGTGATGTTTGCTGCTTGCGCCTTATACATATCAACGTTGATTTGGATTTCTCTATCCAAGGCACCAACGATGTCAACACGAGTGATTTCTTTAAGACCTTCAATACGATCTTGAAGATCTTCTGCGTATTTTTTTAGCTTAGCAAGGTCGTAGTCACCTGAAATATTGACGAATAGAATCGGCATTTCGGAGAATTCGACTTCCATCACCGACTGCACCATCAGAGGGTCTTTCGGCAAATCTTTCTCAGCTTTTTCTACCGCATCTTTCACTTTTTGTTTTGCAATCGGCACCTCCACATCGGTGTTGAATTCTACCATGATTACAGAGTAGTTTTCAAGTGATTGGCTGGTTACCTTTTTAACGCCGGCGATAGATTTGATTTGTTTTTCGATCGGCTTCGTTACAAGGTTTTCCATGTCCTTAGGCGCTGTTGACGGCAGGGCTGTAGAGACATAGATGGTCGGAATAACGATATCTGGAAACTGCTCTTTTGGGAGGTTTCTATAGGATTGAATACCTACCAACGTAATGATAACGGTGAGCAGGTAGATGGTTGTTTTATTGTTAATTGCCCAACTCGTGACAAAAAACTCTTTGAATTTTTCCATGTTGGATAGAGTTTTTTAGATTAAAATTTGATTTCGAGTCCGTCAGCGAGATCTGTTGCGCCGGTAGTTATGAGCTTATCATTTACAGCGAGTCCAGAAAGAATTTCTGCATTTCCGTTATAGACAGAACCGACAGTAACAACTTTTTTACGCGCTACTTTCTTTCCACCTTCTTCCACACCCACGAACACAAATGATTCCTTTTCGGAGTTTTGAATGAGGTTTACTGGAATTACGATTGCATTGTCATTTCTATAATCAGCCACTTTGAGAACGGCAATCATATTTGGACGGAGCTCTGCAGCATCTGAGCTGATAGATGCTTCAGTAACAAATGTGCGCGTCATTGGGTCGATTACTTTTGCTGCGAACGATACTTTTGACGCGATTTCTTTGTTTTGATCAGGGAAGAATATTGCAACGTCATTTCCCTTTTTCACCTTCGAAGCATGAGCTTCAGAGATGTTTGCTTTAACTTTTAGTTTTGAAAGGTTGACTACACGCATGGCAGGCATTCCGGGCGCAGCCATTTGACCAATTTTGAGCGCAACATTGTCCACTGTTCCGCTTATTGGAGACTTGATACGCGTCAATTCGATTTGTTCTTGCAGTGTTTCTATTTGTTTTTCAAGAGACTCTTTTTGAGTTTTAGCTTGAAGGTATTGAACTTCGCTTCCGATTTTTTGATTCCATAATCTTTGTTGACGATTGAAAACCTCGGTAGCAAGGGCGAGCTGCGGCTGAACAGAATTGAGTTGTTTCACATAGATATCGTTGTCAACCTCTGCGAGAAGCTGACCAGCTTTTACCACGTCTCCTTCATTCACATAGAGTTTGGTAACGTTACCAGCCATTGTAGGCATGATGGTAACGTTTTCGTCTGCATCAACAATACCTTGTACGTCGAGGTAGTGGGTAAAAACAGAAGATGTAATTGCAGTAACAATCACGTCTTTGGATTTGGAAGTACCGGCTGTAGTATCAGTCGCGGCTATTTCCTTTTCGAGCTGCTTAATTTGGTCAGCAATTTCGGCTTGTTTGGCCTTGAGTTCAGCGAGCTTGGTTTTTGGATCTTTTTCGCCACCGCAAGAAGCGATGATAGCGGCGATTGCAAAAAGGGAGAATATCTTTTTCATAGGAATGTCTGATTATAATGTGTTGAGTGCTTTTTTAAGTTTTACCTGAGCGTTCATAAGATTTTCTTTGGACTGAGCGAGGTCCTGTTGTGCTGATAGCACTTGATTTGTAGACTGACTTACGTCCATGCTTGAAGCAACGCCCTCTTTGAATTTGATACCTGTTTTATAGAGTATTTTTTGAGCAAGTTCAAGAGATTTGATTGCTTGGTTGTAAGAGTTTAAAGCAGTGAGGTATTCTGTTTTTGCACTATTGTATTCTAATTCTGTTGCACGTTTCGTTAGTTCAACGGTGTCTTTCATGCGTTGTACTTCGACCTGAGCTTTCTGCACGCTTTTAATTTTTCCACCACCACTGAGGATGGGTACGTTGATTTGAAAACCCCACAATTGCGGTGCGAACCAAGGCAAGCTAGTGTCTAGGAAGTTGAACTCTTGTCGGAAAGCTTGTGATTGGAGTGAATAGAAGAGAGCGGCGTTCGGAAGGAAAGCAGCTTTTTTATTTTTCAAATTAAGTTCTTGCATTGAAAGCCCACTCATGGCTAATTGAACGTCCACAGTTTTATCACTCGAAAAAGCGTTGCTCAATAAATCTTCGGATGAGATCAGTGCATCGGCCTTATCCGCAAGAGTAAGCTCTTCGTTGAGAGGCATACCAATGGTGAACTTGAGCAGATCCTTAGTCAACTTGGAAGCACCTTCAAGAGAGGTGATGAAATTATCGAGTTGACTTAATGATAATTGAAGTTGCTCGAAATCTTGCTCTTCCAAAAAGCCACTTTCAAAATAAGCTTTTGTTTCATCGGTCATTTGAGCGATTACTGCCCTTGTTTGACGGGTGAATTCAAGTCTTTCATCAACGATGAGTGCTGTATGATAAGCTTTGGCAACATCGGCTTTTATTTCGAGTTCAGACTTTGAGAGGTTTCTTTTTTGGAGTTGAGCATAAGCGCGTGAAGCCTGAAGCCCTACTAACCAAGAACCATCAAAGAGCAGTTGGCTCGCGCTCAATGTTGCGGTCATGTTTTGAGGAGTACCGAACTGTAGCCTTAGCTCTTGGCCGGGTGCGCCGAAGAAACTTCCGTCAACGACCTGAGTGGGAAGTGTGATGAAGTTTTGGTATTGCAGACTAGCGTTGATTTGAGGCAAACCGATTGCTAGTAATTCGTCGGAAGTGAGCTCCGCTACTTCCGCGTCGTACCGTGCGTTTTTCACGGACTGTGCATTTTTCAGTGCATATTCTTGAGCCTGCACGAGCGTAAACGCTGATTGGGCCTTTGTGTATGCAGGGAAAAACAACGAAACAAAAAGAGCCATCAGCAGGCCTTTTTGTATTGGTTTTTTCCACGTGTTCATAAAAGGGATTGTGTTATTATTTAATGTATTTTGATTTTTCTTTCAAATAGTCAAGGCCTTTCTGGCTTGCAATTCCACGGATGTGATAGATAAACGATTCCTTATATACATCAACGAGTTTCCACTTGTCTTGTGGAAAAAGGTTGTGATCAAGAAGAATATTCATGTGTTCCATGTATATCCGTACAATGATTTCTGGATTAAAGTCTTTTCTATAAAATCCTTCTTTTTGACCTTTGATCATATTGGCGGTCATACAAGCATAAATCGCGGTATTGCGATTGTTCTTCATGAAATGAAAAACTTCAGGGTGGTACTTTTCGAGGTCGTAAATAATAGAAGGGTGCAGGTTTTGAAGCATACTCAATACCCACTTCATGATTTCAAGACTTTCATCGATTGCATTGAGATTGCGTGATGCTATTTCTGATATTTGGGCGTCTTCAATTTCACAAAACGCATCCATTGACTTTTTTACAAGCTCTTCTTTGTCGTTGACGTAGAGGTAAAGTGTCTTTTTAGAAACACCGAGATGGCGCGCCATATCGTCCATATTCACGCTTTTGATACCGTACTGCATGAATACTCTTGATGCTCCACTGATGATTTTTAACTCTTTTTCTTCCATTGCGCCGCAAATATAGATACGATTTCTTGAATGGAAACGAAAAAAAATAAAAACGTTTCCAAAAAAGCGGGATAGTTATATGAATTGGATAATCAAGGGATTGAATTGTGGAATTGAACACTTGAATTTGTTTCTAATTCATTATTGCGAAATGATAATCTTATCATAATAGATAGATCTTCCCACTACAACTTGCACTATATAAACTCCAGGGGAAAAATCGTCCACAGGAATACTAACAAGACTTTCAGAGGTATAAATTCTAGATGGCTGAAATGTTTTTCCACTCATATCGGATAGAGAAACTCTAATATCCATATCCTCAGGATTCTTTTCGAAGTCTAGGTAAAATTCGGATTTAGCGGGGGTTGGATAGATAGAGTAGGGCTTGCCGAGATGTTTTTGAATTAATTCGCCCATAATATGTGAGCGATTCATGGCAAACTTCTCAGCAATGGCAATAGACGCAAGCCATTCTGCAGTGTCGTCTGGAGAGTGCCAGCGGTTGATGTGATCATTGACTAAAGGAGCATAAAACGACTCTTTTTCATTAATGAGTTTTAATAAATTACCTGCTGAGAATTGATTGGAGAGTGCGTTGTTTAGGAAGGCCTGAAGGTCTGCCATGAATTCTGTATTTTTGAGGAGACCTTTGAGCATTATTGATGCAGGGTTTCCATCATTTTTAGTATTGGCGTACATTTCAAATGTGTCCATTTCAACATCACGCATACAACCATCACAGTCATAAAAGAAGAAGTTCCACTTTTCACCGAAAGTTCTTTCTCGCCACATACGGAGGTTGTTATTAGGAAAATCTTCATTTGCAAAGAATATGTGAGTTCCGACAAATGGAATGAACGATTCCATGTTGACTAAAGCTTTGAGTCCGTTGTATCCCTCGATGGTACTAAGGTCGGAAGACGATAAATAATTGAGTAGTTTATTATATTCTGTAAGATTTCCTTCAGACACGTAAGGGCCTCTATCCCAATCAACGATATCAACGTTATTGGGCTCAACTCCGAATTTGATCCTCAAATACTGTTCGTCATGACGCTCGCGCAGATTTTGTATGCCCCAATACTCACCGTTTATAAAAACCACTACAGGTCTCGAGGCCATGTTCTCTACAGATAAATCCTCAGCCGCGGCATGCACAAGTTCATCTATAAATATTGCTTTGCTAAACAGACGGTCAGGGGCGCGCAGTATGATTCGTTTTTGAGCTGCGGGACCGTTTTCACCAAATAATTCATGAAAAATAAATGGGCTGCCGTAAGCACTTTTCGCGTAGAATCTGAGAGACTTTTGTGGATTTGTTCTTGAGCTACGACCATGAACGCGTGCGCCAAGGGTTTGCTTCCATTCGAGTTTTCCGGTTTGGTCAAACAATTCAAAGAGAGCAGGGCGCTCCCAGTCTTCGCCACCTTGATAAAAGTTCAGGGTTGTATTATTTCCGGGCACGTATATTCCGCGCTCTTCTCCAAAAAAATCATCAGGCTCGACTGTTAATGAAAGCCGATCAATTGGGAATGATTGTAAGTGATTTGGATCCACGAAGAACGTACGAGTTTCAATTGGTGTGATGGGCTCGTTATTTTTGAATGCTACGAACTTAAATAGATGGCCTTTGTAAACCTCACCATTTGGCCTTACCCAGTTTTCACCAGTGCGAATGTAGGAGAGCGTAGCAGGTGACGCCACAAAACCCATTGAAATAGGCGATGTATAGCGCTGTTTGGTTCTATCCGGTTGACTTCCGTCGGTGGTATAATAAAAAATTACTTCAGGATCTGAGTGCTTCAAGGTTACTGAAATGGGTTCATTGTAGAAACCAGAGTCGTGTGAAACCTCTAGCTGTGAATGTCCTGAGAAGCTTTGTATCAAGAATGAAATGACGAGTAGCAATGTTCTCATAGCTTAAAATATTATTCCTGAAGTAAGTTGCAACATCATATAGGCAAAGCGATCCGTGAATTTGTCTTCGCCATTTTCGTGGTATTCTGATCGCATGAATTGATGACGATATCGCGTATTGACATAGAGTTTACTCCTGTTTTTTAAAATCCATTCGTAGCCCCATCCTGGGTTGAAAAATGCTCCACCGTAATACTCATATCCCTCAAAGATTTCATAGGTTTCATGAAAGGATAATGCGTAACCGCCAGAAATGGCTAGATAACCGGAGTTACCAGATTCTTTGAATCTAATCGCGTATTCTATGCCAATGGGCATAAGAACCTCTTCATCCAATCTTTCTGCGCCAATACTGAATGACGGCCTGAAAGAACTTTCCTCATTTATCAGCATGAAGTGAGCGTAAGCGCCAATTCCGCTTTTGAAGTAAAAAGTAGAAGATGAGGCGCGACCACCATTCAAAAAGCCAAGAGAAATGGAAGGTTTGAGCTTCCATCCAGCCTCACCCTTTTGAGCGAAAGAGGACCCGGCGCTAAAAACAAGCGAGCTAAACAACACTATTTGGACTATTCTGAATAACATTGGGCTCAAACAATTGGTGAGTCAAAAGTATGTAGATAACACACATCAGGAAACGTTTTTATATGTTAATCGTTTCCATCTGTCAAAATCGGGGGTTGAATTGCACATAGCTTTGGATGGTGTGCCGATATGACGTTTGAGCAAAAAAAAACCCCGTATAAACGGGGTTATCGTATTCTTAAAATCTGTTAAAGGAGTTGTTAGATTAAGCCATCAATGAGGTTATCATCCACAATGTTGGGAATCGTAACTTTGAGCATTGGGTTCATCTCCATGGCGCGTTTGATTGCAAAGATGGCTTCTTTGTTTCTCGCCCAAGAGCGTCTGGCGATACCGTTATTCACATCCCAATGAAGCATGTTGAGCAACTTTCGTTCACTATCACTACTACCGTCGAGCAGCATTCCGAAACCACCATTGATGACTTCGCCCCATCCCACTCCGCCGCCGTTGTGCAAGCTTACCCATGTAGCGCCGCGGAAAGCATCTCCCACGAAGTTATGCACTGCCATGTCTGCAGTGAAACTGCTGCCGTCATAAATGTTTGAAGTCTCGCGGTAAGGAGAATCGGTACCTGATACATCGTGATGATCACGACCGAGCACTACAGGGCCTATTTCACCTTTAGCAATGGCATCATTAAAAGCTTTTGCAATCATCATTCTGCCGAGTGCATCAGCGTAAAGAATTCGAGCTTTTGAGCCTACAACGAGTTTATTGCTTTCTGCTTCTTGAATCCAGCGAATGTTGTCGGCGAGCTGTTGTTGTATTTCTTGAGGAGCGTCTTTTTTAATATCAATTAAAACTTGTTCTGCGATTTTATCAGTCTTGCGCAAGTCTTCGTCTTTTCCACTGCAGCACACCCATCTAAATGGTCCGAACCCGTAGTCGAAACACATTGGACCGAGAATATCCTGTATGTAGCTAGGATACTTGAAGTGGATGTGATCTTCCGCCATTACCTCTGCTCCAGCGCGTGACGACTCCAAAAGAAATGCATTACCATAATCAAAGAAGTACATCCCTTTTGAAGCATGCGCGTTGACTGCGGCGGCGTGTCTGCGCAATGAGTCTTTAACTTTTTCGGCAAAGACCTCTGGCTTTTCGGCCATGAGCGTATTGCTTTCTTCAAATGAAAGTCCAGCGGGATAGTAGCCACCAGCCCACGGATTGTGAAGCGAAGTTTGGTCACTTCCCAGATCAATTCGAATATCAGCTTCAAGGAACTTCTCCCAAACATCAACGATGTTGCCCACGAATGCGAAGGAAACAGTGCGCTTTTCGGATAGGGCTTGTTTAACCTGAATGGCTAGTTCATTAATATCTTCAAGGATAACGTCAACCCATCCTTGTTCAAAGCGTTTGTGAGCGGCTTTTGGGTTTACCTCTGCTGTTACACTTACGCAGCCAGCAATATTCGCAGCCTTAGGTTGTGCTCCACTCATCCCGCCTAGACCAGCTGTAACGAATAAAAGTCCTTTTGCTGGAAGATCTTGAATCGAGTTATCGCCACGTGCAGCACGCACCATACGTGCAGCATTCATGACAGTAATGGTGGTTCCGTGTACAATGCCCTGAGGACCGATGTACATGTATGAGCCAGCGGTCATTTGACCATATTGTGTAACACCAAGAGCGTTGAATTTTTCCCAATCATCAGGTTTGCTATAATTAGGAATCATCATACCATTAGTTACAACCACACGTGGAGCCTCTTTACTCGATGGGAAAAGCCCGAGCGGGTGTCCGCTGTACATGACCAAGGTTTGTTCGTCGGTCATTTCAGCGAGGTATTTCATCACGAGCAGATACTGAGCCCAGTTTTGGAAAACAGCGCCATTTCCGCCATAAGTGATTAACTCGTATGGATGTTGTGCAACTGCTGGGTCGAGATTGTTTTGAATCATGAGCATGATCGCGGCAGCTTGCTGCGATTTAGCAGGATACCAATCAATCGGCCTAGCGAATATGTCGTATTCCGGTTTGTAACGGTACATATAGATGCGTCCGTACTCTTTCAATTCGGCCATGAATTCTGGGGCCAACTTTTCGTGGAGGTCTTCGGGAAAGTAGCGGAGAGCATTCCTTAAAGCCAGTTTTTTTTCTTCTGGGCTAAGGATGTCTTTGCGCTTGGGAGCGCGATTGATACCTTCTTGAAAAATTGTGGGTGCCGGCAATTGGGCTGGAATTCCTTCCAAGATCATTTTTTGGAAAGATTCTTTAGTCAATACATTATCTGCTGTCAACATAGGACAAAGTTAGTCTCTTGCCTTGAAACGACCAGTTTTTTTATCAAAACCGAACGGGCAATGTTTACAACCGCTTTGGCAACAATATCCACGCTTGAGATGATACTTTTCGGTAAAAACAATGTATCCTTCGGGGCTGTAGTAATAGTCGGCGTTAGGGTCGTGAGTAGGAGCGCTATTTTCTATTTCTTTCTCTTCCATCACAATTGCGCAAAAATGAACATATGGTCGTTAAACAAGGCAAGTCGAAAAAAGTTTATTTAAAGCTAAATGTTGATATTCGCCGCATGGAATATTCTGAGTGGGCCGCTTCACCGGCAGTATTTGTAAAACACTGTGAAAGAAATCACCCCATAGTTTCTGGAAACAAGTGGTATAAGCTCAAGTACAATGTTGAAATGGCCCAGAAGAAAGGGCTCGGGTTGATTATCACCTTTGGGGGGGCTTGGAGCAATCACATTCATGCCACGGCATATTTCGCTAAAGAACACGGGTTGAGGAGTATAGGCATCATTCGAGGAGAAAGGCCAGAACATTTGAGCCCAACTTTGAAAGACGCCGAAGGGTGGGGTATGCAACTAGAGTTCGTCACCAGAGAAGCGTATCGCGAGAAGCACACCGAAGATTTTAAAATGTGGTTGTTGGCTGAATATGGTCCTGCGCATATCATCCCTGAAGGTGGGGCCAACTATCTTGGCGTGAATGGTTGTATGGAAATGTTAGAGGAAGCCGATTCTGTATATGATGTTATTTGCTGTGCAGGCGGCACGGGCACAATGGCGGCAGGATTGGCTCTTCGACTCAAACCTCATCAAAAACTGGTCGTTTTTTCTTCACTCAAGGGCGGCTTCATGCGGGATCAGGTAAAAGATCATCTGATGTATTTTTTAATGGATAAAGAAGCGACCAATGATGTGATGAGCGCGATAGTCTTTATGGATGACTATCACTTCGGAGGCTATGCACGCCACACACAGGAGTTAATAGATTTTATTTTAAAGAAAAAAGAAGAGAATGGATGGTGGCTCGAACAAGTGTACACAGCAAAAATGATGTGGGGTGTCGATGATTTAGTAAAAAAAGGATTTTTTACGCGAGATCAAAAAATTCTGGCCATACACAGCGGTGGATTGCAGGGCTTGAGGTCGCTAGAACTCAACGGCGCTTGATCCAAGACTCTGGATTTTGTGCGGTGCCGCTTTCAGCATTCACTTTCCACACCTCGAAGTGCATGGTGTACTCTTCGCCATCGTAAAGTACGTTTCCAATTTTCTCTTTTGTAGATACTTTATCTCCAACAGAAACTGAAACGTTGGTCAATCCAGAATATACCGTTTTATAGGAGCCATGTGTGATAATTACATTTTGTCCAGCTCCAGGAATCGAGAAAATACTCGTGACAGTGCCTCCAAAAACAGCGTACACGCCCGCGTCTTTCTCAGTGACGAAGTCAACACCGTTGGAGTTTACTTCAATCCCAGCAATGCTGGCGTGTGGGTGCTTTCCGAATCGCTGGGTGATTACACCTGATGAAATCGGCCAGGGGAGTGTTCCTTTATTTTTTTCAAAGTCCGCGCTTAATGCCACTACTTCAGGCGCTGCTGCAATTGGCTTTGTCGTTGATTTATCATTGGGTTTGGCGCCTGCTGTTCCCGTGGAAGCATTTTTCTTTGCCTCGGCTTCTGCTCTTTCCTTCTCTTTTCTACGCGCCTCTTCGATTTCCTTTCGAATAATTTCTTCAATTTTTGCTGTCAACTTTTTTCGATCAGACTCCTGTTTTTTCTGTTGATCGCGCAGCTTCTTTTCTTCCTTTTGAAGCGAGGATAGCTTTTGTTGCTGACTCTCTTTGTTTTGTGCGATTTCTTTTTTCTCTTTTTCTTTAGCGTTTGCTAGCCTTTCCTTCTCTTGCTTATCTGCCTGCAAGGCTTGAATATTTTCCGAAATCTTCGTTTTAGTTTCTTCAATTTCAGCCACGTGTTTTTTTCTTGTGGCCGCATAGTGCTGCGTTAACTTTAATCGTTTGAAAGCTTGATTGAAATTTTTTGATGAAAAAATATACATCAGCTTGTCGTACGATGACCTGTTTTTATAGGCTTGCACTACCATTCGTGCATATTCCTTTTTTAGGTTTTCGAGCTCTGAGTTAAGGTTGGAAATGTTCGCTTCTTTAGAACCGATTTCTCCATCAATATTATAAATATCGCGGTTAATATTGCGCAGCAATTGTTCCCGATACGCGAGTTGCTCATTGAGAATGGCGAGTTGACTACTTGTTACTTTTTGATTTGATTCTGACTCACGGATTAGCTTTTTCGTCAGCGCTATCTTAGCGTTGATTTCTTCCCGTTGTTTTTGTAAATCTTCTTTTTTGTTCTGGCTAAATGCAACGCCAAACCCAATCAATAAGAGCAATAATGTGAGGAGCTTAAGAATCTTCATGTCTCTGCTGTTTGGATTAGGGGTTTAGCTTTCTTTCAAAATCTTCGGGGATTTCAAAAGGAAACTCATAGGTCTTATCTGTTACGAGTTTTGTAATTTTAAAACTGAGCTCTTCTTGTTTGCCCGCTTCGGCAAGTTTCATTACGCAGCGGGTGGGATAAAATTGTTCGCCTTCGAGTTTAAAGTCTGAGTAAGTGATATCAATGGCGCGCTGATTAATGAGGTCGTTAAATACTGATCTTACCATTCTGAAATTTTCTGATTCGAGCCAATAGCGCGACACGATGAGTTCGTCTTCATCCGCCCGTCGCACCGAACGTTGATAGCGAGGGTCATTTGGATTAACAACAATGGTATCCGTTGGTGAAAGCTTACGGTCGTCAATACCAACAACGCGTCTCACTTTTCTTTTATACTTGCTGGTGAGTAGATAGTTAAACCCGTCAACAGACGTTCTGAATTTTCCTTCGTCCTTTTCCAATCCGATTGCATTTCCAATCAGAATATCTTGAAGCATATCGAAATCAAGTTCGATTTTAGCAAGGTCAGACAGTGATGCACTGGTGCCGACATAATAGAATTTATTATCAGGAATTTTGGATAGGTATTTTAAGCTATCAGGAGTGATAAGAATTCGAAACACTTCGATGCCGAGAGCAGGGGAGATGGATATCCAAATCACGCTATCTTTTTTCATTCGGATAGATGCTTTGAATCCTTGTGATTCGCCCATAGTAACGAAGTCGGCATCGATCTTCATTCCTACCCAGTCGTACTCGAATTTATTTCTTTCATAGCGCTTAAGCAGGTAGGACGCAGAGCGATCTTTCGGCGGCTCCTTCACTTCGGCCGTACTCTTGGAGGAGCGGCACGCAGGCAAAACCAGCACAAGTAATATGAGCAGAGCGTAATATTTTATTAGAAACCGGATGATCATTCGAGCGAGCGCTTAGATATTTTAGTATTAATTTCTGGCGATGCTTTGCCAGACTGAGCCGCTAGTTTCCATTGCTCTAAAGCGGCATCAATTCTGTTGTTTTTGAATAAAATATCACCATAATGCTCTCGAAGTTCTCCAGATGGTGATGGCGTAGCATTGATCGCCTTTTCAATCCAAATTAGAGCTTCAGGATAATTTGATTTTTGAAATAAAACCCAGGCATAAGTATCAAAGAAGTTGGAGTTTCCACTGCTTTCTTCAATGGCGCGTTTGATGAGTTGCTCCGCACGCTCCAACTTAGTTTTTCTTAATGATAAATAGTAAGCGTAATTATTGAGAGTGAAAACATCATTTGGGTTTAAGGTGATGGCTCTTTCGTAGGCCTCATCGGATTTGGTAAAGTCTTTAGTCTTATTAAATGCACCCCCGAGAGATGAGTAGAATTGGCTGAGCAGACTGTTGTTGTCCACTACCATTTCCTTACCCATGTTCCAAGTTTCAATAGCCTCTTGTGTTTGTCCAATGCGCTCTTGTCCGTTGCCTGTGTACCAATAAAAAAGTGGGTTTGTAGGAAAGAGCTCAATTGCTTTTTGACCATCACGCGCGAGGTCTTGGTGTTTTCCCAAAGAAAGTTGTATTGCCAAGACTTGTTCCCAAATTTGACTTTTACTTTGATCAAGTGCGAGTGCTTTTTGGAATGCGTCGAGCGCTTCTTTGTCTCTTCGATCTCTAAAGAGGAAGTCTCCTTTCATGGAGAAAGATTTTGCCTCGAGTTTGTTTACCTCAACTAGAATGTCGAGCAATTCATAGGCTTGAGGCAAATAGGTGGGACTCGATTCAGTAAGTTGATAATATTTCACCATGATCATTATCTTTTGATCAATGGAAAGATCAAAGGTTTGAAATGCACGCTTTAATTCTTCGTATGAGCGCTTCTCATCTCCTGTTGCAGCATAATATTCACTGAGTTGGTAATGTACCATTCCATTGTCAGGATCGGCTAATACCATTTTATCAAGAGCCTCTTTGGCTTTTTCCTTTTCATTGTTTTGATAGTAAAACTGCGCCACGACTCCCCAATAACGGGCTTCCGTTGGAAAAGCTTCAGCTAGTTTTTCGAGTTCGCGCACTGCTTTTTGTGGCTGCTTGATTTGAAGATAGAGGTCGTGCTTTTGAAAGCTAAGTTCTTCATAAGCCCCCATCTTCAGTTCAAGCTGGTCATACACAGCGATGGCTTCATTGATCTTATTGGCACCTATGAGAGCAGAGGCTTGGTCATAAAGCGTATTGGGGTCATCGGGGTTGAGCTCATAGCATGTTTTGAATGATTTGGCGGCGAGATCGTATTTGCCGAGGTCCATCCAAATTTCTGCTTGTAGTCTATGGTACCAAGGGTTTTTAGGGTCGGCCGACAAGCTCTTTTTAATCTTGGAATTAGCGCTTTCAGCATTCATAAACACAGAGCGCTCTATGCGAGCCATTTCATAATTAATGGAAGCCTCCTCGGGCCGGAGGTTCAAGCACTCATTGAATGCATCGTATGCTTTCTTGACATCTCCTTTTGATTTTAGCAATTGCGCTTGAAAAAAATACTCATCAAATCTAGTATCCACTTTAGGACGCATGTCTTCAGGCTGCACGCTGGCATCGCCCTCTGATTTCTTTTCTGTGGTGTTCTTCTTTGCTCCGCAAGCTACGAAGACCAAACACGATAGGATTATGAGGTAGATTTTCAAACTAATTATTTTACTACTGAATAATCACTTAAACTCAATACCTGTGCCGAACCTCTTACTTCAGAGGCCACACCAATCATTGAGTCTGATAGATTGGCACGCTCAATTTTACTATTCGGCAATATGATGGAGGAGTTTACCACGCTATTGTTCACATTGGCGCCTTCTCCGACAGAAGTGAAAGGACCAATTACAGCGTTTGATATGGTGGCACCCGCACCGATAAAACATGGCGGAATGATAACGGAATTTTCGATTTTGGCAGTTGAGGGTATAGAAAGATCTTTGGAAATATATCCAAGTACTTTTTTATTGGTATCGATCATCGCGTCTTTATTGCCACAATCCATCCAATCACTCACGGTGCCCGGAGCGAATTGTGCCCCTTTTTTCACCATATTTCTCAAAGCATCTGGAAGTTGATATTCTCCGCTATTGGTGATATTATTATCAATCAAGTATTGAAGCTCTGCTTTCAAGCGCGCGCCATCTTTGAAATAGTAAATCCCAATCATTGCGAGATCAGAAACAAATTCTTGTGGCTTTTCTTTGAATTCAGTAATGACACCCTCAGCATTGACGATAACAACGCCGAACTGACGTGGGTCCTCGATCTTTTGAACCCATAATACCCCGTCTTTGGTGGTGTCGAGTTTAAAGTCGGCTCTGAATAGAGTATCAGCAAAGGCAACGGTAACGGGACCTTCGAGTGCAGAGGCGGCACAAAGAATGGCGTGGGCCGTTCCGAGAGCTTCATCTTGATAATGAATAGTCCCCTTTGCCCCGAGGCTTTCGGCAACTGCTACAAGATGTTTTTCTGCTGCCTCTCCGAAACGTCCGACTACGTAGGCAATTTCATCTACCTTTTGATCGCTAATGGCCACGATATCCTCCACCAAACGCTGCACGATTGGCTTTCCTGCAATGGGAAGGAGAGGTTTCGGAGTTGTAAGCGTATGGGGGCGTAGACGTTTACCCATACCCGCCATAGGTACTATTATTTTCATAATAAACTAAAGAAGTGAGAACAAAGGAAAGAACTTCCGATTAAACACAACCACCGATCATCAAAGAGTAATGAACAAAAGCGGGGTTAACTTTAATTTTGACCAGTACTGCCAAATCCACCAGCACCTCTTACGGTATTCTCTAACTGCTCTTTTTCAATCAATTCAGCTCTTATGTAGGTAGCGATTACCATTTGCGCTACGCGATCTCCTGGGTTGATTTCGAATACATTGTTTGAGAGGTTTACCAACAACACTTTTATTTCTCCTCTGTAATCCGCATCAATGGTTCCTGGACTGTTCAAGACAGTGATACCATGTTTGAACGCTAGACCACTTCGCGGACGAATCTGCGCCTCTGTTCCTTCGGGCAATGCAATGAACAAGCCTGTTGGAATGAGTTTTCGCTCCAATGGTTGAAGGCTCTGTGGCTCACTGATATTTGCGCGCAAATCCATGCCTGCTGAATGAAGTGTTTCATAAGCTGGTAGAGGAAATGGCGAATTATTTACTATTTCAACTTTCACTATTTCCCTTTGAATATTGGTTTGCGCTTTTCCATGAAGGCGGAGGTTCCCTCCGTAAAATCCTCGGTACCGAAGCACTGACCAAACTCCTTGATTTCTGCCTCATATCCCGCGTTGTATTTCTTATAGCCAGAGAGTATGGCGCGGTAAGCGGAGGCAATAGCAGCAGGAGAGTTCTTGACGATTTTACCCGCAATTTCCTCGCATTTTGCCATGAGCTCTGCTTGAGGCACCACATGATTTACCAGACCCCATTGTTGGGCTTCACTGGCTCCGATCATTCCGGCGGTAGCAATCATTTCCATTGCTTTTCCTTTGCCCACTAGTTGCGTCAATCTTTGCGTTCCGCCATAACCAGGAATAACACCCAGAGAAACTTCTGGAAGACCCATTTTCGCGTTTTCACTCGCCACTCTAATGTGGCAGCTCATTGCGAGCTCAAGTCCACCACCCAATGCGAAACCATTTACAGCTGCAATAACAGGCTTGCTCATATTTTCTACAAAGTCAAACAGAAGCTTATGCCCGCTGCGGCTGAGCATGCGGCCTTCTTCTACACTAAACGATGAAAATTCTTTGATATCTGCACCAGCAACAAATGCTTTTTCGCCTGAACCAGTAATGATGATAACGCGCACATCAGGATTCACATCCGCAAGTGCAAGTGCTTTGTTTAATTCCTCAATGGTCTGCTTATTCAGAGCATTTAATTGGTCGGGACGATTGATTGTGATATAAAGAACAGAATCTTTAATTTCTAATAAAATGTTTGTGTATGCCATGGAGCAAATATAGTAGAACGCGAGTTTTACCTCAGCACATTCACGTGACCAACGAGTCGTTTGCGACGCTCAATGGTCTCATATTCTACTATCCATTGATAGACTCCATCTTGGACAAAATAGCCGTTTAATCCTGGAACCCATGGTTCCTTGGGGTCTTCAGACTCAAATATGAGATCTCCCCAACGGTTGAAAATTTTTAGATTGAAGCCTATTATATTTTCACCATATACGAAAAAGACATCGTTAATGCCGTCATTGTTGGGTGTGACGGTGTTGGGGATATAAATGGGGTAAAAAGGTGTCACTAAAACCGAATCTTTATTCGTGCATCCGTCTAGTGGATTTGTCACGAATAGATAGTAGTATTTGGGGTCGGGCGGCGATACAGCGGGAAATAGGCAATCCGTGCAAGAGATATTTACTGGAGGCGACCATTCAAATTCATTTCCAAATGCATTGCCAAGAAGTTCGGTGACTCCTGGGGCCTCATAGAATCTATCAGGTCCAGCATCGACGCTTGGAGCTGGAATGATACTTACCATTACTGAGTCGCTATCGGCGCACCCGTTTTCGTCTATCACAGTGACGAGGAATTCGGTGCTTGCGGAAGGAGCAACGAAGACTGTGTCGTTGAAGCGGTCATTGACAAACGATGGTGGCGACCAAGAGTATTGCTCGCCGCCCGTGGCTCGGAGCGATACTCGTTGGCCTTCGCAAACTAATGTGTCGCCAAAAGCGATTGCCTGCGCTTCAACAACATTCACCGTCACCTCATCTGTTCCCTGAGCGCATGAGTTAGTAATAAAGACCTCGTATGTGGTGGTTTCATCAGGGGTGGCTATGGGATATCGAATATTGGGATTAGAAAGACTCGACGCAGGACTCCATTGCCAGGTGGCGGCAGAAGGGCCTTGAAGAGTAACACTTGATCCTCTGCAAATTGTTAAAGGAGGATAAACGTTGCCTCCGATTTCTACAAAGTCCACATAGACTCCAGTAAATAGAGTATCAACACAGTTGTTATTTGAGGTTATGACAACCATATAAGTGGTGGTATCAGATGGTGAGGCGACTACGGTCATGCCAGTAGAAGAAGACAGTGTAGCACTAGGACTCCATAGGTATGACACACCTCCGGTAGCGGATAGATTTACCGACTCGCCGCTGCATATCGTGAATGGCCCGGTCACACTAATATCTGTTTGAAATACGCTAAGCGTCACCGACGCTGTATCCGTTTCGCAATTGTTTGAATCTACCACGAAGAGCGTGAGTCCGTTGCTAGCAACAGCGGTTGGATTCGGAATGGTCGTTGAGGAAAGAGCAGGATTATCAAGCCAAAATAAATTGGGACTTCCTGAGGCGTTCAGTTGTACTGTAGCTCCTTCACAAACCGTTGCAGGAGGCTCAATAAAAGGATCGACACCAGGTAGAATTGTTATAGTGATCGTCGCGGTATCTCCAATCAAGCACTCTGTGGTCTCATTTACAATCAAAGAAACTTCGTAGGTACCTGGTGTTTCGTATGTATAGAGCGCGTCGAAAGTATTTAGTATGGTGCCGTCGCCCATTTGCCAAGTATAACTATTTCCACCCTGACTAAGATTAAAGAAGTTGGTAGGCGTACCCTCGCAAATTTCAGAGGGACCATCAAGCTGAACTTCCGCTTCTATTTGCCCTAAGTTGAATCGGAACACCGCCATATTACACCCCATGGAATTGTTTGTAGCGCTCCAAGCGCCGGGGCTAGTAGGAAAGTCGCTGTTGGATTGACAACCAGCACAGACACTTTGATATACGGTGCCATTTTTAGCAAAGCGACTGGTACCTCCGTCCACGTGTTCTGCGCTTTCACTGCCTCCCAAGAAGGAAGCGTAAACGAGTTCTTGCGCATCCTCAGATAATACACATAGGTAAAAATCGCTTCCGTCAGTGTTTGGTTGCAGAGCGTCACTTGATATGGGTAAGCCAATGGTGGAGCTTGATGTGGCGTAACAGTCGTAGATGAATTGGCATGTGTTGCTATTCGTATTTCCACCCCAACCACTAAAGAAAATTTGATTGCAGTCGCTCACAAGAAAAGCAGTTGGTGAAATATCAATCACTCCCAATCCTCTTCCAATTGAAGTGCTCCATATCAACGTCGAAAGAGTCGGGTCGTATTTTCGTAAAAATTGACCGCTATTGGGTTGACCATAACATCCTGCCGAAATGGGCATATTTCCAGTACTTTGTCCAAGCGCATATATGTTTCCGTCGATATCGGTTTGCACAAAAAATACTTGGTCATAAGCGTTAGTACCGACGAATGTGCCTGATATAAGTTGTAGAGTTTCAGAATTTAAAACACAAATGAATCCATCTGTTTGATCATTATACGAGTCGTCGTGTGAAGCAGATACGTGAGGAAAATTAATACTACGCGTACCTCCAGCAACAATAAGATTGCCATCATCTGTGAATTCGATTGCATAGCATGCGTCATGATCAGCCCCCCCGAGATATGTGGAGTTGATCATTTGCGAAAGAGAGGAGTTCATGGTGAACACGAGGCCGTCGAACCAACCGCCTCCAAAGCTTTGTTGCGGCCCAACGCCATTCATTGGGAATCCGCCCTCGGATACTGTTGCCACCACGATACGGTCGTTTGCGTCCACGTTTACTTCTCCTCGGAAGGCATCGCCATAATTGTAAAAAAGTTGATCACCATAGTTGAGCCCCTCATTTGAGTTTCCACCAACGTATGTAGAGTTTAATAAAGCTCCTGCAGAAGAGAATTTACTCAAAAATAAATCGCATCCAAGTTCATGGCTGCTGGTGAAAAAATCCTGCATCGAAAGCGTTGGCCCTGATGTGAAAATGGTTTGATAAGCCCCGCTGGTGGTGGGATAGTCGAGACTACCAGTCACTCCGAAAACGATAATATTATCTTGCGAGTCCACTACAATGCTATGTGGCGTTTCTTGAAGGCTACCGCCTATATATGTGCTATACAATAGTTGAGAACCATCTGCCGAGAACTTAGAGATTGCGATGTCCATGTAGTTGTTGAAGACACCCAAAAAACTTGATGAATAAGCGCCCGCAGTCGTAGGATAGCCAGGACCAAATACAGCAGCTCCTGCGATTAGATTATCTTGACTGTCATTAGATGCGGTGAATCCAAAGTTCGAAGCAGTAGATCCGATAAAGGTTGAAAACGCTACTTCGGGATCGATGACAAGGTCAAAAGCATCGTTATAACTACCTAGTTCGAAACTTATTCTTGTTCCTTCGAGCTTGTAGTTACAGTCCACAGATTTGAGCTTTCCGTTGATGATTTGATATGCAAAGGGCGCTAGTTCTTTGATGATTCCCAGGGAGGTTTGAATATGAAGCGCTCCGTTTTCTAACGTCAGTTTATTCGCACCATTGATGTTGAATGCAATATTTGAAACGTTGCCGTTTGGGTGAATAATAAAATCATATTTAAGATTACCGGCGTTGGAGTAGTAACGGAGGTCTATTTGGTCATAGAGGTCTGAGTAATACATTGCCTCGAAGGGCTGAACGCGTGTGGCCCATGAGTTTTCATTTCCGATGTAATAATTCAAGTAATACGATGCAGGCTTTTCGCCGCGCACCATCGGATTTGAGGTGTTTTCAAACGTGACCTCATATACGTGCGAACGAACAGAGTCTATCACGATACCTGAGCCGGGGTGCAGGGCCTCAAGAAATTTTGAATCAAATAATTGATATTTGAATTTATGTGATTCTAACCACAGTTTTCCGCCAGGGATGTCGGCTGCCGCCTGTACTGCTTCGGGCCACTGTCCTTTGTTTTCCACAAAAGTAGTCTGAGCCACCAATCCACGAGAGGTAGCTGTAAAGAACACTATGCAGAGAAAAATTAAACAGCGCACAGATAGAAGACAAGGTTTGATAGCGTTAAGTTGCCAATACAACCAAAAATAAGCATTATTGATTTAAAATTGACCTTTCGCAAAAAAGTTATCTTTGCAGACTTTCAAAAGAAATGGACCATACACCAACCATAGGCGTTTTAGGCGGCGGTAGCTGGGCTACTGCACTCGTCAAACTCATCACCAATAATGCGGGTAAAGTACATTGGTGGATGCGCAACGAAGAAGCAATTGCACACATTCAACAATACGGACATAATCCCCATTACATCCAAAGTATTGAGTTTGATAAATCTAAATTGGAGGTCACAAGTAATCTTCAATCTGTAATTGACGCCTGCGAATATTTGGTAATTGCCATTCCCTCAGCTTTTGTCCATGAAACCTTCAATCATTACAAGCCTGTGGGGTTGGAAAAAAAGGTAGTCTTTTCTGCAATCAAGGGTATTGTAAACGAATTTGACGCCATTCCTGCACGCTACTTTAACAAGCAGTTGGGTATTTCTTACGAGCAAATAGGAATAATCTGCGGTCCATGTCACGCGGAAGAAGTCGCTTTAGAGAAGCTATCTTATTTGACTATCGGCTGCCAGGATCTGGAACGTGCAGAGGTTATGAGCAAGTTGTTGGCTTGCCGATTTATTCGAACCATCACAACGGAAGACGTTTTTGGTGCTGAGTTAGCTGCGGTACTGAAAAATGTTTATGCGGTCGCTGCAGGGATTTGTCATGGACTGGGATATGGTGATAATTTTCAAGCAGTGCTAATCAGCAGCGCAGCGCGTGAAATAGAGCGATTCTTAGAGTCGGTGAATGAAACGCACCGCGACGTTAAGAGTAGTGCTTATCTCGGCGACTTGCTGGTGACAGCTTATTCTCCTTATTCACGAAATCGCACCTTCGGAACGATGGTCGGAAAGGGATATAGTGTGAAATGGGCCACTATTGAGATGAACATGGTGGCAGAAGGTTATTACGCGGCGCGAGGCATTCACGAAATAAACAAGAAATTCAAGGCAGACATTCCAATTGCAGACGCGGTGTATAGAATTTTATACGAAAAAATCTCTCCGATGATGGAGATGCGTATTCTGACGGAAAAATTGAGTTAATTTGCGAAAGGGACAATCCCGCAAATGATATAGCCTGTTCAATGACGAAAAAACTGTCTGCCCTCATCGTGGACGATGAAGAATTTGCACGCGAAAATTTAAAGATGCTTCTGGAAGAGTATTGCCCAGATGTGAGCGTCATTGGTGCTGCTGGCAGCGCGGAGCTTGCGCGGAGCATGGTCGAAGAATTCAATCCTGATGTAGTTTTTCTAGATATTATGATGCCTGGGGAAGATGGGTTCGCTTTTCTGGAAAGTATGAATGAACGAAAGTTTCAAGTAGTCTTTACCACGGCATTTCGCGAACACGCATTGAGAGCAATCAAAGAAAGTGCAGTGGATTATCTGGAAAAACCTATCGATATAGAGGAGCTACAAAAGGCTATAGCGAAGGCGAAAGAAGGCGCACAACTGAAATCGAGTAATAAAGTGACAGACGAGCGACTCACAAAAGTGCTCCAAGATATTGTGCTCACGAACTCCGTTGAGAAGACTGTGGTTCCCACAAAAGATGGTCTCGCAATTGTAAAAAATACGGATATCATTCGCCTCGAAGCGATGGAAAATTATACGATGATTTATTTGTCGGGTGGAAAAAAGTACATGAGTAGCCGCAGCATCAAGGCCTTTGAAGATAAGCTCGACGTAAATATGTTTTTCCGAGTTCATAAATCACACATCATCAATATTGCCCATCATCTAAAGGAATTTTTGCGAAACGAAGGCTTGATAGCCGTCATGTCTGACGGTACTCAAGTACCCGTCGCGCGCAGAAAGCTCCAAGAGTTTTTGGATAAGATTGAAAACATCGGATGAATGCGATGAGAAAACAAATTCTTCTCTTTGCACTTTTTATTATCTCTTTGCCGGCATTAAGTCAGCAATATACTTTCATTGAATATTCCCTGAAGGAGGGTTTACAGCAGTCTCAAGTAAGGAGCCTTTATCAGGATAGTCAGGGATTTATCTGGGTGGGAACACTCGGCGGTATTTCACGTTTTGATGGAAGGGAATTTATAAATTATAATCGCTCGAATGGCCTACTAAACAATCAAATCAGTGCAATCATTGAACTGAAAGACGGCAGTATAATGGCGGGTTCTAGCGGTAGCATCACAATTATAAGAGGCGGAAAAGTAGAGAGTTTTAAATTTGAGAAAAACTTTAAGGAGAGTGCTGTAAATGCTTTGTATCAGCAGGGAAATAAAGTTTGGATTGGAACGGAAAATGGAATTTTATTTTTTGAAAATAATAAAGTCAATTATCCGATCGATACTGGAGAACCCTTTGGATCAAATGTAAAAGCGATTGTAGCGAATTCAGACAAGAGCTTCTTTATCGTCACAAAAGAAAAGATCTTTCTTTCCCAAAATGGAGGCATTCAGTTATTTCACGAACCGAGCGATCGTTCGGTAAATTATTTTGATTTGGAGTTAACAACCAACGGTGATATTTTCCTCGCCACGAAGGGCCAAGGTTTGGTGAAGTTGAAGAAGAATGGTGAAGAAGAAGTGCTCTTCAAAACAGAAGGTCTTGACACCGAAACATTGACGGGAATCACTGAAGACATATTTGGAAGGTTGTGGTGCTCATCTCGCTTTGGTTTTTATATGATTGAGAAAGGGAGCATAAAATTTTTTAGTGAAAAGAACGGCTTAAGAACCCCCGATACTCGAGATATTCTTTGTGATTACGAGGGTAATATTTGGCTTGGCACGTATGGCCACGGCCTCCAAAAATTCACAGGAACCGCTTTCTTCGCTTATGCCGCCACCGATGGACTCACCAGTGACGCCATCATGTCAATCACACAAGATAAGCAAGGCCAACTCTGGTTTTCTACCTTTGATAAAGGTATTTGCCACACATCAAACGATTCGATAGTCGGCTACACCTTTGACGAATCTACCGGAAACAATCGCATCTGGACAAGTCTCACTGACGTCAACGGAACATTGTGGTTCGGCTCTTCATTTGGCCTCTTTAGCTACAAAAATGGGAAGTTTAAAAACTATGCTGAGGAGGATAGTCTTCTCGACCCAATGGTAATTTCTCTTTTCGAGGATTCAAAAGGAAGATTGTTAATCGGAACCGCGAAAGGTTTGTGCGTAATGGAAAATGGTGTGTTCAGATCTTTTAAACAGTTTCAAGGAAACCCAGAGACTCGAATCAGAGACATTCAGGAAGATCGTTCCGGCAATTTTTGGCTAGCCTCACGCATTGGTCTGTACAAGTTCGACGGTACCTCTTTTACAAAGTTTGATGAAGCTTCAGGACTACCAGACAATACCGTTTACACGGTAGAAATTGATAGTTACAATCGCGTCTGGGTGGGAACGCAAAACGGCATAGCCATCCTTTCTGGTGATCACTTCATTTCTAGCACCATCGACGAAGGTGGCGCCTCCAATAGCATCAATTTTCTCAAGTACTTCAATGGTAGTATGTGGTTTGGAACCAACAACGGGCTCTATAGTACTGAGGTAGGCGAGAATTTTAACGAGAAGGATTTGCACATAAGACGATACGGCATAGAAGACGGATTGAGAAGTTTGGAGACAAATCTGAACGCGGTATATGTGGATAATCAAAAGAGACTGTGGTTTGGAACAACCGAAGGTGTGATGTGTCTGGAACCAAGCCTGCTGCAAGAGCGCGAGCAAAGAGCATTACCCAAAGTATCCTTGACGGATGTTCAAATAGATTTTTTAAATCCTGATTGGAAAAAGTTCAAAGCGATCATCAATCAGGTAACTGGCCTTCCTATTCATCCTTCGGTCGATTATAAGAGCAATCATTTTACTTTCAAGTTCACTGGAATTTCAATGAGCTATCCTGATGATGTGAAGTACCAATTCATGCTCGAGGGTTTTGATGAAGATTGGCAGGCCGTTACAGAGGCGAATTTCATTACGTACAGCAATTTACCATACAGTACATTTCGTTTTAAAGTGCGCGCCGTAAGCCGCTTTGGAGTGGTGGGAGAACCTGTGACTTTTGACTTTACTGTGCGTCCACCTTTTTGGCTTACTTGGTGGTTTGTATTACTGGAAGTGCTACTGGGCGCGGCATTGATAATTGGTGTTTGGTATGTACGCAGACGCGTAGTGAGAGCGCGTTTTGAACGCGAGCGCTTAGAAATGCGCTCACGCATGCTCACGCTTGAGCAGCAATCGCTAAACTCGAGTATGAACCGACATTTCATCTTTAATGCACTCAATAGCATTCAGTATTACATCAATCGACAAGATCGTTTGGCGGCTAATAAATATCTCAGCGACTTCGCCAGATTGATTCGAAAAAATCTCGATAGTAGCCAGGAAACGTTGACACCTTTGCGTGATGAAATGGAACGATTGGAGCTCTATCTCAAACTCGAACACATGCGTTTCAAAGACAAGTTTGAATACAGCATTTCTATCGATCCAGAAATTCCGCAGGACTTGATAAAGGTGCCAGCGATGCTTTTGCAGCCTTTTTTGGAAAACTCAATTTGGCATGGTTTGCTGCCGAAAAAAGAGGCGGGTTGGGTAAAAGTCAACCTTTATCGCCTCGACAATTCATTACACATGGTAATCGAGGATAATGGTGTTGGAATAGAAAATTCGCTGAAGTCAAAAACAGGGACAGATAGCCATATTTCGAAAGGAATGGAAATTACGCAAAGCCGTATAGACTTGATACAAAAAATGAGTGGCGAAAAGGTGCAATTAATTGGACCTTATCAAGTTAACGGGTCTGAAGGAGAGATAAAGGGTACTAAGGTGGAAATAATTATTCCTGTTAATTTTACGGAACTTTTTTCGCAATAGTGTTGTATAAATCAGAACATTAACTATATTTGTTATTGAATTAAAAGAGAAAGCATGTTTAAGTGGACGAAATTTTTGATGTTGATGTTTGCACTCACGTTTGTTTTTACGTCTTGTACAAAAGATGAAGAACTGACGACGGGCGCGGGTTTCAGCGTGCCCACTAAAGCAGCAGGGGACGACGAAATTCAGGATTTTAATAACCTCGATTTCACTCCGAACGCACTTCCAGTGAATCCACTGGGTAATCCAATCACGGATGATGAAGATGATGAAAACGATGATGAAGGAAAGGGCGGCATCACAGATGATGAGGATGACGAGAATGATGATGACAAAGTGAAGAAATAATCAATCATATTGATAATCAAACTAAAGACTCCGTTGGGGCCTTTTTTTATGGATCTCATTGACAAAATATTTAGCAAATAGCTAAATAAATTAGCAAAAAGAATTATCTTCGTCAAGCAAAGACCTAGTCACGCTCAAGGGTTTTTGTGTTACCAAACAACTTTTATATAGGAGATTATTCAATGGAAAGGTCTGTGATGCATATGGACTTGGACACGTTTTTCGTGTCTGTTGAGCGATTGTTAGATTCACGATTGAATGGAAAGCCTGTCCTTATTGGTGGCACTAGTGATCGAGGTGTGGTGGCTTCATGCAGTTATGAGGCGCGGGCATTCGGAGTGCATTCTGCCATGCCCATGAAATTGGCCAAGCAGCTCTGCCCTGAGGCCATTATCATTCGTGGCAACAGCAGCAATTATTTAAAATATTCAGATATCGTAAGTGAAATCGTGCAACAAGCTGTGCCCGTTTTCGAAAAGACATCTATAGACGAATTTTACTGCGATCTCACGGGCATGGATCGCTTTTTTGGATGTTACAATTTCGCGTCGGAATTGCGCAAGCGCGTAATTAAGGAGACGGGTCTGCCAATCTCATTTGGTCTTTCAGCAAATAAGACCGTGTCGAAAGTGGCTACTGGCGAAGCAAAGCCCAACAATCAATTATTGATTGCCGGCGGCACAGAGAAGGCTTTTTTAGCACCGCTTTCTATCAAAAAAATTCCCATGGTTGGCGACAAGACTTATCAAACGTTGCGCAATCTGGGGGTAAAGGAAATTCGCACGCTTCAAGAAATGCCCGTCGAATTATTGCGAAGAACATTTGGAGAAAATGGCGAAATGATTTGGCGCAAAGCAAATGGCATCGACGACAGCCCCGTGGTGCCCTATCATGAGCGCAAATCCATCTCAACCGAACGAACATTCGACAAGGATACAATAGACGTAGTAAAGCTGCGTGGACTCTTGATTGCGATGGCCGAAAACCTCGCTTATCAATTGCGTAAAGGAGATAAGCTCACCTCTTGTATCACCGTGAAGGTGCGGTATTCAGACTTTCAAACACAGACGCTTCAATGCAGAATTCCATACACCAGTGCCGATCATTTGTTGATTCCAAAAGTATTAGAGCTATTTGAAAAGCTTTATCAAAGGCGCGTCTTGGTGCGACTCATCGGCGTGCGCTACAGTCATTTGGTAAGTGGTGGTTATCAAATCAATTTGTTTGATGATACCGAAGAACGCATCGGATTGTATCAAGCGATGGACAAAATAAGACACATGTTTGGAGATAGGGCCGTGGTGAAAGCCGCGGGGATCAACGCACACAGTATTGGTAGAATGGACAACCCCTTCGACGGCGGGCCGCCTATGCTATTGGCCAATAGAAGGCAGTAAACGAATTATGCACTATTTTGCAGTATGAAACACTGCGTCCACATTTCGTCTTTCCTGGTTTTTTGTCTTCTATTTTTAAGCGCCACAAGTCAAAACAAACTTATCGATAGTCTCGAAAAACGCTTGCCACAACTCAAAGGCAAAGAGCGACGCACAGCGCTCGCGGATTTGAGTTGGGAGTATAATTCCATCGACGTGAACAAGAGCGAAACCTATGCGCGCGAACTCTACGCACTTGCATTGGAAACCAAAGACAGCACGGAAGTAGGAGAGGCTTGCAATTTTTTGACTGTAGCATTATATCGAAAAGGAGACTACGAACAAGCGCTGCAATTCAACAGAAGAGCCTATCGCATTCGCAAAGCCAATGGCGACAAAAAAGGCATGGGCTCAAGCCTCAATAAATTCGTGAATATTTATACCGACCAAGTACGACTCGACAGCGCGCTGAAGTATGCCATAGAATGCGTAAAAATTTTTGAAGAACTAAAAGACTCGGCAAATACCGCAATATGCATTAATACATTATCGGGCATTTATCAAAAGGAGCGGAACTGGACAGAGATGGAAAAATCTGCACGCCAAGCGTACAACATTGCTCAAAAAATTGGATTCGATTATGCCAAAGGAGGAGCTGCCGGAAACTTGGCCGCAGCCTTGGAAAATACCGGTCGCCTTGACGAAGCAATTAAGTGGTACGCCATCGCAGACAGCGCATTTACTGTTATAGGCAGCGATCTAGACCGCGCGAATGTGTTGCTCAATCTGGGAGTATTATATCGCAAGCAAGGCAATCGCGAGCAAGCATTAAAAAACTATACGACGGCTTTAGAAATGCTGGAAAGAGTGGGTGAAAAACATGGAATAGCACATGCGTCTGCAAATGTTGGATTGATTTTAAATGCCATGGGTAAAAATCAAGAAGCAGTGGCATATTTTCAAAAGGCGCTTCCCATCGCAGAATCCGAGCGTTTGGGTAGAGTAGAGCTGATGTGTTATGAAGGACTGCTCGAGGCGAATATGAAATTGGGAAATAGTACGGAAGCTATTGCATTCTTCAATAAATACGCAGCATTGAGAGATACCCTTTACAGCAGTGAAAGAGCAACATTGATGAGCGAGATGCGCACCAAATTTGAAGTGGAAAAAAAGGAGCAGGAAAATGCATTTCTAAAAAATGAAAATGAACTCAAGGAAAAACAAAAACGCAACGTCTTAATAGGCTCCGCTATCATCATTGCCCTTTTGATTTTTGCAGGTGTGCTCTACTATCTAGCTTACAGAAGAAAACAAGAATCCAAGCTTCAACAAGAAGTGATTCGAGAGCGCGAGCGCGGACTCGCTGCTGTATTTGAAGCGACAGAAGAAGAAAGAAAACGTATTGCCAAAGACCTGCACGACGGCATTGGACAACAATTGAGCGGCTTGCGAATGAATTGGGAAAGTTTTTCGGAAGGTATTAATGATGACAATCAAAAAGCACGCTTGCAGCATTTGTCGGGTATCCTCGATGAAGCATGCAAAGACGTGCGCACGATATCACATCAAATGATGCCAAGAGTGTTGACCGAAGGCGGCCTGTTGCCAGCGCTGCAAGACATGCTGAGCAAGAGTTTTGCGCTGGCAAAGGTGCGTTATCGTATTGAACACTTCAAAGTGGAAGGAGAGCGATTCAATGAGCGCGTGGAGCTTGGTTTGTACCGCATTTGTCAAGAACTCATCAATAATATCATCAAACACAGCGGCGCGGATGACGTTGTAATACAACTTTATCGCAATAAAAACCAGCTGATACTCATCGTGGAGGACAACGGAAAAGGCTTTGATGTGCAGCAAAAGCGCGACGGAATTGGGCTTATGAACATTACTTCACGACTGAGCACCGTGGGCGGCGACGTGATTTGGGAGCCGGGACCGCAGTCAGGATCTGTGGCCACTGTTCGTATTCCATTGAATGATGAAAAGCGATGATTGATTAAATTTGAGGAAAATTTTACCTCAAAGTGTCCCTTAATTTATTGTTAGTAGACGACCACGCGATAGTCACCGATGGTCTGCGCTCCTTGCTCAGCACGGATAGCAGGTTTGACATCAAAGGCGAAGCGCGCAATGGAAAGGAAGCCCTTGAGATGCTGTCTTATCTCAAAGTGGACTTGGTGTTGATGGACATTGACATGCCCGTGATGAGTGGCATTGAAGCACTTAAGGTCATTCAAAAGGAATATGATGATGTACGCGTAATTATCCTCACCATGCACGATGAAAAAGCCATGATTAAGTTGCTTTTGGATGCAGGGGCGGACGGATATCTACTGAAAAATTCACCAAAAGAAGATTTGATTAAGGCGATTGAAGCCGTGATGGCAGGACACCGGCACCTCTCAGAAGAGGTCAATTCGGTACTTTTATCGAGCGACAAACCGCAGCAGGGAGCGCTCTCGCAGCTCACAGACCGGGAAATCGAAATTGTAAAACTGATAGCTGAGGGGTTGAGTAACAAAGAAATAGGTGAAAAATTATTTATTTCCCATCGTACCGTGGACACCCACCGCACGAACTTAATGCAGAAGCTGGGTGTTCACAACATCGCTGGTTTAGTAAGGCTAGCTATTCAGGAAGGATTGGTATAAATTTTAAGGCAACCAAAACAAAAAATAACGTTTCGCATTTAGAGTGTGAAAGTTCGCAATAAAATTTTACTTTCGCGTTCCGTAAAAAATTAATAGAAAAGAACCATCAAAACCCTAAAGATATGTACTGGACACTTGAATTAGCATCATATCTCGAAGACGCACCATGGCCTGCTACCAAAGACGAGTTGATTGACTTTGCGATGCGCACGGGCGCTCCTTTGGAAGTTGTAGAGAATCTTCAGCAAATTGAAGATGACGAAGAAGTATTCGAAAGCATCGAAGACATTTGGCCGGATTATCCCACCAAAGAGGACTTCTTCTTCAACGAAGACGAGTATTAATAGACTTGTACATAAAAAATTAAATCAGAAACCGCTCCGCAGAGTGGTTTCTTTTTTTATTACATCATGACATCAGAAAAGCAGGAGCGCTATGATCGCGCATATTTGTTGATGGCCACCGAGTGGGCCAAACTATCTCATTGTACCCGCAAAAAAGTGGGTGCCTTGTTGGTGAAAGACGGCATGATCATTAGCGATGGATATAATGGGACACCAAGCGGATTCGCCAATGATTGCGAGGATCACGAAGGCAACACGCATTGGTATGTGCTGCACGCCGAGGCGAATGCGATTATGAAAGTAGCGCGTTCTACCAATAATGCAAAAGACTCGACGCTTTACATCACCTTATCTCCTTGCAAAGACTGTTGCAAACTCATCCTCCAAGCCGGCATCAAACGCGTGGTCTATGTGCACGAATACAAAGACACCACTGGTTTGGATTTTTTGAGGAAAGCGGGGCTGGAGGTGGATAATAAGATAATAAGATAATATGATAGTATGCTAGTATGCTAGTATGATAGTGTTCAGTAAACTTGTCACTAGTCGCTAGTCACTAGTCGCTAGTATCTAAATCCGTAACTATTTTTTCACCAACGTTTGGGGCGGTGTGGCGAATTACTGTAATTTGCAACAATCTTAATCATTGATGGTTAAGAAAGCATACATGAATAACGAACGTTTAGAAAAGTACGATAATCCTGGACAGGGGACGTCTAAGAAACCATCAGCGCTTCAACCCTTATTCTTTGCAGGGACACTGATAGTGGGGATGTTTATCGGCACCAATCTGGGTGACCGCAACCTATTGCAAGTAAAAACGGGTAGTGAAGAAAACCCCAATAAACTCGTGAGTCTGATCGACTTTATCGAGGACAACTATGTGGATAGCGTTGATAAGAAAAAACTTATCGATGATGCGATTCAAAGTGTTTTGAAAAACCTGGATCCACACAGCTATTACATGAATCCCGAAGACCTTGCGCAGGCGCAAGAGCAGCTGGAGGGCAAGTTTGATGGCATCGGTGTAGAATTTATGATTTTACGTGATTCTTTGGTAATCGTCAAAACTGTTCCTGGCGGACCATCTGAAGAAGCAGGACTCAAAAGTGGTGATAGAATCGTGAAAGTAGAAGGAGAGGAAATCTCTGGAAAGGAGCTCGATTCTGAAAAGGCACAGAAGCTTCTTAAAGGCAAGAAAGGCTCGTCTGTGAATGTGGAAGTGTTCAGAAAGGGTGAAAAGCTACCGTTCGAAATTACCAGAGGAAGTATTCCAATTGAGAGCGTCTCTTCGGCGTTTATGTTTAATGATAGTGTCGGGTATCTTAAGGTAGAGCGTTTTGCTCAAACCACCTATCGAGAATTCTACGACGAAATGGGCAGACTGAAGGAAGAAGGCTGTAAAAAACTCGTCCTTGATCTTCGCGGCAATGGCGGTGGATTGATGGATCAGGCTACTAAAATGATTGAAGAGTTTTTGCCCGATAACAGAACCATTGTATACACCGACGGTCGCCATGCCGGCAAGGATGAAATTAAGTCGTCGAAGAATGGAAAGTTCCGAGATATGGCGGTCATTGTATTGATTGACCAAAGTTCTGCCTCCGCGAGTGAGATTGTTGCGGGAGCCCTACAAGATTGGGATCGAGCTGTAACAGTTGGAAGAAGGTCTTTTGGTAAGGGCTTGGTTCAACATGAAATAGAACTTCCAGATCGCAGTGCGCTGCGTCTTACGGTGGCTAGATATTACACGCCCACAGGAAGATGCATTCAAAAACCTTATGGTGATTCTATTGATTATGATAATGATTTTCACAGTCGCTTGGAAAGAGGTGAGCTTACAGTAGTTGATACCACTCACTTCCCTGATTCATTGAAATACACAACACTTGGCCCATTGAAACGTACGGTCTATGGAGGTGGTGGCATTATGCCAGATGTATTTGTACCTCTCGATTCTATTTATCTCAACGGCGTTCTCGGCGAATTGAGCTATTCAGGAGTAATTCGAGAGTTTTCATTTAACTACATCGAATCTCGTCGCAAGGAGTTTGAAAAGTTTAAAGACCAAAAAGACTTTGTAAAAAAATTCCAAGTGAGTGACGCGATGATTGCTGAGGTACTCAAGATGGCTGAGAAGTCTGGAATAAAAGTTTCGAAAGCTTCTTTGCGACCAATCAATGGAGAATTAAAATCTCGTGTGAAAGCACAGATTGCACGTCACATCTATGACGATGATGCTATGCAGCGTGTGTTGTTGGAATCGGACAGAGACTTCAAAAAGGCCTTGGATGTGGCAAACCAGTACAATAAGTACGCAGCCATTCAGTAATTTGTTTTGACTTTAGTTTGGAAGATAATAATCATACCATATCGCTGCCCGCCAGCGCCCCACAAGGCCTGACGAAAGCTGAGCGATTGACACGTAAGAAGATTATCGAGGATGTGCACGCAAAGGGTGAGAGTATCAAAACACCCGCGATAGTGATGGTGTATCGCTTTGTGGATCTGCCCGAGGCCGTTCCAGCTCAAGCAATGTTTACGGTGAGCAAGAGAATTTTCAAACGCGCGCATGATCGAAACAGAGTTAAACGCTTGCTGCGCGAGGCTTACCGAAAACAGAAACAAGTGATCTATCAACCTCTTGTTGATCAACAAAAGCAAGTTGCTATCTTTTTCATATTCACTGGCCGTCAGTTGCCCAACTATCAATATGTTCACGGCAAAATTTTTGAAGTTTTAAAACGATTCAAAAGTCGTTTGCAAGAAAAGCCTAATCAGAATGAAGCAGATTAAAAATATTTTTTCAAAACCCAAGCGCTGGCTCGCGGCGCTCTTTGTGGCAGGAGTTGTTACCTCTTCGGCTACTCTGGCCGATGAGTATTTTGAAATTTCGAAAAACATCGAAATCTTCACGTCACTTTACAAGGAGTTGAACATCTACTATGTGGATGACACAAAGCCTGGAATGCTAATGAAGACGGGCATCGACGCCATGCTGCGTTCATTGGATCCTTATACCGTATACTATCCAGAGACGCGTATTGAAGACGCAATGTTTATGCAAACGGGCCAGTATGGCGGCATTGGAGCCTTGGTGAACACCATCGAAGGAAAGATCACAATTGTAGAGCCTTATCAAAAT